>CAZMOE010000033.1:0-28583 GCA_964567855.1 uncultured Prevotellaceae bacterium
TGCGCCTCGCAAAGGAAATCACCCACTCCTACCTTGGCAAAATATCCTACGGTCTTGGCACAATACTCTTTGTGTTCCTTAGCGACGGAACCGTAGTGGTGACTCCATTCACCAAGGCGTTGTCCTAAATAATATCCGTCCCAGAAACCACGGTTGAAGACCGTGGAAAGACGGTCGTTCCAACCGGCAATCTTATCTTCTCCGAAGTTCTGATTACGGATAGCCTCAATAGCTTCCCGATAGCAAGAAACTACCGTCCTGACATATTCCGGACCTCGCGCACGACCTTCAATCTTGAAAACTTCCACCCCCGCATCTATCATTTTATTCAAAAAATGAATAGTCTTGAGGTCTTTCGGAGACATGATGTACTTGTTTTCAATATCCAGTTCCAGATCTTTTTCACGATCTTTTACCGTATAGGCATGACGACAGACTTGTCCGCACATACCTCTGTTGGCCGAACGATTATATTCATGCAGACTTAAATAACATTTGCCGGAAACAGCCATACACAAAGCACCGTGAGCAAACATTTCGATGCGTATCAGTTCTCCTTTCGGCCCGGTGATACGCTCTCTTACGATCGCCTCATGAATGTGGCTCACCTGCGTCATATTCAATTCCCGTGCCAAAACCACAACATCGGCAAACCGAGCATAAAAACGCAATGCCTCTACATTGGAAATATTCAACTGAGTGGAAAGATGCACCTCCACACCACGGCTGACAGCATAAGTCATAGCAGAGACATCGGAAGCAATGATGGCAGAGATCCGGGCCTCGGCCGCAGCGTCTATAATATGCCGCATGGTCTCCAAATCCTCATCATACATAATCGTATTGACCGTCAGATAACTTTTCAGACCATGTTCATGACAAAGTCTAGCGATTTTGTGCAAATCTTCAATGGTAAAATTGGCTGCCGAACCGGCGCGCATATTCAAACCTTCTATGCCAAAATAAACAGAATTGGCCCCGGACTGAATAGCAGCCATCAAAGATTCATAACTCCCCACAGGAGCCATTATCTCCAGCCGTTGTGATATATTCTCAGACATATATTCGAATTCTTCCAGTTTATAACCCTTTCCATCAAAGTCCCAAACGGGCAGAAATCTCCAGCATCCTGTCAATAGGCTGGCGGGCACGATCTATGATAGCCGGATCGACCTCTATTTCGGGCAATTCATATAATAATGTATTATATACCTTCTGTAATGTATTGAGGCGCATGAAAGCACATTCGTTGCAAGCGCAAGTCTTATCGGATTCGGATACTTCCGGAGGCACAGGAATGAAAACCTTGTCCGGCGCCTGCTTTTGCATCTCATGCAAGATTCCAGATTCGGTAGCCACAATATACATCTTATCCTCTCCGGTAACCGCATATTTGAGCAAAGCAGCAGTCGATCCCACTTTGTCAGCCAATAATAATACCGGACGCTTACATTCAGGATGGGCCAGAACTTTGGCTTGAGGATACTGCTTCTTAAGCTCCACGATCTTCTCTGCCGAAAACTGTTCATGAACATGACAGGCACCGTTCCACAGCAACATATTGCGGCCGGTAACGGAATTGATATAGTTACCCAAATTTCGGTCAGGGCCGAAGATGATCTTCCCATCCTCAGGCAGACTTTCCACTATCTGACGGGCATTAGTAGAGGTGACAACTATATCCGTATAATATTTGACCGCCGCAGTCGTATTGACGTAAGCTATCACCGTATGGTCAGGATGAGCCTTGACAAATTCAGCAAATTCTTCGGCCGGGCAACTGTCTGCCAGAGAACAGCCGGCATTCATATCGGGCACGAGCACCTTTTTATCAGGACAGAGTATCTTGCAGGTCTCACCCATGAAGTGAACACCGCACATAACAATGATATCGGCCGACGAGCGGGCAGCCACCTGGGCCAATGCAAGACTATCGCCGACAAAGTCAGCTACATCCTGCACTTCGCCATGGGTATAATAATGCGCCAGAATCACGGCATTCTTCTTCTCTTTAAGCCGTTTGATTTCCGACACGATATCAATATCCTCAGAAACCGGCCGGTTAACGAATCCGCATGCTTTCACATCTCGGAAAAGAGTATTATCCTCCACTTTTGCACAATCTTTATTATTCATATATATTGCTTTAATTTAAAAATTCTTTTTAAACAAATCGTTTTATATTGATGATTATAGTCTGTTGATAATGTTAATAACTTTACAGGATAATTTTCTGACGTAAGTTATGAATACTTATTCACATTTTTATCTACGGCTGCCGATAGCATAGATATCCTGTAAAAGAGTTTTGTTTTCTGTTTGTGGAACTATTATGAACATATCAACTGTTCTGTAATTCCGGGCAAAGTTAATAATTATATTTTGTTTTACCCTATGAAGAATTGTGGTTTTCGCAGTGAAAAAGTTTTTTACAAATTGTGTATGTTTTTTTTGCTTGTCTCTGATAGTTATATAAGCTCCGAAAAATTGAGAAATGCAATAATTATGGTCAAAAAGTTTTGATAAAGTTTTTCATGGGCTTTTCCGTAATTATCCACATTGTTATTATCTGCTGGAATTGGTATGAATTGTATATAATGGAATTCCTTTTTCACGGGTTTCTGTATTCCGTTTGATTTTAAAGACCTCCATACATTGGCAATTTGGTTGAAGTTGTTTACCTTTGCAGCTATGATGAAGAAACTGTCTATTTTGGAAATGGGTCGCATCAGCGCGGAACAATTTAAGGTTGCCGACAAGATGCCTTTGGTTATCGTTCTGGATAATGTGCGCAGTCTTAATAATATAGGTTCCGTATTCCGGACGTCGGACGCTTTCCGGGTTAAAAGTATCTATCTCTGCGGTATTTCTTCGCCTCCACCGAATCCTGAGATTCATAAAACGGCGCTGGGAGCGGAAGACAGCGTGGATTGGCGCTATTTTGAAGATACGCACGATGCTGTACGGACTTTGCAGGAATCCGGTTATACAGTCATGGCCATTGAACAATGTGAAGGCAGTACGATGTTGACCGACTGGCAGCCCGATTTCAGTCGCAGATATGCTGTTGTAATGGGAAATGAAGTGAAAGGCGTTCAGCAGTCGGTAGTGGATAACTGCGACGGTTGCCTCGAAATACCGCAGTACGGGACGAAACATTCCCTCAATGTAGCTGTCACTACGGGATTGGTTATCTGGGACTTTTTCAAGGCCTATGAGAAAGTATGTCCCTTCAAATAGAGTTTTCTTTACTTTTTACCGACAGTTGTTGATAATTATTATAAATGATTAAACAAAAGAGTATGTCCAAATCCGCGACTGCAAACGATACACCCCTGATGAAACAATATTTCGAGATGAAGAAAAAACATCCCGATGCTATTATTCTCTATCGTGTGGGCGATTTTTATGAAACTTTCTGTGAAGATGCTGTCGAAGCTCATAATATTCTCGGCATAACTCTTACCAAGCGTGCAGGTAATCCTTTGGCCGGTTTTCCTTATCACGCATTGGATACCTATCTTCCCAAACTTGTCAGGGCAGGCAAGCGTGTGGCCATCTGCGAACAATTGGAGGATCCGAAACTTACCAAAAAACTTGTCAAACGTGGTATCACGGAGCTGATAACTCCAGGTCTTTCCATAGATGATCATATCCTCAATACAAAAGAGAATAACTTTTTGGCAGCTGTAAGTTTCTCGGCCAAAGATATCTGCGGTGTGGCATTTTTGGATATTTCCACCGGAGAATTTATGGCTACCGAGGGTAGTTATGACTATGTCGACAAACTTATCAACAACTATGCACCGAAAGAGATGCTCTTCGTCAAAGGTATGAAGTCCTTCTATCAGGAGAAATTCACTTCGCTGCCTTATTGTTACGAGCTGGACGACTTTGTTTTCAGTTACGACAATGCCCGAAGGGCCTTACTTACCCTTTTTAATACTCAAAATCTGAAGGGATTCGGCATAGACCATATGAGTCATGCTATCATGGCCGCCGGAGCTATCTTACGCTATCTGGATGATACTTTACATAAAAATGTAGCCCATATCACTACTATCAGAAGTATCGACAGCGAAGCATATATGAGGTTAGACAAGTTTACTATCCGTAGCCTCGAGCTGGTAACCCCTATGAATGAAGGAGGAAGGTCTTTACTGCAGGTTTTGGACGATACTATCACCCCGATGGGCGGTCGCCTGATGCACCGATGGATCTTATTTCCTCTCATACATGTGCAAAGCATTCGCGAAAGGCATGATGTGGTGGATTATTTTTTCCGCGATCCTGATTTTGCGACAACCGTCGAGGAGAATCTTGACAGGCTGGGCGATATGGAGCGTATCATATCGAAAGTAGCTGTCGGCCGTGCCAACGCTCGTGAAATCGTTCAGCTACGCATAGCTCTCGAAGCCTTGAAGGAGATCAAACAGGCTTGTGCCATGGTTGACAATAGTCAGCTGACCGCCATCGCCGGACAGATCAATACCTGCGATATGATTGTGGAGCGTATCCGCAGGGAAATAGAGCCTGAACCGCCTGTGATTTTCGGTAAAGACAATGTGATTCGTGAAGGAGTAAATGAAGAATTGGATGAATTGAGGCGTATAGCTTATTCAGGAAAGGATTACCTGATTGCTCTTCAGCAACGTCTTGGTGAAGAATGTAATATTCCAAGCCTGAAGGTTGCTTATAACTCTGTCTTCGGTTATTATATAGAGGTCCGTAATATACACAAGAATAAAGTGCCGGAAGATTGGGTCCGTAAGCAGACATTGGTAGGTGCAGAGCGGTATATAACTCAGGAACTGAAAGAATATGAGGAAAAAATTCTCGGTGCGGAAGAAAGAATCGGTATGCTTGAACAGAAACTCTATCAGGATTTGCTCAAAGCTCTGGAAGAATATATTCCGCTGATTCAGATAGATGCCCAACTGATGGCCCGCCTGGATTGCCTGCTTGCATTTTCCCGCATTGCGTCGCGTTATCATTATATCCGTCCGGAAGTAGATGACAATATGTCTATTGTCATCAGTCAGGGACGTCATCCGGTCATTGAACGTCAAATGCCTGTCGGGGAAATGTATGTCCCTAACGACATAAAATTGGATAATGACAGTCAACAGATCATGATGATCACCGGTCCTAACATGGCCGGTAAGTCGGCATTGCTGCGACAAACCGCTCTCATCACGCTGATGGCTCATATAGGATGTTTTGTTCCTGCCGATGCTGCTCATATCGGTATCGTTGATAAAATATTCACCCGTGTAGGTGCATCCGATAATATATCTTTGGGTGAATCTACCTTTATGGTCGAAATGACTGAGGCAGCCAATATATTGAACAATCTTTCGCCACGCAGTCTTGTTCTTTTCGACGAGTTGGGGCGCGGTACCAGCACTTATGATGGTATCAGCATTGCCTGGGCCATTGTCGAGCATATTCATGAGCGTGCCAAAGGGCATCCTAAGATGCTTTTTGCCACTCATTATCATGAATTGAACGAAATGGAGAAAACCTTCCATCGTATTGTCAACTACAATGTTTCCGTACGCGAATCGGAGGGGAAGGTTATCTTTTTACGCACACTGAAACGCGGTGGCAGCGAACATAGTTTCGGTATCCATGTAGCCAAGCTGGCAGGTATGTTACCGTCTGTTGTCAGCCGTGCCGATGAAGTGTTGAAAGATCTTGAAAGTCAGCAGACCGGAGTGGAAAAAGCTACCGCAGGCACCATTGCTTCCCGTTCTGTCAAGAAAACGGCTTCCGAAGGTTATCAGTTGAACATTTTCCAGCTGGAGGATCCTATACTTTCGCAGGTACGCGATGAGATAAAAAATCTGGATATCAACAGCCTCACCCCTTTGGATGCACTCAATAAACTGAATGAGATCAAACGTATCTGCGGTTTTGACAGATGATCCTGGGTAAAGAGTGTTTAGTTTGATCTCTATATATTTTGGACTGAAAACTTGCCTGTTTTGATATTTGATGATGATTTGAAATATATTTGAATCGTCAAAAACGGTTGTATTGGAAGTAAATTATCATCTGATGAGAATAATCAGGGTATTTTTGGCTTTTATAATCGTCAGAGATGTCCCGCTGTTTTTCAGAGAGGTTCCTTTTGAAGTAATGTCACCGGCAATATTTTTTACGGTATTCTCTCGGTGTGCACCGATTGATCTTAAGAAATGCTGCATTAAAGCAACTGATTGAATTAAAACCGCATTCATAGGCTATTTCGATAATACTTGTGTCGGTGGTGATCAATTGACGTTGTGCATAGGCGATTCTTTCAAGTGTGATCTGTTCGGTCAGTGTATGCCCGAAGGCTTTTTTGAAAATATTGTTTGCATAATCGGGATGCAGTCCTACAGCGTGACCGATATCGGCTACCCGGATGTCCTGTTTATAGTTTTTGGCGATATATAGAGCGATTTGTTCTATAGGTTTTGTTTCATCGGTGTGCGGGGAAAGAGCGGATTCTTTCATGGTAGCGGTGTGATCGGCCATGCGGGTCATACGGCATTGCATCTCTTTCAGTACCAGACTGGCTCCGGTTTCAGTCTTAAGATCATCGATCCAGTTTTCGATCATGAAAATATCGTGTTCACCGTATGTATCGTCAGCTTCGGTCATGATTTTACCGTGCAGAATGCCATTTACGAAATCGGCAGGAAGTTTCCAGCTGAGAAAAATGGATAAGGGAATAGTACAAACATAGTAACGGGTATTTTCTTCATATTCGGTAATACGATGTGGAATCAATCCCCAGAATATGGTCAGTTTTCCGACTGGAATACGGGTGAGGTGACTTCCATGCAAATAGGTAATGCTTCCGGCCGGAAGGAAATTCAGTTCTATTTCATTATGTCTGTCCGCTTGTTTCATCGGATATGTCTTCCATCTTTCGCAGGTCAATCCGTAAGGTTTGAATTGAGTGCGTTTTTCATCATAGGTCTTTAAAATCTCGGAATTTCGTATATTTTTCATGAAGATATGGCATTAATTACTGGAAAAACGGCTGTAAATTTGCCGAAAATATTTTACTTGTACAAAAAAGAGGTTATATTAATGGTAAAAATTGAAAAATTGCTATTATTATGCTGCTTGTTTTGCATGGGAAATATTTTCAGCACAGATGCAGTGACCTCCGATGAAAGAACCGAAGTCATTGTCCTTTCCGGTGGAAAAAACGATAACGAATGCTCGATGGTACGTTTTCTGTTTTATACCGACAGGTAGGATATAGAGGCTATCGTCACTTCAAGTTCGCAGTATCATTGGCATGTTCATAAAATGATCAGACGACGATTGCCTGCTTTGGTGCGTTATCGCCGTATCGTGTTGACGGTAAAATAAAAAGAATGGATTAAAGATATGTCCTGGAGAAATGAGTGGGACAGTTGCCATATGTATGTTGATATGGATTCAGAGAATTATGTCGCATATGGAATGGAAATTGTTTCAGAAACGATTTTATAGGCTATCTTTGTCAAAGAAAATTGCTGTCCGGATGCTTGAAGCGTTGGAAAATGTCTTTGTTATCATGCGGCAGCGGAAATATTGAATATTAATGTTTGATGTAATGAAATCTTGTGTAATAATTTTCTTTATTCTGGGGTGGTCATTGGCAAATAGGTTGCCGGCACAGCAACTCGTGCCAGAGAAGCCTCGTGTTCTGGTGAGTACGGACATAGGAGGAACCGATCCGGACGATAACCAATCGATGATACATCTGATGATGTACAGCGACCGTTTCGATTTGGAAGGGCTGGTTTCTTCTCCTTCGTTCGGGGATGGATCCAAAGAAGAGATCTTGCGTATGATAGACTTGTATGCGCAAGATTATCCGAAATTACAACGGCAGTTGCCGGGATTGCTTTCTCCTGCCGCGTTACGGCCGCTTTGCAAACAGGGATGCCGCACTGCCGCCGGTTTTAAAGGCTATGGCAGTTCCACAGAGGGGTCGCGCTGGATTGTGGAATGTGCCCGTCGCGAAAGTGATCGTCCGCTTTGGGTCCTGGTCTGGGGTGGTCTTGACGATGTGGCACAGGCTTTACATGATGCACCGGACATTTGCTCACGCATTCGGGTTTACTGGATCGGGGGACCCAATAAAAAGTGGAGTGTCAACAGTTATGTATATATTGTGGAAAACTTTCCGGATCTTTGGATTATCGAAAACAACGCCTCTTACCGCGGTTTTATTTCCGACGGTAAGCGCCAGGATCGTTATAATGCCTTTTATTATCGTGATTGTATCGCCGGTGCCGGATGTATGGCCGATAACTTTATCCATTATTATTCCGGCTTGGTGAAGATGGGTGACACGCCCTCTTTACTCTATATGCTCGACGGAGATCCTTCCGACCCCGGACGTGAATCATGGGGCGGCAGTTTTGAACCGGCCTCTCATAGTATGAGAACCGTTTTTCATCGTCACGCGACGACCTCCGATACAGTGTCTGCTTATTCTGTTGTGGAATTTTGCTTTGCCGGTCCTGTATGTGATGCTCCCGTCGGTACGGTTTGTCTCACTCTTACCATTGACGGTCAGTCTTGGGACGGATATTATGCCGGCAATGGTGTTTATACGGTTCGCTATTCTCCCAAAGCCCCTGCCACGCTTCCTTATACGCTTTCCTTTTCCGTTCCGGGGATGGATGACGGGCAGGGAACACTGATCGTCAGTGCGGTTTGCCCCGATCACACTGTCGATGCATGGCCGGTAGGCAAAAATTGGTTTACCGATAAAGCTGCCCCCGGGCTTTTTGAAGGGAAATGGCAGGGCAGCCGTACGGTTTCCCGATGGCGTGAGGCTGTGCTCGACGATTGGGCACGGCGTTGGGAAATATTGAAGAAGGAAGAATAGAATAATGGATGTTTATGTCCTATGCCGAAAGTAATTAGGGGATGACGCCCCGGTGTAGATTGTTTCATGGCATGCAGAATGGAGATAAAATGATGTGGCAGATGACAAAAGTTATTGGAAAAGAATCGATATGCCGGTAAAAATATAAAAAAACAACTTATTTTTCCGATAAAACGAAAATAAATTGTTTCTTTGCAGAAAAATCAGTGTATGGATATCAATCTGTTGCCAGATCGTGCTTCACAACTATAGAATGCATTGCTCTCTTCTTGAGAAGGAGCGATGCATTTTTTTATATTATCGGAATCATTGAAAATAACATCTGTAAATATGGAGAACAAAAGACTGAAGAAGGTGCTCGTCTTGGGATCGGGAGCACTGAAAATAGGGCAGGCCGGTGAATTTGACTATTCCGGTTCACAGGCACTCAAAGCTTTGCGGGAAGAAGGAATCAGTTCTGTATTGGTCAATCCGAATGTGGCCACTATCCAGACGTCGGAGGGGATTGCCGACAAGGTGTATTTCCTTCCGGTGACACCGTTTTTTGTAGAAGAGATCATTAAGAAAGAGCGCCCGGACGGTATTCTGCTTGCTTTTGGCGGCCAGACGGCTTTGAACTGCGGTACGGAACTTTACACGGGCGGTGTGCTTGAAAAATACGGCGTGCAGGTATTGGGTACTTCCGTAGAGGCCATCATGTACACCGAGGACCGCGATCTTTTTGTCAAGAAGCTCAACGAAGTGGAGCTGAAGACACCGGTCAGCCAGGCTGTGGAGACTATGGAAGACGCTTTGGCGGCTGCCGAGCGCATCGGGTTTCCTGTTATGGTCCGTTCGGCCTATGCTTTGGGCGGATTGGGCAGCGGCATTTGCCGTGACCGGGAGGAATTCATGAAGCTGGCGGAAAGTTCGTTTACATTCTCTAAACAGATTCTGGTAGAGGAGTCTCTCAAAGGTTGGAAAGAGATAGAATTCGAGGTGATACGTGATGCCAACGACCATTGCTTCACGGTAGCCAGCATGGAGAACTTTGATCCGTTGGGTATTCATACGGGTGAATCCATTGTGGTGGCTCCTACTTGTTCGCTGAGCGAACAACAGGTCAGGATGCTGCAGGAATTGTCGGTGAAATGTATTCGTCATCTCGGTATTGTCGGCGAGTGTAATATTCAGTATGCTTTTAATGGCGATACTGACGATTACCGGATCATTGAGGTGAATGCACGTCTCAGTCGTTCCTCCGCTCTGGCGTCGAAAGCGACGGGATATCCGTTGGCATTCGTTGCTGCGAAAATTGCATTGGGTTATACACTCGATCAGATCGGCGAAATGGATACGCTGAACTCAGCGTATGTAGCTCCGCAGCTGGATTATTTGATTTGTAAGATACCACGATGGGATTTGACGAAATTTGCAGGCGTTTCACGGGAAATCGGCTCCAGTATGAAGTCTGTCGGCGAAATTATGTCCATAGGCAGATCGTTTGAGGAGATTATCCAGAAAGGTCTGCGCATGATCGGACAGGGAATGCACGGATTTGTCGGCAATGACCATGTGAAGTTCGAGGATTTGGACCATGAACTGGCCAATCCAACAGACCTCCGTATCTTCGCGCTGGCTCAGGCCTTGGAAGAGGGATACACGATTGACCGTTTGTATGAATTGACAAAAATTGCGCCGTGGTTCCTGGAGAAGTTGAAGAATATCGTAGACTATAAGAATGTACTTTGCGGCTATGATACGTTAGCCGAAATGCCGGAAGAGGTATTACGCAAGGCCAAGGTGCTTGGTTTTTCCGATTTCCAGATTGCACGTTTCGTATTACATGCTGCCGGAAATATGGAGAAAGAAAATCTCGCCGTGCGGGCCCGTCGTAAGGAACTGGGCATTCTCCCTGCTGTAAAGCGCATCAATACGGTGGCCAGCGAGCACCCCGAACTGACGAATTACCTGTATATGACTTATGCCGTCAAGGGATATGATGTCAATTACTATAATAACGAAAAGTCGGTGGTGGTACTCGGTTCGGGTGCATACCGTATCGGTTCGTCGGTGGAGTTCGACTGGTGCTCGGTGAACGCCGTGCAGACTGCGCGTAAGCTGGGCTACAAGTCTATAATGATCAACTACAATCCGGAAACCGTATCGACGGACTATGATATGTGCGACCGTCTCTATTTCGATGAACTTTCGTTCGAGCGGGTGCTTGATGTCATCGATTTGGAGCAACCGCGCGGCGTTATAGTCTCTGTCGGCGGTCAGATTCCCAATAATCTGGCGATGAAGCTCCATCGGCAGTCTGTGCCTGTGTTGGGAACCTCTCCGATCTCCATCGACCGTGCCGAGAACCGCAATAAATTCTCTGCGATGCTTGATCAACTGGGCATCGACCAGCCTGCATGGCAGGAGCTCACCAGTTTCGATGATGTCAAAGGCTTCGTAGAGAAAGTGGGATATCCCGTTTTGGTGCGCCCCTCGTATGTATTGTCCGGTGCGGCGATGAATGTTTGCTATAACGACGAGCAACTGGAAAGTTTCCTCCAGATGGCTGTCGAGGTGTCTAAGGAATTTCCTGTCGTAGTGTCGCAGTTCCTGGAGAACACGAAAGAAATAGAATTCGACGCCGTAGCCCAGAACGGCGAGGTGGTGGAATATGCTATTTCGGAACACATTGAGTTTGCCGGCGTGCATTCCGGTGATGCTACCCTCGTCTTCCCGGCGCAGAAGATCTACTTTGCCACTGCGCGTCGTATCAAGAAGATCAGCCGGCAGATCGCTAAGGAACTGAACATCTCCGGTCCGTTCAATATCCAGTTCTTAGCCCGTAATAATGAGGTCAAGGTGATCGAATGCAATCTGCGGGCTTCCCGTTCGTTCCCGTTTGTATCGAAGATACTGAAACGCAACTTCATCGAGACGGCCACCCGTATCATGCTGGATGCTCCTTATACGCGTCCTGACAAATCGGCGTTCGATATAGACTGGATCGGTGTGAAGGCTTCCCAATTCTCATTCTCGCGACTGCATAAGGCCGACCCGGTGCTGGGTGTCGACATGTCTTCTACCGGTGAAGTGGGTTGTATGGGCGACGACTTCTCCGAAGCTTTGCTTAGCGCTATGATTTCCACCGGTTTCAAGATCCCGAGTAAGGACAAAGGGGTGATGTTCTCTTCCGGCGCCATGAAATCCAAGGTTGACCTTTTGGATTCCAGCCGCGTGCTGTATAATAAAGGCTATAAAATTTATGCTACTGCCGGCACCGCGGAATTTTTGAATGCCCATGGGGTGGTTGCCACTCCTGTTTTCTGGCCGGATGAGAGTGCCGATGCTGAGAATAATGTAATGAAAATGATTGCAGATCATAAGTTCGATCTTATCGTCAATATCCCGAAAAACCATACCAAACGCGAGCTGACCAATGGTTATAAAATCCGTCGCGGAGCTATCGATCATAATATCCCGCTGATCACCAACGCCCGTTTGGCCGGTGCCTTTATCGAAGCCTTCTGCGAAATGGAAGAGGGAGATATCAATATCAAGAGCTGGCAGGAATACAAATAAATATTTTTCGGGTTTTACATTGTCGATTGCGGCCGGTACGGGAAATTTTCCCTTATCGGTCGCAATTGTATTGTTTGATAGGCGATAATGGTCTGTTAAATGGGAGTGGTATGAATTTTATTTTTCATACCGCTCGGATCATACTGGCTTTATCGGTTTTCTTTTGTAAATTGATCTACCGTCGGTCGGGCCTACGCAGTCTGATGTATAAAGTTTCGGATCTGATTAAAGCGGATCGCATGAATTTTCATAATTTCAATCTTCACATATAGTGATGGCAGGGACAGATTGTTGCTGTCGGATAAGTGTTCTATGGTGCCTGTCGGACATTTTTATGTTGTAAATCCCTAAAACTTCCAGCGGCATTGCAGCCACAGGTCATGTTTATAGTTTCCCTCAATGGTTTGCAGTCCGTCGCCGATGCTTTCCCGGTTTCGGTAGGTTGTCAGCGCATATTTGGCGTCGAGAATCAGCGCTTCTGCTATCCGAAACGATAACACGGCGGTATATCTGTTTCCCGAGCCGTAGACCATCGGAATCTGAAACTGGTAGAGCAGATTTCTTTCCGGGAGATAGAGCCGGCTATCGTAGTCGTCGGTGTGGAATCGGCTCCATTGTATTTGTGTGGAAAAAGGAAGCTCTTTCTTTCTGAAGATAACGGATTGGCTGAAACCGTATCCGTGGGTCGTGCCCCGAAATTGGCAGGAATAGGCTTTGTGCTGCACGTTCGTTCTGACTTGTAGCCAGCTGACGGGAGAATATGAGACCATCGCTTCGGAGGTGTGACGGAAATAATTTTGCAGCGGTGCGGTAAAACGGTCGTCGGTGTTGTTTTTCTGTTTCTTTTTAAGGCGGTAACGGAGTGTGCCGGCGATATTTTTTCGTGTGTAGTCACCCCAAATAGTCAGTTCGTATCCCCTTGACGGACGGCCTATGCCATATTTGGCTTGAGTGAAGCGGAAAATATCGGCTGAGGCGCTTACATCCAAATGCCGCATCGCATGGTAAAGCGTCTGGAGGTAGATGCCCCGTTCAGCCTGGAGGTCGGAGGCCTCGCTGAATGTAGAAGCGTGCAACTGATGATAGCGGTTGGAAAAATAACGTTGTATGAGAAGCATCGACCAGTCTTCGGACAGATTGCGTTGCATCAAATTGACTGTAGTCACTGCGCCGTTGTCGCTGATGGCGGTCTCACCTTTCCATTCCAGGCCGAATTTCCTCAGGCGGTATTCGACAGAAGCCTGCGAGAGTTCGTGGCCGCGGAAATAGTGCTTGTTATATTCCCGTTGCGGTCGGTAGTAGGTTTTGTTCAGGTGGGTATAAAGCAGATTGACGGCACATTCGAACCATTCCTGCCGGTAAGCGATATGGAGGCCGCTGACGCTCATCCAGGCCGAGTGTCGACGGGCCTCTTCACGGGTCAGGCGGTGCAGGCCGTCGGTGGCTATCGTTGTGAGCGTGTCGGCCTCGATTTTTCCGTCTATTTGTCTGACGGAGAGAAAGGGAATGATCCGCCAGTGGCGCCCGAAGCGGAGGTCTGCGGCCGCTCCTTGAAAAAAATGGAACTCATCGGTCGAAGCATGGGCGGAAAGCCGTGCGTTTTGTGACAGTAAAGAGGATGAAAGGGCGTTCTTGCCCAATGAAAATTGATGGTTCAATATCAGTCCGTTACCGAGGCGAAGCCGGTAGTCGCCAATAATCAGTTGCTTCACGTGACTTTTTTGCGGTTGCCAGGTCAGATAGTAATGGAAGGAATCGCCGCCCCAGGGAAAATGTGCTCCATATGGTTCACCGGCATCTTTTTCAAGAACGAAGCCGGTTGTAAAGGCTTGTCCTCGCGACAGGCGATAACGGACGGTGTTATGCCACGGGTCGCCGCGGTAGGCCTTGTCCGACAATATCTTTTCCGTAGAGACGTGGCGGAATCCGGCGCGCCGGTTCAGGCACCGGTCGGTTTGCAGAACGATCTGTTGCCGAATCCGATGCGGAAAACGTACTTTCTCATCATCCGTTTCGCCCGTGGAGAGGAAAGGTAGGCATAGTTGCAATGTCTGTCTGTCCATACCGTAGACCAGCATCAATTCGTGGGGGCTTTTTATATCGCCATGTCGCCGTCGGTATTCAACGATAGCCTCCGCCTGACTTTGTGACAGGAATGGCAGACGCGTCAGCTCGTCGGCCGTAGCCCGATTGATCTCTATAGGTTGTAATAGCAGTCCGGATAACTGCTCGGACAGCTCTTCGTATAAAGTTCCGTTGTCTTCGGAATCCAGATGGAAATACAGATCATTCTGCCATTCGTTCTGGCGGGGAGGCGAAAGTGAGAAATCTCCTGTCGGCGCACTCTTTATAGGTTCTGAGGCCTGTATAGTTGTCAGGAAGGGGTAGATAAAAAATAGAATCGGGAAATAACCGATATGGGGAAGCGTTCTTTTCATGGGCTGTCTGATTAGGCTTCATTTTCGGAAGTTGCTTTACAAAAGTTGCGGTTCTCCGTTCGGCTGTTTCTCGATCATGAATATTTGGAGTGTGTAAATATAAGGATAAATTTTTATACTTTCAAAATAAATCTTTTGATTTGTAATATTTTATAGTTATCCGCGATGCCGGAGGGAGCTTTATCTATCATTTACCCCCTTGCTGACGTTCGTGGACCGTCGGCAAGGGGGTAGGTGATACTTCCTGTGGCGTTTTTTATGCCTCGAAGAGTGTGGTTGACAGATACCGCTCTCCGGTATCGGGCAATAGAACCACAATGGTCTTTCCTGCAAATTCCGGACGGGCGGCCACTTGCGTTGCGGCGAAAGCGGCGGCGCCGGAAGAGATACCGACAAGCAATCCTTCGGTTCGGGCAAGTTGGCGGGCGGTGCTGAAAGCATCTTCGTTGCTGACGGCGATGATTTCGTCGATAAGATCGCAGTTCAGATTTTTCGGGATGAAGCCGGCACCGATACCTTGTATCTTGTGGGGACCTGCCGGCGTGAGGCCGGAGATTACGGCAGAAGAAGCGGGCTCTACGGCAATGATTTTTACGTTTGGATTATGCCCTTTCAATGTTTTTGCAACGCCGGAAATGGTTCCTCCGGTGCCTACACCGGCTACGAAGACGTCGACTTTACCTTCTGTATCGTTCCAGATTTCTTCTCCTGTCGTGGTCGTATGAATTGCGGGATTGGCCGGGTTCTCGAATTGTTGGAGAATGATGGAATTGGGAGTGTTCTGCTGAAGCTCTTTCGCTTTGGCGATAGCGCCCTTCATTCCTTCCGATCCGGGAGTGAGGATAATTTCCGTACCATAAGCGGCGGCCAGTTTCCGGCGTTCGATGCTCATGGTTTCGGGCATGGTGAGGATCACCCGGTAGCCTTTGACCGCACCGACTAACGAGAGGCCTACGCCGGTATTGCCGCTGGTGGGTTCAATGATGGTTCCGCCGGGTTTCAGAGTGCCGCTTTGTTCGGCCTCTTCGATCATGGCGCGTGCGATACGGTCTTTGACACTGCCGCCCGGATTGAAATATTCTACTTTGCCGACGATGGTGGCTGAAAGTTGTAGTTTTCGGGTCAATTTATCGAGGCGGACAGCCGGAGTGCCGCCGATCAGATCTAAAATGTTGTTGTAAATTGCCATTATTGTATATGTATTAAAAGATTACTGCGGCAAAGGTATTTATGTTGGAAATATTATCCAATAAAATATGAAAAAACAGATAATAATTATTTAAAACATGGTATTTGCAGTTTATTTTATTCATTTAAATGGGAGTCGGTAGGGAGAAACAGAAAATTTTTCTAAGAAAAAAGACTTGATCAAGGAGTGGCTGTAGCCGGTGGCCCATTGCATGACGCATGGAATGACCGCAGCCGGTCGGTTGTGGGCGATATTTCTGTAGGAAATCGTCGATGAAGCGGGCGCTGCCGGATAGAGGCTATGTTATTTTCCGAAATGGATTTTTCCTTTGGGAAATAGTTTGCGGAAACGTAATATTTGTCGGGCCACACGGTTTCCGGCGATGATGACGGTCACCGCAACGATAACCAGAATGATGCCAAGGACATGTCTCATGGTCAGCTGCTCGCCGAATACCGTGATTCCGAAAAGAATGGCGGTTATGGGCTCCAGTGCGCCGAGAATGGCCGTGACGGTGGAACCGACATAGAAAACTGCTCTTGTCGTACAGATGAGAGAAACGGCTGTCGGGAATGCGGCGAGGCAGATCAGGTTCACCCAATGCCATCCGTTTTCCGACAGGATCAGCGGGGCCCCGATGCCTGTTGCTGTCAGCGATGGAGAGAGACCGGCTATCAGACGCAGAAGGAAGAGAAATGATCCGCTTGCAAGGACATAGAAGGTAAGCCGTACCGTCGGGATGGGCCGCATAAGCGGACGGTTGACGCCTACCATATAAATGGCATAGGAAAGGGCGGAAATCATAATCAGTACTACGCCCGTCAGGCTGAGGTGTTCATTTCCGTCACCTTGATATAGCAAAGCAATGCCCCAGAGGGCCGACAGGATGCAGAATACGGTGAGCGGGGAAATTTTTTCATGGAAACAGACTGCCATGATGACGGCAACCATCACCGGATAGACGAACAGCAGGGTAGAGGCAATGCCTGCCGCCATATAGGTGTAACTTAAAAACAACGTAAGGGAGGAGGCCGCCATCAGGAGACCTAAGGAAACAAGGGGGAGAACTTCCCGTTTTTTCAGCCGGAAATTGTGACGGCGCCATTTGATCATCACGCCGAGAATGGGAAGGGCTATCAGGTAGCGGAAGAAGAGGACGCTGTCCGGGTTCATGCCGCCGGCATACAAAGGAAGGGCCAAAAGCGGATTCAGCCCGTAAGAAACGGCAGCGATGATGCCGAAGATATACCCTTTGGTCACATTATTCATTGGGTCGTCTGTTCTGGTAGTTCTTGGATCCTTGTTCAGATTGAGGCTGCAAAATTAGATAAAAAATATATCGGTGATGCGACTATGTGTATTTTTCTGAATTTTATTGTTTGTTTTGGGTGAAACATTGTTTTATTTTAGTGAAATGAAATTTTAACTGTTTACGGTTTGGGTTATCTTTGCCGTCACATTTTTTATATTAATACCGATATGATAAAGAGTTACATCGCCGTTTTTATACTTTTGGCGGGGATATTCGGTTTTTCAGCTTGCGGGGAATTGTTCGAATATCATCCTTATGAAGGAAAAATTTCGGGCAAGACCGATATCGTGGCCGGGAATGTTCGTCGATTGGAGGATTTCGGACGTGGCAGGAAGCGATTTCGTTTTGCCTTTATCACCGATACTCAGAGATGGTATGATGATACGGAAAAAGCGGTCCGTCATATCAACGCACGCGGTGATATAGATTTTGTCGTGCATGGCGGAGACTTTACCGATTTCGGGGCTACCAATGAATTTGAGTGGATGCGCGATGAATTGGAGCGTTTGACCATGCCTTACGTTACGGTGATCGGTAACCACGACTGTGTCGGTCGCGGCGAACATATCTATGCTAAAATGTTCGGGGCAAGAAACTATGGATTTACTGTGGGAAACACCCGGTTTGTGTGTTTGAATACTATCGCGCTTGAATATGACTATTCCAATCCTGTTCCCGATTTCGGATTTCTCCGGCGTGAGGCCCTGCAGTTGGATAGTATCAATGCCTGCCGTCCCGATTCCATCATCCATACCGTCGTTGTGATGCACTCCCGTCCCGGAGATGAGCAGTTCAATAACAATGTTTCCGAAGTGTTCGATTATTATGTTTCCCATTTCCCAGGTATGGGCTCCATGGATCCTGTGTTTGACGGCGATGGGGCTTTTCCTGCCGGAAGCAAGAAAAATTCCTTTTGCCTGAACGGTCATAATCATCGGTTTGAGGTGAAAGATATTTTTTCTAACGGTATTCTGTATTACGGCTGTGCAAATATCAACAAACACCAGTATTTTGTATTTACCATTGATGAAGAAGGCTATGAATTTGAGAAGGTTGATTTTTAGTTGCGCGTATCTGGCAGGAATGATCGGCGGGGTGACGGCTTCCGCATTTTCGGTGCGGACGCTGACTGGGTCGGAGATCGGCATAGCGGATTCTCTTGGGGTTGAGAACCAAAGGTATGCCCAATACGTACAGCATTCGCAGGAAAGATGGATGAAGATGATCCCTAATCTGGGTACGGTACAGTATGCCGGTAATATCGGAATGGTCTCGCTGGGCATAGGATGGGATTATGGTCATCGTGATGCTTGGGAAACCCATGTGCTGGTGGGCTGCTTGCCGAAGTATAATACTGAAAATTTTAGTTTGACCTTCACGCTGAAGGAAAATTATATCCCGTGGCACGTCGGAGTGACCGATAAGGCCGTTTTTCATCCTGCCTGCTTTACGGTATTTCTCAACTCTATTTTCGGAGATGAGTTCTGGACCGAGGAACCGGACCGTTATCCCAGCGGATACTACGGCTTTTCGTCCCGTGTTCGTATCAATCTGGGTGTGGGGCAGCGTCTGGATTTCAATATTCCGGTTCACAGGCGTGTGCATGCGGAAAAAGTTTCGCTGTACTATGAGTTGAGTGTGTGTGATCTGCATCTGATCAGTGCCGTGCCTAATAAAAACATTACATTGGCCGATATTTTGAGGATTGGAATCGGTCTGCAGTATCGTTTTTTCTGAAATGTCGGACCGGAAAGGGGGATACGGTTTCCTGGCGGCGGTATCCGTAAAGCATAAAAAAACATAAAGAATCTCCGGGGCTGTATCCATAATGGCGGAAGTTGCCGTATCTTTACCCGCTGAAATCAAATGCCGCGGTTGTAATGATGCGTATATTGTTTATCATAGTCGCAACGGTGCTGACTGTGCCGTTTCTGTCGGCGCAGGTCGTGCGCCGCACCCAGTTGCAGCCGAAAGAGCTCTCTGCGTATGTTGATAAACGTACGGGGGATACGATTCCTTATATTTATTTGCGTCCCGTCTATTGTTTTTCCTCCAAACGCTTTGCCTCCGATAAGCGGGAAAAAGCCTATTGGCGTATGGTTAATGATGTCCGTAAAACCTTACCCATCGCGAAGCAGGCCAAGCGTATGTTGATAGAGACCTATGAGGTGGTTAAGGATATCCCTAATGAAAAAGAGCGTGACCGGCACATGAAAGCCCTCGAAAAGGAGGTGTTCGCCCAATACAAGCCCCAGTTGAAGAAGCTCAACTACCGGCAGGGGCGGTTGCTGGTGCGGTTGATAGACCGGGAATGCCATGCGCCCTCTTATCAGCTGATCCGTTCCTTCCTCGGAAAGGGTGCGGCCGTTTTCTGGCAGGGTTTCGGCCGTCTCTTCGGTGTTAATCTCAAGAGCGAATGGGACCCGGAAGGGGATGATCGTGAATTGGAGAACATCTGTGTACAAATCGAGCAGGGACTGCTTTGAATAAAAGCCTTCTCTGCCCGTTTCGGGGATTTCATCCCTGTTGTTTATCCGCTTATTGACCGCAGATTATTTCACCGCTTCGAATTCATCCAGTTGCTGTTGCAATTCTTGCTCGTAAGTTTCTATATATCGTTCATGCTTTTCTTTGGTGATCTCATTGATGGTAATGAGAATACCGGACTCTTCGACATCGCCGAATTCATCGTTGATAGCTGTTCCGAACATTTTCATTGTGGGGGATAACATCATGTAGGCATTGACCAGCGGCGGGATATTATATCCCAACCGACGGACTTCGGCATTGAGAATGCGGTAGTCATCATGGAAACTATCATGACAGAACAAGTGTTCCATGGCCTGGACATCGGTTCCGGTTTCGATGGGATAGAACGGCCAGACCAGTTTTTCATGATCCGGGAAGTGTTTTTTGAGAAAATAAAGAATCATGTTCCTTCCCTCTTTAGGATAAGAGGGATACATGGTAAATTTACCGTAGTAATAACGCGTGCCGCGGTTATCTATGGCCAGGGCACCCAGTCCGTCCCAAAGGTTGTCGAGTGTGAATAGACTTTTGGCGCCGGAGCGGCTGGATTGATACTCTACGGCGACAAAGCTACGCCCCAGCTCGAGCGTGTAGGGAAGATAATTCTGGATGAAGCGGTCGGAATAGCCGAACATGTGGGCCGTTGCGAGAATGGGAGCGCCTTTTTCATCCAGTTTGACGTTAGCTCCGGAGATATAACGGTATCCTCCCAATATGGCCTCTTCGCGCGGATCCCAGACGATGAGTTGCCAATAAGGTTCATCCATCGTGTCGTAAGTGTCGATATCTACGGCAAACCCGGTGCCGCCTCCCGATTCGCGGAAAGCGATTTCACGTAACCGGCCGACCTCTTGCATCAGATTGGGACACTGGGCGGCGGTAAAGACATAAAGTTCGTTGCCCCCTTTGCGGGTATGACGCAGCAGTCTGGCTGTCTGCAGCTCCTGTTTAAGGAGTTCTCTGTCGATAGGATCTATAATTTTTTCCACGTTGATGGTAAATATTAAACAGATAAGAATTGAAAGGAATTTGCAGCTGGCTTATTCTGTCTTGGCGGATATCAGTGCCGTGCGGCTGTCTGTAACCGGTAGGTTTCCTGCCTCAGCCATGCCGACCATTCTGCCGTCGTTTTGCTTTTGTCGAATGTCTGCCACGGGATGGGTTTCCCTATGTATATGCGATATGTTTTATTGCGCGACGTTTTCATCATCTGCCATGGCAGCAGGACAAGCCCGATGTTGAATTTCATCCCCAATTTACGCCGCAGCCATTCCACCGAATAAAAAAAGGCCGAATTGCGTCCTTCAAAGAACATCGGTATAATGTCGCGCTTTGATTCGATCGCCTGAGTGATTACCGATTTTTTCCACTCGACATCCTGTATCTTTCCCTCTATATACCGGGAACAGAAACCGGCAGGAAAGGTCAGAAGCTGCGTTTCGGCATCCTTGTAGGCGGCATCGATGGCCGCCATATCTTCCCGCCGCTGACCGCCGAGGGTGTTGACCGGCAGGAAAACCGGTCTGAGCGGATAGATATACATCAGCATATCGTTGACGATGACTTTCAGTTTGCCGGGGTACTTTTTACCGAATATCCTGATGTAGGAAATTCCGTCGAAAGCTCCGAGCGGATGGTTGGAAGTGAAAATGAACCGGCCGTTTTCGGGAATATTCTCCATTCCGGTCAGTTTATAATCGACGCGAAGCAGTTTTGTCATGCCGTCGGCGAAATCCGCGCCTTCGACATCCTTAAGTGTTTCGAGGACGACGTTCATTTCTTTCTGGCAGATCAGCCATGCTGCGAAGCGGAAAACCCAACGGGGGATTTTTTTATAATGCTGCGGCAGTTTGGTCTTTACTACCGATTCTATATCGATAAGATGTGCTTCCATTTATATTCCTTCGTGAAAGTTGTATGTTAATTTCTCCCCTCTGCCGTTCTCATCGATCTGTTTTCCATCGTAGACTTGCCGGCCGTTGATCCATGTGCCGATGATTCTGTGGCGGAACGTCTCGCCTTCAAACGGCGACCAGCTGCATTTCGAGCGGATATCATCGGAGGTCACCTCCGTTGTTTGCCGCGGATCGACAAGCACGAGGTCTGCTTTATAGCCGGGGCGGATGAATCCCCGGTCGCGGAGGGAATATCTCAGCGCCGGAGCCTGACACATCAGTCTAACCACATCGGTGATGCTGCAGATTCTTTGGGCGGCCAGTTCAAGCATGGCAACGAGAGAATATTGCAGCGAAGGCATGCCTGATGCGGCAGTGAGGGCACCGCCTTGCTTGTCGCTCCACTGGTGCGGCGCGTGGTCGGTGGCCACGAGGCCGATTCGTCCGTCTGTCAGTGCCAGACGTAGTGCGGTACGGTCTTTTTCCGTTTTGACGGCCGGATTACATTTGATTTTGGCACCGAGCCGTTCATAGTCTTTGTCGGAAAACCAAAGGTGGGCCACGCAGGCTTCGGCGGTGATTTGCCGGATGGCGGAAGCCGATGGCGAGGAGCTCCCCCTGTCCTTTTCATCATTTGAGAAAAGAGAGAGTTCGTCGGCCGTGGTTATGTGGCAGATATGCAATTGTGCGCCGGTCTCTTTGGCAAGACCGATGGCGGCTGCCGTGCTGGCGTAGCAGGCTTCCCGGCTCCTGATCAGCGGATGCAATGTTACGGGAAGTGGTTCGCCCGGATTTGTGCGCCCGTATTTTTCCGTATAGCGTTCGATGTTGCGGCGGATAATCCCTTCGTCTTCACTATGCACGGCAATGACGCGTTGCGTGTTGCTGAAAAGACGGCGCAATTGCTCCGGATCGTTCATCAGCATGCCTCCCGTCGAAGATCCTAAGAAAACCTTATAGCCACAGATCTTTTCCTGGGGTAAGGAAAGGGCCTCCTCGATATTATCATGCGTAATGCCGAAAAAGATACCGTAATTGACCAGGGACTTTTCGGCAAAAAGTCCGATTTTATCTCTCAATGCTTCGTATGAGGTCGTTGCCGGCTTGACGTTAGGCATATCGAGTACCGAGGTGACGCCTCCCGCCACGGCGGCACGGCTTTCACTGGCGATGTCGGCCTTTGCCGTCAATCCGGGTTCACGGAAATGCACGTGCGAGTCGATAACGCCGGGCAGGAGCATGGCTCCGCGGGCGTCGATGACGGTCGCGGCATTGCGTTCGGCAGCATATATCTTGTCTTTATCGGTCAATACGGAGCCGATACGGTCTCCATCGATACTGACAGCCCCTCCGGCGCCGTCTGTCGTACCGTCGATGCCGTTGTTTCCGTATTCGTCCGGCGAGGGGAATGCCTGACCGTATATCTGGGCGTTTTTAATCAGAATCATGACCTGTCTGTATTCCTTGTAGATAGTTCCCGGATTGCCCGGTGCGGGCGGGAATGATGTTGCTGCCGGCTCACGCGTGGATTTTGGGATATTTACGGCTCCATGAACTTATTTTTAGCCGGATGACACCGAAAACGGCTTCACTGAAGATCCCTCCGCTCATTTTGGAAGTGCCCAACACGCGGTTAGTGAAAATAATCGGCACCTCTTCGATCCTGGCACCCATCATTTTGGCTGTAAATTTCATCTCGATCTGGAAAGCATAGCCTTTGAAGCGGATCTTTTCCAGCTCCATGCGTTCAAGTAGCCTGCGTGTATAGCATACGAAACCGGCGGTGCTGTCATGTACATGCATTCCGGTAATAAACCGGACATATTTAGAGGCGTAATAAGACATCAGCACGCGTCCCATGGGCCAGTTGACGACGTTGACGCCGGTGATGTATCGCGAACCGATGGCCAGATCGGCTCCACGTTCGGCGCAGGCGTTGTGAAGGCGCAGCAGATCGTCGGGATTATGCGAGAAGTCGGCATCCATTTCGAAAACATAATCGTAACCATGCTCCAGGGCCCACCGGAATCCGGCGATATAGGCAGTTCCGAGGCCTAACTTCCCTGCGCGTTCGACGAGGTGAAGACGCGGGCACTCTTTTTGCATCTCTTTCACGATGGTAGCCGTTCCATCGGGCGAACCGTCGTCTATGACAAGAATGTCGAACGGTCTGCTCAGATTGAAGACGTAGCGGATGATGTGTTCAATGTTTTCTTTTTCGTTGTAGGTCGGGATAATGACCAGGCAACGCCCTTTCTCGGATGCTGATACGTTTTCCATGCGGTGGGACTGTCTAAATATTGGGCAAAGATAATTATAAAAAGAGTTTCGGCGGCAAGAAAGCCTTTTTTTTTGTCATAAAAGCCAAAAAGCCACAACTCCGACGGGTAAATTGCAAATAAATTTGCTTTTGCATCCGGCATCCGTTATCTTTGCCTTGATTAAAAAATATTATCAGGAAATTAATTTACTGAAGTTGTATCATGACGACACGTTATAAAGCGATTGGTATATTATTATTGATTTTGGGCAGTTGGGCTGTCGGACTGTCGGCCATCACATTGGATGAGGCCCGCGGCTATATTGTCCGTCAGGATTACGAAGGGGCGGTCCAGGCGTTCCGGACACTGATGCGGAACCGCTCCATGGCTTCACGCGCGGATTGTAACAAGTGGTTCGGGGAGGCATTGTGCATGACCGGACAATATGGGGAGGCTATCCCTTATCTGGAATATGCCGCCAAAAAGCAGGTCAAGGGCGCCTACTGGTATCTGGGCATCTGCCGGCAGAAGGAATACGATTTCGCCGGTGCCATAACGGCTCTGGAGAAATATAAGAGCCTGATGCGCACCTCTGAAAGCTGGCAGCGCCGTTCCGACAGCATCATCGCCGAATGTGAAATCGGTCAGCGGGCCTTGGCAAGGGTTCAGGATGTGATCATCATCGACAGCCTTGTCGTCCCGAAACGTGCCTTTTTCCTGCATTATCGTCTGGGGGCGGAATCCGGCCGTCTTCTCGATGCTTCCGGCCACAGCGGATTTGAGCATGCGGCCGACTCGATGCTGTTCGAGTCTCAGGCGGGCGATTACCGGCTTATGGTGCTTGCAGATGGCCCTGTCGCCCGGTTGTATGAATCTCGCTGTTTCAACGGCCGTTGGGACGATCCCTCGCTGATCGCCTCTATCGAAACGTCCGGCCGTCTGGCCTATCCGTTTCTTCGCTCCGACGGAGAAACGCTCTATTTCGCTTCGGACGAAACTCCGGGCATGGGAGGATTGGATATCTACAAGACCCACTATAATGCCGAAAACGAGGTCTATTATACTCCGGAGCGCCTGGGAATGCCATTCAATTCTCCCGGCGACGATTACATGATGGCCATCGACGAAACCCATCAGGTCGGCTGGTGGGCCACGGAGCGCCGGGGGCATCCGGATTTTGTGACTATCTATGTTTTTTTACTTTCCGACGAAATCTCTTACCTTGACGGCGAACAATTGTCGCGGGCGCGTATTGACCGCATTGCCGATACCTGGAAACAGGAGGAGGGCTACCGCGATCTGATGGATGAGATATTGTCGGCCCCGCAGGAGATACGGACGGAGGTCCGTCTGAAGATTGTAATCGATGATCGTAGGGTGTACACTTCGGCCGATGAGTTCAAGAATCCGCAGGCGAAGGCGCTCTATGAGCGGACGGTGGCCCTACAGGCCGAATATGAGGCCCTTGTTGCAGAACTTGACGGCCTCCGTCGGGAATGGAAGGGCGCTACAGCGAACCGGAAACAGCAATTGCGTCCCATTATCCTGCAACGGGAACAACGGGAGGAGCAACTGCGGACACAAATTGCCGGACAAGAAAAAAATTACCGGAATCTGGAAATTTCCTATCGCCGCTAAGCCGGAATGAGGCGGGCGATTGTTTTATTACATTATACTTTATTATGAAAAATCTCTAAAAATCGACGTTATGATTGCTTCTTCTGAACTTGTTATCAATCCCGATGGCAGTTGTTTCCATCTCCATATCAGGCCCGATCAGCTGGCCGACAAAGTTGTCATGTGCGGTGATCCCGGACGTGTCGATATGATCGCTTCTTTTTTTGAAAGCCGTGAATGCGATATTTCGAGCCGTGAGTTTCATACTGTCACCGGTATGTACAAGGGAAAACGGATCACGGCTCTCAGTCACGGTATCGGTCCCGATAATATCGATATCGTGATGAACGAGTTGGATGCTCTGAAGAATATCGACTTTACCACCCGAGAGATCAAGGAAGAACATCATGCCCTGGAATTGGTGCGGGTAGGTACCTGCGGCGGACTGCAGCCTTATGTCCCCTGCGGGACATTCATCGTATCGGAGGTCTCCATCGGTTTCGACGGCGTGCTCGACTGGTATGCCGGGCGTGACGGTGTCTGCGACCTTGAATTCGAGCGTGCGCTGACCAGCTATATCGGTTATCCGCGTCGGGCGGCCGATCCGTATGTGGTCTATGCCGATGAGGAATTGGCCGCACGTATCGGCAGCGACGACATGGTGCGTGGCACGACCATCAGTGCCGTCGGTTTCTACGGACCTCAAGGTCGCGTGCTGCGATTGCCTTTGGCCGCTCCGCTGATCAACAGCCGCATCGAGACATTCGAGTACAATAACCGTAAGATCACCAATTATGAGATGGAGAGCGCTCCTTTGGCCGGCTTTGCCCGTCTTATGGGCCACAAGGCGGTGACCGTCTGCTCTGTGGTTGCCAACCGTGTCGCTCTCAACAGCAGCCCGATGTATAAGGATGCCATGCGGGAGCTGGTCGGCCGCGTTTTGGACCGTATCTGACGGGCCTGCTTTCCTGCCGGAACGATATTGAATTGTTCAGGGGCGTTTTCCTTTGCCGGAAACGCCCCTGAAGTGTTGGTTGTCATTTCATTCTTTTTCTTTCCGGTAGCTCCATCCGTGGTCGTTGTGATATACCATCAGATGCGACATGCCGCCGTCGATCCTGATACACTCTCCGTTGATGAAAGTGTTTTGCGGATCGCAGAGGAAAAGCGCCATACGGGCGATGTCGGCCGGGTTTCCGATCCGTTGTGACGGATGCTGCAACATATCGGCCTGTTCGCAGGGGGTAATCTGTCGATTTTTCCGATAGGCTCCGGTGTCTATCCAGCCCGGAGCGATGGCATTGACCCGGGCGATGCCTGCCAGGCTTATGGCCAGGGCATGGGTGAGTGCCGTGATGCCCCCTTTGGCCGCGGTGTAGCTTTCCGTGTCGGGTTGGGACTGGAATGCCCGTGTCGATGATAGATTCACGATCGAGCCGAGGCCGTCAAAATGATTTTTAAACAATCGGGCGAGATAAAAAGGTGCCGCTACGCCGACCCGCTGGACATACAGAAAATCTTCGTAACTGCAGTCTGACAAGATGCCGCCCCGCATCAGGCAGGCGTTGTTGATCAGGCAGTGGATATGTTTTTCCCGCTCCAGGACGAAAGCGGCGAAGGCCTCCAGCACGCTTTGTTCGGCAATGTCGCCGGCAAAACCGATGGCGGTGCCTCTGCGTCCCTGCATGGAACGTTCTACTGCGGCGATTTGCCCGTCGTCTTTGTCGATGAAATAGATTTTATAGCCTTTGTCGACGAACGCATCGACCAGGCAGCGTCCGATACCGTTGGCGCCGCCGGTGATAATACCGATCCGCCGTTCGCCCGGAGCCTTGGGGGCAATGGGGCGGACGGCGGATTTGCGGGCCTGTAACTGTTCGTATCGGCGTTCAAGG
Organism: uncultured Prevotellaceae bacterium; assembly: GCA_964567855.1. Lineage (GTDB taxonomy): Bacteria > Bacteroidota > Bacteroidia > Bacteroidales > UBA3663 > Liminaster. The sequence goes on from CAZMOE010000033.1 coordinate 27,582, forward strand.
AAATTGTCGGCCATGACAGGAACGGTGACGGGTTATTTCTTATAGGCGGCTACGTTCTGACGCAGTTTGGCGATCAGTTCTGTGATTTTCGGGTCGTTGAGCGTCTTGTTGGCGATGGTCAGATGCTCGATGGCCTTGGGACCTTGGGCGAGCGTGACACGCTTCTGGGCGGTTTGCATGACTGTGAAATCGTGCTGGGTTGCCTTGTTGCCTTTGGCCTTATAGGCGGCCTGATTGCTCTGAATGGTTTTCTGGATGGTGTTGTAGCAGGTATATCCCAAGGCTTTGTGGATGTCGGCATCCTCGGGTGTGATGGCCAGAACCTTTTCGTAATAGACTTCGGCCGAATCTGTCTGGTTGAGATTCAGATAACATTGGGCGGAACGCTTCAGGTTATTGATTTTTTCGGTTTCGTCGATTTCCGGATCGTTCAGCACGGAGAGACAGCAGTTCAGCGAGTTCTGCCAATCCTTTTCTTTTATATATATGAAATACAATTTGCGGTCCATGGCAATGGTCTGTGCCGGGTTGGCCGTTTTGATTTCCACATACGCATTTTTGACACAGTCGGCGCAGCCTGCTGCTTCGTATGCGTTTTTCATATTGGTAAGTACGCCGGCATCGCTGTTGCCTTTGATTACCGATGCTTTATAGGCGTCGCCTGCTTTCTGCGATTCGCCGAGTTGCTCGTACGCGGTAGCTAATTGGAAGGCCGTCGTGTAATCGGTATTTCCCTCGTCGAGTTCTTGGGCCTTGATGTAGTTTTCGGCAGCTTCCTGATAGTTTTTTGCGGCCAGGGCGGCATCGCCTTTGTTGGCATAGTCGGCTAAAGTCTGAGCATAGGTTGCCGGCAGAATGGCCAGGACGGCCGCTGCGGAAAGGATGAGTTTTTTCATAGGATAATGTGTTCGTTTATTTTTGAAAGAGCCGTCGGGTCAGATATTGTGGCGATGGGTATCTTTCAAAAGAGGGTTATTAGTAATAGATGAAATCGGCGACAAA
>CAZMOE010000034.1:0-28229 GCA_964567855.1 uncultured Prevotellaceae bacterium
AACCTTATAGTGCCGATGGTACTGCGCAAGCGGGAGAGTAGGACGCCGCCGATTTTTGCCATATGGTGTAATGGTAGCACAGCAGATTCTGGTTCTGTTAGTCTGGGTTCGAATCCTGGTATGGCAACTAATTTTTATATAAAAGCAAAGAAGCTGATTCATAAAATTTAGATTTTATGAATCAGCTTTGCGTTAGATGTCTCTATAATTTTTTACTAATAGTTTTATTTGTTTTTCAGTCTTTCTTTTCTCTATCTTATCACTTCTTTTTTATGATTGATTCTTATTTTTAGGAATTTCGATAGTGTTTTTGGAAAATCTCTGAAGATCTAAAAAGTGGGAAATTGTAAGGCCTTTCGCTTTAATAGTATTGAGGGGAAAATAGAGCTGTGGTTTTTTAGGTTCTGTGTTTGTGGGGACGCGATGCAAGAGGCCATATTAATATAATAGACAAATGGTGTGGAGATTGGGTTCATTTGGAAATGATATTGAGGAATATGCTTTGTACTATGATTTCTCGTTCAATAAATGTCATATTTATCTAATCAAATTATGAATGAATATCACGAAAATAAAAAAATATTTTGCATTTAAAGGGATGGATAGTATAAATTTATCTGATTATGTATGAAATAGTTGTGTTTTTTTGGGGGGAATGTCTACATTTTTTTATCATTCGGAATATTGGTCTCCTTTTATTGTAATTAACGCATTAAGGCGGTAGTGGAATGTTGTATTTATCTTGGGGGGCTGTGGGATAAAAAGATAAGAATTGGCGAAGTATGGATAATGAATTTTATATAAAGCTACTTATTGAATCAAATTTAGTGGCCTTAGTGGTAATTTAGATGTTTGGGTTGGATACATATGGCGTATGCTGTTTTGTCTTTTACTATGGTTAGATGTGGATAGCTTGGTATGTGTGGCGTTCTACAATTTACCAGTATTTGTTAGGTTTTTCTTGGGTTATGGATAATAATGTTTTTTAAAAAGGAATGATTAAACTACAAGAATTTGAAATATAAGAGCTATCAACTATTGCTGAACTAACATTGTGGTGATATGGAAGATAAGCGGATAAAGTATTTTGGGTAAAGAGAATTGGAGTAATGGGTGGAGAATTTAGAAATTTTGATATGTCTATAAAATTCCGGCCTGTAAGTAATTATTGTTTTATTGCTTGCAGGCCAAAATTTATAATGAGTGGTGGAGCCAGTTTGCCGGCTTTAGAAGAATAGGATCAATGGGTTTTCTTAGCCATTGAGGATGCGAGAAAGAATCTCGTTTGCGGTCTTTACGCTTTTGACGGAGGTGAAGATAATGGAACGGCGGCCTTTCAATTCTCTCAGACGACAGGTTTTGAAGTTTGCAGAGAGGTAATTCAGTACGCGGCCGAAAGTTTCACTTTGGAAGTAGAGTGGATTGGTAGAGCAGAAATAGGCGGTCATTTGTCCTTGTTTAAGCAAAATGCGTTCGAAGCCGATTTGACGACCCATCTGACGCAGTGCTACCACGCGGATCAGTTCTTCTCCTTCATAAGGAATGGGTCCAAAACGGTCGATAAGGCGGGTGCAATAGGATTCGATTTCTGTTGGCCGGGAAATATTATCCAACTCTTGATAGAGAGTGATGCGCTCGGTACTGTTAGGGATGTAGCTTTCCGCAAAGAAGAGTTCCAGATCGCTGTCCAGATTGCATTCCGGCACGAATATACCTCCTGTCGCTGTGGATTGTTTGCCCTCCTGCTTTCTGTCTTTTGCCGCGGCTTTAGCATCGCATTCATTCTGGTTGCCGTTGTTTTGGACAGACCTTTCCCGATGTGTTTTGATTTTGATATCAGTAAAGTCCTCGACATTGCAGTCTATGGCGGAATGATCGTTTTGATACAACTCCTGAAATTCCTGACTTTTGAGCTCATTGACGGCATCGCGCAAAATTTTCTGGTAAGTTTCATAGCCGAGGTCGGCGATAAAACCGGACTGTTCGCCGCCCAGCAGATTGCCGGCTCCCCGGATATCCAGGTCCTGCATGGCCAAGTGAATACCGCTTCCCAGGCCTGAGAAGTTTTCGATGGCCTGTAACCGTCTGCGGGCTTCTTGCGTAAGGGAAGAGAGCGGTGGCGAAAGTAAATAACAAAATGCCTTTTTGTTAGTACGTCCTACGCGGCCACGTAGTTGATGCAGTTCACTAAGTCCGTAGTTTTGCGCATGATTGATGATGATGGTATTGGCATTTGGGATATCCAGTCCCGCTTCGATGATTGTTGTGCACACCAGCACATCGAATTCATGATTGGCGAAATCCAGAATCATCTGTTCCAGAATATCGCTCTCCATTTGTCCGTGGGCGGCTGCAATGCGGGCATCGGGCACTAAGCGTTGGATACGTGCTACAATATCCGGCAACTGGCTGATGCGGTTGTTGATAAAAAATACCTGTCCGTTGCGGGATAATTCGAAGTTGATGGCTTCGCTGATGATACTGTCTTCATCACGATGCAATTCCGTCTGGATCGGGTGACGATTGGATGGCGGAGTAGCAATGATGCTCAGGTCGCGCGCTCCCATCAGCGAGAACTGCAGTGTTCTGGGGATAGGGGTTGCGGTCATGGTCAGGGTATCGATGTTGACGCGTAGCTTTTTGAGCGCCTCTTTCGTCTTGACGCCGAATTTTTGCTCTTCGTCTATAATCAGCAGGCCGAGATCGTGGAATTTGACCTCTTTACCGATTAGTTTGTGTGTGCCGATGATGATATCGATATTCCCTTCGGCCAGCGATTTGAGGATTTCTTTGGTACATTTGCCTGAGCGCGCCCTTGTCAGATAGTCAACACGAACGGGAAAATCCTTCAGACGTTCGCTGAAGGTCTTGAAATGCTGAAATGCCAGCACTGTAGTCGGCACGAGCACAGCTACTTGTTTGCAGTCAGCACATGCTTTCAGGGCCCCGCGGATGGCCACTTCGGTTTTTCCGAATCCAACATCGCCGCAGATGAGTCGGTCCATGGGGCGGTCGCTTTCCATGTCATGTTTCATGTCGATAGTGGCTTTGAGCTGGTCGGGGGTATCCTCGTAGATGAAAGAAGCCTCCAATTCCTGCTGCATGTTGGAATCCGGGGCGAAAGCATATCCTTTTTCCTCTTTCCGCTGTGCATATAGCAGGATCAGTTCGCGGGCCATGTCTTTCATTTTGGCCTTGGTGCGGTCGCGGAGCCGTTCCCATGCTCCCGATCCGAGTTTGTTCAGGGGCGGTGGAGTGGCATCTTTTCCACGGTATTTGGAAAGTTTGTCCAACGAATGGATACTGACAAACAGAATATCGTCGTTTTTATAAAGCAACTTGACGACCTCCTGTGTTTTGCCGGTATCGCCCATCGGCAGGCGGACCAGTCCCCCGAACTTGCCGACCCCGTGATCGACATGCACGATATAGTCTCCGATCATAAATTCATGTAATTCTTTGAGTGAAAGAGCAATTTTTCCGGAGCGGGCACGATCGCTCTTAAGATTGTATTTATGATAGCGGTCAAAGATCTGATGATCGGTAAAATAGCAGTTTTTGGTGTCGTTGTCAACGAATCCCTCATGAATAGGTTTCAGCACCCGCACGAGACGGATGTCCTGATCTCCACGATCGGCGAAGATCGCTTCGATCCGGTCTATCTGTTTTGGACTCTCGCTAAGGATATGTATTGTGTAGCCAGCGGCAATATACTTATGCATATCGGCACTGATGAGATCGAAATTTTTATGCCATAACGGTTGCGGGGTTGTATGAAATTCTATTGTATCGGCTGTTTCCGTAGAGGCGTGAGCTGACAGCTCTATGCGGGTAAATGTGGAGAATCTCGCTGCAAAAGTCTGGCTGTCGATGAGTTTATGCATGGCATCGAGGTCTCCCTCTTCCGTTTTGATCAGTTGTTCCGACAATTCTTGTTGGCAGATGGCGCCGATTTGTTCGGTTATCCAACGGGCATCTTCACAGATTGTAACTGTATCGTCGGGCAGGAGCTCTGCAAGAGAGATTCCTTTGGTCTCGCCGGTACTCAGATTAGGGATAACTGCAATTTCATCCACTTGGCGGATGGACAGCTGACTGTCGACCTCGAATGTCCGGAGAGAATCTATTTCATTGCCGAAGAAATCTATACGGAACGGATATTCGCTTGAATAGGAAAAGACATCGATGATGGAACCGCGCACAGCGAACTGCCCCGGTTCGTAGACATAATCCGTCCGTTGGAAGCCATGAGCGCAGAGTGTGTCGATGATGTTGTGTGATCCGATTTTTTCCCCTTTCCGGAGGTGTAGTATTTGTTCCTGCAACTCTTCTGCTTTGGCCACTTTTTCGGCCAGTCCCTCCGGATAGGTGACAATCATCAGTCCATCGGAAGGAGTGGCCTCATGTTCTGCCGCGGGCGTTTTGGAGAAACGGGTTTGTATCACCCCCATGACTTCCGTCCGCAGAATTTCGTTGGCGGCATCCAGTTGGCCGTATCTAATAGAACGTTTATAGGCGGAAGGGAAAAAATATACATTTTCTTCTCCTCCGATCTGGCAAAGATCGTGATAGAAATATCCTGCGCGCTCTTCGTCATTCAATATGACGAGGAAAATTTTTCCCGTGGCATGTTTGACGGGAGCGAGAAACGTTGCCGCAGCCGAACCTGTCAGCCCTTTCAGGTGAATGACTTTCGGGGTCACACCTTTCGGTTCCGACAATTTTCTGCATAGTGCGTTAAATCGAGGTTTTGCTATCACTAAATCTTTGATCTCCATATAAACAATAATAAATTTCTATTAACAGCCCCTGACGATCAGATAATGAGTTTTTTCTCCTTTTATTTTCAGTCCCTGAACTTTTGCCAGTACTGCTCCGGCCACCTCTTTATGAATGGCCACATAGGCACAATGGTCCTGTATGTCGATACGGCCGATGTGGCTGCCGTCGATGTTTCCATTTTTTGTGAAGAACCCCAGGATATCGCCTTTCGAGATTTTTTCACGTTTGCCCCGTCCTATGTAGACGGTTTCCCATTCCGGGGCGATGAACGGCCCGGAGTGTGCAGGCAAGTTGAAGAATTGCGGTTCCTGGTTTAAGAATGCCGGCAGGTATTCTTCCGGACCGACAATCAAATAGGCCGTGCCGTCGGCACCGGCGCGTGCCGTACGGCCATTGCGATGGATGAAGGTCTCTTCGGTCGAAGGAAGATGGTAGTGTATGATATGGTCTACCTCGGGAATATCCAGGCCGCGGGAGGCGAGATCTGTCGACACCATCACGCGGATACTTTTTCCCCGGAACCTTATCAGGGCCTTGTCGCGCAGATCTTGTGTGAGGCCGCCATGGTAAAGGGCATTGGCGATGCCCTGATCGGACAGAAAATGGGAAATTCGCTCCGAGCTTTCCCTATAGTTGCTGAAGATAATGGCTTGCGCCTCTTGGGGCAGAGCACAAAGAAGCCGCCGCAAAGTGTCAAGTTTATCGGCGACGGGAGATTTCACTTGCCGGAGATTCAACTTGCCGGTGGCAACGGTGTCTTCCGGTGCGGGGTGTCCGGTTGCTGAAGTGTTTTTTTTGCCGGCTGTCTTTTGCCGGCCGCACTCCTGTTGTGAATCTTTCGGCAGAAAATCGATCATCTCAAAACGTCGGATACCCAGGTATTTTGCCACAGGCATGGCATGGGTGGCAGAGGTCAGAATACGTTGCTGCAGTTGGGGAAGACTTCTTACGATGGCTTTCATGTCCTCCTCGAAACCGAGTTCAAGGCTTTTGTCATATTCATCAAGTATTAGATGCGTGATATTGTCGGTTTCGATGCGTCCGTGTTCGATATGGTCCTTGATTCGGCCCACCGTTCCTATGATCAGGGCCGGTGCCGGAAGGGCGGCCAGGGCCTGTTGCTCGATTCGGTAATCATGGCCGCCGTAGCAGCTGACCGCACGCAGTCCGGTGTGCAATCGTTGAAATACGTCGGCAATCTGCTGTGCGAGTTCGCGGCTCGGAACGAGGGCAAGGGCTTGCTTGAATCCGGTCTCATTTCCATTTTTGGCGAACCATATTACCGGTAGCAGGAAGGCCACTGTCTTGCCAGTGCCGGTGGGTGACAGCAACAGGATATCCTTGCCGGTAATGGCGGTATCCGTCAGGGTTTCCTGCATCACATTTAAGCGGTCAAAGCCCATGGCCTGAACCGCATCTTGTTTTAATTCTCTTAAATTCATGGGTGCAAAGATACGCCTTTGAACGGGAAATTCAAAGCGCCAGTCTCTTTGAAATTTCTGATTGTCTGCCAAAATTTTGCATTTGTAACGGAGATATGTTATCTTTGCCGGGTCTATAGTAAACGAATGCCGGTATGTTCTCGAAATATAACTTTCTTTTTCCGAAAGCAGTTTTCCGTATTTACCGGCAGTTTGCAGTTTTGCGGCAGCCGGCGGGAATCTCTTTGCTTGTACGTGCATGGTTGCTACCGGTAGCCGGTAGAATAATGTAAGTTATTGCTTTATAGCATGAGATTGTATTTCGTAGCCAGGTGTTTACCTGTTTCCTGCGGGAGATTGCCGAGGGGCATAGAATAAAGGATAAAAAATATTTTTAGTTATTATGACACAGAAAAAGTTATCTTTATGGTTGATGGCAGCTTGCCTTGTTTTTGGTTTGGGTTTGACGTCTTGTGCGGGCGAAGAGGATGATCTTATAGATCCTTCTACCATTGACATTACGAAAATTCACGGTTATTGGGAAGATGACGCCAACACCGATTGCTGGCTGTACACCGCCGATCATTACGGTCTTTATTGGGATAAAGAAGAGTCGTCGGAGGAACAGGCCGCTACCGGCTCCGGAAAATTCAGGTGGGAATATGACGGGGCTACCGGTCTCATGCGCTATCATTGGATGTCTTCTGCCAATGATTATGCCGACCCCGATACATCCGACCCCAGCAAGATCCTTACTCTGACCGACCGGCGGATGGAATACAAGACTGTCGATGGTGAATACCATTCATTCACCAAGGTTGCGAAACCATGAAGCGTTTTGCTAAAAACTTTTCCATTTTGCGGATTTTTCTGCTCTTCATTGCCTTGTCCATTGCCGGCGTTGTCGTTTGCTGGATATTTTATCCGGAGAAACTGCTGCATGTGGTGCAAGAGCAGGCCAATGAGTTGTCTTGCGGCATGAAATCCGGTTCCGGTAACGGAGGTTCCCCTTTTTCCGATATTGTCGATATTTACGGCTATTGGAGTGATGATGCCACTTCCGAATGCTGGTATTATGATGCTGATGGTTTCGGTCTTTACTGGGATGCTACGGAGTCATCGGAGGAACAGGCCGATACCGGCTCCGGCCGATTCAGGTGGAAATATGATGATGGTGCAGGGCTGGTGCGTTACCATTGGCAGGACATGATGATTGAAGATTATATCGGTCCTGACCATGCGGACCCATGCGAGATACTTTCCCTGACCGATGTGCGGATGGAGTACAATACCGTCGATGGGGAATATCATTCATTTACTAAGTTTACGAAACCATGAGGCGTTTTATTAAAATCTTTTCTATTTCGCTGGCCTCATTGCTGCTTTTGCTGCTGATCGTGGTCGGAGTAGCCGTCTGGTGGGTGTTTACACCGGAGCGGCTGACACCTACGGTGCGTGAGCAGGCCGGGAAATTCCTTTCCTGCGACGTGAGAATCGGGTCTGTCGATCTGACCTTTTTCTCCACTTTTCCGGAATTCGGCCTGCGGCTTGAAGATGTCCTTCTCCTCAACCCGAAAGAGGGGGCCCAGAGCGATACCTTGGCCAGTCTGAAAGAGTGCGTGGCTATTGTTGATGTGATGGACTATCTTGAGAATGACCGGGTCAGCATCAAGCGTTTTCTGGTTGACAACGGGCAGGCGAATCTTTATATCGCTGCCGACGGGACCACTAACTTTGAAATTGTCCCTGTTTCGGCAGAGGACGAAACGCCTGCGGAAGAGGATACTTCGTTTTCGTTAGGTCAGCTTTCACTTACCGGCGTTGAGGTTCGGGATCTTGCGTTCTCCTATCTCGATGAGCAAATGCATCTTCAAACAGCGGTGCAGGGAGTGGCGCTTCAACTGACTTCCGAACAGAATCTGATCTCCATGTCGGGCGATGCGGATCTTACCCTACAGGTTGAAAAGGTGGGATTCGCGCAGTCTGGAGATTCTCTTCCGATGGAGGTCGCGTTGGGTGGTCTGGAAGTGAAAACGAAATTGTCAGGTGCAGACCGTTCGATGGCCGCCGACCGCATGGTTGTATGGTTTGATTCGTTGGCTTATACCGATGCCTCCATACAGGCGCGAATCCGGGACTTTGCTGTGGAATTTGATCATCTGCGGATGGATTCGGTTCTGTCGCTGGGCTTCGATCTCTGTTTCCGGACACTTTCCTGCCGGATGGAAGAGGATTTATCGGCCACGGTGGGAGAGACAAGACTGTCGTTTCCTGAAATTTCGCTGGATACGGTGTGGCACGTCAATGCTTTATGGACCGTGGCGGATCTGTGGGTAGCGATGGGGCAGGATTGTTATGTCGACCATCATCCTCTTCGGATTGCTCTGTCGGCGGTGGCCGACACGGCTTTTACCCGGTTTTCTCTGCCGGAAGCGGTGATCGGCTATGTCGGCCAGACGTTGACGTTAGGTGCCGACGTTGCCATGCCCGATTCGCTGACAACGCGGGCAAGTGTTTCTTTTGCATTATCTCAGTCCCGGCTTGGCGATTTGTGGAAGCTGGTGCCGGTCTCTGTGACACGGCAGTTTATGGATATGCAGTTTGCCGGTGCTCTGGATCTGACGGGCAACGCTTCTGTCGAACAGAAGGGCGACGAACTTACCGTGTGCTCCTTTTATGTGAAGAGTGACCTGGCCGATATCGATGTCGCGATGGGCGACCAATTGAAATTCCGTGCTTCCGCCAATACGGTCGAGAGTGTCTATCCTGTGACCGGTCGGCGCGGCGTTATTTCGACCTCCATTCATGCCGATGATGTTTATTTCCGCATGGCCGACAGCACCGACATCGAAGCGACTCTTGCCGACGTGACTTTGGGAGGCCTTATTTCGGATGATGTTCTGCGCGGCAGTACGGCGGTGCCCGCTGTCGAGGGGCTTTTTGCTGCTTCCAGCGTGGCGGCGACCATTGACACGATGCTTGTCGACGTTTCCGGCATCAAAGGAAAGGCCGTAATGACAGGTGGAAAGGCCGGCGCTTTGCAGCGTTACGATATAGAGTATGCCAATGACGGATTCCTCTTCCGGATGGGGCATGAACTGATTGCAAGAACCGGTCAGGTGGCTCTTTCTGCGGCCATGGTCGACGATCCTTCGCAAACAGACCTGCTTTTGCGTTATGACCCGAAGTTGAGAGTCGATTTGCGCGACGGGGTGGTGGAGATGGCCGCTGTGGCTTATCCTATAGAAATTCCCGCTATCGATTTCGATTTTAATTTGGGAGATTTCCTGATTCATGACAGTCGCGTGAAGATCGGCGATTCCGATTTTCGTTTGCAGGGAGATATTTCCCGCATCAGGGAATACCTGCGTCAGGAAGACTTGCTGACTGCCCGTCTCGATTTTACTTCTGAAAAGACCGACGTTTATCAGCTGATGGATCTTGTCAACGGATTCGGGGTTGCCGATACGGTTTCTTCCGGGGGGGCTGCCGAGGCTGTTGCGGATGCAGCTCCGGCAAATGCTCCGGCGCCGCTTGATACGATCGTTGCCGATCCGTTTATGGTGCCTGAAGGAGTCAGCGTTGTGCTGAATACGAATATCAGGCATGCATTGGTCGGTGCCAATGACTTTACAGATCTGGGGGGCAAGGTGACAATTGAAGATGGAGTGCTGGTGCTGGAAGAAATGGGCTTTTCGAGCGATGCTGCCCGCATGCAGCTGACCGCCATGTATAAGTCCGAACTCCGCGACCATCTTTTTGTCGGTGCCAACTTCCATTTGCTGGATATCGAGATTGCCGATTTGATCCGTATGATACCAGATATCGATACCATTGTTCCCATGTTGAGCGCTTTCGATGGTAAGGCCGAGTTCCATCTGGCCGCCGAGACCAATCTTACCGCCGGATATGATATAAAAATGTCGACGCTCAAGGCTACGGCAGCTATCGAGGGAAAAGACCTGGTGCTGATGGACGGCGAGACCTTTTCCACGATTTCCAAATATCTGTTCTTTAATAAAAAGACGAAGAACAAGGTCGACTCTATTTCTGTCGAGCTCGCTGTGAATCGCCGCAAGGCCACCCTGTATCCGTTCCTGATCTCCATGGACAAGTATCAGGCTGTCGTTGCCGGTTCTCACAACATTACGGGCAACATGGGCTTTAACTATAATATCAGTATTACCGATTGGCCGCTGCCCGGTATTCATCCGGGACTGGATATAACCGGCAATTTGGATGATCTGTCCTTCAAGCCGTTGGCCAAGGGCAAATATGTCAATCTTTACAAGCCGGCCAAGCGTAATGCGACCCAGGCACAGACGCTGGAGCTGAAATCGTTGATCAGCAATTCGTTGAAACGTACGGTTAAGCCCCAGCCCGCCGGCGGTGGAGAGCAGGAATCTGCTCCGGCCCCGACAGAGGAAAAAATCTTCTGATTTTGTTATTCTTATAAAGAGTTCGATTATCCCAAACACAATCAATATTTATCCATAAATGAATCAAATGAAAAAAGATCAGCTTGTCTTCAGCCTGATTGCTGAAGAACGTCAGCGTCAGATGAAAGGTATTGAGTTAATTGCATCTGAAAATTTTGTAAGCGATGAGGTCATGGAAGCTATGGGCTCCGTCCTGACCAATAAATATGCGGAGGGCTACCCTGGCAAGCGTTATTATGGCGGCTGCGAGGTGGTCGACAAGGTCGAGACGTTGGCCATAGATCGGCTGAAACAGCTGTTCGGTGCCTGTTGGGCCAATGTGCAACCTCATTCGGGCGCGCAGGCTAATCAGGCGGTGCTGGCTGCTGTTCTGGAGCCGGGGGATACATTCATGGGGCTGAATCTTGCCCACGGCGGTCACCTGTCGCATGGTTCTGCGGTCAATTCTTCCGGGCTTTTGTATCGTCCGGTTGCCTATAATCTTGACGAGGCTACCGGCCGGGTGGATTATGATGAGATGGAGCGGCTTGCCGTCGAGCATCAGCCGAAATTGATTATCGGTGGCGGTTCTGCCTATTCCCGCGAATGGGATTATGCACGTATGAGGGCCATTGCCGATAAGGTGGGCGCCATCCTGATGATTGACATGGCTCATCCTGCCGGTCTGATTGCCGCCGGTTTGCTTGAAAATCCTGTTAAATATGCCGATATTGTGACCTCTACGACCCATAAGACTCTCCGCGGTCCTCGCGGTGGTGTCATTATGATGGGGAAGGATTTCCCGAATCCGAAGGGAATCCGGACACCGAAGGGTGAAATCAAGATGATGTCCGCTTGTCTCGACTCTTCCGTATTTCCCGGTACTCAGGGCGGTCCGTTGGAGCATGTCATTGCCGCTAAAGCCGTGGCATTCGGCGAGGCGCTGACTCCGGAGTTCAGGGAATATCAGACCCAGGTGAAAAAGAACGCCGCAGTCTTGGCCGATGCCCTTGTAAGGCGCGGTTTCAACATCGTTTCTGGTGGTACGGATAATCACTCCATGCTGGTGGATCTCCGCTCCAAATATCCTGATCTTACCGGCAAGGTGGCAGAAAAGGCATTGGTAGCTGCCGATATTACCTGCAATAAAAATATGGTTCCTTTCGATAGCCGTTCGGCATTCCAGACTTCGGGAATCCGTCTGGGTACACCGGCCATCACCACCCGCGGCGCCAAAGAGGATTTGATGGAGACGATTGCCGGATTCATCGAAACCGTGCTCGATGCACCCGAAGATGAAACCGTTATCGCGGCCGTACGTAAGCAGGTTAATGAAATAATGGCCGCTTATCCGTTGTTTGTTTATTGATAAAAGATCATCCCAGGTCCTTCTTATGCCAGAGCTGGGATCTATATGATACAAGCGGGCCGCTGTTTGTAAGAAGATTCTTGCAGACAGCGGCCCGCCTGTATTTGTTTTTTCGCCTGGACCGGCAACAGGTCAGTCTATGCGGATTTTGGCGAATTTTAAAAGGAGAGTCTTTTCGCCCATATTGTCGAATCGGACGGTGATACGGGCATTGTCTCCGTCTCCGTTGACTTCCAGAATGGTGCCGTGCCCGAATCGGTCGTGTGTGATGCTAATTCCCGGGGACAAGGAATGTCCGTTATGCCGGATGGAGGCCGATGGTGTCAGCCGCTTGTCGGGTGTGACCTTATGCACCCTTCCGGTAAAGTCGAGGACCGAAGTCTTTTGGTATAAGGGTGTTGCTGGTTTCCGTTCGGCGGGTGGCGGATTGAAACCGTCGTTGCGCATCAGATAGCGCGGGTCGATATCTTTGATGAAACGGCTTGGGCGGCAATTGTCGCTGCTTCCGTTGCGGAAGCGGCTCAACGCATAGCTGAGGAAACAATTTTCCCGGGCGCGGGTGATGGCCACATAAAACAGCCGGCGCTCTTCTTCAATCCCTCCGGGCTCGTTATATGCCATGTCGGAGGGTAAAAGATTCTCTTCGACGCCTACGATGAATACGTTCTTGAATTCCAGTCCCTTGGCAGAGTGTATGGTCATGAGTGTGACACAATCCTGGGTGTTTTCGCCGTCGTTTTCTTCCGGTTCGACGTCTCCGGATAACGATGTCTCTGCCAAAAAGTCGACGAGGTGGCAATCATCCCGTCCTTCTTCTACACAATTGATCACGAAGGTCTGTATGGCAGAAAGTAATTCTTCTACATTTTCCCGGCGGCTTTGTCCTTCGATACTGTTGTCGCCCGCAAGATCGGCCTTGATACCGCTTTCAAGAATGAGGTGCCGGGTCAGTTCGTAGGCATCGAGTTCCGTATTGAGGACAATGAATTTCTGGATAAATTCGGCAAAGTTCTGCAACTTGGCGGCGGTTCCCTTGTTGATGTCGAGTTTGTAATGCAACGGGTCGCGGCAAATCTCGAAATAATGGGCCTTGCTGTCTATCATGGCCGCCGTCAGTTTTTTGAGGGTGGTGTCGCCGATGCCGCGTGCCGGGTAATTGATGATTCGTTTGAAGGCCTCTTCGTCGGCAGGATTGGCAATCAGTCTCAGATAAGCGATAATATCTTTGATTTCTTTCCGCTGATAGAATGAAAGCCCTCCGTATATACGGTATGCGATGTCGCGCTTTCGCAGCGCCTCCTCCATCGAACGGCTTTGTGCATTGGTCCTGTAAAGGATGGCGCAGTCTCCGAACCGGTAACCGCTCCTTTCATGCAGTGTGGCGATTTTGGCCGCAACGGAATAGGCCTCTTCCAGATCGCTGAAAGAACTGATCACGGAAATGGGGTTGCCTGCCTCGTTTTCGCTGAAAATGGTCTTGGGGATTTGTTCCGTATTTTTTCTGATGAGACTATTGGCAGCATTGACGATGTTCTGTGTCGAGCGGTAGTTTTGTTCAAGTTTAAATAGTTTGGTGCCTGGCACGGTTTCCCGGAGGTTGAGGATATTGGAGATATTGGCCCCGCGGAAAGAGTAAATGCTTTGTGCATCATCGCCGACGACACACAGGCGACTGTGTTTGCGTACCAGTTGCTCTACGATGAGATGCTGCGCCCGGTTGGTATCCTGATACTCGTCGACAAGAACGTAGGCGAATCGGTCCTGATAACTTTCCAGCACATCGGGATGATCGCGGAAAAGGATATTGGTGTAAAGCAACAGGTCATCGAAATCCATGGCGCCGGCCTGATAACAGCGCCCCCAGTACCGTTGATAGATTTCGGCGAATCGGGGTTTGCCGGTCTGGTGGTCGTATTCCATCAATTCGCGGTTGCCGGCATACATACCGGGGGTGACTAAATTGTTTTTGGCGTTGCTGATCTGGCAATGGATGGCATTAGGCTTATATTTTTTGTCATCCAGCTGCATCTCTTTAATGATGCTTTTGACAAGGCTTCGGGAATCGCTTTGGTCGTAAATGGTAAAATCCGGCTTGAAACCTATCTTGTCGGCCTCGCGTCTCAGAATCCGACCGAATAAAGAGTGAAACGTACCGACCCAAAGCCCCCGTGACAGGGCCGGCCCGACAAGTTCCTTGATTCGGGTCTGCATTTCGTTGGCGGCTTTTTTGGTAAATGTCAGTGCGATGATTTCTTCCGGCCGGTAACCGCTGTATAGGAGATAGGCGATTTTTGTAGTGAGAACGCGGGTCTTGCCGGAACCCGCTCCGGCTATAACGAGTTGAGGGCCGTCACAATACATGACGGCCTCTCTTTGACTTTCGTTCAGGGAATTAAGATATTCTTCCACTGGGAGATAGACTGGATATTTTTAAGAGGATGTTTGTGTATGGCAGGATGAATCCCTGCATCAGAATTTGAAACCTAATGTCAGGTCGAAACTCAGCGTCCTGGTTTTAAGAGGTGTGTGTGACGCAGTGACGGCCGGTACCGTGTATCGATAATTGCCGTCTTCAAATTCGGCTTCTTCTATGCTTGGGAATGCCCCAGCTTTTCCATGTTGGGTTTTATGCACACAAGCGAAGTCTATGAATACATGTTGGATACGCCATCCAAAACCTGCGCTTAGATAATCGGTCTTGCCCTGAAGAGAATAATTGGGCTTGGTGCTGGATGAATAGATGTATTCGGGATCTTCCGGATATTTGTAAACACAGTCGAAGACATCATCTTTGTACGGTGAAGTCTGGTGGGCATAACCTGCGCGGATGCTGAATGTCGGCGTTGCACGGAATTCCGCTCCTACCTTGAAGGTGTGCATTTCCTGCATGTAGTCTTTGATGATCTGTTTCTGAATGCTGAAATCTTCCGGGTAGTTGTTGTCATTGCTTTCGGAATAACGCATCGAACGGTAGTCGTCCATATCATATTCAAAGCTGAGGAGGCCTCGGGTACCGAAGACATAGGCGGTACTGAACTGATACTTCCACGGCGTGCTGAATCGGTAGTGATATTCATAAGGCGCACTGCCTGCATAAATCCATTCTCCTCGGTATTCGCCGGTTTCGGCATTTGTACACATGCGTCCGTCATAAATATCTTTCATTTCATACCATGTCGGAGTGTGGACGGCGAGACCTATGCGCCAGCTGTCGGTCGGTTTGACGATGGCACCGAGTTTGATATTGACACCGGAACCTTTGGTTTCGAGATCGTTGTCGTAATAGGTATAGCTTTGCGCTTGGTCATCGTAGTATTCGGAATATTCGGAGTTTATGGTCGAATTGAAATCCACGATGCCTACACTCAGTCCGGCATAGATGAAATCATCCCAGTTGGCGGCGATGCTGAGGTTGTATTCGTCCGTGCGGTTTTCTTCGCGGACATACATATCCGAATAGGAATTGTATCCGCCCATCTGGTCGAAAGAGGCCACGCCGCCGGTGGGATTTCCCTGGGCGTCGACGATATTGTCTATAGCGTAGCTGTTGTATCCCATCAGGCCGAGCAGAGGCATAGAAGAGTTGCGCCAACCGGCGTCACTTCCTAAATAGCCGGGATTGTCGAATTTGCCGTTCAGAATCAGGGCCGTGTTGGCAAGATTAGCCAGATAGGCGCCAAAAGAAGACGAGGGAGTCAGTCCGTTCCGATGGACGATATATTTCCGGCTGCAGCCTTCCGAATGATTGATGCCGACGCCCATACTGAAATTGACGAGATGGTCAAAGTCGTCAGTCTTGACGGCCAATACATAGGAGAGATTGCCGAGCGTGAAGTCCCGATCCTTTTTTTTGCCGGTCAGTTCGCCTCCGGTTTTCGTGCGGGCGATAGCCAGATTGGGGGTTAATGAAAATTCTGACGTATTGCGGTAAATGGCAATACCGGCAGGATTGTCGTTCATACTTGTAGGATCTCCGCCGAGGGCGCCGAAGGCCCCTCCCATGCTTTTGTAACGTGCCGTTCCGTTGATGCCGGCCGAACTGAACCGGGTGGCATCGACCAGGTTTTGGGCAACTGCCGACAGGGTGCAGGCGGCTATAGCCGCGGTGCTTATAAAGACAAATGAGCGTTTCATGATTGAAGAGTTGTAGAATGTAGTGATACTTCGGATAGAGGCGAGGCCGGATCAGCGGCGGCCGCCCCGGCTGCTACCTCCGCCGCTGCTTCGGGAACTACCGCTGAAGCTGCCCCGCGAACTGCTGCCGCTACTGCTTCCGCTGCTGTAGCTGCTTCTTGAGCTGGAGCTATTGTTGGAAGGTGTGTAGCTGCGCGAAGAGGTGGTCGTGTTGGCGGAGTTTGAAACGTTGGCGTTTCTTGTTGTCGAAGAGGTGTTTCCGGTCGGCCGGGAAGTGGTGACCTGTCGCTGTGTCGGGGTCTGCCGTACGGTGGTCTTGCCGGTAGCACTCTGCCGCAGACCGTTGTCCGAGCGGCGGGCGGAACTATTGTCATAGCTTCGCGCCGTCTTCTGTGTTTCTGCGGAACGGACAGCCGTAGCGTTTTCAGACATTGCTTTTGAACGGTCGGCCACTTGCGTGCGTGATACTGTGGCACCGCTGGAGCGACTGACCATATCCTGCTGCCGGTTTGTTGCAGTATTGCTCCGGTCGGCATTGACCGGTTGTCTCGTTACAGTCGTCGTCTGACCGCGGAAGTTGCTGGTCTGACGTGTTGCCGATGTGGCGGTAGCGGCATTGCGGCTGGCACCGACGCGGTGAACACTCGGGGTGCTGCCGCCTGTACTCCGGTTGTCGTCACGGCCACTGACGGAAGTCTGCTGCCTGCCGTTTTGCCGGTTGCCGTTTCTGGAATTGGAGGCATAGCGGGATGAATCGCCGTTCCGGTCGCCCGCTCTCCATCCTCGCGGAGTGTTGCGGTAGTGTCCGCCGGCATTGTTGATGCGTCCACCCCGGTTAGGCAGGGGGCGCCAATGGTGGGCGATGCTCGGATGGAAGTGGTGAGGCATCGGGTGGTAGTAAGGTGCATACCAACCGCCGTACCAGCCGGTATAGTATCCGAAATTCCACCCTCCATACCAGGAGCCGTAATGGAATCCGAAACTGGGGGTCACATACCACCAGGGATCATAATAGCAATAGTCCCAGAAGAAGGGATCATAGAATGCCACATCGTAAAACGGGCTGTAGATGTGTCTCGTAAAATAGGGATTGTGGAACCGGCGGATGCGGTCGGAATAATAATATTGTTCGACTACATACACGGTGTCATGTACGATCTGAACCGGTATCTCTTCCTCGGTTCCCGGCAGTTCAAAAGAGAATGACGATCCGCTTACGGTCTTCGATCCCTTCCCGGATACGACGGAAGTCGCCTCGGCGCCGTCGCCAGAGCGGCGATTGTAGTTATCGACGTTCCAGTCGTCATTGGCCGATGTCTGCCAGGTTTCCGTCTCTTTATAAATGGCTTTTCTGGCGTTGGATTTGCTGTAATAAATGTCATCGTCATCATACTGAGCCTTGGCTGTAGTGGCAATCAGTGCCATGTAGGAAATGATTGCGGTAAAAATCATCTTTTTCATAGGCAAATCATTTTGAGGTTTGGAAGATTTTGTATTTCTTTGCATATAAGATAGGGAAACAGCCGGAAAGTTTAAAGCGGAACCCATAGAGCAAGATGCTGTCTTTGTCCGGAAAACGGTATCTTTTCGCTTGCCAAAGGCATTTCTTACTTTGCAAAGGTATGAAAATATTCTATAAAAGTGTGGCTGCATACTTATTTTAACTTTTATCATGATAAATATGACTGAAATTACTCCTGGAAAGGGTCAAAAGAACATATATTGCATCTAAAATGGATTATATAGAAGTAAAAATCGCCCCGCGGCCGTATTCCGATGAAACGGCTGATGTATTGGCAGCGTTGCTGGCCTCTCTGGGCTTCGACAGTTTTGAAAAAAGAGAGGAAGAACTTTGGGCCTATTGTCCGGAGGGGGCGTTCTGCGAGTCTGAGTTACAGGCATTGCTGGCCGATTTTCCTTTGCCGGATATAGAATGTCCGTACCGGGTGGCGCGGATCGAGACGAAGAACTGGAATGAAACCTGGGAACAGGAGGCGTTCGACCCGATCGTTCTCGGCGACCGTTGTGTGATTCATGCTCCGGCCGATGCCGGAAAGGTGCCGGCCTGCCGGTATGATATTACGATTTTGCCGCGCATGTCGTTCGGCAGCGGGCATCATGAGACGACTTCTCAGTTGCTGGAGGAAATTCTGGAACTGCCGTTGACTGGAAAACAGGTGCTCGACATGGGGTGCGGTACGGCTGTGCTGGGGATTCTTGCCGCCAAGTGCGGTGCATCTGCGGTACGGGCCATCGATATCGATGACTGGGTCTGTAAAGCTGCCGAGGAAAATGTCGTTCTGAATGCTGTGCCTCAGGTACATGTCGAGCTGGGGGATGCTGCCTCTCTGGACGGTTCCGGCTGCTATGATTTTATTTTCGCCAACATCAACCGCAATATTTTGCTGACCGATATGGGACGGTATGCCGGGCATCTTGCCGTCGGCGGCGAACTTTTGATGAGCGGTTTCTATGAAGATGACGTTCCCGCCATCCGTGCTTGCGCCGAAAACCTCGGACTGACCTATCGCGGCAGGCGCGAACGTCGCAATTGGGTAGTGATTCGCTTTTCCCGCGATGCGTGAACCGTCTCCGGTTCTGTGGATGTGGCCTCCCGGCAGCATGGAACCGCCGGACATTTGCTTTCCGGTACTTCCGGCAAGACAGAAAGCCCTGTACAACAGATAGAAGGTCCTCGCTGTTTTGTTTTTACGGGTATCTGCAGGATGCGAAGTCCCCGAGTGCTTAAATCTGTAATTTCCAACGATCTTATAATTGCTTGCCATGATAATTCCATTGACTACCGATATTCGCCGGATAGATTCCGAAACGTGTGTGGCACAACAAATCTCGTCTTATCAGCTGATGGAGCGGGCCGCGTCGTCGGCTGCTGCCGAAATCATGCGTCGCTGGCCCGGCCGCAGTACCCGCTGTCTGGTACTGGCGGGATGCGGAAACAACGGGGGAGATGCCTTGGTCGTGTTGCGTCTTCTGTATGAGGCCGGCTATCCGGTGCTGGGGTATCAGTACGGTGCCTCGGGAAAGATGTCGGCCGATTGTGCGGAAGCACGCTCCCGCGTGCCGGAGCAACTGTTGTTCGATGTAGATTTGCGGTTTGCCTTGCCGGAGTTGCAGGCGGGCGATCTCATCATAGACGGTCTTTTCGGCAGCGGATTGAACCGGCCTTTGGTGGGAGGCAACGCTTTTCTTGTGCGATATATGAATGACAGTGAGGCAACGGTTGTTTCCATAGATATACCGTCGGGACTGATGGGGGAAAGCAACGAGGGAAACGATTACGGGGCGATTGTCCGCGCCGATCTGACGCTGACGTTTTCTGCACCGAAACTGAGCTTCTTTTTTGAAGAAAACGCTTCTTATGTAGGCGAATGTCATGTCATCGATATCGGGGCGGATGCCGCGGCTGTCGCTGCATCGGCAACCCCTTATCGGCTGATTTCCGCGGCTGATATTTCTCCGCTGCTCACCGTCCGCAACCGTTTTTCGCATAAGGGTTCTTACGGACGTGCCTGGCTTGCCGCAGGCAGCCGGGGCATGATGGGGGCCGCTTTACTGGCTTCCCGTGCCTGCATGCGCAGTGGTGTCGGTCTGCTGACGGTTTGCGTTCCGTCCTGTGGCTATGATATTCTGCAATTGGGCATTCCGGAGGCCAAATGCGATTGCGATCCTGAGACCGATCACCTTTCCCGGCTGGTGTATTCAGACGAATATACCGCTTTGGCTGTCGGTCCCGGTATAGGTAAACATCCTGATACTGTGAATGCTTTTGGGGGCTGGCTGTCGGAGGCCGCGCGTCCGATGGTAATCGATGCCGACGGATTGAATATTCTTTCCGATCATCCGGAATGGCTATCGCTGTTAAAGCGGCACACCATTTTGACCCCTCATCCCAAGGAGGCGGACCGGCTGTTGGCCGCTGCTTCACGGGCCGGGCTTTTGCCGGATGAAGAATGGTGTCCTGCGGAGCGGTGCGGTGTTGGAATTTCCTCGTATGAGAGGTTGCGCCGGGTGCGTAGCCTTGCCCAGCGGTTGGGAGCGGTCATTGTTCTGAAAGGTGCCTGCACGATGATCTGCTGTCCCGACGGTATGACCTGGATCAATGCCGGGTGCGGTCACCCGGGAATGGCTGTCGGTGGAAGCGGCGATGTACTGACCGGGGTGATCCTTGCTTTATTGGCGCAGCGTTATTCTGTAGAAAATGCGGCGCTGATCGGGGTCTTTGTCCATGCTTTGGCGGCCGATTGCGCCCTTGTCGGGCAGAGTCATGAGAGCTGGCTGCCGTCGGATCTGATCGCCCGTCTCGGTGAAGCATTTTTAAAATTACACGGCTCGTCTGTTGAGGGAGTGAAAGCCGGTTTATAAGGAAAGCCGGGAATCGGTCACACGGGGTCTACATTATAATATAATACCAGACGGGAGAAATCTTTATGTTGTTGCATCTGCTCCTGTACACGGGCGAGTACTTTGCGTACTTCCGCCGTCGAAGCCTCGCGCTCTATTTTTAATAATATCTTGCGGATATGGAAATTTTTGATGCGGCCGACTATCGGTGAGTCCGGGCCCAGTACACGTGATCCGAAACATTCGCGCAAACGGACTGCATAATCCGAGGCCTGCTGCTGGAGGCGGTTTTCATAACGGCCTTTCAGGTAGATGGCGATCAGTCGGGTGTATGGAGGATAGCCGAAACGCCGTCGGTCTTCGAGCTGTGTCTCCACCATGCCGGTGTAGTCGTGCCGGATGACCTGCTGTAGCAATGGATGCCGCGGGTCGGAACATTGTATCAGCACTTCCCCCTCGGTATCGTGTCGGCCGGCACGTCCGGAAACTTGCTCCATGAGTTGAAAGGCCCGCTCGTGGGCACGGAAATCCGGGTAGTTCATCATCGTGTCGGCGTTGAGGATCCCTACGGTTTTGACCCCGTTGAAGTCAAGGCCTTTGGAGATCATCTGGGTGCCGATGAGGATATTGCATCGTTTTTCCTCGAATTGCCGGATAAGTCGTTCGTAACTTTTTCTGCTGCCGGTGGTATCGGTATCCATGCGTAGGGGGCGGGCTTGAGGGAGGATGTGTCCGATCGATTCTTCAATGCGTTCCGTTCCGTAGCCGAGTTGTTCCAGAGTGTGGTTGCCGCATATCGGACAACGGTCTGGCAACGGCTGTGCGTAGCCGCAGTAGTGGCATGTCAGATTGCGGTTCTTTTTATGATAGGTGAGACTCACATCGCAGCGGGGGCAGCGCGGGACCCAGCTGCACGATGTGCATTCCACTACAGGGGCGAATCCCCTCCGGTTCTGGAAGAGAATGGCCTGATAGCCCTCCTGCAAAGTATGGTTGACATGCTGTATCAGCGATGGGGTGAAGGGGCCGCACAATGTTTTTTCTTTCCGGGCTTCGAGGATTGAGACCAGGGTGATTTTAGGAAGGGTCAGCCCGGCATGACGTTCGCTTAGGGTTACGAGTCCGTACCTCCCTTGTCGGGCCAGATGATAACTTTCTATGCTCGGGGTGGCCGATCCCAACAGGACCTTGGCATTGTGCCGTTGCGCCAGCATGATGGCGACGTCGCGGCCGTGATAGCGTGGTGCGGGATCCTGTTGTTTGAATGAGGGCTCGTGTTCCTCGTCGACGATGATCATTCCCAATTGCCGGAACGGCAGCAGAACGGCCGACCGGACACCCAATACAAGATCGATACCTTCCGGCGGTTGTATGCTGCCGGTTTCCTCAGGGTGGAGGGTGGAGGGCATGTTGCCGCAATTCTCATCTTTCAACAGCCGGTGCCAGAGCTCGACACGTTCGTTGTCACTGAGCTTGGAATGATAGACAATCATTTTCCGGCCGAAGACTTTGCGCAGGCGCAGACAGAGTTGGGTGGTCAGGGCGATTTCAGGCACGAGGAAAAGCACCTGTTTTTTTTCGCCGATGGCTTTTCGGATGAGATGGATATAGATTTCGGTCTTGCCGCTGGAGGTGACTCCATGCAACAAGGTGATATTATGAGAGCCGAAAGAGTGAAGAACTTCGTTGTAGGCCCTCTGCTGTATGGGGCTGAGGGGATGCGGCGGCTCTAAGGTCCGTTCTTCGTTCCGGAAGTCGCGGTCCATCGGCAGAGAGTAGATTTCTACAAGTCCTTTTTTTCTGAGTTCATGCAGGATGGCCGGTGTGCAGCCCGCCTGTTGCAGCAAAGGCAGTTTGGCTACTGCTTCCGGCTCTTCTTTCTGAAGAAAACGGCTCATATCCAGTAGTTTCATGAATAGGGCCTGTTGTTTCTGCGATCGTTTTAGAGCCGCAAAGACTGGCGCGAGGGTCGCTTCGCTTTTGTCTGCCAGTGTCAGGCGGACATATTCCTGCATCTTGGGTTTGTAATGATGCTGGATTTCCTCGTGGACATATACCGCCTCTTTGTCCAATAGTTTCCGGATAATGGGAAGCAGATTTTTCCGCCCCGATAGTTTCTCCAGCGCGCCTGTGCTGACCGGCTGTTTCCCCATGAGGCTTAAAATTTCCAGCTCTCCGGCAGAAAGTCGCTCGGAGTCGGTTTCTTCATATTCCGGATTGGCACTGACCTTTGTTTCGCTTTCTAATTTCAGCCCGGCGGGAAGCGCCGCTTTCATGACTTCGCCCAATGAGCACAGATAGTATTGGGAAATCCATTGCCAGAGTTGCATCTGCGGGTGACGGATGATGGAAGCTTCGTCCAGCAGCTGGATGACGGGCTTGATCTCATAACCATCGGGTTGGAGGTGGTGCAGGTTGACAATGAGCCCGGTGTAATAGTGTTGCCGGCCGAACTGTACGACAGCCCGTGCCCCCACCACAGCGGTTTCCGCCTGGCTGTCAGAGAGGCTGTAGGTAAACGTTCCCGGCAACGGGAGCGGCAGTAATATGTCGGCAAAATAGGGCATAGACAATGGATTCCTGTTCTGCGGAAGCGGTTCCGAGATACTTGGAGCCGGTTTCCGAGGCGAAGATACGATAAATTTCCGAATGAGTGAAACTTTCAAAATATTATGAAGGACTTTTCTTGTCGTAGGCCGGGCCTGCCTGCCGGCGGATACCGTTATCGGCAGGGTGTATGGGACCTGGTGCAGTGTGGCGGGAGCCGCAGAGACGATATGAGACGGTGGCGGCGTCGCGGGAAGGGGAATTTATGGGCTGTTAGCCGATCCCGCTAATAATTGTGAGGTAACTCTTGCCATAGTCGGAGGTTTTGACTATATTTGCAGACCAAGAAACATTCAAAGAGGTATGGAGCCATTCGCACACTTACACGTTCACACCCAGTATTCGGTTCTCGATGGTCAATGTGCCATCCCCAAGCTTTTTGATAAGGCTATCGCCGACGGTATGCCCGGTTTTGCTGTTACTGATCACGGCAATATGTTTGGCATCAAGGAGTTCTATGATGTTGCCTGCAAGAAAAACAAACAGCTGAAGGCGGAAGGTAAACCAATTGTGAAACCTATTTTTGGCTGTGAGGTGTATGTAGCGCGTCGCGGGCACCAGCAGAAGGAAAAGGGGAATAAAATAGATCAGAGCGGATGGCACCTTATTTTGCTGGCCAAGAATAAAAACGGCTATCAGAACCTCATAAAACTGGTCAGCATCGGATGGACGGACGGTTATTACTATCGGCCGCGTATTGACCATCAGCTATTGGAACAATATCATGAGGATCTGATCTGTTGCAGTGCCTGTATCGGTGGCGAGGTGCCGAAAAAAATTCTGAACGGGCAACTCCAGGAGGCGGAAGAGGCTATTTTGTGGCATAAGCAATTGTTTGGTGACGATTATTATCTTGAATTGCAGCGGCACAAGACGAATGACCCCAATGCGAACCGGGAAACTTATCCGCTACAGGAAGAGGCTAACAAGGTGCTGATTCAGCTGGCCCGCAAGCATGATATCAAGCTGATCTGTACGAACGATGTGCATTTTGTCAACGAAGAAAATGCCGAGGCTCACGATCACCTTATCTGTTTGAGCACCGGTAAGGATCTGAATGATCCGAACCGTATGCGCTATTCCAAGCAGGAGTGGTTTAAAACCACTGCAGAGATGAACCAGATCTTTGCCGATGTGCCTGAAGCGCTGCGTAATACGGTGGAAATCGTCGATAAGGTGTCGCTTTATTCCATCGAAAACCCGCCGATTATGCCCAATTTCGTGATTCCCGCAGAATTCGGAACGGAAGAGGAATACCGGCAGCGGCTGAGCGAAAAAGATCTTTTCGATGAGTTCACACAGGATGAGAACGGTAATGTCGTACTGAGCGAAGAGGATGCAAAGAAGAAAATAGAGAAGTTGGGCGGTTATGAAAAGCTCTACCGTATCAAATTCGAGGCCGACTATCTGCGCCATCTGACCATGATCGGGGCGCATCGTCTTTACGGCGATCCGTTGAGCGACGAGGTGGCCGACCGAATCAAGTTCGAGCTGCATATCATGAAGACCATGGGCTTTCCCGGCTACTTCCTCATTGTGCAGGATTTCATCAATGCCTCTCGCAATGAACTGGGGGTCTCGGTAGGTCCAGGCCGTGGGTCGGCTGCCGGTTCGGTGGTGGCCTATTGTCTTGGTATTACCAAGATCGATCCATTAAAATATGATTTGCTGTTCGAGCGTTTTTTGAATCCCGACCGAATTTCTCTGCCCGATATCGATACGGACTTCGACGATGACGGCCGCGGTCGTGTTCTTGAATGGGTACAGCAGAAATATGGCGCCGACAGGGTGGCGCACATCATCACCTATGGAACCATGGCTACCAAGATGGCGCTTAAGGATGTCGCGAGGGTGGAAAAGGTTCCTATTGCCGAATCCAATCGTCTGGCGGGACTGATACCGGACCGCTTGCCTGAGGTGAATGGCAAAGCTCCGAAGATCAATCTGAAAAACTGCATCGCAGCGGTTTCGGAATTGAGGGATGCCTGTGAAAGCGAGGATCCGAAGATATATAATACGATGAAGTATGCCCAGATGCTGGAGGGAAACATCCGCGGTACGGGTGTGCATGCCTGCGGTGTCATTATCGGGCGTGATCCGATAACGGATGTCGTGCCCGTTTCTGTGGTAGATGATCATGGGGTCAAGTTGCTTGTAACGCAGTACGACGGACATGTGATAGAATCCACCGGACTCATCAAGATGGACTTCCTCGGGCTGAAGACGCTGAGTATCATCAACGAGGCCATCGATAATGTGAAGATGTCGAAAGGGGAGACGGTCAATATCGATACGATTCCCATCGATGATGCTCTGACCTATAAATTATATTGCGAAGGTCGCACGATCGGTACGTTCCAGTTCGAGTCGCCCGGCATGCAGAAGTATCTGCGTGAACTGCAGCCTAGTGTCTTTGAAGATTTGATTGCCATGAACGCTCTTTATCGTCCGGGGCCGATGGATTATATCCCTTCGTTCATTGCCCGAAAGACCGGCCGCGAGGAAATCCGGTACGATATTCCTTGCATGGAGAAGTACCTGAAAGATACTTACGGCATCACGGTTTATCAGGAGCAGGTCATGCTGCTGTCGCGTCAGCTCGCCGACTTTACCCGTGGCGAAAGTGACGCCTTGCGTAAGGCAATGGGTAAGAAAAAGAAAGACATTGTAGACGCGATGAAGCCCAAGTTCATAGATGGCGGTAAAAAGAACGGGCATGACGAAAAAGTGCTGGATAAGATCTGGAGCGACTGGGAAAAATTCGCTTCCTATGCGTTCAATAAGTCTCACGCTGCCTGTTATTCCTGGGTGGCCTATCAGACCGCCTATCTCAAGGCCCATTATCCGGCCGAATATATGGCGGCTGTGCTTAGCCGGAATCTGAATAACATCTCGGAATTGGCCAAATATATGGACGAATGCAAATCGATGGGGTTGGTAGTCAAGGGGCCGGATGTCAATTTCAGCCGTTTGAAGTATTCTGTCGATGCGGAAGGAGCGGTGCGTTACGGACTGGCCGGAGTAAAGAGTGTGGGCGAAGGCGCTGCTGAGGCCATCATCGAAGAACGGGAAAAGAACGGTCCCTATCAGGATATTTTCGACTTTGTGGAACGCATTAATCTGATGGCTGTCAATAAGAAGTGTTTCGAAGCATTGGCATTGTCCGGGGCGTTCGATTCCTTTACCCAATTGAAGCGTGAGCAGTATGTTTCTGTAGTCCGTAATAACGAAACATTCCTGGATGTGCTGATTCGTTACGGGCAGCGGTATAAGGCTGATAAGGAAATGAATGCCAATTCTCTTTTCGGCGATATGGGAGGGGATGCAGTGGATATTACGCGCCCGACACCGCCCGATTATGAGCCTATGGGGACGTTGGAACGACTTAATAAAGAGAAGGATTATGTAGGTATTTATCTTTCCGCTCATCCGCTGGATGATTATAAGCTGCAGTTACAGTATGCTTGCAATACGGAAATGGCCGAATTTGCAGTTCCCGACCGGCTGATGGGTCGTGAAATCGTGTGCGGCGGTCTTGTGACGGGCTGGCGCGAAGGTACGACCAAGAAAGGCAATCCGTACGGTATTATGAAGCTGGAGGATTATAGTGGAAGCTATGAATTTCCGTTGTTCGGCAACGATTATCCTCTCTGGCGCGGTTATGGTAAGGAGGGAATGTATCTGTTCATCAGCGGTAAGTATCAGCCCAAGCGTTTCGTTCGCGAACCAAAGTCCCCCGATGACTATGAATTCAAAATCACCAAGATCCAGCAGTTCAGCGAGGTAGCGGATACGCTTCTCGATAGTCTGACGATAGTGATCGACCATCGTGTAATGTCTCCTGCGGTTTTGCAGATGTTGCGGGATGAATTGTCGGCTGCAACGGAACAGGCGCATGCCAACCTCTATTTCGAGGTGGTCGATCTGGTGAAAAATTATCATGTGCAGATGTATTCCCGCCGGCAGAAGGTTCGGATTACTTCGCAGCTGATAGATTTTTTGGTGGCGCAAGAGGGAATGGCCTGCAAAATCAATGGCCGGGATTATGTTGCCGGAACGCATACGGTTGTTGTCGAAGAGGTGGAAGAAGAAGAATTGGTGGACGATAACGCTTAATTCATACATTATGATCGTATAATGTAATGATACAGCGTATAGGAACACATTAATATATAATATGACAATGGAGGGAACTTCAAAATACAAGTTGCTCGCTCTCGATTTGGACGGGACGCTGACCAACAACAAAAAAGAAATTACAGAATATACCCGTGCGACATTGTTGGAGGCTCAAAGGCAGGGGGTACGTCTTATTTTGGCCTCCGGACGTCCGGTCTTCGGTATTGCTCCGCTGGCAGAAACATTGCAGCTGAAAGAATATGGAGGTTTCATACTGGCTTATAATGGCGGACAGATCATTCGTTGCGGGACCGGAGAGGTCCTTTACGAACAGATGCTGGATCCTGAAGTATTGCCTTATTTTTACGAGTGCTCCAAGAGGAATGGTTTTGAAATCCTGACCTACGATGGCGACGATGTCATTTGTGAAAACCCTGACAATGAATATGTACGCTATGAATGCTTTCTGAATAAGATGGCCTGCCGGAAAGTCCCTGACTTTCTTGAAGCGATTCATGGTCTCAAGCCCAAATGTCTCATTGTCGGCGAACCGGAACGTCTGGCCCGATTGGAAGCAGAGATGGCCGAGCGTCTTTCCGGGACAAACAGCGTCTATCGTTCCGAAGCATTCTTTTTGGAACTGGTTCCCAAGGGCATTGACAAGGCCCGCAGTCTCGATGCACTGCTTGCAAAACTGAATCTCCGCCCGGAAAACCTCATGGCTTGCGGCGATGGATACAATGACCTATCTATGATTCGCTATGCCGGCTTAGGTGTTGCCATGGCGAATGCGAAACCGGAAGTACGTGCCGCTGCCGATTATATCACCCTCAGTAATGAAGAGGATGGAGTCGCCGCCGTTGTGCGGAAATTCATTTTATCTTGATACATCCCGCTTTTGGCGGTGGACGATACGGAATGTTTATAATTCTTTTTTAATACTCCCCATTGGCTGCTTATTTTCATGAGAGTTCGATATGATGATAAATATGTATATCTTCAATATTAGCAAATTAG
>CAZMOE010000035.1:0-28044 GCA_964567855.1 uncultured Prevotellaceae bacterium
GTTGAAAGACACATCCGGAGAGACACAGGCCGACGACAATACCTACAACCTGATAATGAAAGACAAGGAGATGTTGTTGGATATCAACAACCCTCTGCGTTTTATTTTCTCCCATACGGCATTGCGCGAAGGTTGGGACAATCCGAATGTCTTTCAGATTTGTACGCTGAACGAAACCAAGTCCGAAATGAGGAAACGGCAGGAAATCGGACGAGGTTTGCGATTGGCTGTCAATCAGGAGGGTGCAAGAATATATGATAAAAACATCAATCGTCTGACGGTGGTAGCCAATGAAGCTTACAATGACTTTGCGAAGGCCTTGCAAAACGAATTAAAAGAGGATTGCGGCGTCGATTTCGGCAATCGTATCAAACCCAAGCGAAACAGAATAGCCGTTACTTATCGTAAAGGTTTCGAGACAGATTCGCTGTTCCTCGAAATATGGGAGAAATTGAAAGTTCGAACGACCTATCGCGTCAAATACGATACAGAAGAACTGATTCGAAATGCGGGACGAGCGATCAGAAATCTGCCTAAGATAGAGAAACCGTCGGTTCACTCGATTAAAAACGAAGTGGTAATTACCGGCTCAGGAGTTGCTGTTCAATACAAAGGCGATCGGATTTCGACCGGCCATTCGGATTATGTCATTCCCGATATGCTCGGATACATACAGCGGCATACGGAATTAACGCGCAGTACGATAATGCGTATTATCGCTGAATCCGGACGTTTGAATGATTTGGCTGTCAATCCGCAGTTGTTCATGGATTTGGCTATTGCCGCTATCAAACACGAACTTCACGAAATGATGATTGACGGTATCGAATATCGCAGATTGGGTAATTGTACCTATGAAATGAGGTTGTTTGAGGATTTGGAGACCTACAAGGACGAAAACACGTTTGAGGTATCAAAAAAGGATAGAACCATTTACGACAATTTTATTCCGTTGGATTCTGCTGTCGAAAATCAGTTTGCCAAAGATTGCGAAGCAAGCGACCAAGTCCAATTCTATTTCAAATTGCCGGGTTGGTTCAAGATACCGACTCCGATAGGCAATTACAATCCGGATTGGGCGGTCGTATTCGAAGATGACCGCAGGATATATTTTGTTGCGGAGACAAAGGATACCGGAACGCCGACGGTAGATATGTCAAAGTTGCGTCCGGGAGAGTTGGCAAAGATCAAATGCGGGGCAGCGCATTTCCGGCTGTTTCCCAATTTGGATTATCAAGTGGTTAACAGTGTAAGTTGTTTGAAGAAATGAATGAAATAATTGATTTGGGATTTATTGCAGCTAAATTAGCGGCTATAAAAGACGAGAAGGCAAGAATGATAGTTGGAGGTGCATCTTTGGTATATAATGCTGTACAAATAGCGCGCTTCCGCTCAATGATAGTTGAATTGTCCCAATATTGTAATTGTATTGTGCTTTCTGCTCGAATGCGAGGGGGATATACCGAAGAAGAGTATCGTGTAGTGATGGATTGCCAAAGACAAATAGGAGAGTGCAGCAATCAAATAGCCAAATACGGTACAATGTCTGTTATTGACGGTATATCATTGTTGATTGACGGACTGAAAAAATTATCAAGGCAGTAACAATTATGAAGAATAAACTGCAAATCAGAAACAGTACAGCAGAGTTCCTTATATTCCAAATAGATAGCAGAACTGATGGCGTAGAGGTTTTATATCAGGATGAGACGTTATGGCTGACACAGGATGCCATTGCTATCTTATTTGACAAAAGCCGCTCGACCATTACCGAACATTTGCAAAATATCTTTCATAGTCAAGAATTACAGGAAGATTCAGTTTGTCGGAAATTCCGACGAACTGCCGCAGACGGCAAAGAGTATGCAACCAAATACTATAATCTGGATGCCGTCATTTCCGTTGGTTATCGGGCGAACTCTGTTCGTGCCACCCAATTCCGCCAGTGGTGTACTTATGTATTGCGGCAATTCGCCATTCGGGGATATGTTATTGATAAAAAGCGAATGGAGAACGGGGCATTTATCAACGAAGACTATTTCGAGCATCTGCTTGCCGAAATTCGGGAAATACGTTTGAGTGAGCGTCGGTTCTATCAAAAACTTACAGACATCTATGCCACAAGTATCGACTATAATAAGGATGCTCCGACAACCCGCCTGTTTTTTCAAAAAGTTCAGAATAAGATGCACTATGCCGTTCACGGACACACGGCGGCCGAGTTGATCGTAGAACGAGCCAATGCGGATAAGGAACATATGGGACTTACCTCATGGGAAAAAGCTCCTGACGGCAAAATCGTTAAAACCGATGTGTCGATAGCCAAGAATTATTTGAAAGAGACGGAATTGGAATCTATGGGCAGAATTGTCAATGCCTTTCTCGACTTAGCTGAAGATCGGGCCAAACGTCATATTCCTATGACAATGGAGGATTGGGCCGTCCGTATAGATAAATTCTTGCAGAGCGACGACAGAGTGGTCTTACTGGATGCTGGAACTGTGTCTGCAGAACAGGCAAAGGAGTACGCAGAGAGTGAGTTTGAAAAATATAGGATAATACAGGATCGCCTGTTTCAGTCTGACTTCGATCGGCTTTCTGACGATTTGCTGGACTTCGAAGCCAACAATAAATAGTCGTCCCTTAAATGTTATTTCAATAAAGTATCTCTATCTGGAGTGGGGTTCTAATATCGTTTATTAGCTACAAAAGAAATTTCATGGTAACCATTCGTTAAACTACAGATAGTAATACCAATTGATATTGTTTCCGAACGACATTCTATAGCAAAAATTTTCTCTGTTTACACTCCAAAAGAGGCCGGAAAATTCAACAGCAATCCCCTCCGCCCGATGGAATGGGTGCCATCTGACGGAGGGGATATTACACAATATTATATATATCCAGAATATCGATATTTATTCAGCGTGTTGCATGTGATATCCTGAATATGCCATACGGGAAGGATTTCATCTGCGGATGAAGACCTTCTTGCCACCGACGATATAGAAGCCGTGCTGCGGATTTTCTACGCGACGGCCGGTAAGATCATATACATCTCCGTCGGTGGTGTAAACATCGGTGCGGATGTTTTCGATAGCGGAGGTACCGCTATTCCACGGACGGCCGAGCAGATAATACGGAGCATGCTTGAAAGAAGCGGTCTCCTTGATACGCAGATAAGCTGTGTGGTCGGGAAGCTCCTGACCATCGCTACTGATCAGGAAGAAGCCGTAGCCCAATGCCGGATCTTTGCGGAACTCATAGAAGAACTCGCCTTTGGCTGTTTCTTCGGGATCGGAAGCGATGGTTTCCGACCACATGATACCACGCAGATAGTTGATAGGTGCTGACACAGCTCCGGTCTGATCCGAGGGGAAGAACTTATGTTCCGTTGCCGCTTTAACGGGAGACTTCAGCAACATAGGCATGCCTGCCGGGAGATAACCGGTCTCCACTTTGCTGAGCTGGACAGTATCGTTGACACCGGCCTTGCTATAACCACGGACACAATAAGCCTCAACGCCTTCGGGCAGATCCACTTTATAAGAAGAGTAGAAAGGTATCCATTCGCAGTCGGCCTCCTGATTTTTACGGATAGTGAAGTAGTCGACAGGACTATAGCCGAGGTGGGGAGGCTGATTATAACCGACATTCTGCCAAACTATGGCCATGTCATAGACATGATCGTCGCGGAGTGTAGGCATTGCGAAATCGGAAGTGTAAGGCGTCGTAAAGATGGTCAGCGCCTGAGTTCCGTCAGATTCGGTCACCCAATAGATAACCTCCTCACGCCAATCGCCGAAGATATCGGCCTGAAGATTCGGGTTATTTTTCGTACTGTTGATAGAACTTGCACCGCCTTCGTTGTAAAGCGTCACCATACGGCCGTAGCTCTGGTACTGGCTGTCCCATTTGTCGATATGCTGACGGTCGTGATATTCGTCATACAGGTCACCATCCCAATAGACGCGGAAATTGATAGACGAAGAGCTCACTGTTCCCTGCTGCCACGGGCAAACCACCTCTCCCTTGCTATTATAAAGGCTGGCGCTGGAAGAGTGCATAAACTCAGCACCACGATGATTGCTATCGATGTCGAAAATCAGACCACGGCCGGTATCGCTGTTCGTCTGTTTACAGCTGGCCAGCACCCTGCCGGTCTTGGCATCGCGCAAAGTAGCGTCATACGCGCACTTCTTATCCTCATATACCATAAACACCTCCATACCGGGATTATCCAGGTCGTAATCGCCCAAATGAAGCGCATCGCCATGACCCGTACCGCCACGCCAAAGCGTAGAGCCGTCATCATCGATACATGCACTACCGACAATGATCTCGTCTTTGCCATCGCCATCCACATCTCCGACAGTCACGGAATGGGCCCCTTCGCCCCATGTTCCCTTGCCGGACTGATCCGACTTATGATACCAGCGCTGAATCAACTGCTGGCCGTCAAAATCATACGCCGCAGCAAAAGATCCGCTATAATAACCGCGCATCATGACCGCGCTGGGATGTTCTCCATCCAGGAATGCCACACAAGCCTTGTAGCGGTCGGAACGGTTGGCATTGCTATCGCCCCAGACAGAGGTCGAGACATCGCCATAAGCAGGATCATATTTCACCGTATGAATGGCGCCACCGGTCACACCATCGAAAATCGTGAGATATTCAGGACCGGAAGTAATATGTCCCTTTCCGTTTATATAAGACTTCGATGGATCGTCATTGCCCATCAATACGTAATTACCCTCACCGTCGATTGTACCGGGAGCGGTCTTGCAAACCATTTCGCCGAAACCGTCGCCATCGAAATCATAGCAAAGGAACTGCGTATAGTGAGCGCCGGCACGGATATTCTGACCAAGATCGACGCGCCACAAAAGCGTGCCATCCAACTTATAGCAATCCATATAAACGCTACCGGTCACACCGGAGCTGGCGCTGTCCTTGGAATTATCCGGATCCCATTTGACAATGATCTCATACTCCCCGTCGCCATCCATGTCATAGACGGAGCAATCATTGGGAGTGTAAGCACAACCCAGACCACGCTTGTCAAGCGGAGTCTGAATGGGAATATGTTTGTAGAACTTGTCCCAGACCCCCACATTGTCCTGACGCTCCACGATCTCGCCATCACGCACGACCTCGAGCGAATAGACGGAAGCCGTCGTACCGCTCTTGTCCAGCACATTGGTAACAGTCGAGAACGGAGAACCGGAAACAAGCGTTCCGTCACGATAGACATTATAAACAGTCTTATGCCCGTCGACGGCCCGCATGCGCCAGCTTACCAGAACGCCGTTATTGGTGCTGATAGCATGCAAACCGCGATTCAGCGGCTTGGCGACACCATGGTTACGAGATGAAACAGTAAACCGGATCGAAGCGGAGAACACCGGACTGCCGGATTCGCTTACCGTAATGGTCGCAATCTTTTCGGCATACTCGATAGCGGCCTCATAACCCTCGGCAGCAGTGACTGCGAAATCCGTAGGATCTGCCGAAAGTTTGTCGGGGAACGTTGCATTGCCGCCATTGCCCAAAGAGGCAATATAAGGATAAATATCTCCGGCAGAGCAGGTAGCTGCAGTAATATAATGGGACAGATCATAAATCGGCTCATCCACCATACCCTCAAGTGTCAGGTTACGGAAAGCCATTTCCTTGGTCGTGCCCACGCCGCATATATAAACGGTCACCGTAAACGACTCGCCGGTCAGCAGATAGTCCGACACCGGAAATACGAACGAAGAATAGCCCGTCGTGTTAGTAGTCGTGATCTTATTGCGGAGAGGTGAAAGACCGGTCTGAAAGGCCGTTTCGCTACCGTTGGCAGCTTTAACATAAACCTCGATGGTTCCGCCATCCGTTCCGACCTTAGCAGCATCGAATGCGATACCGGTCGGCTTGAATGTATGGCCGGCCGCAGGGGTGATCGTGTAAGACAGGCCATGACCGGCGGTCTTGGCGGAAACCTGAGCAGAGGGCTGGAAACGCATGAACACCGGGTCATACGTAACTGCGGTCAACCCGGCATCGGCACCCGACGAAGCCATCGTGGTGGTTGCGATCAGCTGATCGCCTTTCACAAATGAGGTCGAAAGCCGGGATACATAGGCCTCATCGCCCGACACAGAAACTGCCGCCAGGTTATCGATATCGCCCAATGACCAAACCGCTTTCACCTTCTGGGCGCCTGCATCCAAAGCAGTGCCCCATGCAATCCCGGCACAGAGTCCGAAGATCGCCCAATGTAAACTTTTTTTCATCTGTAGCATATATTTGTTGTTATTTGTCCGTTAAAATGATCCCAAAGGCCGTTTATCAATTGCCATCAGGCTTTTCCACCTCGCTGAAAGGACTCTCGTTCCAATGGAAATCCTCGAACCGATCGGGATGCGCAGGAGAATAGCCCTTGAAATCAGCATTGATATACTGGACGAGCGGCAATCCGAGATCTTCGATTCCCCGCACGACGAGTTTGGCAATCTGATAGGCTCCATAGGGGTTGAAATGCGTATTGTCGGCAAAATCTTTGGTCTGACCGGGATAAGTGCCGGCCGGATAATGAACAAATGCCCGCTTGGAATCCTCCTCGCCGAGCGTTTCATACAATACTTTGGTCATAGCCTGCAAATCCACGACCGGGATATTCTCCCGCTCACCGACGAAACGGATCGCCTCCGGATAGTCGCTATGGGTAGCCTGGTTGCGGCCATCCTTAAAAAGGCGGCGCATGGTGGGTGTCACAAGCACAGGATGCGCGCCGCGTTTTTTAGCCTCATCGATAAAGATCTTCAGCTGATGCTGGAAAGAATAGAAAGCTCCTGCGCCGACTCTGCGGCCATCCTGCTTCTGATCGTTATGACCGAATTCCATAAAGATCCAGTCGCCCTCTTTCATGACAGAAAGAATTTTGTCCAGACGGCCACGGGCAATGAATCCGTCAGCGGTCTCTCCCGATTCGGCGTAATTGGCCACTGCCACCCCATCGGTCAGGAAACGGGGAATCATCTGGCCCCAGCTGGCCCACGGTTCATTGTCCTGATCGACTACCGTAGAGTTGCCGCAAAGAAAAACTGTCGGCACATCGTCAACCCGCTCGATCGAAATGGCGGTAACACAAGGAGCATCGCCGTTAAATTCAAGCGTCAGCTTATCATCCCAGTTCAGTTTACTCTTCTCACGATCTTTGATTTTGACATCTTTCCTGGCATCGATATGAACATTTCTCTTATTGACAATAAAAGTCCTGGTCACCGTCTTTCCTTTGACTGTCGGCTCGTTCTCCACAAACAAACGGCGGGATTCCGCCCGCACGGTGGTCACACCTGCCCGCTTCTTACTGCCTAACGTGACGGAAACCCGATAGTTTCCATCCGGAACATTCACAGAAAAATAAAATGGGGCGACAGACTTTCCGTCCCAGGCCGGCTGCATATCGTAGCCATAACCGACACTCTCATCGAATACCGTCGACGGAGAAACGGAAATCACTCCCTCGCTCACTTTCTTCCCGGTCCCGAAATCGAATTCATAAGACGTGCGCTCCACACGCTCTGCCCACAAACCCTGAATCATACATACCGACAGCGTTACTGTCGCAAAAATTTTCTTCATGGCAATATTTATTTTATAGAATTATTGTTATTATAATTATGAGGGTGCTAAGGTAAAGATTATTTGCGAATCTGAAACCATTTCCCTGCCAAAAACAGGGAAACAAATGTTGTTTAAAGGTAAAAAACCTCAAAAACAAGAACAAAACGGCACGTGTTTGCAACGGTTTCCGACCCCATCCGGTATGTCGTGGCCGGCCCGGAAACAGGACAAGCGCCATAAGAAAGTTACGGATTCCAGGCCCGGCACGGCATACAAGATACTGAAAGCAAGCCTGTTTTCCATACAATCGAATCAGAAAGTACTTATGCCACAGCCATCACCCCCGATATTCCGTCCCATTCATCAGCAGTACACCTTCCTCACAGACAAACCATTCCGAAAAAGAGAACGTTCTCTTTACACCAACCCTATATAATTCACGTAATCTGTAAATAATTATGAACACATTGAATCTGGTAGACTGGAGAAACAGAATCTCATGGCGCAGCGTCGTGGCCGGTGTGGTCACCGCGATCGCCATCTCCATTCTCTTATCTTTGCTTAGCACAAGTATCGGCCTTTTCATGCTGGATCCGCTGGACGAAATCCCCATTGCGGGTATCGGTGCGGCTGTCGGGATCTGGGCGATCCTGATTCTGCTGATCAGCATGATTGCCGGCGGCTACGTGGCCGGCAGACTGGCCGGTGTACATGGCATGGCACACGGTTTTCTGGTCTGGGCCACCAGCCTGATCATTGCCGTCATCGTGGGAGCCTGCGTAACGGCCGGAGCGCTCAACATGGCCTCCAATACATTGGGTGCGGTCTCGTCGGTGGCAGGTAACGCAATCGTTCAAGCGGGAGACAGCCCGGCATCGGGCACCTCTGTTCTGACCGGCCCGGTTCAGAAGCTCTTCGGAGGCCTTCATTTCCAGCCGGCACTGAAACCTTACGACGTGCCGCAGAGCGTTCGCACCGCCTTGGCCCGCAGCGGGGTCAAAGAGTTGCAGCCGGGATACCTGCAGACGCAAATGGACAATCTCAAAAACGATCTTGGGAAAGCTGTAAAGAACATCGTCAAATCGCCCCAGAATACGGAACAAACCGTCAACCAACTATCGGCCCAGCTGAAGAAGCAGGCCACATTAATCGGCCAACCTGTCAATCGCGGCGATGTGGCCAAAATCTTGGCCGATAACAGCAACATGTCGAGAAGCGAAGCCGAACTGGCCGCCGATCAATATACCGCGGCACTGAATAACTCCAAGGCCCAGGCCAAGCAAAGCATCGAACGACTGGATCAGAATCTTCAGAGAGCTGCAGAAGACTGGAAAGAAATGAAACCCGTCATTATCGAAGCCGCCGAAGAGGCTGCCAATGCCGCCGCACGCTCCGCCCTGATTTCATTTTTCGTAAGCCTGGCCGCAGTCATCCTGAGCTGCATTGCCGGGGCATGCGGAAGTCGTGCCACCTGCCGCCGTATCGAACTGCAATAACATCTCTCCACCCCCGTCACAGAATCGTCAGGCCGCATCCCGCCGCCTGGCGATT
Organism: uncultured Prevotellaceae bacterium; assembly: GCA_964567855.1. Taxonomy (GTDB): domain Bacteria; phylum Bacteroidota; class Bacteroidia; order Bacteroidales; family UBA3663; genus Liminaster. The sequence continues at coordinate 9,166 of CAZMOE010000035.1, forward strand.
CCTACATACAGCAACAGCAGGACATTCATCATCAGCGCATAGATGATCGCCGGAATCGCCATCGCCCCATTATTGAAAACAAACGGACTGCTGGCAAGAGCGATCGCCTGAGCGGCATTCTGCATACCCAGCTCAATCACCAGCGTCCGGCGCACACGTCCGCCCAACGACAACAGCCGGGCCGCGAGCACCCCGACGCCCATGGCCAGCACGATCAGGCCCACGACACAGCCTCCCAAGCGGGTAAAATGCGTCACAATCGTGGCGCGATGCTGCACGAAGAATATGGTTGCCAGCAAAATCAATGCCGGAAAGGCCATCCGCGACAAATAACGGTCTATCCGCGCCGCAGCAACCGGCGAATAGCGTCGCAGAGCCACTCCCGCCACAATGGGAAGCAGCATAAACAGAATATTCTGCACTATCAGATTGCCGACAGGAAGCGAAACGGATGAAACCGGCGCCAACGGCCCTGCCGGAAGAGGCATCTCCGCAGTCGAAGCCCCGTCACCGATCCAGGTCATGACAAACTGCATGATCAGCGGTATCGTAAACAGCGTGACAAGGCTGCTCAAGGCTGTAAGAGAGACCGACAGCGCTACATCGCCCTTCACCAACATGGTAAATACATTCGACGAGCTGCCGCCCGGAGAACAGGCTATGAGCATTAGGCCTATGAAAAAAACGGGCTCCAGCCGGAACACGATCCCCAGCGCGAAAGCCAGCGCCGGCAGGGCCACAATCTGTCCCGTCAGCCCTACCCAGACCGGCTGAGGCCGGTGACGGAAGAGAAGAAAGTCTTTCAACTGTAACGTCAGCCCCAGCTCAAACATCAGAAGCGTCAATATGGGCAAGACAATCCAGACTGTATTCATTTTTAATCCTAAATTTCAAAATCGCCTGCGAAGATAGACACTTTTCACCTCTTTACGTCCCCACGGAAATAGAAAAAAGGCCAATCCGGCAAAAAAGTCGCGAAAACTGCCTATCTTTGCGCATCTTTAAATCAAGAGATGCGCTTCGGCCAACAGTCAGATACCGTGCCGGAGACATCTCCGTATAATCAGGTAACAAGAAACTCCTATGAAGAATATCCGCAATTTCTGCATCATCGCCCATATCGACCACGGGAAAAGCACCCTGGCGGACCGGTTGCTGGAATATACGAATACCGTCACGCAACGGGAAATGCAAAACCAGGTGCTGGACAACATGGACCTCGAACGTGAGCGCGGCATCACGATCAAAAGCCATGCCATACAGATGGATTATATTCATAACGGAGAAAAATATATCTTTAATCTGATCGACACCCCCGGGCATGTCGACTTCTCCTATGAGGTTTCCCGTTCGATCGCAGCATGTGAAGGCGCCCTGCTCATCGTAGACGGCACGCAGGGCATTCAGGCCCAAACCATCTCCAACCTTTATATGGCCATCGAAAATGATCTGGAAATCATCCCGATCATCAATAAATGCGATCTGGAAAGCGCCATGCCCGAGACCGTTGAAGATGAAATCATCGAACTGTTGGGCTGTGACCGCGAAGACATCATCCGCGCATCCGGCAAAACCGGCATGGGCGTCCCGGAAATCATGGAACGCATCGTAGAACGCATCCCCGCCCCTAAGGGTGACCCGGAGGCCCCGCTGCAGGCTCTTATCTTCGACTCGGTGTTCAATTCTTTTCGCGGAGTCATCGCCTACTTCAAGATCCTCAACGGATCCATCAGAAAAGGAGACAAAGTCAAATTCGTCGCCACCGGTTGTGAATATGATGCCGATGAGGTCGGAATCCTGCGTATGGACTACGAGCCGCGCGCGGAGGTCACCACCGGTGACGTAGGATATATCTGTTCCGGTATCAAAACTTCCACCGAGGTAAAGGTCGGCGACACCATCACCCACCAGAAACGTCCCTGCGACAAAGCCATCGAAGGATTCAAGGAGGTCAAGCCGATGGTCTTTGCCGGTATCTATCCCATCGTGACAGAAGATTTCGAGAACCTGCGTTCTTCTCTTGAAAAATTACAGCTGAACGACGCCTCTCTTAACTTCTTCCCCGAATCGTCGCTGGCCCTCGGCTTCGGATTCCGATGCGGCTTCCTCGGCCTGCTGCACATGGAGATCGTCCAGGAACGACTCGACCGCGAATTCAATATGGAGGTTATCACGACCGTTCCCAACGTTTCCTACCATATTTTTGACAAGAAAGGGGTCATGAGCGAAATACACAATCCCTCGGGCATGCCCGACCCTACGCTTATCGAACATATCGAGGAGCCGTATATCCGCGCCACGATTATCACCCTGACCGATTTCATAGGGCCGATCATGACCTTGTGTCTCGGAAAACGCGGAGAGCTTGTAAAACAGACCTACATCAGCGGCAACCGCGTGGAAATTTATTTCGACCTGCCTCTCGGTGAAATCGTCATCGATTTCTACGACAAGCTGAAAAGCATCTCGAAAGGCTATGCCTCTTTCGACTATTACATCCACGACTACCGCCCCAGCAAACTGGTCAAACTGGACATTCTGCTCAATGGCGAGCAAGTGGATGCCCTTTCCACGCTGACCCATATCGACAATGCCGTACCGTTCGGCCGCCGTATGTGCGAGAAACTGAAGGACCTCATCCCGCGTCAGCAGTTCGACGTGGCCGTGCAGGCCGCCATCGGGGCCAAGATCATTGCCCGCGAAACCATCAAGCAGGTGCGCAAAGACGTCACTGCCAAATGCTACGGCGGAGACGTCAGCCGCAAACGCAAACTGCTGGAGGCCCAAAAACGGGGCAAGAAACGCATGAAGCAGATCGGCCGCGTCGAGGTGCCGCAGACCGCTTTCCTGGCCGTTCTCAAGTTAGACTGACCGGCGACGGAGCCCCCCCTTTCCGCATGAGCGGAAAAACAAAAAATCAGACATTAATTTCAAACATTCAATTTCTATAATCAACAACTACACTTAAAATCATGGAAAATTTAATTCCCGCGTGGGCATTGATTCCTTTCGTTGTGATGTTGCTATGTATCGCCATCGCACCACTCTGTGCAGAAAAATGGTGGGAGAGCAATCTGCACAAGTTGTACGTTTCCCTGATTCTGGGCATTCCCGTCGCCGCATGGATGATTGCCAGTAACACGGAAGCAAACATGTTTTCAGAACATCTGCTCCACCAGATGCTCTACGATTATGTACCGTTCATCATTCTGCTGATGAGCCTCTTTGTCGTTACCGGCGGCATCAAAGTCAACGGCGACATACAGGCGACACCTAAAATCAACACCCTTTTCATCGGGATCGGATTCCTGCTGGCTTCCCTCATGGGAACCACCGGTGCGGCCATGCTCCTCATCCGTCCGTTGATCGCCACCATCAGCCAGCGCAAGTATAAGGCACATACGATCCTCTTCTTTATCGCAGCCGTGGCCAACTGCGGCGGTCTGCTGACGCCGCTCGGCGACCCGCCGTTGTTCCTGCTCTATCTGCGCGGCGCCCACTTCGGCTGGTTCCTGAAGCTATTGCCTGTATGGGCCTTTGCCGGAGCCTGCCTGCTGCTCATCTACTATCTGGTGGACCGTTATTATTACAAACGCGAACCCAAAGAGTGCATTCAGGCCGACAATGAAGAAATCACCCCGATTTCATTCGATGGGACAATCAATATCCTGTGGTTGCTGTGCATTATCGCCTGCGTGATGTTTATCAACCCGAGCTATATCCCTGCCATGGGCGAAGAACACGCTCCCGCCTATCTGAAGCTGCTGCGTGAAATCGCACTCGGCATCGTCATCCTGGTTTCATTGGTAACCACTTCCAAGAATACCCGTGCCGCCAACAACTATTCCTGGACACCGATTCTTGAAGTTGCAGTCCTCTTCCTCGGCATTTTTGCAACCATGACCCCAGCATTGCTTTACCTCAACGCCAACGCCCATGCATTGGGTCTTACCGAACCCTGGCAGTTCTTCTACAGCTCCGGATTGTTGAGTTCCTTCCTCGACAATGCTCCGACAGCGGTAGCCTTCCACACGGTAGCAGGCGGACTGAATTCTGCTGACATCACCGCACAGCTGGCCACCATGAACGGAGACGCCGTGCTCGGCGGTGTGCCTTATGTAGCCGGCATCAGAGAAATTTTGCTCAAGGCCATTGCCACCGGAGCCGTCTTCTTCGGAGCCATGACCTATATCGGCAACGGTCCGAACTTCATGGTCAAGGCCATTGCCGAACAAAACGGTATCAAAATGCCTTCATTCTTCGGCTATATGGTCCGTTTCTCTCTGATCGTGCTGCTCCCGATTTATATCGTGGCCCAGCTTCTGTTCTTTTGATCGCTGAAAATATCACGCGTCGGGCACTGACACAAGGTTTGTCGGTGCCCGACATTTTTTTACCGCCACACAGCAACGTGATGCACATTGCCGCACAAGAGGAACAGCCGCCCATACCCTTTGCGGGCATTCCGGCCCGACGACAAGGGGCGGAATCCGTATGAGAAACCGGACCCGCAAAAATGCAGACAGCAGATATGACGGAGGAAGCGCCTCCAGGATCCACGCGTCCGCCGGTCAGCCCGTCGGACCTCCTTTTTTATTTATATTCTTAAACATTTATACCATTATTATCTCTCAAATCGCTATTTTAACCCAAATTCATATTAAATTTTTGTTAAAACAAACTTCCGCTATTGCCAATAAGCGAATAAGAACACACAACAAACAATAAATAAAAGCCGTTCCTACAGTGAGCGCATGTCAGTATTGTTTATAATATGTTACTTTGCAAAAAATAAGCGATAACAAAAAACAATATATGCTCGACAAATTTCTAAAAAAGACGAACTTTTCCTCCTACGAGGACTTCATGAAAAACTTTAAAATAGAAGTTCCGGAAAATTTCAACTTCGGTTATGATGTAATCGACGCATGGGCGGAAGAGGCTCCCGAAAAGCAGGCGATTCTCTGGACCAATGAGGCAGGAGAGGTCAAAACCCTTACTTATGCCCAATATAAAGAGGTATCTGATCGCGCCGCTTCCTATTTTCTCAGTATCGGCTTGGGGAAAGGCGATCGCGTGATGCTGATTCTCAAACGCCGCCTGGAATGGTGGATCTGCATGGTCGCACTTCACAAAATCGGCGCCATCGCTATTCCCGCCACTCATCTGCTGACCGATAAAGATATCAAATATCGCTGCAATGCAGCCGGAATCAAGGCCATCGTGGCCTGCGGAGACCAATGGGTGCTTGAACACATCAGTCAGGCACAACCTGAAAGCCCCACACTGGAGCTTTGCATTTCCATCGGCCCCGATATCCCGGCCGGATGGCTGGACTTTCAGAGCGGCATCCGGGACGCGGCACCTTTCGACAGGACCCAAGTGCCCGGCACCACCAATACAGACAGCATGCTGATGTATTTTACCTCCGGCACTTCCGGAGAACCCAAGATGGTGGCACATGATTATACTTATCCGCTCGGGCATATCATCACCGGCAAGTACTGGCACAATCTCTCGGAAGATTCCCTGCACCTGACATTGGCAGATACCGGCTGGGGAAAGGCCGTATGGGGTAAATTCTACGGACAGATGATTTCCGGCGCCACGGTCTTCATCTATGACTTTGACGGAAAATTCCAGCCGGCACAATTACTCGGCATCATCGAAAAATTCAATATCACTTCATTCTGCGCGCCGCCTACCGTGTTCAGGTTCCTTATCCGGGAAGACCTGTCCAAATACGACATTTCATTGTTGCGCTATTGCACGATTGCCGGCGAGGCTTTGAATCCGAAAGTCTTCGATGAATGGCTGCGCCTCACCGGCATCCGGCTCATGGAAGGTTACGGCCAGACGGAAACGACGCTGGTCATCGGCACCTATCCGTGGTGCCAGCCCAAACCGGGCTCCATGGGCGTGGCCGGTCCTCAATACGACGTCGACGTGGTAGATAACGACGGCAATACATGCGCCCCGAACGAACACGGACAGATCGTCATCCGCACGGATCACGGCAAACCACTGGGACTTTTCAAAGAATACTACCGCAATCCCCGTCTCACGGAAGAGGCACACAACAATGGGCTTTATTATACCGGCGACGTGGCCTATCGCGACGAAGACGGCTACTTCTGGTTCGTCGGCCGCGCCGACGATGTCATCAAATCGTCCGGTTACCGTATCGGCCCATTTGAAGTGGAATCTGCACTTATGACCCATCCCGCTGTCGTCGAATGTGCGATCACCGGTGTCCCCGACGAAGTACGCGGCCAGATCGTAAAAGCTACCATCGTCCTGAGTGCCGCCTACAAAGACAAAGCGGATCAAAACCTTATCGAAGAAATTCAGAACCACGTAAAGAAAGTGACCGCTCCCTATAAATATCCGCGTGTCATAGAATTTGTCGAGGAACTGCCCAAGACCATCAGCGGAAAAATCCGCCGTGTGGAAATCAGGGAAAAAGAACAAAAAGAGAACATCCCGGTCTAAGCAACCGGCTAATACTCCAGAAAAAAGAATCCGGCTACATAGTATCCGAGGATTCAGCGAAAAGAAAAAGGGGAAATGCGGGTTTCTCCTTTTTCTTTTTCTCTTCTTTAAGAAAACGGATTATCTTTGCACGGCAAACACCGCCACGGTAGGAATACCAGAGGTACAACAAGAAGATCACAAACACACAGACAGATGATAAGAGTCGCAGTTAAAATCGGCAGCAATGTACTGACCCGTTCCGACGGAACATTGGACGTCACCCGTATGTCGGCATTGGTCGACCAGGTAGCGGAATTACACCGCCGCGGTATTCAAATCATTCTCATTTCATCCGGAGCCGTAGCTTCCGGACGTAGCGAAATGAAAAGCAGAATCGGTAACGACAGACTCGATACAGTCAGCCAGCGACAGCTTTTCTCAGCCGTCGGCCAGGCAAAACTCATCAATAAATATTATGAACTGTTCCGCGACCATGGGATCTGCTGCGGTCAAGTGCTGACAACCAAAGAAAACTTCAGCACACGGCGGCATTATCTCAATCAAAAAAACTGCATGGAGGTCATGCTGGCCGAAAACGTCATCCCCATCGTAAACGAAAACGATACGATCAGCGTATCCGAACTGATGTTCACGGACAATGACGAACTATCGGGCCTCATCGCCACCATGATGAATGCCGAACTGCTTATTCTTCTGAGCAACATAGACGGCATTTACAGCGGCAACCCGAAAGATCCCGATTCCCAGCTCATTCCGGTCATCTACGATGATACCGATATCAGCCAATACATTCAGACCAACCGCTCCAGTTTCGGCAGAGGCGGAATGGTGACAAAACACAGAATCGCACGTAAGGTGGCCGGCGAAGGCATCGAAGTCGTCATCGCCAACGGCAAAACCGATAATATCCTCCTGTCCCTCGTCCGTATCAATCCGGAAACCGGGAACAACGAACCGGCTGCCGGCTGCCGCTGCACACGCTTCAAGGCCGACGAAAAGAAACCTTCCGGAATAAAGAAATGGATCGCGCACAGCGAAGATTTCAGCAAAGGAACCCTGACCCTCAACGATGGGGCCGTTGCCGCACTGTCGAGCAGCAAGGCCGCATCGATTCTGCCGGTCGGCGTCATCCGGGTAGAAGGAGAATTTGAAGAAGACGACATCGTCAGAATCCAAGCGGCCGACGGCCGGCACTTGGGGATAGGCAAGGCCAGCACCGACAGCGCAACCGCTCAAAAAGAAATAGGCACCAAAGGGCGGAAACCCTTGGTGCACTATGATTATCTGTGGCTGGAAGGATAGAATCCGCCAGCCACAAAGCGGGAAAACGCTCACGCCTTTACCGGTTCACTCAACTTCTGGTTGATGGTTTCCTTCAAAACCTTGAGGGACATTGCCCCAGACTTTTTCCAAAGAACCTTGCCCTTTTTGAAAAGAATCAGCGTAGGGACAGACTGCACTCCGAACTGGGCGGATAGGGCAGTATGCTGATCGACGTCTATTTTGACTACGTTGACCATTTTGCCACACTCTTTATCAAAATCCTCAAGCACGGGATGCATCATCTTGCAGGGACCGCACCACGAAGCATAAAAATCGACCAATGTCGGTTTATCTCCGTTGATAGTTTCCATAAATTTTTGTGCTTCCATAATCTTATATCTATTATATGAGAGAGAGATCCGGGAGACTGTCCATTATGACAGACATACCCCTCCCGTTATGGAAACAACAAGACCGTTGCAAAGGTTTATCACCTTTTTGCAACGGTCTTTGTTATATCGTCCGACGGACGCTGAAAAAATATCAACGCATCGTATCTCCGACAGTAAGGTTCTTGCGGCCCTTTGCACGGCGGGCAGACAATACTCGACGGCCGTTCTTAGTAGACATACGCAAACGGAAACCATGCTTATGGAGACGGCGGCGATTGTGGGGTTGGAAAGTCATTTTCATAGCTTTGCTCTTTTTATTTTGTTTATTAATTTATTCTCTTCGATCATCCATGCAATATTTAGAGCTGTGACCAAACTGGCGATAGTATTTCCCTCCTTGGTTTTACTAAATTTGCGGGTGCAAAAGTAGGCATAAATTCTTGATTTGCCAAATAGTTTTATGAAATTCTTCAAAAAGTTTTCATATTTAAAGTAAATACACTACCTTTGCGAAGATGAATGGAGCCAAATAAGGGCCCCTCATTCAAACGAAGCCGAAATATTCAATCATTATTTAACATCATAAATCATTTTCATTATTATGATCAATTCACAAGACATTAAAAACGGCACTTGCATTCGTCTCGACGGCAAATTACTCGTCGTTATCGAATTCCTTCATGTAAAACCGGGCAAAGGCAATACCTTCATGCGTACCAAACTGAAAGACGTCGTTACAGGATACGTTATCGAACGCCGTTTCAACATCGGCGAGAAACTTGAAGACGTCCGCGTAGAACATCGTCCCTATCAGTACCTTTATCAGGAAGGTGAAGATTATATCTTCATGAATCAGGAAACATTCGAGCAGGTACCGATTGCCCGCGACATGATCACCGGCGTGAACTTTATGAAAGAAGGCGATGTCGTCGAGGTCGTTTCCGACGCCTCAACAGAGACCATCCTCACCGCAGAAATGCCGGTCAAGACGGTTTTGAAAATCACCTACTGCGAACCGGGCGTCATGGGCAACACCGCAACCAATGCCCTGAAGCCGGCCACCGTTGAAACGGGCGCTACTGTCCGTGTTCCTCTTTTTGTCAATGAAGGCGAAAGCATTGTTGTCGACACTCGTGACGGTTCATACGTTGAACGCGCCAAATAAGACTCCCATCATTATATAAATGATTTTCCCAAGGTTGAAAGTTGCGGATTCTGTTTCATATCCGCCTTTCAACCCTTTTCTTTTTCTATTGTCAACACCATGAAAATCAAAGACTGGGCGGAAGAAGACCGTCCCCGCGAAAAACTTGCTTCCAAAGGATGCGACGCCCTCGGCAATGCGGAGCTACTGGCCATCCTGCTGCGCTCGGGCACCCCTGAGAAGACTGCCGTCGCCTTAGCCCAAGAGGTATTGAAAGGCTGCGACAACAGCCTTATCAAACTCGGCCGGATGTCTCTCCGCGACCTCCAGCGATTCGAAGGTTTAGGCGCTACCAAAGCGGCCTCCGTCCTTGCAGCGCTCGAATTAGGCCGTCGCCGGGCGCAATCGATGTCCCTGGAAGATTCCTGTCTGATTACCGACAGCTCCAAAATCTTTCAGTATTTCCGCGATCGGCTTGCCGACCTGTCCCACGAAGAGCTTTGGGCCCTTTACCTCAGTAAAGGAGGCAAGATACTTCGCGCAGAATGTATCAGCACGGGCGGGACAGACTTCTCTGCTGCCGACACCAAGATGATCGTCCGTCCGGCGCTGCAACATCTGGCCAGCAGTGTCGTCCTCTGCCACAACCATCCCCACGGAAGGCCGCATCCCAGCTCTGCCGACCAAGAAATAACCCATAAAGTCTCCCAAGCCCTGAAGCTTTTCGATATCCGTCTTCTCGACCATATTATCATTGCCGACAACCAATATTACAGCTTCGTCGACAACGGTATTCTTTAGCCCCGGCTGTCAGCCTCTTTTTTTCGTCTCCGTATTTGACAATAGCATCTGACAAACAGAAACGAAAACCCCGGCTGTCAGCGGGTCCAGACCACTATGGCAAGGCCCGTTCCTTGCCGATCCCGGCATTTTTCATTAAATTCGCGCACCGAAAGCGGCAGAAAGAGCAGGATCCGGCCCTACGGCAACGCCCAAACAACAGCCTCCGAAGCCTACCCTTTCCCGAAAACGTTCTTCAGATATGAAAAAAACAGAGTTATTACGTCGCTACATCGTCTATGTGGCCGGTCTTTATGTTCTGGCTTTAGGATTATCCTTTGTCATCTCCTCTACTTTAGGCACCTCGCCCATTTCAAGCTGGGCCTATGTCATGAGCCGCAACACACCTCTCAGCGTCGGGACCTACACTTTCATCATCAACATGGTTCTCATCATAGGGCAATGTGCCATACTGCGACACCGCGGGCTCCGGCAACAATGGACGAATATCATGTTGCAAATACCCTTTTCCTTCGTTTTTTCAACATTCATAGACCTTAATCTCTGGATATTAGAGGATCTTCCGCAACCGGGATACTGGACCTGCGTGCTTTATCTGATAACAGGATGCGTTGTCCAGAGCATCGGAGTCGTTCTGGAAATCAAGGCAGGAGTCACCATGATGAGCGCCGAGGCTTTCGTTTATTACATCTGCGGACGCTTCAAACGTGAATTCGGGAAAATCAAAGTAAGATTCGACATATCGCTGGTATTGCTCGCCCTCGCCTGTTCCCTGGCCTTCCACCCCAGTTGGGAGGGGGTACTCACGGCTGTCCGCGAAGGCACGATCGTCGCCGCACTGAGCGTCGGTCAGATCGTACGTTTTTTCTCTCCCCGCATGGAGTTCGTCAACCGCTGGTGCAAACGGTCCTGACTGCATCGGGAATCACAGCAATGATCCCGGACGCTCCAGTTCCAGCAACTTTTTCTTCATCTCCAGTCCGCCGGCAAAACCCGTCAATGCCCCGTTACTTCCCACAATCCGATGGCATGGCGTCACAATCAAAAGCGGATTCACATGACAGGCCATTCCCACCGCCCGGGCACCATGTGGACATCCTACGGCGTCGGCAATCTGCCCATAGCTACGGGTCTCTCCATACGGAATCGAGCGCAACGCCGCCCATACCCTTAACTGGAAGTCCGTTCCCGCCGGAGCTATCGGCAAGTGAAAGCAATGCCGCCGCCCGGAAAAATATTCCTCCATCTGCACAATAGCCGCATACAACGGCGACAACCGGGGCGTTTCACAACCACTGAATACCGCTTCCCGCGAAAATTCCGTCACCGGAATCTGCCATGCCGCCGCCTGCTGCAATACAGCACAGGGTAAGCATCCCGCATGAACGGCCGACAACCGCCCGGCAGAGGCCACAAAGGTCATTGGAAATCCTCCGACGACACAGCGACAGACCTGCAACTCCCGAAAGATAAGATTCCGCTTCATCATTGACACCTGCATATTATCAAATATTCGTCACCACACCCCGGCTGCAGCCCCGGATCCATATTTCTCCTGCGCCGCCCGATAGGTATCCATCGAGCCGATGTCGAACCGGCCTCCCGGCATCGGCCAAGCATGTAATGTTGTCCGGCCGACCAGATAACGGGCCAGATTACCGGGCGCATCCTTCCCGCAACCCTGTTCAATGCAACCACGTATCAGCCCGAGATCCTCTTTACGATAAATATAAAACGGCGGAACCGCCCAATGGCTCAATGGAGTCTGCGGCTTTTCCTGCATGGAAAGCACCCGCATCGTATCATCGACCTCGATGACACCGGTACGGCGCAGCTTCTCCACCTCCGGCTGCTCGTGACACATCAGCATAGAGGTCCCTTTTTCCTGAAAGGCCCGCACAAAACCGGCCAATGAGAAATCCAGCAGATTGTCGGCCGCCGCCACGAGAATATCATCGTCAATCCGGCACCGCTCCAACGCCAGCAACAGATCGCAGACTGCACCGAGCCGGGTTTCATTGGTCGACGTACCATCGTCGACGATGGTAACCGGCTTGGAATAATGCACCGTCCCGAGCCAGGCCTCAAAATGTGCGGCGAACCTGTGATTGGTGACAATGATATGACCGCTTACCTCCGGCAAGACGTCAATATCATCCAGCAAACGCCCCAATATGGTGTTCTGCCCGATAGAAAGCAAAGGTTTGGGAAAATTCTCGGTCAGAGGATAAAGCCGCGTCGCATAGCCCGCGGCAATTACAATGTTGATCATATCCGGATATTTGATTATTCTACAAAACGGACGCCGTCATCCGTCGAACAGAAACAGCATTCAAAGGTCTCTTTATACTGAGGGAAGCGGCCCAGATATTCATCGGTCATGAAACGACGGATCTCCTCCTCCCGCCGGGAATCCACCAGAGCAATGCACGCACCTTTAAAGCCGGCGCCACTGAAACGACCGCCATAAATGCCGGGACACTGCTGCATAATTTCGTAAAGGGCGATCAGTTCGGGAGAGCCGCATTCATAATTACCGATACTGCTGGCACAGCTCTCAAACATCAGAGAACCGAAACGTTCCAGATCTCCCAGACGCCAGGCCTCCACTCCGGCCCTGACTCTGGCACACTCGCTGTAATAATGGCTCGCCCGCCGGGCAAAACGCCCGGGCATCCGGTCCTTGTATTTCAAAAACGCCGATTCGGGAACCGCCCGCAAACGCGTGTCTTCCAGCGCAGCCAGCGGTGAATGACCGTAAGCCTGTATCATCCAGGCCGCCGCCTTACATTCACTGACACGAAGATTATAATCGGTCCCGACCAGCTGCCGGGTGACACCGCTGAAAAAGATACCGAGTTTACACGGAACCTCTGCCCCGGCTTTATCACCGAATGGAACAAGAGAATAGGAACTGTCAGCGGTATCGAGGGAAAGAAGCATATTCTTCCGACACAATACTACACAGGCCTGATCCAAAATGCCGTTTGTCAGACCGATGTAATGTCTTTCCGCAAGACTGGCATACTCGACAATCTGCATCTGAGACAGCTCGATATTGTTCACACGAGCCAAGGCCATGACGCACCCGCAAAGCAACGCCGCCGAAGAGCTCAATCCGCCCACCGGCATCGCACCGACCAAGACGCCGCGCACTCCGCGACGCAAATGATAGTCCCTCCGCAACGCCCAGCAGGCTCCGCGAAGATAGTCGCCCCAGAAGTTTTGCCGAGCATCGATATCGCGGTCGACACTGAAAGCACAAAGCCCCTCGAAAGTGAGACTCAAAAACTCGACACGACCGTTATCCGTAGGAGAAAACAAAAATTCGATGCCTTTATCGAATGCAAAGCCGCTGACCAGCCCATGCTGGTGATCTACATGCGCCCCCAACGGACAAACCCGGTAGGGCGCATAAATTTCATAGAGCGAAGAGGCCGTTCCGAAGAAGGTGCGGTAAGCGGAATAAAGCGTGTGCATCTTTAATAGCGAAATATGAGGTCACAAAATTAAATATTATCATCGGTATGAACAAATTTTCACCGACAATTTCTTCACCATACGGATGGAAGAAGCCCCGTCACGGAAGGTTTCCGCCATATAGATCGACATACGCCGGAAACCGGGCTTCGGAAAATCCGGTTATAACCGTCTGCCTCATCCAGCAATCCTCGGGGTATCGGCACACTCCTTGACAGGCATTTCATCATTCCCGCCGACGAATCGTAACCGCATAGGCGCCCCCCGATATATAAAATACCCTATAAAACATTGATTCAGAAGAAAAATACACAATTTCGCAAACCGCATGAATTAAATATATTATATTTGTTGCGTCAGAAAAAGGGATTCGATTCTGTCAAGAGCAAATCCGCAGGACACCCCCATAGTTTCGTTCCCTCTCCGTCCTCTGCAATTCATCCGTTCCTGCATCCGTTCCCCCGTTTTACCCTAAAAACAGCATCATGACCCGCCAAGAACTCCTGTTTACCCTAATACGCCGCGGACTCGGCCTGCCGACGGATCCGGCATTTCCGTCCCTCCCGGAAAAAGAATGGCATGAAATCCGGCAATTGGCCCGAACCCAACAGGTCGAAGCCCTCTGTTTTGAAGGGATATCCGGATTGCCGATTCTTAAACGACCCTCTACAACATTACAGCTCGAATGGGGAGCAGGTGCCATCCGGACTGAAAGGCAGGTGCGCCGGCTCAATAATATTTTAGAGGAAATAACGGGATGGTTACGAATGGGAAACATCGGCTTCATAGTTCTGAAAGGTTCTGCTGCCGCAAGCCGTTATCCGGAGCCGCACAGAAGAGAATGCGGAGATATAGATCTGCTAATTACCGCTCATGATTTTGCCTCCGCATGCCTGCTGCTGCAACAGAAAGGTGCCGCAGTGACGGATGTATCCCCGGAAAAACATACGGCGTTCCTCTGGCAGGGCATTGTCATCGAGCTACACCACACGTTGATCGACTTCAGCAGTCCGCAGGCCATCCGCTACATCAGGCACATGGATTTTCATACCGTATCGACCACCGCACTTATTGACGGCAGCACCTATCCGGTACTGATACCCGCTTTCGACTGTGCCTACATGATGGCCCATCTGTTACATCACCTCTGGACCGACGGGGTCCGGCTACGCCAAGTATGCGACTGGATGATGCTGATGCACCGCCACGGGGAAAAAATCGATCGAGAGGTCCTTACCGCATATCTCCGGCAAATGCAATTAAGTAAAATGTTTCCGGTTTTACTCGGCATCGGTATAAGATACTTCGGCCTGCCGCTCCGCCAATGGGGGAAATATGTCTCAGTTGCCGATTACCGGCAGGCCAAGAAATTATTACAATATATCTTTCAGCCGGAACCGCACGAGAATCACAACAAGCAATACAAACGACACCCCGGTTTTCTGAAACATTGGAAGAATATGATCCTATATACTTCCCATCTCTGGAGATTCCGCCAATTGTCCCCCATAGAAGCTATTTGGTTCCTGCCGACCCGTATCCGGCGATTCTTATATAAAAAATATTGCTGACCGGAAAAGAAATCCTGTGGCCGATTCAGAGTATATCAGTCAGGCAACGGAGACGCATACCTTACACAGTTCGTCCCATAGTTGTAGTGCACTATTCAGCGATACGTTGTGAGATCAGGCCGATAGATTCAAAATAAAACCTCGGCAGAAGTGCCGAGGTTAGATTAAGAGAGCAAAACTTCACTGTTTTCTAATAGTGAAGCTTAGTTTCTGAAGGCCATGTTTTTCAACATTGGCCAGAATCAGCGTATATTGGAGTTCCTCGTCTGTTTTCATTGTCTCAACAACGTATTTATATTCATTTTCAGGTACAACATCTTTAAACATAGGGCCGGAAGATTCATTTCTTACCAATCTGATTTTGTCGGATAGCGGAGAAATCACAAATGAATATATTGCCATATATGGCACGCTGTTGAATTTAATCCAGTTAGGGTCGTCTTTGGGAAGGACATCGTCTAAATAAATACGGGCACGTTCGTAACTGGGTTTTCTTGATCCATCGGAGTTATATATACCTCCGTCGCTATCAATGAAAAATAAAGACTCGATAGCGTACTTGCCGAAAGGGCACAATTCCTGATATTCAATATCACTCTCCGAAGTGATCTCCTTATCCACGGGAATTTCCGGTTCCACCATCAGCCTATCCATTAGAATTTCTATCAATGAGTAAGTGCAGTTAAAAGCATCCGCAGGAGGATTGGCAAGAGTCGTTTTCTTTACACGGAGATAGTATTCATGACCTCGCTCGTATGTAAAGCCCTCGATTGCACCAAAAGCAAGAGGCTCCCACTCCCCGAGACTGGATTTGGTCTTTACAAACATGCACTCTATCGGATGCTCCCGCTTGTCATCGAAAAGCGAATAAGTTATGCCCGTTTCGGAGGATACCTCCATACGAATCTCCTTGACAACATCTTTTGGCTCGTCGTCATTGAGACACGCTGTCATAAAAAGGCCAGCGATAAAAAGGAAATGAATGATAAGATAGTTTAATTTCATATTCGTGAAAATTTGGTTATTCATAAGTTCCTTCAAAAGGATAGACAAGTGGTCCGAATGGCCCGTATATTCTATTACCAATCCATAATTCTGTTTTGACGGTTTCCGGGGCGCCATATCCACAAGGCAAATCATATCATCAGAAAGCCGTACGAAATAACAATGGGCTCATCCTTGTGATAAAATACATAGTCAGCCCGAATCTGCACGACACCGATTTCGCGTAGCCGGAATGCAATATCTTCATCGGCTATAGTCGAAACCATCGGTACTATTACTGCTTTCCGGATACGATTTTTGTCGTAGACTTCGACTGCGGAAGGTCCGACGAGGCCGAAACGGTAATGGCCCCGGCCTTACGTGTAGAGCGGACAACGATCAGGGCACGCCCGTTGTAAGTAGTCACATGATTGGAGGTAAGAGGCTCAAGATCTTTAAGACTGGCAGAACCGGCGGCCAGCAAAGTGGCGGCCCCGCTCACATTGACATCCATAGGGGTATCTGCATCATGCACGACAATTCCATTCCTGTCGACCACTTCCGCCAATATAAAAGCAAGGTCCTCGCCGTCGGCCTTGATCTGGTGCTGCTCCGGTGTGAGGCGTATGCTATAGGGAGAGCCGGATGTGGCCAAAACCGCATCTGCCCCCTCTTTCCCGTCCGTACCGAGGGTTACGGCCCGCAAAGTACCGTTCTCATACGGAACGGAGATGACGGCCTTATATTCCGTAGAACGGTTGACGGGCCGGGTGGCTATCAGCCGGTCATTCAGATAGAGATTAACGGCCGGTGCCTTGGTATAAATTTCGACTTCCAGATTCCTGCCCTCGTATCCGGCATAATTCCAGGACTCCCAAGTCGGCCATACGGACCATGAAGTCTCAGTTATTTCGCCCCGTTTGTAATGATTGGGCTCACGCACCGCCATGTATATGAAGTCGGCATCCCCCTCCTTGACATTGTATAACATGTCGCGATAATAAGAAATGGGCTTACGCCAACCCGTGATATCTACATCGCCGCAATAGGCGCCGTGAAAAGGAAAATGCTTGCTGGTGTAATGCTCACCGCGAGGTTCGCCATCATAGTAGAATTGCCCGATTCCGGACTCCCCGAGATAATCGAGTCCGGTCCAGACGATATCCCCGATTACATAAGGATGGTCATAAACCGTCGCCCAATTGCCAAAAGCTCCACGCGGAAAGCTTTCCGTTTGCCACATCACACGTTCGGGACAACGGGCATGATCCGACTTATGCTTGTGAATCATGTAATTGTATCCGACTATATCCAAAACATCGGCGTGCGGGTCGTAAATTTCCCAATCGCTGTCCCATGCACAGAGCGCTTCGGTAACGGGGCGGGTCCTATCCCATCTCAGAATCTCGTTCTTAAACTTTTTGGCGGTATGCACCACGCGTATATCCTTACGTTCAATTACTTCGTTGCCTATGCTCCACGAGATAACCGAGGGATGATTGCGATCGCGCGTGATGAGGGCCTTGAAGTCTTCCCGGTAACATGAATCGATAACAAGATGATGATCGCCTATAGTCTTCTGCGAATACCAGCCATCGTACATTTCATCGATAACCATCATGCCAAGGCTGTCGCAGGCATCGAGAAAAGCCCGGGTGGAGGGGTTATGCGAAGTCCGGATAAGATTGAAACCGGCCTTTTTCATCAATTTCACCTTACGGATTTCAGCAGCATCAAAGGCCATTGCCCCTATCACCCCGTCGTCGTGATGAACACATGCGCCATTGACAAGCGTAGGAATGCCATTAAGACGAAAACCATGCTCCGCATCATAATCGATAGTACGGAAGCCATGTTTTACATTGATATTCCCCACCGTCACATCATAAAGATACGGTTGATCGGGACTCCACAGCTTCACATTGCGATACATGCGTACCTCATCTATTCTGTCTTCATATTTAACGTGTAGGGCCGCCGAGTCCGCAGCAGTACCGTCAGCGGAAATGCCATAAATTTGAGCGGTACCGATATGCAATTTGGCGGGATCGTCGATGGCCTCTTCATTATAAATCTCCAACCACACATGACGATATATCCCGGAGCCGGTATACCACCGGCAATTGGGTTGCATGGAATTATCCACACGCACCGCGAGCACATTCAATGCATTCTTACCGATATAAGGAGTGACATCTGCCAGGAACGGCGTATAGCCATACGCATGAGTGGACGCCAAATGCCCGTTTATATACACCTCGCACTTCTGATATACTCCCTCGAAATGAATCTTGACCTTATCGCCCGTCGCCGTTTTAGGGCTCTTAAAAGACTTTCTGTACCAACCGGTTCCACCGGGGTAATAGCCACCGTCATTTCCCATCGGCGTATCGGACGAAGGAGCGTGAAAGATATCCCAGTCATGCGGCAAATCAACCGTTGCCCACCGGCTATCGTCATACTCCGGAGCGGAAGCATCGGCCTCATCCCATTCCAGAAACTTCCATCCGAAATCAAAATTCTGTTTTACACTCTGAGCGTTCATCAAAGCAATGCTACAATATTGCAGCAAAGTAAAATGCAATGCCAATACAATAACAAGTCTCTTGGATACCATAATATTCATAAATGTAATGATTTTATTTTCTCTTGTGCTGTGTAACATGAGGGCCCGAAGACCTTCGCGTGTAGAATAAAGCAATAAAAAGGGAGCAAAGAAACATCTATCGATATAATCTGCGAGGACAAA
>CAZMOE010000036.1:0-26767 GCA_964567855.1 uncultured Prevotellaceae bacterium
TTTGATAATTTACCTGTTGATATATCAATTTGTGACATGTCTCGAAAATTTATTCTTTATCAAATTTATTTTTATACACACGAAGTTTCACTATTCTGCCTGTGTCTCCGATTTGTATATTTGCCAAATATTTTGCATCATCCGCCAGCTGCGATTTTTCGTTGCTGTTGGCCATTCCGAAAATTTGTGAGCTATTCCCTTTGCTTAGCGCTATTTTCACCTCAAACTCCGGAAGCATTTCGTGTGCATCAAATATTTGAGTGAAATTGTGATAAGATGGAGCATGTACGATTGTGTGTATACCTACTCGTGGGCCTTCCTTTATAATATCTGTCAATTTCTGGTTATATTCCGACTTGGCATAACCGGCCCTACGAAGCGCTCTAATTTCATATAAATTATTTAATACCAGCACTATACGAGCGCCCGGCCGCCGTTCTTGTATCCGCTTGTTCAATTCGGCACGGATGGTATCGATATGGTCGGCTACATCCTCTTCCCATTCACAAACGCTGACTTGAGGTGAAAAAGAAGAAAATGCATCTTTTATATTTTCGTAATATTCGCTGTCGGCATTCGTTTTGTCTACTATTACAATCCTACAATCTTCCGATGATTGATTAAGTATCTGCAATACTGAAAAACTTAAGATCGACATCACAGATGCTTCATCTCCACCCACCATCAATACGTTGGAGCCCGCTTGTCTTCGAAACTTGAACGAAGTATGACTTTCGGTCAGAGACACAGGCTCGCCTATAAATATACAGCAGAAGCGATCGTTGGGCTCGGTGGAATTACTTAATTCTTTGTTGCTTTCTATCTCAACTGAGCTTGAACCATCATAGAAGAAGCGTTTGAATGGCGAAATTTCACCATCATAGAGGGATACCGCCTTATTTCTGATTGCACATACAACCTTGGTCAGGTCGGCAGGCGCCATAAAGGCCGTCTGAAACAGAACGTTACCTTCAGTTAATCCGGCGTTAGCATTATACACCGCCTGTCCTGGACGCGTAAGTGCTGTATACGGAAGATAATTGCCGTTAGTCAGAAAACGTTCGCAATCATATTGAGTGTTTAGGTGGAGCACGACGCGCAGTCCCAGGCTTTGTTGAACGCTTCCAATATTAACATTCATAAGGCTTTGAGTGGACAATATGAGATTAATACCGAAGCTTCTACCCCTTCGGCCTACATCCTCCAGCGAACTGGAGATGAAATCTGCCATCCGAGAGTCTCCATCCAGAAGTTTCTGAAACTCATCTATGATGATTAATATCCTGGGAAGCACCTTCCCCGAATTACGATTGTAGGATGTAATATCCTGCACACCAACAGCACGGAACTGGTCTCCCCTCCTGCGAATTTCGTCTGCTATAAAATTAAACACCGAAACGCCGTATTCTCTCTCGCTCTGCACAGACAAGACCCTGGCATGAGGCAAATTTTCGTAAACTTTGAATTCCGTGCCCTCTTTATAGTCGAGAAGAATCATCTGCACTTGCTCAGGAGAATATCGCCATGCCGTGTTGCAGATGATGTTGTGAAGAAGCACAGATTTTCCATATCCGGTAGCGCCACCGATAAGCACATGATGCACATTTGTGCTATCGCCAAGATGAAAGTACTGCATCGTTGATGCGTTCTGCATTCCTATAGGCACACGAATGCCCGAAGATGCATCGCTTGACCACAGATTTTGCTCTTTCATTTCCGACATTATGTCTAACGTAATGTTTTCCGATTTATCAAGAATTTCTGTTATCTCGGCATATAATTTGCTAATGGATTCCGGCTTTGGTAAATCTGTCGCAAGCATGAACGGCGCAAAATTATACACTTCCTTATTCGGTACGTTATTCCACACAAATAAATTGTCCCGAAAGTGCACTATATTACGAGTGTGGTTTAATATATCTTTCGCAGAGCGATTGAATGTCTTTTCTGAATAACTGGCTGTTGAGTAGGATATAAATGTGAAGATACCTGCCTTTGGACCAGATTCCGCAATCTGTTTAATAACAGCACACTGCTCGTTTGTGATACCTTCCGGATAATCTTTTAAAAATATAAAATAATAAGGCTCTTTCCGGTTTCCGGCTTCCCGGTTGTAATCCATCAGAGTTGAGGAGGCATATTTAGATCCGAGCACATTCTGAATCACTGTGATGGCTCGGTCTGATAGCTTTTCAAGCGCACGGTTAAGTTCATCTGACGTGGTTAAAATCCGTTCTCCTTTAATCCTTGAATCCAGTCCAGATAAAGAAATTAAACCATTTCCAAGACCTACCTTGTCGTATAAGATAAAATTGCATAACGACGGTTCCACCGACGAAAGGATTCGGTAAGCGCATGCTTGCATGAAATTCAGCACTTTTTCCGTGTTTGACCCATCGTCAAGAATGCAGATAGAGCCGAAGAGATTGAGCGGAACAATCACCGGCACCGGATTGTCGGGACTTATGTCGAAATTACCCACGAAAAGTCCGTCACGAAAAAGATCAGCGTTTTCCGACCTGTCTAATTCGGCACTATTGGCAATGGTGGCTTCTACCCCCATTTTTTCGTAAAAACTCATCAGCTGCGCAGTTTAATTAAATTTCATGGAAACGTGTGGCATAAATAAGTGATATGCTGAATTTATGTACATATCGCAACAAATATAGCAATTATTTTTTACTCAACAAAATTAAAAAAAGAAAAACAGTGTTAGAGGTAATATTGTCCTAAATAACGTGAGAGTTCGATGAATTATAATTATCTATAAATTTGGTGATTAGCGAAAATTGTTGTAACTTTATAGTATCCAATTACAAAGTATTACAAACAATAATCGCTATGCTCACCGAGGAAAGTTACGGAATTATTCTGTATGGCAGATGATTTCTGCAAGTTTTTTGACGCTATGATGGAAAAATATACGCTGAAACCAGATAGAAAGCGGCATTATCACCGCGATCCAACCATGTCAAAGGCTGAAATCATGCTAATCATGATACTGTTCCACGATTCAGGCTACCGCTGTCTGAAGCATTTCTATCTGGAAAAGGTCTGCAAGCACTTGCGTCATCTTTTTCCCAGGGTGGTGTCATACAACCGCTTTGTGGAGCTGGAGAGGGAAGTGGCCCTCCCCCTGGCCTTGTTCATCAAGAAAGTCCTGCTGGGCAAATGCACGGGCATCAGTTTCGTTGACTCCACACCGCTCCGCGTGTGCCGCAACCAAAGGATACAACTCCACAAGACATTCAAGGGCATAGCGCAAAGGGGCAAGTGTTCCATGGGCTGGTTCTTCGGTTTTAAGCTTCACCTTATCTGCAACGAAAAGGGAGAACTGCTCAACTTCATGATAACGCCGGGAGATGTGGATGACCGAAAGCTACTGGAGTACAAGGCGTTTGTGGAGTGTATCTATGGAAAACTTGTAGGAGACAAAGGATATATCAACAAGAACCTGTTTCAAAAATTATTTGTTGACGGGATACAGCTTATAACCAAGCTCAAGAGCAACATGAAAGGGGCACTCATGAAAGTTTCAGACAAAATCCTGCTGAGAAAAAGAGCCATTATTGAAACCGTCAACGATGAACTCAAGGACATTGCACAGGTGGAACATTCAAGGCATAGATGCTTTGACAACTTTATCGTGAATCTGCTTGGAGCACTGGCTACATATTGCTGCTTTCCAAAGAAGCCTTGCATTAATGTGGAAAGGACTATGGATATGCAATTATCTTTCTTTTAATTTCATCGAACTCACGTTATATTTACAATACGTTGCTCAAAATCGGCATATTATAAAGTCGTCAGGAAAAATTTTCTCCTGGCGACTTTGGTTATCAGTTTGATTTTTACTTTGCCTTGCGGTGTGTATTGACAACTTTGACACAGCATACCGGCTACACCAGCTAATGCTCCAATCTCACCCGCCAATATTGTTTCTGCCAATCACGGTAGAGACAGATAGCCTCATCAATGCAGAGATTGAAATCTACCTTCAAATCACTTTTCTACGAAGAAATTGATGGAATTAGAATAACAAATGTATATGGCCCGAAAAAAAAATACACTACATTTGCCAGAGTGAACCAAATCAGGAAATAATTTCAAGTTCTGTAAAGTCTTTCAGGATGAAACTTATGAAAGTGTGAAGTAATTTAGAAAATAACATCAATTAGTGTGAGCAAAATCAAACATAGTCACAAGCTGAAAAGAGCCCCTTTTCACGAACATAGGTTCATTGGCAAAGTAAGTTAACTTCATCGGCCATTTAAGTTGACTTAAATGGCCGATGAACATATGTTCATAAAAAAGGGGCCTTTCGTGGAAGAAAAAACATCCTGACTGATGAGATGGTTCTCGTTCGATTTATACTTCAACATTATAAAAGTTACAGCGAGTAGAGATACAATGAAGATGATTAATTTTACAGTGTTACCTGAAATCTATAGGCTTGAGACAACCGGCATCAGACACCCCCGATGAAACACGACCGTTCTCTTTAAGATATTAAATATCGTCCAATGCGGCTTTCCTCCGCCAGCCAAAGAGTCCTTTTGATAATTTTACAACTTAGGGTCTGCTGAAAATATTCGATTATTGATTTTCAGCAGACCCTAAGCCTTATCCACTATATTCAGCGAATCGTCTTCGCCAGAAACTTATCACTTTATTACCTTGACGGCAACCTTCTTTCCATTGTCAAATGTCTCAACCTTTACAACCACTCCATTGTAAGACTTTCCGACACGTACTCCCTGCAGGTTGTAACACTGGGTGCTTATAATATTGTCTGTGTTTGCACCAACTTCATCAATACCAGACAAATGGTCAACCACAACAACAGGACCAAAACCGCCACGAGCGTTAGCCTTACGTACCTTGAGGTTGGTACCCAACGGTAATTCACCTACATAAATCTTTCCATCAACAAGATAAACATTGCCGGTGACATCCTCATTTTCCGTATAAACGACCTGAGCGGCAATCTCTTCCGGACGCCAATCCGGGAAGACTTTGTCTATAGCGTACTCGGCCGCCTGTTCATCTGTGAGGATTGTCTCATACTGCTTGTTGCCTGACGAATGAGTGAAATTCAGGACGTTGGATGCAGGAGATATGCGATTACCATTGGCATCCATAGAGTTATACTCTACGAACTTGTCTGCCGCACAGTTCATACCTGATGTAGTAAAGCGGGAAGAGGCAAGCTTAGAAGGCTGGTTGATTGTAGTGTTGAGCCATGCCAAACCGGAATATGTTCCCCAAGAACGACCGAAATTGAACTGGGAGCAAAGGGTCTCGATAGTACAATGATCCATAACATATCCAAATTTCTTCGCACCATTAGGAGCGGCAATCGTAGAATTCTTTACAGCCTCGTTGATAAACTTAACGCGACTGAAGTAAACATCGCCACCACCACAAACGTAGTCAACAACGCCATGGATCTCTCCGTCTTCAAAGTAGAAATAAGCGGCACTATTATTGCTATAATAGGTATCCTGATAGGATTCAAGACTAACGTTCTTGCAGATAGTGCTCTTGCCCTTATCCTGCAGAACTACGGCGCGACCAGCAGCAGCCTTGCCATCAAACGGCATCGCATTGCGCAGAGTGAGGTCCTGCAAATAAAGATTCTCAGAACGGTTCAAGAGTGTTGCAGTCACACCGATACCCTCAGCATCAAGCGGAGGATAATTCAAGATTATAGTCCCCCTCATCGACTCGCCAATGATTGAAACGTTCTTTCCTGCAACAGCAGTCAACGTCGTTGTTCCAAGATCGTAGGTTCCATTAGGCAAGAAAATCTTAGCGCCATCCTGAGAGGCAGCAGCCTTCAATGCCAGGAGGAAACTTGTAACATCTCCTGCAGGAATCTCGTAATAACCGGTAGCCTCATTGAATGAAATAAAATCAACGACATTGGCCACTGTCACGCCATGAGTATAAGAACCGCTCGGGAAAGTGATTGTCAGCCAACCGCCCTCACCGTCATACTGAACAGTCTGCTCATCGCCGTCGCTTTCAGCCTTCACCGGGAACTCTGCTACGGTCTCGCCGGCTTCATTGGTAACGACAGCCGTAGATTCTGAAGAGTAAAGACAGCAGCCTACCGTCACATAACACTTGCCGGCAACCTTGACCTTGATAGTTCCACCATTGCCAATGAGCCAACCGTGATTGTTATAGTAACTACCATCTATTTCTATCGCCTCGTGATCCTCTACATAAAAATAAGGTTTAGTAAGGTCGTATACGAATCGAGATGTGGAGGTAGGTTCTTCAATCTTGGTAGCACGGGCATAAAGTTCTGTATCGACCTGCAATGACGTACCCTCGGCCACCTTCTCGGCCGTTGACTTCGTAGAGGCGAACCAGCCTCGGAAAGCCTGACCTTCCGGAACGGTAACATCATTTACACCATATTTATACATGAGATCCGTTCCGCCTGGAATCACATCCTTTCCAATAAGTTTGCCATCTGTGTCATAGTAAGAAACCGTCACATCAGGAATCAGGTCACAAGCCTCAACCGCGAGAGAAGGACAGTAAGACGGAGTGATTATTGTGAGCACCGCATCATCATCACTATTGTATGTCCATGTTGTCGTGCCATCGCAGTTACCGGCACAAGGCAGTGTAGCAAGCACCTCATCACCATTCTTGATCGTAGCTCCGTGTCCGTTGTATGAACAATTGCCGAACGTGATCTTAACGGCTCCGTCAACAGGAACGGTGACTGTCGATGAGTTGTATCCGTGCTGCGAGTCATGCCATGTACCTTCCACGGTCACACCCTCAGGCAGAACGCCATCGGCCGGCGCCACTACAGTATAAGGATCTGTAGTAAAGTCTATCTTGATATCCGTGAAGTGACGTTCTTTCGGAACATACGGATTAATAGTGATTCCATAAAGACGGAAACCTTTACCGCAACTCATATCAAGTACTACCTCACCATCTTCCTTGACACGAGTGGATACCTTTGAGTCATCGCACTGCTTACTGATATTTGAAGGCACGGTAAGGGTCTGTGTGATATTCTCCGAAGTAACAGTGGCGTCGCCACCGGCACCGGAAAAGTCGACGATAATCTCATCATTTCTTCCACAACCCGGGATTCGAACTGTCATCTTGCCATTCTGGAAACAGAAATTCTGAGAGATACCATAAACAGCCCCTGACGAAACCGTGAAATAAACGCCATCAAGCCCTGTCAATGCACCACCGGTGTTGGAGGGCAACTCCTGATTCTCAAGAGCCTTTGCCAAAGAATAGCGTCCCTTACTACTGGCAGCCCAATACTCACAATCCGTCACTTCATTCGCATGATTCTTTCCTGCGGTGAAGTCCCAAAAGCGAACCGACGTGACATGATCGTCCTCGGCCTTCGCAGCCCAAGCAGATACGCCTGTAAACAGCATAACCATCAGCAAGAGCGTACTCTTAAAAAGTTTTTTCATAATTGAATTAGATTTATATGTGACACTTTAAAATATTGATTCCACAATTATTAGGATTCATTGTGCAAAGATACGAAAAAAACAACAAGCAACATCCAATAAATCCTAAAACTTATAGTAAATCCCAGCTATCAAACTGCAAGCTAAAAGCATAGTTTATATCAATGCCTCCACGAGACAAGAAAATACGAACAGATAAAGCATCCCTGTAAACGTTCTGCCCCAAGAGGAGCCTCTACGTCCGATTGATGAATGGCAGGCCACCAAGCCCGAGAAAGAGTGACTTCAACGACCATTATCTCAGGCACACATTGACAAAACAGGAATAAAGACAAACGGAAACGGGACCAATCGGCAAATCCGGTCTCTTCTAATTCGGCTAACTCGTTCCCGGAACAGACTTTCTCCTCTGTTTTCTTGCTTATTTTCTTAAAAAAGTTTTACTTTGCAGCATTATGCAAATTGCCATCATCGGAGCTGGCGCCGCCGGATGTTTTGCGGCCATCAATCTCAAACGGTTCGCTCCGGCAGCCGATATCGTCATCTATGAAAGCGGCAACAGACCGCTGGCAAAGGTTGCGGTCACCGGTGGAGGCCGGTGTAATTTAACCAATACCTTTCGCGAGGTCACGAATCTCGCCTCCGCCTATCCGCGAGGCGACAAACTCATGAAGCGGCTTCTTGCCGAATTCGGTGCGGAAGACACCTGCCGATGGTTTGAAGAAGCAGGGATCCGGCTGACCGTTCAGGAGGATGAATGTATCTTTCCCCGTTCACAAGATGCCATGGAAATTGTCCATACCCTGACCCGGCTGATGCAATCAGCCGGTATCAAGCTCAGGTGTGGCCACCGCGTGGGACGAATAGAAAGCATCACCCCGAATCTTACAGAAAATGCCACGTCGGCAACCGCAGAACATCGCTTTCGCATCCGGTTCACGAATCAGCAAACGGACCCGGCGGTTGCAGATGCCGTCATCGTTACGACAGGAGGCAGCCCGAAACGCAGCGGGTTGTCATTCTTAGACAATTTAGGGCTTGACATTATCGAGCCGGTACCCTCGCTTTTCAGCTTCTGCCTTCCCGACCAGGAGATCACCCGGCTTATGGGAACGGTGGTCAATCAGGTGAGTGTAGGATTGGCCGGCACCAAATTGAGGGCTGCCGGGGCACTGCTTATCACTCACTGGGGCGTGAGCGGCCCCGCCATCCTGAAGCTATCATCTTATGCTGCGCACATCCTGCACGACAACAATTATCAGGCCCGGCTTTGCATCAACTGGTGCGGCGAACAAAATGAGACAGAAGTGCAAAAACTATTGGCCGACATCGCCTCGCAGAACCCTCAGAAGCAACTCCAAAGTGCATATCCCCGCCACCTCAACGCCAGACTATGGCGCCATATTCTGACCAAGGGGAACCTCAACCCGGAACAACGCTGGAGCGAACTGGGACGCAAAAACTACAATCGGCTCATCGCCATTCTCACCAACGATCTTTATGCCGTCGGCGGGAAAAACCGTTTTAAAGAAGAATTCGTCACCTGCGGCGGAGTTGCGCTTTCCAACATTCGGCCACAGACGCTGGAATGCCGTCATTGTCCCGGTCTTTTTTTCGCCGGAGAAGTCCTCGATGTAGATGCCATTACCGGCGGATTCAACCTACAGGCTGCCTGGAGCATGGGATATACCGTAGCAAAAGCCCTGGGTTCCGTGATACGATAGCAAAGGGCTATCGGCCATGAAAGAATCGGCGGGAAACAGGACTGATGGTCCTGCGTCCCGCCTGTTATTTATAAAAATGCGAAACCTGATTTATCAAATAATTTAAATTCTCTTGTTATCTGCTCGGATAATTCATAATTCAAACTTGCGGACAAAACCGACTTTCAGCCAGCGTCCCGGCTGGGGGACGATGTCATAATCGAAATAGGTTTTGTCGAGCAAATTGGCGCAGTCGGCATATAACGACCAGGAGGGAGCGTTCCATGACAGACGCGCATCCAATAAAGCATAGGCCCTGTTGCCTTCACCGACCCGGTCCTGCCATCGCCAGGACATTGTGGCATCCAGCCGTCTGAAAAGACGGACTTCCGCCTGTGCCACCACCTTATGCCGGAGATATTCCATAGCGTATTTGCTACGGACAACATCCGCCTCATAGCAGATGTCGCTATTCATATAGGCATAGGCAATGCCAAGCCTGCGCAACACACAGTATTCATCGTCGCTCACCTCCCAGGGCAACCATGCGGCCGAGATCTCAAAACCTGCATTGTCCAATTTGAAATTGCCGGAACGATAGGTATCCGTTGAATCTCCGGCATAGACCACCCAGTCGATCATGTTGCTCTTATGACTGTAAAAGACGGAGGCCTCGGCCTTCCATCCCCGGCGTCTGTAACGGGAACCTATACAGACATCGGTGGTCTTTTCCGGATGAAGGTGATCGTTGCCCTCGATTCCTGTACCGGAATAATAAAGATCGGTAAACGTGGGCATGCGGAGGGCCATATTCCAGGAGGCAAACAGTTTCCAGTCAGACGAAGGCCTCCACGAAATATCGACACCCGGATAAAAACGCCAGCGGCTGTCCAACCCGGTATTGAGATTTGCCAAAACCCCGAACGAAAAAGTCCAATGATCCGACAGGACATTGTGCTCGCCAAAGGCGGAGATATTGGTCCGATTATCATGAAAACCATAGAAAACGGAGCTGTTGCCGTCATGGCCGGCCGTCTTGCGCCATTCGCTTTCGGCCAGCGGTTTTCCGAGTTTGGTACTGTAAATACCTTCGTTACGCATCTCGATACCCAATGAGGTCTTGCCCCATCGGCTGTCGACCCAACTGTTCAGCATGGCACCGTAAACATCGACCTGGTGATAGTTCTCACCCGACGGGCTGTCCTTGTGCCACTGGTAGTGGTCGAACCAACGGTTCCAATAGATGGCCGGCGCAAAATGGAAACGGCCGGACTGCGTCTCTGCCCGTAACGCGGCCATATAGCGTTCGTTACTTTCCCACTGATCGGTACTTGCCGCGCCGTAGAAAGTATTGGCCTCAAAAGGTTTGTAGCTGTAGCCAAGCTGGAGATCGGCTTTCACAGCAGATGAGCTGTAAGCGGCCTGATAGAAAGCACGGGTACTCTCGTATCCGCTGTTCGGCGTAGCGCCGTCGGCACGACTATAACCGCCGGAGAGGTGATGCGTAAAACGGGAAGCATCGCCGATACTCTCTTTGGCCGTACAGGATTTGCCGATACGTATATCACCACCGGCATAACCGTATTCTCCACCGGCCAGATGAATGGAAATGGCATCGGCCTCCTGCCGGGTCACAATATTGATTGCTCCTGAGAAGGCCGACGTCCCGAACACCCGCGCGGCAGAACCTTCCAGCACCTCGATGCGCTCGATATCCTGCACGGAAACCGGGAAATCGGCCGAATGATGTCCCGTATTCGGAGCGGAAATATTAATACCGTTAAGAAGAAGTGTGATTTGATCGCAGGTGCCGCCCCGCACCGAAATATCGGTCTGGACCCCCATCTCTCCTCGCTGGCGGACGTCGACTCCGACGGCATATTCCAGAAGGTCGTTGATACTTTGTACCGCCGCAGCGGAAATCTCCGCCGCAGAAAGTACAGTCACCATGCGCGAGGCCTGAACTTGCGTCAGGGGAACGCGGCTCGAGAGGACTTCGATATCCCCAAGGCTGACGATCATGGAATCTCCCGGATCCGGATCTGCAGATAGCTCAGACGGACGGATTCCGGCATCCCCACTGGCGTGAAAAGCCTTGGTTTTCAGACTGACCGTACTAAGCATGGCAGCAGAGAGAACGCCGATAGTAAAATTCCGGCGGAGAGTCAAGCTCATGAATACAGCGTAAGAAGCACGGGTAAAGCGCTTCCAGCGGAAAGGTTTCTCTACTTTGTTAGTTAACATAATGAAATAATATTGCGGTTTCGCATTGCTCACAACCTACAATGATCTTTGCCCCGACTTAGGCTGACAAAGACAAACGGCGGCAAAGATAAACATTATCGTCCAAAGAGACAGCAGCATAACTCAAATTTCAACAATAAATTTTGAAAATCGAACAACTTGCCGTATCTTCGCCACTCGTATAAGATTCCACAGTCATTATGATAATCTCCATACACATCGAATACAATGCCCGGTGGGGCGAACAAATATATCTTTGTCCGAACAGAAAACCGAATGACGGACGGGCACTACCCTATGATGCCCTGGCGCTGAACAATGACGGGCGGGGCCACTGGTTTTTAAAAATCGATGAGGCCCGGCTCTGCGGCAGCCCATACCATTATGTACTTGCCAAAGAGGGGAAAGTGATTCGCACGGAGTGGGGAGAAGGACATCGTCTGGAGCTTCCGGTAAAAGGAACCGATCTACAGACATTGCAACTGTTCGACGCATGGAATGAGAATCCGGCCGATCAGCCCTTCTTTTCGTCGGCCTTTACACAATCTATCTTCGGACATCCGGCTGTCCGGGCCGCCGCCGATGCGCCCCGGCCGGGAAGCCCCTTTTCACTGACACTGCAATGCGAGGCCGCCACTATCCGCAAAGGGCAGGTTTTGGCCGTATGCGGTAACACGGCAGCATTCGGAGACTGGAATCCGCAGACCGCAGCCATCATGGATGCCAGCCGGCAGCCCTATTGGAGCCTGACCGTCCGTCTGGAGGCCATCCAATTTCCGTTGCTTTATAAATTCGTCATACTTGATGAGGCCACCCGCGAATTGATAGCCTGGGAACCGGGATGCAACCGCTATTTCGACCCGGGCACGTTGCAGGAAGGAGATGCCGTATTGGTGCGCAATCTGCATTTCAACAATCCGCAAAACCCTTGGCGGGGAGCCGGTGTGGCTATTCCGGTTTTCTCCCTGCGATCGAATGAAAGCAGCGGAATCGGAGAGTTCTCCGATCTATGTCTGTTGGTCGATTGGGCGGAAAAAACACATCAGAAAGTCATTCAGATCCTTCCGGTCAACGACACGACCATCACCCATACCTGGCGGGACTCCTACCCTTATAAAAGCAATTCCTCCTTTGCCCTGAATCCGATGTATATCCGCCTCCAGCAACTGGGCAGACTCAAGGATTCATCCCTGCAGGCCGCATTCCGCAAAAAACGGCAACAGCTTAACCGCCTGCCGGCGGTCGATTATGAGAAAGTAGCGGCATTCAAATGGGAATATCTGAAATTGTTCTATCAACAGAACGGGAAAGAAGAGCTCGCCGGCGAAGGTTACTGCAAATTCTATGACAGAAACAAATATTGGCTTGACCCGTATGCCGCCTTCTGTTATCTGAGGGATAAATATCAAACTGCCGATTTCAATACTTGGAAAGAAAGCAACTATAGTGAAGAAATCGTCAGACAACTGAATACAGACGAAAAGGTCTACGAAAAAATAGGTCTGTACAAATACATCCAATACCATCTGCATTTGCAGCTGCTCGCCGCCCGGGACTATGCCCACGCCCACGGCATCATCTTAAAGGGCGATATTCCCATCGGCATAAGTCGCTATAGTGTGGATGCGTGGGCTCATAGCCATCTGTTCCATCTCGACAGCCAGGCAGGCGCTCCGCCCGATGCTTTTGACAGAAACGGGCAAAACTGGAGTTTCCCCACCTATAACTGGCAGGCCATGGCCTCCGGCAATTACCGCTGGTTTAAAGAGAGGTTTGTCAAAATGAGCGATTATTTCGATGCATACCGCATCGATCATATCTTAGGTTTTTTCCGTATCTGGGAAATTCCGCTTCATGCCGTACAGGGGCTATTGGGACATTTCAATCCGGCCATGCCTCTCACTCCTCATCAGATGAAAGAATATGGTTTCATATTCGATTACGACCGGCATGCCCTGCCATACATCACAGATGAGACTCTGCAGGAACTTTTCGATGAAGATGCGGTTGTTATTTCTAAAGTCAAAGGTAAATTTCTGGAAATTCCCACTCTCGGGGAAACGCGTTACAGAGTCTGCCAGCGCTTTGGTAGCCAACGGGGAGTGGAAGGCTATTTCAAAAGTCATCCGGAATCGGAAAAGCCTCTGAAATTAAAACTCTTCCAGATGCTGACCGAAGTACTCTTCGTTGAAGATCCGGAACGGCAGGGAATGTTCCATCCCCGTATCAACGGAATGGATACGGCCTCTTTCCGCGCTCTGTCTCCGGAACAACAACAGGCCTACCAGCGGTTGCATGATGACTTCTTCTATTGCAGGCATAACGACTTCTGGCATGCAGAAGCAATGCGGAAACTCCCGGAACTGATCCACGCAACCGATATGTTGGTTTGCGGTGAAGATTTAGGAATGATCCCGGCCTGCGTCCCCGAAGTTATGAAAGATTTACGTATCCTCAGCCTTGAAATACAGCGTATGCCCAAAGGGTTTGAAGAATTCGGCCGGCCGGAGAACTATCCGTACTATTCCGTATGCACTACATCCAGTCACGATTTGAGTAATATACGTGCATGGTGGACGGAGAATCGCGAACAAACACAACGCTATTATAGTTCCGTACTCCAGGGTATCGGCCAGGCCCCCGAAACAGCAGAGCCGTGGATATGCGCAAAAATCATAAAAGACCATTTGTGTTCTCCGGCCATGCTGACAATTCTGCCGCTTCAGGATTGGTTGAGTATCGATGAGAATCTGCGTTACTCCAATCCGCTTCAAGAGCGTATAAACGTTCCCTCCAATCCGGATAATTACTGGCACTACAGAATGCACCTCACTCTGGAAGAACTATTGGATGCCGATAATTTCAATACCCGAATCACACAGATGGTAAAGAAGTATGACCGTTGACAAAGGATATTCCGTAATATAGCCGGACAACAAACATGAACAAGAATGACAAAACGCTAACAAATATCATCACACAAACACTTTTAATCTAATGAAAAAAATTTTTCTGATCGGCGCAATGGCAATTGCCAGCGCATGGATGGCCACCCCGGCCCAGGCCCAGTTGGGCAATCTTCTCAACCAGGTTATAGGAGCTGCAACCTCTTCAAATTCCAACGACGATGGTAACAATGGTTCCAATCTGATTGGCAATCTTATCGCTTCCGTTACCGGTAATCTGACGACCACGCAAGAGAACCTGATCGGCACCTGGAGTTATAACTCCCCCTGCGTTCAGTTTGAGAGCGAAAATGCGCTTTCAAATGCAGGAGGCTCTGTGATAGCCTCTAATGTGGAATCCAAACTGGTCGGCATTTACAAAAAGGTCGGCATCAAAGAAGGTACTTTGGTCTTCACATTCGACAAAGATGGAAACTGCACTTATAGTGTCGGAAAAAAGACGATGTCCGCAACTTACACATTCAACAAAGAGGATAAGACGATCTCCATACTCACTAAAACCGGCCGTGAAATCAAGATCTATACAACTATTTCCGGCTCCAACCTGGCATTGACCTTCGATGCCTCCAAATTGCTGACTCTTTTCCAGACCGTTTCGGCAAATATGTCATCATTGGCCACTATTTCGGCCATCGCAGGACAATACAACGGCATGAAAGTCGGATTCAGACTGACGAAACAATAAAAAGCGTATATAAAAAAGACTGAATCTTAATTTATAAGGAACGCCCCCGAAGTCGGAACCGAAAACTCGGTTCATCCAACTTCGGGGGCGTATTGTGTAAATAGGCGTCAGGCTCAAGGCCTACCTAATACGGAATCCGATTAGAAATCCAAAGCCTTGCGAGGTGCGTTAAATACACGATTGAAATCGTCGCGGCTGCCGACAAGGAGCTTGTCATATTCTCGCTGACCGGTACCGGCCGGTATCAAGTGTCCGCAAATGACATTTTCCTTCATGCCTTCGAGGTGATCCTCTTTACCGAGAATTGCGGCCTCGTTCAGAACTTTCGTAGTCTCCTGGAATGATGCTGCAGACATGAAACTGCTGGTGCCCAATGCCGCACGGGTAATACCTTGGAGAATCTGTTCGCAAGTAGCCGGAACTGCGTCACGAACCTCTACCAATTTCTTATCACGACGCTTAAGCATCGAGTTTTCATCCCGCAGACGGCGTGTGGTAATAATCATACCGGGCTTTATCGTTTCCGAATCGCCGGCTTTGAGAACCACCTTCATACCCCAGATACGGTCGTTTTCCATGGCAAAGTCCAATTTGTCGACAACCTGTGCTTCCAAGAAGCGGGTATCACCGGGACTTTCCACGATAACCTTACGCATCATCTGACGAACGATTACCTCAAAATGCTTGTCATTGATCTTTACACCCTGCAGACGGTATACATCCTGAATTTCATTCACGATATATTCCTGTACCGCTGTCGGGCCCAAAATACGGAGGATATCTCCAGGCGTAATAGCGCCATCGGACAAAGGCATACCGGCACGCACATAATCGTTAGATTGTACAAGGATCTGTTTTCCTAACGGAATAAGATATTTGCGTTCCTGACCATACTTATTGGTAATAACCACTTCCCGGTTTCCTCGCTTGATCTTGCCAAAGGTAACTTCACCGTCGATTTCAGCGACTACGGCCGGATTGGACGGATTACGGGCCTCGAACAACTCGGTAACTCGCGGCAAACCACCGGTAATGTCACCGGCCTTGCTGCTGGCCCGGTTGATCTTAACAAGAATGGATCCCGGGGTAATATCATCACCTTCAGATACCATGATGTGGGCACCGACCGGCAAAGTATATGAG
This sequence comes from uncultured Prevotellaceae bacterium, assembly GCA_964567855.1. Taxonomy (GTDB): domain Bacteria; phylum Bacteroidota; class Bacteroidia; order Bacteroidales; family UBA3663; genus Liminaster. The sequence goes on from CAZMOE010000036.1 coordinate 16,208, forward strand.
CGGAGAATCATGCCATCGGCATCCTCAATATGGGCAACCGGAGCAATGGTTCTGTCTTTGGATTCGATAACGATCTTCTCTTCGAGAGAGGTGGCGTCGTCAATTTCGGCCTTATAAGTAATACCTTCGATAACATTCTCGAAACGGATCTTACCACCGACTTCACAGACAACAACGGCATTGAAGGGGTCCCATTCACAAATAAGATCACCTTTCTTAACCTCAGAGCCACTTTCTACAAAGAGTTTGGAACCGTAAGCAATGTTGGCCGTAGCAAGAGCGATACCAGTACGAGGATCGTCGATGCGCATTTCAGCCATACGGCTGACAACGACTTTATAACTACGCCCCGTGTCCTCGGTAACATCGATGGTACGAAGCTCATCGATAGTAATAATACCATCATAACCGGCTTTCAAGTTAGAAACGGCCACAGCATTGGAGGCAATACCACCGGCGTGGAAGGTACGAAGTGTCAACTGAGTACCAGGTTCACCGATAGATTGTGCAGCAATAACTCCGACAGCCTCGCCCCTCTGAACCATACGGTTGGTGGACAAATTCCGGCCATAACACTTGGCACAGACTCCATGTTTGGATTCACAAGTGAGCACGGAACGGATTTCAACCTGCTCGATTGGTGACTCTTCGATGATGTCGGCAATACGTTCGGTAATTTCCTCACCGGCAGCAACGATTAATTCACCGGACATCGGATGCACGATATCATGTACGGTAACACGCCCAAGGATACGCTCCTTCAAAGTGGCAATCACCTCATCGTTGTTCTTCAATTCCGTGCAGACAAGACCACGGAGAGTACCGCAATCCTCTTCACGAATGATGACATCATGAGCGACGTCCACCAAACGACGGGTAAGATAACCGGCATCGGCAGTCTTCAAAGCGGTATCGGCAAGACCCTTACGGGCACCGTGAGTAGAAATAAAGTACTCAAGGGCTGACATACCTTCCTTAAAGTTCGCCAAAATCGGGTTCTCAATAATCTGAGCGCCTTCGGCACCGGCCTTCTGCGGCTTGGCCATAAGGCCACGCATACCGGAAAGCTGGGCAATCTGTTCCTTGGAACCACGGGCTCCGGAATCCATCATCATATAGATAGCATTAAAGCCCTGATCTTCGGCGGCAAGCTGCGTCATCAAAATCTTGGAAAGATTAGAGTTGACGGAAGACCATACGTCGATGACTTTCTGATAACGCTCGTTATTGGTGATCCAACCGTTGTTATATTCATCCATAATGGCATCAACGTCTTCATGGCCCTGGCGGATAAGTTCTTCTTTCTCTTCAGGAACAAGCACATCGCCGAGGTTGAAAGAAAGACCGGCTTTGAATGATTGGTAATAGCCGAGATTCTTCACATCATCCAGGAAGTCGGCCGTACGCGGAATACCGCAATATTTAATAACGTCGGTAATGACATTACGCAAAGATTTCTTGGTGATGACTTCATTGACGTATCCGACTTCAGCCGGCACCTTTTCATTAAAGATGAGGCGACCGACAGAGGTTTCAATCATACGCTTGCAAGGCTTATGCTGTTCGTCCACCGTATCAACAAGACATTTGATAATAGCGTGACAAGTACATTTTCCCTCATTGTAGGCGATCATTGCCTCTTCCGGGCCGTAGAACGTCAAGCCTTCGCCCTTATCTCCGTGACGCAGTTTGGTAATATAATACAGGCCCAATACCATGTCCTGAGACGGCACTGTGATAGGTGCACCATTAGCGGGATTCAAGATATTATGAGAACCTAACATCAGAATCTGAGCCTCCAAAATGGCAGCATTGCCCAACGGAAGGTGAACGGCCATCTGGTCACCGTCGAAGTCAGCATTAAATGCCGTACAAGCCAACGGATGCAACTGAATTGCCTTTCCTTCAATCATCTTCGGCTGGAAGGCCTGAATACCGAGACGGTGCAAAGTCGGGGCTCGGTTCAAGAGTACCGGATGTCCTTTCATCACAAGTTCGAGAATATCCCAGACCACCGGTTCTTTCTTGTCTACAATTTTCTTGGCAGACTTCACCGTCTTCACAATACCGCGCTCAATGAGTTTACGGATGATAAACGGTTTATAGAGTTCTGCGGCCATCAATTTCGGCAGACCGCATTCATTCATTTTCAATTCCGGACCGACAACAATTACGGAACGGGCAGAATAGTCAACACGTTTACCGAGCAAATTCTGACGGAATCGACCCTGTTTACCTTTCAAAGAATCGGAAAGGGACTTCAACGGACGATTGGCATCAGACTTAACGGCACTGGCCTTACGGGAATTATCAAAAAGAGAATCGACAGCTTCCTGAAGCATGCGCTTTTCATTGCGGAGAATCACTTCAGGGGCCTTGATTTCCATCAACCTCTTCAATCGGTTGTTGCGGATAATCACACGACGGTACAGGTCATTAAGGTCGGAGGTTGCAAAGCGACCACCATCCAACGGCACCAGCGGGCGAAGCTCCGGAGGGGTAACGGGAAGGATCTTCATGATCATCCATTCCGGGCGATTCCGATTTTTAGAGGCTCGGAAAGCCTCAACCACCTGCAAACGCTTCAAAGCCTCGGTCTTGCGCTGTACGGAACCTTCCTGATTGGCACGGTCACGCAGCTCGTAGGACAAAGCGTCCAAATCTACCTGACAGAGCAAATCATAAATGGCCTCGGCACCCATGCGGGCGATAAATTTATTCGGATCGTCATCGGGCAAAGCCTGATTTTTCTCGCCGACTTTCTTAAGACAATCCAAGTACTCGTCCTCGGAAAGAGTGTCCAGTTTATGAATATCCTCCAGCTTCTCCAATGCGCCGGCCTGCATTACGACATAACGTTCGTAATAGATCACAGAATCAAGCTTCTTCGTCGGCATACCGAGAAGATAGCCTATCTTATTGGGCAAAGAACGGAAATACCAGATATGAGCGACCGGAACCACCAACTGAATATGACCGCAACGCTCGCGGCGAACTTTCTTTTCAGTCACCTCAACACCACAACGGTCACAAACAATTCCTTTATAACGGATACGCTTATACTTGCCGCAATGGCATTCATAATCTTTAACAGGACCAAAAATACGCTCGCAGAACAAACCGTCTCGTTCTGGTTTGTAAGTACGATAGTTGATAGTCTCGGGTTTAAGAACCTCGCCATAAGAATTCTCGAGGATTTCTTCGGGAGAGGCCAAACCGATGCTGATCTTGGTAAAGTTTGTCTTCTTATTATCTTTTCTAAAAGCCATAGCAATTAGTTATTAGTTTTTTTATTATAAAAATGAATCATGAAACAAGATATACTTATTCGGAGTTTTGAAAAACCGATCATGAATTATGAACTTGCATACAAACCGCAGCCGGCGGCCAACTATACATTGTTCATAATTCATCATCCATAATTCATATTTATTCCAGGCGCACACTCAATCCGAGGCCCTTCAATTCATGAAGAAGTACGTTAAGGGATTCTGGAAGACCTGGAGTCGGCATATTATCACCCTTCACAATGGATTCATAGGTCTTGGAACGTCCGACAACATCATCGGATTTCACGGTCAAGATTTCCTGAAGTACGTGAGCGGCACCGAAAGCCTCAAGTGCCCAAACTTCCATTTCTCCGAAACGCTGTCCACCGAACTGGGCTTTACCACCCAACGGTTGCTGCGTGATAAGAGAATAAGGACCGATCGAACGTGCGTGCATCTTATCTTCAACCATATGGCCGAGCTTCAGCATGTAGGTTACACCCACAGCAGCCATCTGATCGAAAGGTTCGCCGGTTCCGCCATCATACAACTGGGTCTTGCCATAACGTGGCAGCCCGGCTTTGTCTGTCCAATAGTTCAAATCATCCAGACTGGCACCGTCGAAAATCGGAGTAGCGAACTTCTCGCCCAATTTACGTCCGGCCCAACCGAGAACAGCCTCGAAGATCTGTCCAAGATTCATTCGTGAGGGCACACCCAACGGATTCAAAACAATATCCACCGGCGTACCATCGGCCAAGAACGGCATGTCTTCATCACGGACGACCTTAGAGACAATACCCTTGTTACCGTGACGGCCGGCCATCTTATCACCGACACCGATCTTACGTTTCTTGGCAATATAAACTTTGGCAAGTTTTATGATACCTGACGGCAATTCGTCACCGATGGAAAGATCGAACTTCTTACGACGCAATTCGGCCTCGATCTCTTTTGACTTGCGGAGATAGTTGATAATCGTACACTGAATCAAATCATTCACGTGTTCGTCCTGCGTCCACTTGCTTACCTGGATTGTCGTATAGTCGATATTGGAAAGCGTGCCGATGGTAAATGACTGCCCTTTGGCCACAATGTCAACACCAAGGAAATCCTTAACGCCGGCCGATACCTGACCTTCGGTAATCTTCATCAACTTCTCCAACAGGATTTTCTTAAGGGCATCCTGACGATCGCTGAAATCATTTTCGAGGATAGGCATCTGTGCCTTCTCTGCCAATTTTGCCTTGCGGTCCTTGATGGAACGAGAATAAAGGGCAGTGTCAATGACAACACCTTTAAGCGAAGGAGTTGCCTTCAAGGAGGCATCTTTCACATCGCCTGCCTTGTCTCCAAAAATAGCGCGCAACAATTTTTCTTCCGGAGAAGGATCGGACTCACCCTTAGGAGTAATTTTTCCGATCAAAATATCGCCGGGCTCAACCAATGCGCCCACACGGATAATGCCTCGTTCATCCAGGTCCTTGGTAGCATCTTCGGAAACATTCGGAATATCGGAAGTCAATTCTTCCATACCTCGTTTAGTCTCGCGAACTTCCAAAGTATATTCATCGACATGCACGGATGTCAAAATATCTTCACGCACAACCCTTTCGCTCAACACAATGGCATCCTCATAATTGTAGCCCTTCCACGGCATATAAGCAACCATGAGGTTCTTACCGATAGCGAGCTCACCCTGCTCGGTAGAATATCCCTTCGTCAAGATATCTCCCTTTTTAACCCTTTGGCCTTTAAGGCAAGCGGGTTGCAAATCATAGGTAGTGCTTTGATTTGTCTTGCGCCACTTAGGCAGTTTATAGACTTTAAGAGAGTCGTCGAAAGAACAGAAATCTTCATCCTCCGTACGGTCATAACGAACATGGATGGTCGTAGCATCAACATAGTCGATGGTTCCTTCGCCCTCGGCAATGATCTGAGTACGAGAGTCACGAACTAACTGATCTTCGATACCGGTTCCCACGATAGGAGCCTCGCAAGTCATCAGCGGGACAGCCTGACGCATCATGTTGGACCCCATCAACGCACGGTGGGCGTCGTCATGTTCAAGGAAGGGGATCAATGCAGCGGCGATGGAAGCGATCTGATTAGGAGAAACGTCCATCAAGTTAACCTCTTCCGGAGCTACAACAGGGAAGTCTGCCCCTTCACGGGCTTTTACACGCCTTTCTACAAACGAACCGTCATCCTGGAGAGGAGCATTGCCCTGGGCAATGATCATATCTTCCTCCATTTCGGCGCTCATAAATTGTACCCCTTCATCAGTAAGATCAACCTTTCCATTGGTAACAAGACGATAAGGTGTCTCAATAAATCCAAGTTCATTAACCTTGGCATATACACACATGGAAGAAATCAAACCGATGTTAGGACCTTCAGGAGATTCAATAGGACACAAACGACCATAGTGAGTATAGTGAACGTCACGGACCTCGAATCCGGCACGGTCACGGCTTAGACCGCCAGGACCCAATGCCGACATACGGCGTTTGTGAGTAATCTCTGCCAAAGGATTTGTTTGATCCATAAATTGAGACAGGGCATTTGTCCCAAAGAATGAATTGATAACAGATGAAATGGTCTTGGCATTAATAAGATCCACCGGAGTGAAGTTCTCATTGTCGCGAACATTCATACGTTCACGAATGGTGCGACTCATTCGCGCCAACCCTATTCCAAACTGATTATAGAGCTGTTCGCCGACAGTACGGACACGACGATTTGACAAGTGGTCAATATCATCGACATCTGCCTTGGAATTGATCAACTCTATAAGATATCTGATAATTGCAATAATGTCTTCTTTTGTCAAAACCCTGGTATCGGCAGGAATCGGCAAATTAAACTTCCGATTGATACGATATCGGCCGACCTCTCCCAGGTCATAACGCTTCTCGGAGAAGAACAGATTCTGAATTACCTCGCGAGCAGAAGCCTCATCAGCGGGTTCTGCATTGCGGAGCTGGCGGTAAATATAAAGCACAGCTTCTTTCTCCGAATTGGAAGAATCCTTCTGCAGCGTATTATAAATAATAGCATAATCTTCAAGCTTAACATCATTACGCTGCAACAAAATGGTCTCCGTTCCAGACTCGATAATGAGATCGATCGTCTTGTCATCAAGTATAGCCTCACGATCTACAACAATCTCATTTCGTTCAATAGATACGACTTCACCGGTATCTTCATCGGCAAAATCCTCTACCCACGACTTCAATACACGTGCGGCCAATTTCCGACCAGCACATTTTTTCAAATTATCAAGAGTAACATTGACGACCTCTGCAAGACCGAAAATCTCCAATATATCCTTATCGCTTTCAAAACCGATTGCACGAAGAAGCGTAGTTACCGGCAACTTCTTCTTTCTATCGATATAAGCATACATGATATTATTGATATCGGTAGCAAATTCGATCCATGATCCCTTAAACGGGATGATACGAGCGGAATATAACTTCGTTCCGTTCGTATGCAGGCTTTGACCGAAAAATACACCGGGAGAGCGATGCAACTGAGAGACCACAACGCGCTCCGCACCGTTAATTACAAACGTACCTTGAGGAGTCATATAAGGAATCTGGCCAAGATATACATCCTGAACCGTCATTTCAAATTCCTCATGATCGGGATCGGTGCAATATAATTTTAATTTAGCCTTTAATGGAACGCAGTAAGTCAATCCACGAAGCAAACATTCCTCAATGGTATAACGGGGCGGATCAACAAAATAGTCCAGAAACTCAAGAACATAATTGTTACGAGTATCTGCAATGGGGAAATTTTCTGCGAAAACCTTATAAAGGCCTTCTTTCTTACGCTCTTCTGGCGGTGTATCAAGCTGCAAAAAGTCGTGAAAAGACTTAAGCTGAATATCAAGAAAATCAGGATATGCTAACGGACTCTTGATAGATGCAAAATTCACTCTTGGCTTTTTAACACCCAAAACAGTTTTTGACATTATATCTAAAGAATAAAAATTGAACTTAAAGAAAGGAAGTCATCGGTCGTATCTTGTAAGACCATTGTCCTTTGCGCTAGGACCATGCCATCTTAAATATTCAAGATAGTATATAATTAAATCTTTAAAATTTAGATTTAAGCGCAAAAAGGTTTAGATCTCCTAAAAAAGGAGTCTAAACCCAAAACCTGAGAATGCTCAGGTAAATTACTTAAGTTCAACAGTTGCACCAGCTTCTTCGAGAGCCTTCTTCAAAGACTCAGCTTCTGCTTTTGCAAGGCCTTCTTTTACAGTGCTCGGAGCACCGTCAACAAGATCCTTAGCTTCCTTCAAGCCGAGACCGCAAGCTTCCTTAACGGCCTTAACAACCTGCAACTTGGCTGCACCAGCGTCCTTCAATACAACATCAAAAGAAGTTTTTTCTTCAACAGCCGGAGCTGCACCAGCTGCGGCAGGACCAGCAACAGCAACAGCTGCAGCTGCAGGTTCGATACCATATTCTTCTTTCAAAATTGTAGCAAGTTCGTTAACTTCCTTAACTGTAAGATTTACCAACTCTTCTGCTAATACTTTCAAATCTGCCATAATTGTAAGATTTTTATAAATTGTTTTGTTTTGAATTTGTTTTAAATATTTGTTTTATAAAGGTAAGAGAATATATTATGCTGAAATCCTCTTATTCACCTTTTTCACCCAAGGTCTTAAGCACACCATGGATAGTATTGGCGCCACTCTGCAATGCAGAAATGACATTCTTTGCAGGAGATTGCAACAAAGCCACAACTTCTGCGATGAGTTCGTTCTTGCTCTTGATTGCAACCAATGTCTGAAGCTGATCTGCACCATAGCAGCATTCTTCAACGTAAGCACCTTTCAATGCCGGAATACCGGTTTTGCCTTCCTGCTCAATCAGTTTTGCAGGAACATTGCCCACATTGCAGAACATGATAGCTGATGTACCATGAAAAGCAGATTCGATAGAAGAACAATCAATGTTTTTATTCTTCAACGCACGAACAAACATTGCATTCTTAACCATCACAAGTTTGATTTCTTTGCTGTTACATGCGCGACGAAGAGCGCTTGTCTTCTCAGCATTCAAACCAGAGATGTCCACAATGTAAAAATGTGCATACTCTTCCAAATAGCCTTCAAGCTTTGCAATATTAAGGACTTTATCTTCTTTCTTCATAAGTCATTGTTTTTTATTCGTCAATAGATTTTGTGTCGATTTTAATACCGGCACTCATCGTACTTGAAAGGTAAATGCTCTTAATATAGGTACCTTTTGCAGTTGCAGGCTTCAACTTGATAATTGTCTGGATGAATTCCTTGGCATTAGCCATAATAGCTTCAGGAGCGAAAGAGACTTTACCGATAGACGTATGAACAATACCGCCCTTGTCTACTTTGAAGTCAATTTTACCCTGCTTTACCTCTTTAACGGCCTTAGCGACATCCATAGTCACCGTACCGGACTTGGGGTTAGGCATCAGACCACGAGGACCCAAAACACGACCCAAAGCACCGATCTTACCCATGCAAGAAGGTTGGGTAATGATCACGTCAATATCAGTCCAGCCTCCTTTGATCTTCTCAATATATTCATCAAGACCAGCATAGTCAGCTCCAGCCTCTTTCGCAGCAGCCTCCTGATCGGAAGTACACAAAGCGAGGACACGAACTGTTTTTCCAGTACCGTGAGGCAAAGATACCGTACCACGAACCATTTGGTTAGCCTTACGGGGATCCACACCCAAACGAATATCAACATCCACAGATGCGTCAAACTTCGTATAAGTAATTTCCTTTACCAAAGCGGCAGCTTCGGCAAGCGTATAGGCCTTTCCTGCTTCAATTTTAGCAGCGGCCAACTTCTGATTTTTAGTAAGTTTTCCCATGTTACAATTGAAGTTTAAAGTTCCGGAAATTCGCCTTTAACAGAAATACCCATACTGCGTGCAGTACCGGCAACCATTGTCATAGCTGATTTCAAAGTAAAACAATTCAAATCTGCCATTTTATCAGTTGCAATAGTTTTAACCTGTTCCCAAGATACCTCTGCGATTTTTTTACGGTTCGGCTCTGCAGAACCGCCTTTTGCTTTGGCTGCCTCAAGTAATTGTACTGCTACCGGAGGAGTCTTAACAACGAAGTCATAAGATTTATCCGTGTAATAAGTAATAACTACAGGTAAAACTTTTCCTGCACGATCCTGGGTTCTTGCATTAAATTCTTTGCAGAAACCCATGATGTTAATACCCTTAGAACCAAGAGCAGGTCCAACCGGAGGAGCAGGATTCGCTGCACCACCTTTGATTTGCAGCTTGATTTGCCCAGCAATTTCTTTTGCCATTTTAAATAAATTTGATTTTATAATAGCTATTCAGTCAAACAGGATTGTTATCTCAAGTCCGTAACAAAACTTTATCGACACAAACTCCCTTCTGAATCCAGCTTACTTATTCGTTATTTGTTTACCTGATTATAGTTCAATTCCAACGGCGTTTTACGGCCAAAAATCTTCACCATAACCTTCAGCTTCTTCTTCTCGTCGTTAACTTCTTCTACAACTCCGACAAAATCCTTAAATGGACCATCGTTCACTTTTACCTGTTCGCCGACCATATAAGAAATTTGTGTCTCGTCTTCCAATTCCGCCTTTACATCGATATTTCCCAACATGGCTGCAACCTCATCATCCCGAAGAGGCTCCGGCTTTTTAGAGTTACGGCCACAAAGAAAATTCACGACATTTGTCGTACTAGCTAAACGAGACTGCACTTCGCCTACAAGAGCACATCGAACGAAAACATATCCGGAAAAAAGGACCTTTTCCTTTTGAACCTTTTTACCACCAACAGAAGAAACCACTTTTTCAGTAGGCACAATAACCTGCTGAACATACTGACCAAGATCTCCATTCCGGATTTCTCCATCCAAGATCTCTTTAACTTTCAGTTCCTTTCCGCTGATAGAACGTAAGACGTACCATCTATACTTCAGCTCCGCCATTTTCGATTAGAAATTTAACTGGCCCGTATAAATAAGGGACATCAATACATTTCCGAATGCCAAATCCATCACCAAGATAACCAGCGCAATAATCACGGAAGCTGACAAGACGACTACAGAACTACTTGTCACCTCAGAGCGAGTTGGCCAAGAAACCTTATTTACAAGTTCCGAATAAGAATCTTTTACGTTATTAACTATTTTTTTCCACATAGTTTCCTAAGTATTTGGCACGGGTGGAGAGACTCGAACTCCCGACACCTGGTTTTGGAGACCAGTGCTCTACCGACTGAG
>CAZMOE010000037.1:0-25148 GCA_964567855.1 uncultured Prevotellaceae bacterium
TTGATAATAGGGTTATTAATATTGCTTCGGGTTTGTTATTTTTATTGGTATACGGCGGAGCGATTTCGTGTGTAGCGTTTTTTTGCTTGTCGGTGGAGGCGCGATGGATGCGGAATAGTAAATATTGATGACATGAATCGGTTAAAAGTATTGTGTATTTGTATTTTGACGATCATAGGGGTGTTGTCCGCCGCTGGGGATGACGGGATACGCCCGTTTTCAGTTGGACTGGTGTTGAGCGGAGGGGGAGCCAAGGGTGTGGCGCATATCGGCTTGATACAGGCATTGGAGGAAAATGAAATTCCGGTGGATTATATCGCCGGTACTTCGATAGGCGCAGTCGTGGGGTCGATGTATGCCATCGGGATGACACCTTCGCAGATGCTGAAACTTATGAAAAGTCGCGATTTTGAGATGTGGCAAAGCGGGGTGATTTCGGAAGAATGGCTTGCGTCGTATCGGGAGGACTATCCGCAGAGTAAAGCTTTTCGGATTAAGCTGGCATTGTCTGACAGCCTGAAATTTCCGACGCGTTTGTTGTCCAGGCATAGCTTGGTAGATCCGGCGCCGATGAAGTTCGGAATGTTTGAGGTCTATTCGCTCCATACGCTTCGTTGTCATCAGTCCTTTGACAGTCTTTTTGTCCCTTTCCGGGCTGTTGCAAGCGACGTCTGCAATAAGTCTCCTGTGATTTTTCGCAAAGGGGATCTGGGAAATGCTGTGCAGGCCTCTATGTCCTTTCCATTTGTTTTTCAGCCGACCCGGGTGGAGGGCGTATTGTTTTATGATGGAGGTATTTATAATAATTTTCCTCTGGATGTTGTTTGTCGCGAGTTTCAGCCGGATTTTGTTATCGGTAGCGTGGTTTCCGATAATCCCCAATGTCCGGAATCTCATGACATCATCGGTCAGTTGGAGAGTATGGTCGTGCAATATACCGACTACGATATTCCGGACAGCATGGGAGTCCGGATCCGGATGCGTCTCTCGGATGTGGGGTTACTCGATTTTCATAAGGCAGATGAGATATTTGCTATCGGATACCAGGCCGGTCTTGTGTATGCCGATAGCATAAGATCAAGAATCGGCCGTCTACGTACGATACAGGAACTAACGGAGGCCCGGCGCAGGTATCTTGATCGTAAAGATTTTCTGAATGTGAAAAAGATCGAAGTATCGGGGGTGAGTGAGAGCCAGAAGCGTTATGTGCTACGGCATTTTAGAAGTCTGGACTTGCCCGCTTTGCGGGCCGGCTTTTATGAGTTGGCATCGGATGATAAAATATCGGATATCGGGTTGCAATTGGTTAATGAGGAGTGTGAAATGTCGGGGCCGGGGGGCGGGCAGAATAGTGCTTCGTCGGAGCAGATATTGCGTATCGATATGGAAATGAACAGGAATTTGGATTTTCGTGTGGGCGGACTGTTGACCACAGTTAATGGCAGCCGTTTTTTTATGGGGCTGGGGTATAAAAGTATCCAGAAGGTGGCTACAGATATTAGGCTGGAGGCCCAGATGGGTTCTTCTTATTATAGTACGACATTGGCATTGAGGTCTGAGGTGCCAACCGATCGTCCCGTTATCAGTACTATTCGGCTAAGCTGGTTTAAAAACCGCTATTCGCAGGAAGAGATTATACTGGCTGACCGTTCGGAGGTTTCCCATATTCGGCATTCTGAGACTTATGCGGAGTGGCTATTGGGTGTGCCGCTGAATAAACGGGGCAAGCTGATCGCAAATGTCGGCTACGGAAATCTGGAAGATGTATGTAGGACGCAGAGAGAATGGAAAGGCGCCTATAATCTGCTGCGCACGGGCGTGGAATTGCGATGCCGGAAAATGAAAGAATTCTTTTATCCGGATAGAGGTTATCAGTGGAATATAAAATGGAATTATTATATGAATAGACGGGAAAGATGGTGGAAAGGAGAGGCCTGTTGGGAAAAATACTGGAGCCTCTGGCGATATTTCAGTCTTGGTGGAAAAGCTCAGTTTTTGTGGAGCAATACGCCGGGAACGGGAAACCCGCTGTTGTCGGAGCTTCGGTTGCCGGCGTTTGAACCGTATGGTTATTCCATGCAGGTTTTTAATGAATATTTGAGGGCAAGGCGTTTCGGGGCGGTCGGTCTGGCCCCGGTCTGGAAACTATTCAAGAATGTGCAGCTCCGTTTGGATGGCTATTGGTTTCAACCGATACAGAAATTTGCCGGTGCCTCTTTTGACTGGAAGAGCTATTTTGTAGGGGATATCACCTGCTTGCTGAAGACGCCCGTTGCGGATTTTGCAGGATTCGTCAGCGTGATGAAAACCGGACGGTCACATTTTCAAATAGGCATCAGAGCGGGCTTTCTGTTGAATGAGATCCGTTTTTAGACTCTGAATTTTCAGCGCCGGCGGAAGGGGTAGAATCGAAACAGCCCCCTTTAAAATGCGAAATAGAGGAAATGGGACAAATAAGGTGGCAAAAATCGGAACAGATTGAGGCGACATTCCATTTTTCCATCATAAATGGCGATTAAGCTGAAAAAATAATGTATCTTTGCAACCGTATAAACGGCAAGTGGTATTATGAAAATTGTGTTGCTTGCCATCGAGAAGTTTAATAAATCATTTCCTAAATGGTAGATAGTAATTTAAATCAGGACCGGATCATCAAAGTGAATATTGAGGATGAGATGCGGACATCGTATATCAATTATTCCATGTCAGTCATTGTCGCCCGCGCACTTCCTGATGTAAGAGACGGTTTTAAGCCGGTTCATCGCCGAGTTTTATTCGGTATGGACAGGATCGGCAATCGGTACAATAAACCAACATTGAAGTCAGCCCGTATCGTCGGTGAGGTCTTGGGTAAATATCATCCTCATGGCGATTCATCTGTCTATGGCGCTTTGGCGCGTATGGCCCAGGATTGGAACTTGCGCTATCCGCAGGTGGACGGCCAAGGAAATTTCGGTTCTGTAGATGGTGACTCTCCGGCTGCTATGCGTTATACGGAGGCTCGTCTTTCCAAAATTTCGGAAGAAATGTTGCGCGATATCGATAAGGATACCGTAGACATGCAGGATAACTTCGACGGTTCATTGAAAGAACCTACGGTTTTGCCGACCAGAATACCGACGTTGCTGGTTAACGGTGCCAATGGTATCGCTGTCGGTATGGCGACAAATATGCCTCCGCACAATTTGTCGGAATGTATCGATGGTATATGTGCCTATATCGACGATCCGGAGATTTCTATCGAGGACTTGATGCAGTATATCAAAGCCCCGGATTTCCCGACGGGTGGTATTATTTACGGTTATTCCGGTGTTAAAGATGCTTATGAAACCGGTCGAGGACGTATCGTGGTGCGGGCTAAAGCCGAAATCGAGACAGAAGGCCAACATGACCGCATCGTTATTACGGAAATTCCTTACGGAGTCAATAAGGCAGAATTGATCAAGCATATCGCAACGCTTGCGGATGAGAAGAGAATCGAGGGTATTGCTAATGCCAACGATGAGTCTGATCGCCGGGGCATGCGCATTGTGGTCGATTTGAAGAAGGATGTCAATGCCAATGTGGTACTGAACAAGTTATATAAAATGACCGAATGCCAGAGCGCGTTCAGTGTCAATAATATCGCTCTGGTTGGTCCTACAAATCAGCAGCGACCGCAGTTGTTGAACCTGAAACAGATCATTACGCATTTTGTGAATCATCGTCACGAAGTGGTGATTCGTCGCACGAAATACGATTTGGTGGAAGCCGAAAAGAAAGCGCACATTTTGTCCGGATTAATCATTGCTTGCGATAACATCGAGGAGGTAATTCGTATCATACGGGCAAGTAAGACTCCGGAAGAGGCTATTGTCGGATTGACGTCCCGTTTTGAATTGGATGAGATTCAGGCGCGTGCCATTGTTGAGATGCGTTTGCGCCAGCTGACCGGTTTGCAGCAGGAAGAACTGCATGCCAACTATCAGGAGTTGCAGAGGCAGATCGCCTATTACAAGCAGATTCTTTCCGATGAGGCTTTGTGTATGAAAGTCGTGAAGGATGAATTGCTTGAGATCAAGGAAAATTACGGGGACGAGCGTCGTACGGAGATTGTTTATTCTTCGGAGGAATTTAATCCCGAGGATTTTTATGCAGATGATGAGATGGTGATTACCATTAGCCATCTCGGATATATCAAACGTACCTCGCTTTCAGAATTCAGAACTCAGAACCGCGGTGGAGTCGGGGCAAAGGGTAGCAGTACTCGTGACGAAGACTTTATTGAATACATGTATTCGGCCTCAATGCATAATACATTGATGTTTTTCACTCAGAAAGGCCGTTGTTTCTGGTCTAAGGTGTATGAATTGCCGGAGGGAAATAAGTCTTCCAAGGGCCGTGCTATTCAGAACATGCTCAATATCGAACCGGATGATAAGGTTACGGCGTTTGTAAAGATCAAAACATTGAATGATGAGGTATACAACAATTCTCATTATCTTGTTTTCGGTACGAAGAAGGGATTGGTTAAGAAAACTTCTTTGGCCGCCTATTCACGACCGAGAACTAACGGTATCAATGCTATCGCCATCAATGAAGGAGACCAGGTTGTAGATGTTGTATTGACTGACGGCACAGAACATATCATTCTTGCAAACCGCAATGGTCGTGCTATTTGTTTCCCGGAAAATAAGATCAGAAAGATGGGCCGTGTAGCCGCCGGTGTACGCGGTATTCGTTTGGATGATGATGGTTTGGATGAAGTGGTCGGCATGATTGCTTTGTCTTATCCCGGACAAACCGTTCAGACTTCTGACAATGATGTAGAGGAAACCGACGAAATAAATGAGGAAGTAGCGGTAGCTACAGATTCCTTGTTCAGCGACAATGATTTTAATGCAGATGAAGATATTGTTGCAGAAGAAGAAGAACTTACCGAAGAAGAGGATACTACAGATGATTCTCCTTACAGTATTCTGGTGGTTTCTGAAAAGGGCTTCGGAAAGAGGTCGGCGGTCAAGAGCTATCGTATCACAAACCGAGGGGGCAAGGGCGTAAAAACGCTGAACATTACGGATAAGACAGGCGCCGTGGTAGCTATCAAGAGTGTTACCGAGGAGGAGGACTTGATGATTATCAATAAGAGCGGCATCGTAATTCGTCTTCATGTTAATGGTTTGCGGATTATGGGTAGAGCTACTCAGGGAGTTAAGTTGATTGACCTGACGAAGAAAAACGACCGGATCGCATCGGTATGTAAAGTTGTTTCCGAAGAAGAGGAAGTATCGTTAGGTGAAACCGCAC
Organism: uncultured Prevotellaceae bacterium; assembly: GCA_964567855.1. Classification (GTDB taxonomy): domain Bacteria; phylum Bacteroidota; class Bacteroidia; order Bacteroidales; family UBA3663; genus Liminaster. The sequence goes on from CAZMOE010000037.1 coordinate 5,287, forward strand.
AGCCGTCCGATGTAACGGCCGATACCTCTGCAGAAGACGACATCATCAATGAATAATTAATGATTTAGCATATTCACACATAAAACATTTGTTATTATGAAAAAACTGTTTTTGTCAACTATTTTACTTTCTGCTTGTTTGGCAGGAGTATCAGCCCAGGATCTGGATCCTAAGGCTCAGAAGGCCGCTCTTAAAGAATTGAAATCTGATATCAAAACGGCTAAAACGGAGGCAACTCGTGCCGAAAATCCTGATTTTAATGCAGCAAGAGGCGCAATTGAAAAGGCATTGAAAAGTCCTGTGGCAAAAGGAAACGCTGAGTTATATTATACTGCCGGATTGGTAGAATATAACAACTTCAATGCTGAGCGAAACAAGCCTCAGACTGGCGGTAAGACAAACGATGAGGCAATGTACAACTGTGCCAAAAAGGCTTATGATTATTTTATCGTTGCTTATGATCTTGATCAGCAGCCGAATGCCAAAGGCAAGGTGGAAGCCACTTTTTCTCCCGACATTATTACCAATATGACTAATATTTTGGGTTCCGGGGCCTTTGCAAATGCTGCCATCTATTATTTCAACGATAAAAAGGATTTTCAAAAGGCCTATGATTACTTCAATCTTTTCCTTGACAGCCAAAAACTGCCTATGTTTGAAGGTAATGCTCAGGCACAGTCTGTGTTGGAACAGTTAGGTAACGAGCAGACCGTAAACCAGATCGGTTTTTATCGTGCCTACGCTGCCATGCAGATGAAAGACCATCAGAAAGCCATCGAAGCTTGTATGTTTATGATGGGCCGCAAGTATGAAGAGGATAATGTTTTTAAAATTCTCTCCAATGAATATCTGTTGAGCGGTGACACGTTGAAATATGAGGAGACCTTGAAGGAAGCTGCCAAGGCATTACCGGAGGAACCTTTCTATCCGCAGACTTTGATTAACTTCTATTTAGGCCGGAGCGATTATTCCAAAGCTATCAACTATCTGAATGACGTTTTGGCTTTGGATCCCAATAATGCAAAGTATTTGGATTTGAAGGGTCGTCTGTTGGAAACTCAGGAAGACGAAGCCGGTGCTATGGAATGTTATAAAAAAGCTGTGGAAATCGATCCAGAGTCAGCGACATCTTATAGCAACATCGGGCGTATTCTCTTTAACAGAGCTCAGGCTAAAGAAGATGAATTGTATTCCAAGAGGAAGTTTGATGAGGCTGATAAAGTTTGCGAGCCTATGTATTTAGAGTCGTTGCCTTACCTGGAAAAGGCTTTTGATCTGCAGACTTCGGAAGTAGATACCAATACCGGCATCGGCTTGCGTCAGATCTATTACAAACTTCTTCAGAAGCCGTCTTGCCCGAACAAGGCTGAGCTTCGAGAGAAATATAATAAGGTTAGCGAACGGATGGGTATGGAAGGTTTGAAATAACACTTTTTATCCGAACGATACCTGTTTATTTACAAATCCCCTGTCGCAAAAAACGGCAGGGGATTTTTATTGTGAAAGGAGGGGTTCCTTTATTTTGAATTTTCGCAAGTAGTCGCAGTTTTCTTTTCCTTGGCCTGTGTTGCCTTCTTGGAATCCTTAGTGCATTCGCACTTTTTTTCTGTTTTCTTATTCATAGTTGTATGTATTTTGTGGGTTAGGTATATATGGCAGCTTTTTGTTTGCTGTCTTTTTGTTTTTCTTGTTTGCAGTCGCAACTGTAGTCGCTCCATTGCATATTTTTTTCCTTTTGACTATCAAGGACGCGCGAACTACGTTCCTGAGATAGTTTTTCTTCTGTTTTGCGGAGCTTTTCCGGATTGCGGTGTGTGCCGCGGGGTTCTTGATTTAACAGTCCGTTAGTTTCATAGACATGTTTGGCAGGACGATCAATATATTGCCATTCTTCTTTAAGCTGGGAGCTTTCTCCCTGATTCCATGGCCCTAATTTATCGTCACCTTTGGACATATTGAAATACAGGTTACTGTAACGCGGATCGGTTTGGAGAACTCCGGGAGGGAAATTCTGTTCTATTGTTGCGAGTGCTGCCTCGAACTGTTGATAGTGGGTAACTTCTCTCGTCATCAGGAAACCTAATGTTTCACGTACGGCGGGATCGTCGGTAAGGGGCATAAGATATTCGTAGCAAATTTTTGCCCGGGCTTCGCCGGCCATATTGGAACGAAGATCTACGGTAGGTTCATTGTTCGCATGGACATAGGCTCCACTCCATGGATTGCCGTTACAGTCAGTCAACATCGGCCCCTGCGCCGTAATGAGGAACGCCGGATTGGTGTAGGCCTGATGGATGAAATCCTCTTTGGAGGTTTTTCCTCCCATCAGGGTGTTGATTTCCATGTTTTCGACAACATCTTTCATTTTTCCGCCGACAGGGCCGAGGAGCATTTGAATAGTTGCGCCTACGATTTCAAGATGGGCAAGTTCTTCGGTCGCAATGTCCATGAGCATGTCATATTTGTCAGGCATAGGCTTGCGACAACCGAAGGCCTGGACAAAATATTGCATTGCGGATTTCAGTTCGCCGTTGGCACCTCCGAACGCGTCCAGCAGAAGCCGGGCAAAACGCGGGTCGGGTTGCGAAACGCGGGCGTTGAACTGTAAATCTTTTATATGGTAAAACATAATAGTATGTTTAAGTTAATAATTTCGATTTGAAGAGATGTACATCTGCCCTTATAACGGATCTCAATCACCGGCGGTTCGTTTTTTTGCTTAATGCAGCAGAGTAAATTAACAAATTTGTTTCTGTTTTTGTGATTAGTGACAGAAAATACAATAAAAATAGAGAAGCCCGGAAAGACTTCTCTATGAAAAGATTGTATGTTATGAGTTTATACTCACTCGACATTACGCCGTTTGAATAGCGAAAGAATCCATAACAGGATGATGGCCCCGACAATCGAAGTGATCAGACTTCCGAGCCAGCCGCCAGGAGTGGAAATTCCGAATAACCCGAAAATCCAGCCCCCAAGGACACCTCCAATGATGCCGACTATCAGATTTACCAAAAGGCCAAAGCCTCCGCCGCGCATGATTTTACCAGCAACAAAGCCGGCAATGATACCTATGATAATGTACCAGATGAAAAACATAATAGTTGATTTTTTATTGATGGTTATCTGCCCGGAAAACGAGTTGGGAGCTGGAATGGTTCGTCATTAAACGTATGGGTTAACGACTATTAACGTCAGAAACTGAAAGGTTTTTGTCTGAAATTATTGTAATAGATCTTATTTCTCCAACTCGCAAGGGCTGGAAATCTCAATCTCTTTCTGCAGTACGGGGTGGGTAAAGCGGATAGACATAGCGTGCAGCATCAAGCGTGGCCGGAAGTTGTCAGAAGCTGTTTCAGGATTATAAAGCGGATCTCCGACGATAGGACAATTAAGACCGCGTCTGTCGGCAGCATGCACTCTCAGCTGATGAGTACGTCCGGTTAAGGGCATTAATTTAATCCGGCTCTCTGTACTTGTCTGTTCAAGGATTTCGTAGATAGAGATTGCGGTTATTCCATGTTTCCAATCAACCGTTTGCATCGGCCGTCTGCTTTTATCGGGGCAGATGGGGAGACAGATGATTCCTTTTTGACTATACAGTCTACCTTTTAGTTTCGCTATATAGATTTTTTTGATGTTTCGCTTTATAAACTGCTGTTGCAATGATTGATAGGTATGTCTGTCCTTAGCCAGCAGAAGAACTCCGGAGGTGTCCATATCCAAACGATGAGCGGGAAATAGTTCAGTGGATGGAGAAAGTTGTTGCTGCAGATATTCAACAAGAGAACGCTCGCCTGTTTTTCCCGGTATGGAAAGCATTCCCGCCGGTTTATCGACGGCTATGAGCCAAGAGTCCTCATATAGTATTTTTATTTGGACTTCCGTTTTTCCCTTCGCGATCGGTGGCGGAACTTCTCCTTCGACAGAGAGGCCTTCGAGCATGAAAGATAGAATCGGAGCGCATTTTTCCAAGCAAGCGGGATAGTAACAGCCGTGTTTGCGATTCTGGTCTTTGTTAGAGATACCGTACCAGAACTCCGCCATGGCGAGAGGTTGCAATTCATTGCAATAGGCATATTGCAGCAGGCGAGGGGCCGCACATTCTCCGGCTCCGGCCGGAGGTAACTGGGACTGGAAGTCTTCGAAAATTTTTAAGAGATCTTTGCTTTTTCCCCAGGCATTCCGGAATCTGAAATGGGAAAAAATTTTCTTTTGAAGCGCAAATGAATATTGTTTACGGGAATGCTTCAAGATTTCAATTTGAGTGTTATAATCTTGTATCTCATCCTCTATATGGGCCAGTTCTTCCTGAAAATGTTTTTTTATCCGCCTCAATTCGGCCTTCATGAATTGACTTTCCCGTTGCAGGTCCGTTTCCTGGTCGGGAGAAAGTTGCATTTCCTTTCGCAGCAGATCTCTTTTGATTTTGGCTTTCCGTATATCTTCCTGATGCTTACGAATGGCAGATTCCGCCTCTTTTCGTTTTTGTAGATACGTTTGTTTTAGAACCAGATATTTTTCATCATACTGTAGTGAAGAAATCTGTCGATTCAGTTCCGAGATTGCTTTATCTTCCTGCACGTAAAAGTCTTGGGGGATCGAGAGATCATATACCGGAGGAACAAAATAGCCGTCTGATGAAATCTTTTGAATCTGTCCGGAATAGGCGGTGATATATCCGATCTGCTCCTCTCCGTCTTTCTCCTTTTTCCGGACAACCAGGACGCCTAGCATTTTCCCTTGTCTGAATTCCGTTTCCCAGTCAGGACGCATAGAGATGTCCTTCATTACGATTCGGGCTGCATGGCGGCATAGGATATGCGGATCGTAATTGAACGGATTATTGAACTTTGCCGGCAGTTGGATGCCGGACAGCTCTTCGTGAGTAAAAAAACGGATAAGATTCATATTGCAGATCTGTTTTATAAAATCAGAGTCGTATCTCATACGCTATGAAATACGACCCTGAAAATATTTTCAGTTATTTATCGGTTCAATCGTTATTTTCGAAACCTCCGCGATAGTCCGGGCGCATGTTATTGCGGCCTTCGCGGGGACGGAATTCACGGTTGTCGCGCATCGGACGGCGATCCTGACGGAACGGACGTTCCGGGCGTTCGCTCCGGTTGCTTCTTGCCGGGCGTTCTTCATATCCTTCGGGCTTCTCTTTGAGAACTTTAGAGGACAGACGGAATTTACCGGTCTTCTTGTCGATTTCTATCAGTTTGACAGTCAAAACATCACCCTCTTTAATGCCTGTTTCCTCCATGGTGTCATAATGGCGCCAATCGATTTCAGAAATGTGCAGAAGGCCGTCTTTGCCAGGCATAAATTCAACGAATGCGCCGAAACTCTGGATATTTTTTACCGTACCGGTATAGATTTCACCTTCTTCAGGCATTGCCACGATGGCCTTGATCTTGGCCACTGCGGCCTCGATAGACTGACGATCTACGGCAGAAATGCAAACATGACCCTTACCATCACTTTCATCGATAGTGATAGTGGTTCCGGTTTCTTCCTGAATACCCTGAATGATCTTGCCGCCGGGGCCGATGATTGCTCCGATGAAGTCCTTGTCAACATCGAAGGCTGTCATTCTCGGTGCATGATCTTTGAGATCGGCACGATGATCGGGCTGGGCTTCGAGCATCTTATTCAGAATGTGGGTGCGGCCTTGCTTGGCCTGTAGGAGTGCATTTTCAAGGATTTCATAAGACAATCCGTTACATTTGATATCCATCTGTGTAGCGGTGATACCTTTTTCCGTGCCGGTAACCTTGAAGTCCATGTCGCCCAAGTGATCTTCGTCTCCTAAGATATCGGAAAGCACAGCATATTTGTCGGAAGTTTCGTCCTTGATGAGTCCCATGGCAATACCTGATACCGGCCGTGTCATCGGGATGCCCGCATCTCTCATGGCCAATGTGCTGCCGCAAACGGTTGCCATCGAAGATGAACCGTTTGATTCAAAAATATCCGAGACAACCCGCACCGTGTAAGGGAAGTCTGCCGGAATCATTCCTTTGACAGCTCTCCATGCCAGATGTCCGTGTCCAATTTCCCGGCGACCTACTCCTCGCTGCGGACGAGCCTCTCCCGTGGAGAACGGAGGGAAATTATAATGGAGTAGGAAGCGGTCGTAGTCCTGGCGGAGGACATCATCAATCATCTTTTCATCCAATTTTGTACCCAGGGTACAAGTAACAAGAGCCTGTGTTTCGCCTCGGGTGAAGATGGCGGAACCGTGAGGACCGGGGACATAGTCCGGCTCGATCCAGATAGGACGAACTTCAGTCGTTTGGCGACCATCGAGACGCTTTCCTTCATCAAGAATGCAGCGGCGCATGGCCTCGCGTTCCACGTCATGATAATAACGTTTCACCATGCCGATATATTCTTCGTCTTCTTGTTGCTCTTCTGTCAGGTTGGCGATATACTCTTCGCAAATGGCCTTGAATGCGGCCTCGCGTTCGTGTTTGTTCTTGTTTCCGCTCTGTGCGATAGCGTAAGAAGCGGCATAACATTTTTCTTTGACGTCGGCACGCAAGGTTTCGTCATTAACCTCGTGACAATATTCCATGATCGGTTTGTTCACGGCGGCCATCAGTTCCTTTTGCACCTCGCAGTGGATCTTGATAGCGTCGTGGGCAGCCTTGAGGGCATTCAGGAGGTCGTATTCTGAAACTTCATCCATTTCTCCTTCCACCATCATGATGTTGTCATAGGTAGCACCGACCATCAGATCCATATCAGCACGCTTCATCTGCTCAAAAGTCGGATCGATAACGAATTCACCGTCAACACGGGCCACACGCACTTCAGAGATCGGACCTTCAAACGGAATGCCGGATACAGCCATGGCGGCAGAAGCGGCCAATCCGGCCAGGGCATCCGGCTGGTTGACTTTGTCAGAAGAATATAGAGTGACGTTGACGAATGTCTCTGCATGGTAATTGGACGGGAACAACGGACGGAGTGCCCGGTCGATCAGGCGGGATACCAAGATCTCATAGTCGGAAGATTTTCCTTCGCGTTTTGTGAATCCTCCGGGAAAACGCCCTGCGGAAGCATATTTTTCTTTATACTCAACGGTCAACGGCATGAAATCCGTGCCGGGGGTAACATCTCTTGAAGTACAAACTGTGGCCAGCAACATGGTGCCGCCCATTCTTAACTCGACTGCGCCGTCGGCCTGCTTAGCCACTTTGCCGGTCTCCAAAGTAATGGTTCTTCCATCACTTAAAGTAATCGTCTTTTTGATTGGATTTACCAATGAATTTACCATAATAATAAAATTTTACACTCTTAAAATCGCGCAAATATACAAAAATAAAAGGGATATACAGTCTTTTCCCGTACAAAACTTTTCCGGAAAGCCGTTAAAAAGTTGTTTTCTTTGCTTAACATCCTATTTTTATCTATATTTGCACCCATCTATTTCCTTGTTATGAAAAAAACTCATCCCATATATATATTGATTGCCGCCATATTATTATGTTGCGGATGCGATTCTCGTCGAATGACGACGATAGAAGGTGTGATTACGAATGCTCAGGGCAAATGTCTTGTACTGGAGCATCTCGGAAACGGCCGGCCTACGGTTGTCGATACTTTATTACTGGATGAGTCCGGCAAATTTAGGTTTTCTGCCGAAGTGGAGCCTGGACCGGACTTTTTTAATTTAAGATTATCTTCTCAATCCATACCATTGGTCATCGATACCTTACTGACACCTCTTTACGTCACTTCCGATTCTAAAAATTTTGGAATCGATTATGTCGTGGCCGCTTCTCCGGTGAACGATAGGATTAAAGGAGCCGTTTTACACGGAAACCGGCTGAGGAAATCCGTGATGGAGGCAAGTGCCTCATTCCGGAATGGCGATATTTCGGAACAGATATATCGGGACTCTGTCCTTGCTATGATTGGAGCATATAAGCAACAGGCCCTTGCCGATTATATTTATGCCAATCCGGCCGATCCTGTTTCTTACTTCGTGCTGTTTCAGAGTGTGAACGGAATGGCAATATTCGATCCGCATAGCGTTCAGGACAATAAAGCCTATGGCGCCGTGGCTACGGGATGGAAATATAATTATCCTGCTTCCCCCCGGTGTGCCCATCTGGAACGGCTTGCTCTGGAAGGTCAGGCTGTCAGAAAAAAAGAAATGCGGCAGCAGCTCGCCGATTCTGTTTCGCAGACAAAAATAGAAGTACGCAATTATTTCGATATAGAATTGCCGGATAATGGCGATGTCATGCGGCTCTTATCATCTTTGGTGCAGCAGCAGGCTGTCACTTTGCTGGATTTTACAGCTTATGGCCTGCCGGTTTCCGTTTCTCACAACATGAAATTGGCTGAGTTGTACCGGAAATATCAGGATCGGGGCTTTGGCATTTATCAGGTATGCCTGGATATTGACGAGAACTTCTGGAAAACAAGTGCCGACAATATCCCGTGGACAGTTGTAAGGGATAAGGAGGTCTATTATGAAAACGGGAGCATGTATTCTCGTCCTGCTTCTATTTACAATGTCTCAAAACTTCCGACGATGTATATTTTGACCCGAAACGGGGAGAATGTGACAAAGGTGGAAAGTGATAAGGATCTTGACGCCGCTATAAAAGAGGCATTATAAACAATAGCAAAAGATAATTGTCATAAATAAGCGGGTGCTTGTAATGTACACGCTTGACCTTGGTATACAATATTCCAGCTGAAATATTCTGGGATAATTTTTTTAATATCATTCGAAAAAACAAGAGTAATCAAATTAATAAAAAATAGAATTATTATGGCAGTAAGTTACATGTCCGAGGATGGATACAAAAAAATCCTCGAAGAAATCAATTATTTGGAGAGTGTAGAACGTCCAAAGGTTTCTGCCCAGATCGCAGAGGCAAGAGATAAGGGCGATTTGTCGGAAAATGCCGAATACGATGCGGCAAAAGAAGCCCAGGGTATGTTGGAAATGAAGATTGCCAAACTGAAAGATCAGGTTGCCAATGCCCGTATCATCGATGAAACCAAATTACAGTCGGAAACAATTCAGATTATGAGTAAAGTCCTTCTGAAGAATAAGAAAACCGGTCAGGAGATGACCTATACGATCGTGGCCGAAAGTGAGGCCAATCTGAGAGAGGGAAAGATTTCTATCAAAACTCCGATTGCCAAGGCTTTGCTGGGTAAAAAGGTGGGCGATGTTGTCGATGTCAAGGTGCCTGCCGGTATCATGAGTTTTGAGGTCCTTAATATTTCCATTTAATCTGTTTGAAGACAATGGCAAGTATTTTCTCAAAAATCGTAGCGGGTGAAATCCCCAGCTACAAGATTGCCGAAGACGAAAAGTTCTATGCTTTTCTTGATATCAGTCCTGTCGCCAAAGGCCATACCTTGGTAATCCCCAAGAAAGAAATAGACTATATTTTCGATCAGGATGATACGGCACTCGCTGATCATATCCTTTTTGCAAAAAAGGTTGCTGTCGCCCTGAAAAAGGCCATCCCGTGCAACCGGGTGGGTATGTGTGTCATGGGATTGGATGTGCCTCATGCACATATCCATTTGATTCCTATGAACAGCGAAAAAGATATGGATTTCAGAAAAGAGCATTTGAAATTATCCGGTGAAGAGATGGATGCGATCGCCGCTTCTGTACGGGAAGAACTTTAATGCTCCGATGATTGTTTTTACCAAGGTAAAATATAATAAAATATGAAAAACGATTTCTATGAATATGCCACGAAGCATTTGCGCATGAATGGCAATAGTTTGGACCAATATATGAAAGTGACTTCCCGCTCCAATTTTGTCGCTGAGTATATAAATCCTACCATCATCGAGGAACGGCCGTTGAATGTCGCCCAAATGGATGTTTTCAGCCGTTTGATGATGGACCGTATCATATTCCTGGGTACGGAAATCAATGATTATACGGCCAACGTAATTCAGGCACAATTGCTGTATCTGGATAGTGCGGATCCAGGAAAGGATGTCTCCATTTATATCAATTCTCCCGGTGGCGTCGTTTATGCCGGTTTGGGTATTTACGATACGATGCAATACATCCAGAGCGATGTCAGCACGATATGTACCGGCATGGCGGCCTCTATGGCTTCGGTTCTATTGGTGGCCGGCACTCCTGGAAAACGATTCGCGTTGCCTCATAGCCGTGTCATGATTCATCAGCCTATGGGAGGTGCCCAGGGGCAGGCCAGCGACATGGAGATTACGGTCAAAGAGATCAAGAAACTGAAGCAGGAATTATATACCATCATTTCCAATCATTCACATCAGCCTTTCGAGAAAATTGAAAAAGATTCCGACCGTGATTATTGGATGACTTCCGAAGAGGCGAGGGAATATGGTATGATTGATACTGTTCTTGTAAAAAATCAGGCAAGGTAAAATGGCAAAAAATGTAGATAAATGCTCTTTTTGCGGACGTTCACGGAATGAGGTCGGCTTGCTGATTTCCGGTATGAACGGTTTCATTTGCGATGAATGTGTAGAACAGGCCCATTCTATTATCGAAGAGGCCTTTGAAAAGATGAAATCCACGCAGAAAGAGTTTGGTGTCCATTTGGATGAAATTCCGAAACCAAAAGAAATCAAGGCTTTTCTCGATGGGTACGTAATCGGGCAGGATGAAGCCAAGAAGAATCTCTCCGTAGCGGTGTACAATCATTATAAACGTTTGCTGCAGCCCAAGGAGCAAGGTAATGACGTGGAGATTGAGAAGAGCAATATCATCATGGTGGGTTCTACTGGAACGGGAAAAACTTTGCTGGCCAGGACGATTGCCAAAATGTTGCATGTGCCGTTTGCTATTGTAGATGCAACGGTGCTGACCGAGGCCGGGTATGTAGGAGAGGACATTGAAAGCATTTTGACCCGGCTGTTGCAAGCTGCCGACTATAATGTAGAGCAAGCGGAACGGGGAATTGTCTTTATCGATGAGATCGATAAGATCGCCCGGAAAGGCGATAACCCGAGTATAACGAGAGACGTGAGCGGAGAGGGTGTGCAGCAGGGACTTTTGAAGCTTCTGGAAGGTTCAAAGGTAAATGTACCGCCCCAGGGAGGACGGAAGCATCCGGAGCAGAAAATGATAGAGGTGGACACGAAGAATATCCTTTTCATTTGCGGCGGGGCATTCGATGGTATTGAACGTAAGATCGGCCAAAGATTGAATACCCGGGCAGTCGGCTTCTCTACCAATCAGGAGACTAAGGAGGTAGACCGTAAAAATCTCTTGCAATACATTACCCCAGCCGATTTGAAGTCATTCGGTCTGATACCGGAAATTATCGGACGTCTGCCGATCCTGACTTATTTGGAACCACTGAATGCAGATGCGCTTCGGCGGATTCTTGTAGAGCCTAAGAATGCTATTATCAAACAATATGTCAAATTGTTTGAAATGGATGGCATTCAGTTGACTTTTGAAGATGATGTCTACCAGTATATTGTGGATAAGGCCGTCGAGTATAAATTAGGTGCCCGCGGGTTGCGCAGTATTACGGAAAATATAATGATGGAGGCCATGTATGACATGCCTTCCAATGGGGAAAAGACATTAAATATCTCCTTGGAATACGCCCAGGCCGAATTGGCAAAGGCAAACATGGACCGTCTTCGCATTGCATAATGAATATGATTAAGTTAAGGACAGAAATTGAACCAATACTATCGTTATCTCCCATCGGATGTAACGATAGTATTTTGTTCTTGGGTTCTTGCTTTTCCAATCATATCGGTCGATGGCTTGCCGAATCTTGTCTGGATACTTTTTGCAATCCGTTCGGTGTTCTGTATAATCCGGCCAGCATTGGAAATAATCTTCTGAATGTCTTATCCGGCAGAGAATATGATGCTGAGGTGGATATAACCAGAGGAATCATACGCTGGGATCCTTCATCCGGAGTGTATTATAGTTTCGATCATCATGGCTGTTTTTCTTCTGAAACACCGGAGACCTTATGTTCCGATTTGAATGCTCTTTCGATCAATGTCGCCCGTTTTCTGTCTAAATGCCGCCATCTCGTTATTACGTTTGGCAGTTCTTATGTCTATAAACTGGTCTCGAGCGGAAGCGTTGTTGCCAACTGTCATAAATTTCCTTCCTCGTTGTTTCTCCGAAATCGGCTCTCTGTCGAAGAGATTGTCGATCAATGGGATGAGGTGATTCGCCGGTTGCCGGACAAACATTTTCTTTTTACAGTCAGTCCGATTCGGCATCAGCGGGACACGTTGCATGGTAATCAACTGAGCAAAGCGACTTTATTGCTGGCGATCGACAGATTGGCAGACCGGTTCCCGGAAAGGGTGGAATATCTGCCCGTCTATGAATTGTTTATGGATGATCTGCGAGACTATCGTTATTATGCAGAAGATTTGCTCCATCCCTCCGAATTGGCCATTAAAATTGTAAAAGAATATTTCCGGAACTGCTGTTTCTCGAAAGAAGCCTGTGCTTACGTGGATGAGATTACCGCTTTACGGCAAGCTCTTGACCATAGGCCTTTACTGCCGGATTCTGACGCCTATCAACAATTTCTGCATCAAAATATATTAAAAATAGACCGTCTTATTGAGAAATACCGTATCTTTACACTTGAAGAATTGAAGAATAAGTTCAAAGCAAGACTTTTATAACAGATTTTATATGCCATATCGTTATAATTTGACGCAAATTGCAGAAATTTTAGGCGCTCAATTAAAAGGTGGACTTTTAGCCAGTGCCGCGACGCAACCGCAGATTTCATATTTGCTTACCGACAGCCGCTCATTAACATTTGCGGACCAGACGTTGTTCTTTGCCTTGATTACGCCGAAGGGGGACGGTCATTGTTATATCGGTTCATTGTACGGGCAAGGGGTTCGAGCCTTTGTGATCAGCCGTACCGACGGGCCGTTTTACAAGCTTTGTCCGGAAGCCTGGTTTCTGGTGGTGCCCGACACTCTTTCCGCATTGCAGAAATTGGCGACTTTTCATAGGAAACGCTTTTCAATTCCGGTTGTAGGGATCACAGGCAGTAACGGAAAGACAACGGTCAAGGAATGGTTGTATCAGCTCCTTCATGATTATAAGAATATCATTCGTTCTCCACGAAGCTATAATTCGCAGATCGGGGTTCCTCTATCTGTGTGGCAGCTAAAGCAGGACAGTAATTTGGCTATTTTTGAGGCCGGTATCAGCCGGACCGGAGAAATGGCGAAACTGGAGTCTATTATAGCACCTACGATTGGAATTTTGACCAATATAGGAGAGGCCCATCAGGAAAATTTCTCCAGCCGGATGCAAAAACTCATTGAAAAGCTGTTGCTTTTTAAAAATTGCGATGTCATTATCTACAATGCGGACATTCCCAATATTGCGGAAGCCCTGGAATTGGCCGGTATCGGTGCCCGTTCGATGGCCTGGACATTGAAACATAAAGATGCGCAGATTGAAATTTTATCGGCAAAGCAACAAGGCCAGAAGCGGCTGATCCGGTATATGTTTATGGGGATCATGGATGGAGAGTTTACCCTTCCGATGTGCGATGAAGCCGGATTGGAGAATGCATTAAACTGTCTTGCCCTGATGTTGTATTTGAATATTCCGAGGGAAGAGATCCAGGTGCGGATGGAGAAGCTGGAACCGATCGCGATGCGGATGGAGGTAGTCGAGGCCGTTCGTGATTGTTTGATCATCAACGATGTCTATAATTCGGATTTGCGGTCTTTTGAAATTGCATTGGATTTCCAGAAAAGACGGGAATCGTCCATATTGCGCAATAGCCTGATTCTTTCCGACATTCAGGAAAGTGGTCTGACTTCGGAGTCCCTTTGCCGGAAAGTGGCCGACCTCTGTCGGATTCATCCGTTCTATCGGTTTATCGCTATCGGGCCGGTTTTGTCTGCTCACCGGAAGATTTTTAACAGCGTGGCGGAGAAAAAATATTTCTATGAATCGACGGAAGATTTTTTGCAGTCGGATGTTTTACAGGACTTTTCCAATGAACTTATTTTGTTGAAGGGAGCCCGTCGTTTCAAGTTTGAACAGATCAGCGACCGTCTTCAACTTCGTCGGCACGAAACCGTGCTGGAAATTAACTTGGATTCGATTGTACATAATTTAAACCGTTATCGTTCGCATCTGCGTCCGGAGACTAAGATCGTCTGCATGGTCAAGGCCTTCGGTTATGGAAACGGTTCTTACGAGTTGGCAAAAACATTGCAGGATCAGCATGTCGATTATCTGGCGGTCGCTGTGGCCGATGAAGGTGCGGAATTGCGTCGGCAGGGAATCCGGGTGCCCATCATGGTGATGAACCCGGAACAGTCGGCATTCCGTACGATCATTACTCATCGGCTGGAGCCTGAGATTTATAGTTTCAGATTGTTGGAGGCATTTGTGAGGGAGTGTGAGAAAATGGGCGTTACGCAGTATCCGGTTCATATCAAAATAGATTCCGGAATGCATCGTCTGGGATTCCTGCCTGACGAGATGGAAGCCTTGATTTCGGCACTGCAACAACGTCATACGGTCTGTGTGCGCAGTGTTTTCTCTCACTTTGCAGGAGCTGACGGCTCGGAATTCGACGAATTTACGGAAGAGCAAGTAAAGCGTTTCTTGTATTGCGCTGACCGGATTTGTGCGGCGTTACCTCATAAGGTATTGCGGCATATTCTTAATTCCGCCGGCATTGAACGTTTCCCGCAATATCAATTTGAGATGTGCCGATTGGGAATCGGACTGTATGGCATCGAGGCGTCAGAGCAGAATATGGGGTTGCGACCGGTTTCTACTTTAAAAAGTACGATTTTGCAGATCAAAGAGGTGCCCTCCAGCGAAACCGTGGGTTATAGCAGACGCGGACATCTTACGAGACTGTCTCGCATAGCGATGGTGCCGATCGGATATGCCGACGGATATGATCGCCGTCTTGGAAATGGCCATGCATCGATGATTGTTGCCGGCAAGCGTTGTCCGACAGTGGGAAATGTATGTATGGATGTCGCATTTTTGGATGTGACGGATTGTGCCGATGCCCGAGAGGGGAGTGAGGTCGTTATCTGGGGAGACGGATTGCCTGTAAATGAACTCGCTGATATTCTGGAAACGATTCCTTATGAGGTCATTTCTACGGTCAGCATGCGGGTGAAACGGTTATATTATAAAGAATAAACCGCCGGATACGGGCAATGGGTAACCGATGCACGTTTAACGGCAGTCTTTTATACAGATTCATCAAACAATTATATAATAGTCATTTAAAATTTAATACCATTATGCAGACTAAGGTTTTAGCGAAATTGCATCGACTCGTTTTCGGAACGGGTTTGCTATGTCTGACGCCTGTTGCTATGGCGCAAGAGTCAGAATTTGTCTACCTCTCCGGAACCGGGGTCAACGACACCAGAACATGGAGCTTTAAATGCACCGATGGCCAGCGTGCCGGCAAGTGGGGTAAGATTGAAGTCCCTTCACAATGGGAGTTGCAGGGATATGGTGAATATACCTATGGCCGCTGGTATGTGGATAAGAATGTCAAGATGCCAAGTCATGAAGAGGGTTTCTATGAATATTCCTTTAAGGTTCCTTCCGCTTGGAAAGGTCAGACAGTAAGGATCTGGTTTGACGGAGTAATGACCGATACCGAGGTTTCCATCAACAACCAGGTGGCCGGAGAAATTCACCGCGGCGGTTTTTACCGGTTCAGCTATGACATTACCGATCTTCTTCAGTATGGAAAGAAAAACAAGCTGAATGTTCATGTATGGAAACATTCCGATAACAAGAGTGTCAACGCGGCCGAGCGTAAAGCCGACTGGTGGCTCTTCGGAGGTATCTACAGACCGGTTTGGCTGGAAGTGTCGCCTGCCACGTCCATTCGTCATATTGCCGTCGATGCCAAAGCCGACGGTTCTGTTTCAACCGATGTGGAATTGAGCGGAGAGGTCGACGGATACACGCTTTCCGCAGCTGTGTACCCGTTGAATTCTACGACCCAGGTCGGTAAAACCTGTGGGATTTCCGTTCAGGCAGGAGGAAAACAGACCATTTCATTCCGTTGCCAGGAGATAAAACCCTGGAACTGCGAACAGCCTAATCTTTATACGCTACAGGTAAATCTGCATGACAAAAACGGAGCGGTTGTCCATACCAAGACGGCGCGCATCGGTTTCCGTACCATCGAATTCCGTCCGAAAGACGGCCTCTACATGAACGGCACGAAGCTTATCGTCAAAGGCGTTAACCGTCATAGCTTCACGCCCGAGGGCGGCCGCACCACAAGTCCGGAATTGAGCCTTATGGATGCTCGGATCATCAAAGGAATGAACATGAATGCCGTGCGTTCCCACTATCCGCCGGACGAGCATTTCCTTGACGTGTGCGATAGTCTCGGTATCCTGTATATGGATGAGCTTGCCGGCTGGCAGAACGGTTACGACAATGAAGTGGGACCGAAGTTATTGGCCGAGATGATCCGTCGCGATGTCAACCATCCGAGCATTTTTATCTGGAGCAACGGTAACGAGGGAGGCTGGAACGAAAAATTGGATGCTCATTTCGCCGATTATGATCCGCAACGGCGCCATGTGGTGCATCCCTGGGCCGATTTTAATCAGTTGGACACCCATCATTATCCGGCTTACCTTACCGGAGTCGGCCGTTTCACCAACGGCAGCAATGTTTTTATGCCCACGGAATTTATGCATGCCATGTACGACCAGGGAGGCGGAGCCGGTCTGGCCGATTTCTGGCAACGCTGGCTGACATCGCCTCTCTTTGCCGGAGGTTTCATCTGGGTGTATTGCGACGAGGCTCCCATGCGTTCCGATAAAGGCGGTATTCTGGATAGTGATAAGAGCAATGCCCCCGATGGCATTGTCGGACCACGTCGGGAAAAGGAAGGCAGTTATTATGCCATCCGCGAGGTGTGGAGCCCCATTCAAATCAAACCTATTCGCATTACAGACTCCTATCGAGGTGAACTATTCGTTTCCAATGGCTATCTTTTCAGTAATTTGGAAGGTTGCAGTCTCAATTATCGTCTCCAGCGTTGTCCGTCTCCTCTTACCGTGGCCGAAGGAGATCTCAACGTCCAGTGTACTGCAAGCGGCAGTATCGTTTTGCCCGACATCAAGCCCGGAGAAACCCGAACGGTCACTCTGCCTCTCGTCGATTTGCAGGAAGCCGATGTTCTGGAAATCGATGCCGTCGGCATTCATGGGGACACCGTCTGCACATGGAGTTTCCCGGTCCATACTCCGGCCGAATATTTCCGTTCGCAGCTTGCGTCCCATCCTTCCACCATGCAACTTGAACATCCGGAGGCTGTTGCGAGTGACCAGGAGGTCGTTCTCAGTAACAGCCGGATGGAAGTACGTTTCAGCAATATCGATGGAAAGATTATCCGCATTACGAAAAACGGAAAAGAGATACCTTTTAACAACGGACCTGTGGCGGTAGGCATGAAAATGAAATACCGTCCCGATCTCAGCACCGTCCGCACGGAAGGAGAGGAGGCCGTCTTTGTGGCCCGTTATCAGGGTGGCGTTGACAGCATCGTCTGGCGTCTAACCCATGATGGATGGCTCGATATGGATGCCGTGATGCTTAATCGTGCCGGTGGCGGTGGCGGTTTCGACGACGCATTTATGGATACGGAAGTATATAATCTCGGTCTGACGTTCTCTTATCCGGAAGACCAATGTACCGGTATGACCTGGTTGGGCCGCGGTCCTTATCGCGTCTGGAAAAACCGGATTCCCGGCACTAACTATTCTGTCTGGCACAAGGATTATAACAATACCATTACCGGAGAATCGTTTGAAAATCTCATCTATCCGGAGTTCAAGGGGCATCATGCCAACCTGTATTGGGCGCGACTGGAAAGCAAGAACGCACCGGTGACCATCTATACTGCCAGTGAAAACATCTACTTGCGTGTCTTTACTCCCGAAGAGCCTGCCGGCCGTGCCGGTGGTAAGCGAACGATGCCGGCTTTCCCGGAAGGCGACATCAGCCTGCTGCTTGATATTCCGGCTATTCAGTCATTCAAGCCGATTTCTCAGCAAGGTCCTCAATCGCAGCCCGGAAACATCCGGATCAAGAAGGGTGACGACGGTCTGCGCATTCGTGCCACCTTCACGTTCTGATGTGACGGTTCCGGCTTTCCGCCGGCTATAGAATCGGATGTCCCGACAGCTTTCTGCCGCTGCCGGGACATCTCTTTTATGATAGGTGGTGTTTCCGGTTTTATTTTTTTCATTGCCTGCGGACTTTGAACCCGTTTCCTGGGGCCGTTTTGCACTGAGATTATTCTTGTCGGTCCTACCTGACGAAAATATTTGCCTGTATATATGATAGGTTGCTTTCCCTGTAAAATTTTTGTCGATACCATTATTATTGGAGGTGCCTGCAGCGTAAATTTGGTGAGAATTGAAAAAATCAGTATCTTTGTACCGTATTTTTGATACACTCCCTATGGCATAAGTGCTTATTTTTCATCACCGGTTTGTTTTAAGTAGCTAAAAATGATGCGTGTCAAATGCAACTTATTTCTCAGCTTGTGGTTGTTCATGTTGATGTGGACCCAAGCTATTTCCAATCATACCGTACCCGATTCTTCTGCCGATTCGTTGCTTACGGCGGCCTTGCTGCATCAGGGCATTGCTCCGTGCGGAGATTCGGAAGTGGAGGTATTTACCAATGGACGAGATAAGTTTGAGGACCTGCTGCATGTAATAGACCGGGCCCGTCATCACATACATATCGAATATTTTATTTTTGCCAATGACAGCATCGCCAATCGTCTTTTGGAGCTTCTGCGCCGTAAGGCCGCCGAGGGGGTAGAGGTACGCCTTGTTATCGATGATTATAAGTCCTCCTGCCGCAACTACGGCTATACTCCGGAACGTTGCGAGGCTCTTCGCGCAGAAGGAATCGATGTCAGAATGTTCGATCCGTTTCGTTTCCCTTATGTCAATCACATCGCACGTGATCACCGTAAAATCGTTGTTGTCGACGGACGGATAGGATATATCGGCGGTCTGAATGTCGCAGATTATTACATCACCGGCAATCCGCAGATTTACGGGGCCTGGCGCGATACCCACGTCCGCATCGCCGGTCCCGCCGTTGAAGGGATGCAGCAACTTTTTCACGAGGCCTTTATCTCCAGCGGGGGGGAGGCCTATGATGGTGCGCCTTATTATCCTTATACGACTCGCTGGCATGACAACGATACGGTAGATCTTTCCTATTTCTCGCTGCCTGTCGGATTGCCGGCCCGCAGGATTGCCTTTGTGGAACGGTCGAAGGAAAAGAAAGCGGAAATGCGCCGCATGTTTATCGCTGCATTCAATTCGGCACAAAAAAGGCTTCTCATCGTATCTCCCTATTTCCTGCCTACTACCGGAGTAAGACGCGCGCTGATAGATGCCATCGATCGCGGAGTCGATGTCCAGATCCTTTTGTCGCATGCCAGCGATGAGCCTCTGCTACAGGCTGGTAATCTTAATTTCGCGCAACGTCTGATTCGGCATGGTGCCAAAGTTTTTCTGTACAACGGTGCTTTTCATCACAGTAAGATACTCATGGTCGACGATTCTTATTCCATGGTCGGTTCTGCCAATTTAAACAGCCGTTCTTTACGGTGGGATTATGAGGCCGGATGTTTTATCTTCAGTCCGGAGGTCACCCGGCGTTTGACCGAAGTTTTCGAGGATGACAAGCGGCATAGCGACACCATGACTCTTTCTACCTACAAGGCATTGCCTGCCAAACAGCGCTTTTGGGGTGGGATCGTGAATCATTTTTTGACTCCGGTTTTGTAGTGGAGAGAAAATATATTAACTTT
>CAZMOE010000038.1:0-24582 GCA_964567855.1 uncultured Prevotellaceae bacterium
CTCTTTGCCTTATGTGGGGAATAAGATGTTTTCAACTAAAAAAGAAAAAATTATCGCACCGCAATGGATGGCTATTCGGGCTGATGGAGATTATGTAGAGTTTTATTGTTGCAGTTATAATTATAGTATAACCAGAGATGGTTCTCTTGTCATAACCAGCGTGCAGAACGGCAGCATTGTTTTTATTGCGCGTAAAAAAGGTGATGACAAGGGCCGGGTTATCGGTTTTCAGGGGAGCGGCAGCAAACATTGGCGTACGTCGCTCATGAATTATCTTTCCGATGATCCTGATTTGTGCAAAAAATTGGAAAATAAGGAAATTGAACCTTCAGATTTGCAACGAATCGCAGATCTTTATCATCCCCAGGAATAAATGAAGCTCTTACGGATTTTTGTCATTTTCCTGCTATTTTGTTATAGTAGGGAAAATTTTGCTCAAAACGGGTATTTGCATGTTGAATTGCAAGGCGGTTATGAATATTTCTCCAAGATGAGTGATAAGTCGGGGTATGATTTTAATATCGGCTGCCGTTATGCTTTTAGTGACAGGTATTTTGCGGCAGCGATGTTGCATAGTGGCATTAATAATGGCACTTATGAAGGTCTGTATGCCGGGGAAATTGCCGATTTGGATCATACGCTTCGCGAGTATCTGGTAGGTATAGGGCCTGGCATATATCTTTATAATGGCGGGAACCGGTGGATTTATGCAGATCTCCTTGCCGGATACGGATTCGGTGAGGAATTGAAATCTTCGGCGGCCAGTCATTCCAAATCTTTGGAGAGCTTTGCCATAGCAATACATTTAGGTGCAGAATATCAGATCGCTAATGGTTGGGTGATAGGTGCAGGTATCGGAGGATACTATGTCGGTAGAGAGATTTGTCCTGCCGTGAATTTGAAATGGGGGGTATTTCTCAATCTTTGATTTTCTTTTGTAGTGGTTAACGGGATTGACAAGAGTCAATCCCGTTAATTTTTTGAATGGTGAAGAGCTTCTCGGGTCTTATTGAGGGACTATGTCGTTCCGGAATGCATTGCCGATCTTTTATTTATGAAGAGTTTTCTTGGTCGGGCTTATTGTTCTGTAATACATGGAGAAAAATGTGATGTCTGTATCTCTTCTGATGTGAAAAATGGCTCTATTGGGGAAATAATTTGTTAAAAAGGTGTTAAAATAGGCCCGATTCCACAAAATATGGGTTTAAAAATGATGTTTATATAAATATTGCATTTCCTTTGTATGGAAACGAGTCGGAAAAGACGTCTGTAGAGATAATGAAACGGCTTTTCTTTATTTTTTACCTATAAAATTACAGCCATGAAACGCAAACCGTATGTAAGTCCTGAGATTGAAGTTATTCAGATCGAGCCGGAGGGTATTGTTTTAGGTTCTCCCGGAGATTCTTCCTCTTTGATACCTATCGATGATGACGAAAACGGATCTATAGATCGAAAACCTCGAAGCCGAAGAGATTGGGAAGATTATGAGGCCTTTTGATAATGTCCGGTACGTTGAATTTTTACGAAAAATGTGCCTATCGATAAAACCGGGGCGATATGATTTCCCATATTGCCCCGGTTTTATTAAGCATGTTTTCGGTACGATTTTTTGTTGTGCCGTAATAATCGGTTACATAGCGTAATCGTCAGGATTTTGTGACTGCCGATGTCTGTGGACGATTTTCAACCGTAGCAGATCATGGACAATCTTTTTGTCTTTGCCACCTTTTATTTTTTTGCCATGGGCGATGCTATGCACATGCCATGGTGTCGTAAAATGTTTAAACGCCAGTTTGATATAGGTGGAGCGATGGCGGGAAACTAAGAATTTTAAAAACATGTATTTATAGGTTTAAGCGTGTTATCCTATAATGAATTTGCCGTATTATTGAGCCGGAGCCTTTAGTTCCTCCCCATATTTTTCCACCAAAAGGGCTGCCATGATGTAGGGACCTACACCCTTGGGGTCGTTGTCTCTTACGATTTCATGGACATAGTAGTCGAATGAGCCGGAACGATAGGGCGTTCCTCCCAATCCGGCCACACCGCATACGCGGGTCAGAGAAATGGTACCGTCCTTATCCGTACGGATGAAGTATCGGTTCAGACCGTTGTAGGCATTGATGCCATGTTTCCAATATTCCGCCGGCAAATATCCTTTTAGCGCCCCTTTCAGGAAAGTATAGGCGAACATGGCCGTGCAGGAGGTCTCCTGATAGTTGCCTTCCTGTCCCATGCAGTCCAATACCTGATACCAGGCACCGCTTTCCTTGTCCTGTATTTTTACCAATTGTTTGCAGAGCGGTTGCAATATGTTCAGGATGCTGTCGCGTCCCGGATGGTTATCCGGCAGGAAGTCCAGAACATCCACCATGGCCATGCAATACCATCCCAAGGCGCGTCCCCAGACGTGAGGGGCCTGTCCTGTGGTCTTGTTCGCCCACTTTTGTTCCTTGCTTTCGTCCCACGCGTGTCGGTAAAGTCCGGTTTTGGCATCGTACGTATGACGGGCAATGATTGTGAACTGGCGGACTATATCATCGTATGCCTTTGTCTGTTCTTCGCCTGTCAGGAATGTTTTTGCATACTCTGCGTAAAAAGGACTTCCCATATAGATTCCGTCTAACCACATCTGGTGGGGGTATGCTTTTTTATGCCAAAAGCCGCCTTCTGAAACGCGCGGGTGAAGCGTCAGCTGTTTGTAGATAGTGTCGAGTGCGGTCTTGTAGCGGGGATCGCCGGTGCGGGCATACATTCTGAATAGGATTTTGGCGGGATTCACATGGTCAAGCGTGTAGTTGGTCAACCGGTACGTCCTGATCTGTCCTTTGGAGTCTATGATCGTGTCGCAATAGGTTTTTGCATAATCGTAGATGAATTCAGCATGTTCGTCGTATTGGTCTGCGGCATCCATGAAGGACTGTAATTCAAGCCCGTGGCAATAGTTCCATTTAAGTTTGGGCGAGAAATCTATCATCCAGGCCTCCGGCATTCTCGATATTTCCGATTTCACCATGCTGATGGATTGCGGAACATCTTTTCGCGCCAGCGCAGGTGTGGTCAAAAGTGCACAAAAGGCTGTCGCGAGAAGCGGTTTTACGATAGTTTTTTTCGATTTTTTCATTTGCGGTATTTATTTTCAGGTTTATAATGCAGTTGATGATGCGGGAGTGATTTCCGGTTTCCAATCATCGTCTCCCTTCAGGATATTTTCAATCGTATAGGCCCGACTTTCTTTGGGCGTGAGTCGGTGACTCCATTTTACCCGCTTGTCGAGGTTCGCCCCTGGGCCGGTGCAGTCATATTCGGCATAGAAAGAGGTCTTTTCCGCCTGTTTCTTGTTCCAGTTATTCCATCCTTCCGGGCGGATGAAATCATCCATCCGGCAGCGAATGTAGACTACTTGAGCATAATCGCGCCACGGACGTCCCAGATCGGCTTTTACACCGTCAGCCGCAGTCAGGTGGCAGTCGAAAAAGACGTATCCGTATTTCTGGCCTTGTGGGGTAGCGGCTGCGGTGACATGGCCGTTTCCGATGCTATGCAGCCGGCAACGATTGAATACGGCAGTGGCCCAGCCGAAGATATAGTCGACGGTCCCCTCGATATAACAATCTTCGTAATATTGCCGGCTCTGGCTATTGTATTTCTGCCCGTAGGCATACAGGGTGTCCTGGTGGCCGAGGAATTTGCAATTGCGGAAAACCGCACGGTCGCCTTTGACAAGAATCGCCACTGCCTGACCTACTGGGCCGGCTGTATTGCTGAATGTAATGCCGTCGGCTTCAAAGTCGGGCGCATAGACGTAGAAACTCGCACTGCCCGAGGTACCTTTGTTTTCGCCGAAACGGTTCGGCCGGTTGGCATAGTCGTCGTAGGTGACGGTTACCTCTCCCGGGGTGCGGGCAACGAGTTTCACGTGTTCCTTGCTTTCCGCTACGATGACTTTTTCCTTATATGTGCCGGGGCAAACGAGGATGGTAGTCGTATTTTTCCGATAATCAGGCACTGCATCGATGGCTTCCTGTATTGTAAAGAAATCGCCGCTGCCGTCTTGGGCGACTACAAGATCGTAATGGCGGATAAAAGGTTTCAGGGCCGGTACAGCCTCGCCTATGGCATCGACGGTCAGGCCTGCGATGACGCGTGCACCGTACACATTCAGATGCGTATTGTCCTTCCGGCCTTTGGGAGCGGCGAGGTTGGTATCCGGCTCTATCCAGCAGTATAGTTTTTTGCTTTCTTCCGCACCCATGCCCTGTACAAGATCATGAGTAATCTTGTTCATGTCTACGAACGGCACGTTCAGCTCCCGGGCGACATTGCGGGGTGCGGCCAGATAATCCAGCACGGTTCCGTCTTCTTTGACAAGAATATGCGTTTCGATCAAAGAATCTCCCTCAGCAT
This sequence comes from uncultured Prevotellaceae bacterium, assembly GCA_964567855.1. Classification (GTDB taxonomy): domain Bacteria; phylum Bacteroidota; class Bacteroidia; order Bacteroidales; family UBA3663; genus Liminaster. The sequence continues at coordinate 4,411 of CAZMOE010000038.1, forward strand.
TGGTTTTGGTCGTATTCACACCGTGGAGGTCGTCATCGGTCACGGCATTTTTATTGTCGAAGAAGTTACGGCGGACGATACTGTTGAAGAGCACCGGAATGCCGCCTTTAGCACGGGTTTCATTGCAGAATTTGCGGAGGTTATCGTCGAAAGTGCTTCCCGGATCGGTATGCCGGTCGGCTTTCGGTTTTTCATCATTATGTCCGAACTGGATGAAGACATAATCTCCGGGCCTGATTTTGTCCAGTACGACCTGCCAGCGTCCTTCATCGATGAAACTCTTGGAACTCCGGCCGTTGACAGCATGATTGTCGACGATGATGTCATCGGTAAAGAATCCCTGCAGGGCCTGGCCCCAGCCGCGCTCCTGATTGTCCTTGTCGGTCGGTTTGTTGGCCATGGTGGAGTCTCCGATCATGAAGATGGTAGTTTTCTGCTTCGTGCCCGCACTGATGAAGATAAGGGATAGCAGACACAGAAAAAAAGTCTTTTGCAAAAAAGATAATGATAGCTTTTTCATGGACTATGTGAACGATTGGTAGTTAGTGTTTTATTTTAAGTTAGGGCAAAGATAGGCAGAAAATAAAGAATGTACAAATTTATTTAAATGATTCTTGGGCAATGATGAGCAATTTGTATAAATCATAAAGTCCGGGAGAGGGATGTTCATGATCGAGTCGGCATTCCAGCCATGGCTTCAGTTGTTTTGCATGGCGGTTGAGGAGAGACAGGATGCCGCAGCGGCGTAGTTTTTTCGCATATCGCAGCAAAGTGATTCCGTCGGCCTCGGTTTCTGTGAGGAAGGTGTTTCGCAGTAGTATCAGGTTTCTGACCGCCTCCTCGGTTTTTGCTAAAAAATGGCGGTTGTCATCCAGTTGCAGATGGGTGACCGGATTATCGATATACCGGATATCTCCTCCGGCCCGTTGGATCTCTATTCCGAATCGGGTATCTTCATGTCCGTAGCGTTTCATGGCTTCATCGAACCGGATAGCAAGGAAGTCGGTCCGGCGAATCATGAAATTGTTTGAAAGGAATGCCTTGCGTCGGTGTGATTGCTGCGGGGCCGGCTCCCGGAGCGAACCTATAGTCCAATGTAGCCGGCATTCGTTCGGATAGAACTCCTGCTTCTTGTATATACGCCCTCCGCAGATGACTGTCGGGGCGTTTTTATCGCCTGTGTGCTGGCTGATGGCCGACAGATAGCGTCGCAGATAGTCTTGGTGGCCGATTTCTGAATCGCAGTCCATAAAAAGCAGCCAGGTGTAGGCGCTTTCTTCTGCCAGCCGGTTGCGGATGGCAGAGCGGCCGATGTTTTCCTTCAGACAGATATGTCTGATAATCTTGTGAGCGGTGGTATCCGGATTGCTGCAGGTATTTCCCAGTTCCTCTGAGGCTCTTCGGCAGGCGCCGGCATTGTCTTCGGCAAAGGTGGTCGAGCCATCTTCCATAGCGATGATCTCGAACGGTATCTGCAAGGCTATCGCCTGACGGCATAATTCGAGAATGAGTTGTCCGCATGGGGTATTATAGATCGGAAGAAGGATCGACAGCATCGTGTTACAGGTTAAGCAATGCGGCTACGTTATTGGTGAAAAGCTTGACGGCAATCGCCATGAGGATGATGCCGAAAAATTTGCGCAGAATATAGATTCCGCCTTTCCCTAAAAGCCGTTCAAGCAAGTGTACCTTTTTCAGGACGATGTACACGATGCCGATGTTTAAGATGAGGGCGATCAAGATATTCAGGATATTATATTCCGCACGCAATGAAATCAATGCCGTGAATGTGCCGGCCCCCGCAATCAAAGGGAATACCAGGGGAACGAATGTGGTCATGCCTTTCGGGCCGTCATTATAGTGGATAATCTCGATGCCCAAGGTCATTTCCAGCGACATGATGAAGATAACCAGCGCGCCGGCTGCGGCGAATGAATTGATGTCGACTGCGAAAAGCTGGAGAATCAGGTTGCCGAGAAAGAGGAAGACCACCAGCACGATGAGCGAATAAATGGTGACTTGCCCGGCCTTGATGTCGCCGGTTTTTTCTTGCAGGTCGATGACGATAGGGGTCATTCCCGTCGCATCGATCATAGCGAATAGCACGATGAAAGCACTGATTATTTCTTTGATATTGAATGAAAGTTCCATATCGGTGATTGATAAAAGATGAATATGATTTTGTGTATTGATTATTGTGTTTGAAATGCCGGCTGATCTTCCGATCGGCCGTTATTTGCGGGCCGGCCGTTTGGTTTCTGAATGCAGGATTTCGTTATAGAGTTTCGGATCCGTGATGATCTCTACCCCCCGGTTGTAGGTGTCGTTCAGCCGGTTGATTATCTGATAATAGGCCCCGTTCTCGAATAGATCGCTTGCAATGCCGGCCTTGATCTGCATTTTCATGATGGGCTGGCTTTGGACGAATTCCATACTATCGATGAGGACGCTGTCCGCTACGGCATTTTGCCGGAGTTGTTCAAGCATTTCGGCCGAAACCTCGAAATCGGAAGCGAAATCATTCAGTGTCGGATATGTTTTCTTCAGTTTTTTTTGATTTTTCTCAAAATAGTTGAGGATAAATTTGTTATATGTCCCCTTGGCTATGATATTGCGATGAGTTTTTGTCATACGGGTCGTATCGAAAGGTACGAATATATCTGGCATGATTCCTCCGCCACCATATACGATCCTGCCGTTTTCGGTATAAAATTTCAGCGAGTCGGCGAAGTGAATACTGTCGGCCGTCAAGAATTCTCCGTTTTTGAATCGGTTATAGAGGTCCTTGTCATAATTTGCCTTGTCACCTTTGGTATATGGCTTTTGGATACAGCGGCCGGCGGGTGTATAGTAATGGGCTATGGTCAGCCTCATCATAGCGTCGCCCGGCAGGGGAACAGGACGTTGTACGAGACCTTTGCCGAAGGTGCGGCGTCCTACAATGACGCCTCTGTCCAGATCCTGCATCGCTCCGCTGAAGATTTCGCTGGCCGAGGCCGATTGCTCGTCCACGAGAACGACAAGGCGGCCGTCTACGAGCGTACCGTTTCGTTTTGTGCGGTATTCTTGCTTCCTGTCGATTCTTCCTTCCGTATAGACAACCAGTTTGCCGGCAGGCAGGAACTCATTCGCCATGTCTACGGCACTTTCCAGATAGCCCCCGCCGTTACCCTGAAGGTCGACGATGAGGTGCTTCATGCCTTGTTGTTGTAGCTCTGAGGCCGCTTTCATCATTTCGTCATAAGTCGTTTGGGCAAATCTGCTGATCTTGATATATCCTATTTCCGGAGATACCATAAAGGAGGCGTCTACCGAATACACGGGAATTTTATCGCGTGTGATGGAAAACGGAATAAGGTCAGCTTCTCCGTCACGTTTTACATCGACTTTTACAATAGATCCTTTCGGGCCGCGTAGTCTTTTCTGGATATCTTCGGTCGTCATCTTGACTCCGGCTATCAGTGTGTCGTTGACTTTGACGATTCTGTCTCCTGCCAGAAGTCCGACCCGTTCCGATGGTCCGCCTATAACCACGTTGATGACAAATAGCGTGTCTTCGTTCATTTGATATCGCACGCCGATACCCTCAAAATTACCCTGCAGAGGTTCATTCATTTTCTTTACCTCGTCCGGCGTCAGGAAAGATGAATGCGGATCGAGCTCTTTCAGCATGCCGCGGATGGCGTCTGCGCTCAACTTTTCGTTGTTCACAGTGTCCACATAAAAATGTTCGATCCACAGATATGCCTGTTGCAGTTGCTGCAATGAGGTTTTCAAATCTAAATCCGGAGATTTGGCCTGCACTTGAAAGTGGGCCGCCAGATATAGGGTAAGCAGTAGCAGAATTTTTTTCATTGTTTATATACAGAAGTCCGGGCGGAATCGGGGTGCCGGAGGTTTATAAAGAATGGGTGAATTTATTGAGCGCGTTTTTGCGGAGAGGAACAGATATCTTGAATCCGATGGGCATAAAATCCGTGACATCTTTACCATAGTGCAACAATTCGCGTACGGTGGACGAGCTGATATGGGCCATGGCCGGTTCGTTGAAAAGCAGGATGGTTTCCATGCCGCTCAGGTGCCTGTTGACGTCTGCCATGCTACGTTCATACTCGAAATCGATGACGGTACGCACTCCCCTCAGTATGTGAGTGATGCCTAAGGTCGCCGCATAATCAACGGTCAGGGTTTTATAAGCGGTAACGGAGATACGCGGGTTATCGGCATAATATTCGGCGATCATCTTGATGCGTTCGCTTACGGAAAACATGCCGTTTTTGGTTTCGTTATATCCCACGGCTATAACAATTTCATCGCAAAAGGCCAGCGCTCTGTTTACAACGGATGCGTGTCCTCTGGTAAAGGGATCGAATGACCCCGGGAAAATAATTTTCATTTTTGTAGTTTAACTTACCGCGTCTTCTTCGACAACAAGATTTTCGATGATGAAGTTCTGTCTGTCCATGGTATTTTTTCCCATGTAGTATTCTAACATTTCTTTAACGAAATCCTCTTTCCGGAGCGATACGGTGTCGAGTCTCATATCGGGGCCTATGAAATGGCGGAATTCTTCGGGTGAGATTTCTCCCAATCCCTTAAATCGGGTGATTTCAGGATTGGCGCCGCACTTTTCAATGGCTGCCAGACGCTCTTCTTCCGTATAGCAGTAGTAGGTGGTTTTCTTGTTGCGGACGCGAAATAGTGGTGTCTGCAAGATATAGACGTGTCCTTTTTTTACAAGGTCAGGAAAGAACTGTAGGAAGAATGTCATCAGCAGGAGACGGATGTGCATTCCATCGACATCGGCATCGGTGGCGATGATTACCTTATTGTAACGCAGTCCGTCGAGTCCGTCTTCGATATTAAGAGCAGCCTGCAGCAGGTTGAATTCTTCGTTTTCGTAGACGACCTTGCGGGTGAGACCGAAGCTGTTTAACGGTTTGCCGCGAAGGGAGAATACAGCCTGGGTCTCCACATTCCGGCTTTTGGTAATGGATCCTGAAGCCGAATCGCCCTCTGTGATGAAAATGCAGGACTCCTCGATGCGGTTCCCCTTGCTATCGTTGTAATGGATATGGCAATCACGCAGTTTGCGGTTGTGCATGTTTACCTTTTTGATGCGCTCTTTGGCTTGTTTGGTCAGGCCGCTGATCGCCTTGCGCTCCTTTTCGCTTTCCTGTATCTTATGTAACAGAATATCCGCTGTTTCGGGTGTCCGATGGAGATAATTGTCCAATTCGCGCTTCAAGAAGTCTGATACGAACTTCTGCACCGTTATGGGAGAGTCCGGCGCTATCTTGCTTGATCCGAGCTTGGTTTTGGTCTGAGCCTCAAATACCGGTTCCTGGACCTTCACGCTTATAGCGGCCACCATACCGTTACGGATGTCCGGGTAATCCAGATTTTTATTGTAAAACTCTTTGATCACTCGGGCCGACGCTTCTTTGAATGCGGCCAGATGGGTTCCTCCTAACGATGTATATTGTCCGTTGACGAAAGAATAGTATTCTTCACCGTATTGATTGCCATGGGTAATGACCACCTCGATGTCTTCATCCTGTAAATGGATGATGGGATAAAGCGGATCTTCCGAAAGTTTTTCCGTCAGCAAGTCTACAAGGCCTCCTTTGCTTAAGAATCGCTTTCCGTTAAGTGTCAGGGTCAGCCCCGCATTGAGATAGGAATAATTCTTGAGCATTCCTTCGACAAACTCCATCCGGTATTTGTAGTTCTCGAAAATGGAGGCATCCGGAATAAACTCTACATAGGTTCCGTTGGCTTCGTCGGTGTTGAAAACCGGCTTGTCATCGACAATCTTTGCCGCTTTATAGACGATTTCCTTGGCCTCGCCGTTTCTTACCGAGCGGATGCGGAAATGGGTGGAAAGGGCATTGACCGCTTTTATGCCGACACCGTTCAGACCAACCGATTTTTTGAAAACCTTGGAGTCGTATTTGGCTCCCGTGTTGATTTCGGAAGCACAGGCATTGACTTTATCCAGCGGAATGCCGCGGCCGAAGTCTCTGACAGAGACCAGGCCGTCGTCACTCATCTTTATTTCGATCCGCTTGCCGAACCCCATCATATACTCATCGATACTGTTGTCTATCACCTCTTTGATGAGGACGTAGATACCGTCATCGGCATGCGAACCGTCGCCTTGTTTGCCGATATACATACCGGGACGCAGGCGGATATGATCCGTCCATTCCAGATGCCGGATGTTTTCACTTGTATATTCGGCGGCGGCCATTTGTTCTTCCAGAGTATTCTGTCGGGTTTCGTCGTTTGGCATATTCTGTATCGATAAGAGTGCTTACATTCTGTTTGGAACCTCGATACCTAACAGGCCCATGCCGGTTTTGATAACCTTGGCCACACAGGCAGAAAGCATGAGGCGGAAGTTGCGTACCGTTTCGTTCTCTTCTTTAAGAATGGAGAAGTCGTGGTAGAACTGATTGTATTCTTTTACGAGATCGTAGGTGTAATTGGCAATCAGGGCCGGGCTGAAGCGTGCTCCTGCCTCCTTCACGATGGCCGGAAAGTTACCCAGAAGTTGGATTATGCCCTCTTCTTTGGCGCTGATGACTGCATTTTCGAGTGCACTGTCGAGATCCTGTGTCCCGATACTCCACGGCGTAGTCCCGTCGCCGGCCTTGCGCAACAGCGAGCAGATACGCGCATGAGTGTATTGGATAAACGGGCCGGTGTTGCCGTTGAAGTCGATAGATTCGGCCGGATTGAATACCATGTTTTTGATTGGATCAACCTTAAGAATGAAGTATTTCAATGCTCCCAGACCGACCATCCGGTAAATATCGGCAGCCTCGTCGGCCGGAATGCTGTCCATGCGGCCGGCATCTTCCGAAACTTTGCGGGCGTCAGCGATCATGGCCTCCATGAGGTCATCGGCATCGACGACGGTGCCTTCACGGCTCTTCATGCGGCCGTTGGGAAGTTCGACCATGCCGTAAGAGAAATGTACCAGATCCTTGCCCCACTTGAACCCGAGACGATCCAGCAGGATGGAGAGCACCTGGAAATGATAGTTCTGTTCATTGCCTACTACATAGACCATGCGGTCGATGGGGAAGTCCTGAAAGCGTAATTTGGCCGTGCCGATATCCTGTGTCATGTAAACGGAGGTGCCGTCGCTGCGCAACAGAAGTTTCTGGTCCAATCCGGCATCAAAGAGATCCGCCCAGACAGAATTGTCCGGCTTCCGGAAGAAGATTCCTTTTTCCAGCCCTTCCAGCACCTTGTCTTTGCCTTCCAGGTAGGTGTCAGATTCGTAATATATTTTGTCAAAGCCTACGCCTATCTTCTCATATGTTTCGTCGAAGCCCTCATAGACCCATTCATTCATCATTTTCCACAATCCGCGCACCTCTTCGTCGCCGGCTTCCCATTTCCTCAGCATGGCACGCGCCTCCTGCATTAGCGGAGACTTCGCCTCTGCAGCTACCTTGCGCTGTTCGTCGTCTGCAATGGTCCGGATTTCCGGGTCGGAGGCCATCAGTTCCTTGACTTCCGCTTTATAATGTTTGTCGAACTCCACATAGAAGTCGCCGATGAGATGGTCGCCTTTTTTACCGGTGCTTTGCGGCGTGCAGCCGTTTCCCCAGCGTTTCCAGGCGAGCATGCTTTTGCAGATATGGATTCCGCGGTCGTTGACGATGTTGGTCTTGACCACTTTGTTGCCGCATGCCTCGAGGATACGGGAAAGACTATAGCCGAGAAGGATATTCCGGAGATGGCCGAGGTGGAGCGGTTTATTGGTATTGGGCGATGAATATTCGATCATGTAAAGCGGCGATTGATCGGTCGCCGGCGTGAGTCCGTAACGGGTATCGGCATAGATGGTTTTGATTTTTTCTATCCAAGAATCCGCATTGATCGACATATTGAGGAATCCCTTGATGACGTTGTATTTGCCTACTAACGGTTCGTTGGCCACAAGCCATTCGCCGATTTCATGCCCCAGCTCTTCCGGGTTTTTCTTGCCGGTCTGTTTCAGGAACGGGAATGTCATGAGTGTCAGATGGCCTTCGAATTCCTTTCGGGTCGGGCTGATTTGTATTTGTTTGTCTGAAATCTCTATGTCGTAAAGTGTTTTGACTGCAGCCTTGATCTGCGCTGTCAGTATTTGTTCGATTTCCATGCAATAGAACTTTATGATTATTATCGTTTGTTGTCTGGATGTCCGTAATTAGGCCACAAAGATAATGCAAAATGGAGACAAAAGCAAATAAATCTGTGTTTTGGCGATTTTAGGCGGAGCAGGCAGGGGAAAGTTGGCGATTTTTGAAGGGCCTTTGCGGGGATTTGAAAAAAAAAATGCATCTTTGCACATGCAATCACTGCGGAAGGGGAAGCAATGTGCCTGCCTGTACCGTTAATTATGGAATATTATGGATGAGAAAGAGGTCTTGGAGATTCAAAAACATGTGGTAGACGTGCTGAAATACGTTTACGATCCTGAAATACCGGTCAATATCTATGATCTCGGTTTGATTTACGGTATCGACGTGCCGGAGCCCGGGCATGTGAAAATCCGTATGACGCTTACCGCGCCGAGCTGCCCTGCCGGCGATTTCCTGATGGAGGATATCCGCATCAAGGTGGAGGGGTTGGCCGAGGTCGATGTGTGTGAGATAGAGCTGGTGTTTGAGCCGGAATGGAATCAGGACATGATGACGGAAGAGGCAAAACTCGAATTGGGCTTTTTATGATGACTGGGGCGACTGGCGGACGCCCGGTTCCGTCGGATGCAGATATTCATGCTTAAATAATCGATACATTGAAAACATATTTCTTGTCGGACACGCATCTGGGTGCCGGAGCTCTGGAAAATCCTCTGGATTACGAGCGACGGGTCGTCAGATTTCTCGACAGTATCAAAGACGATTGCGAGGCCCTCTATCTGATGGGGGATATCATCGACTACTGGTTTGAATACCGTTATGTCGTGCCGCGCGGTTACACCCGTTTTCTGGGCAAGATCGCGGAACTTTCCGACCGCGGCGTGCAGGTCCACTGGTTTACCGGTAATCACGATATCTGGATTCGGGATTACATACCGCAGGAGACCGGTGCGGTCGTGCATCGCACGGCCGAAACGATGGTCATACAGGGAAAAAGGGTGTTTCTGGCCCATGGCGACGGCCTGGGGGATGACAATCGCGGATATAAGTTGATGTCACGCTGTTTCCGTAATAAATTCTGTCAGGCTTTGTTTGCCGCAGTGCATCCGCGGTGGACGACGGCGTTTGCCTACGCCTGGTCGAAGCATAGCCGCCTGTCCGGGGGACAATTTCCCGATTTCTTAGGCGAAGATAGAGAGCATCTGGTATGTTTTGCCAAGGACTATCTGAAGCGGGAGGAGATCGATTATTTTATTTTCGGGCACCGGCATATCATGTTGGACCTGATGTTGTCGCGGAAGAGCCGATTGCTTATTTTGGGCGACTGGATCACTCATTTTTCTTATGCAGTGATGGAAGATGGTAAAATATGTCTCGATACATTCGGCGACTCGCAGATTGCCGGTGCTTCCGAGCCCGAGCGGACGGGCGTAAGTATTGCATTCTGAGGTTCCCGCGCGCAGGGAGGCCGCTTCCCAAAAGCCGGGGGTAACGCCTGTCGGGCGGGAAGTGCAGCGAACAGGGCCGGAGGCGGATTCTGTGACGCAGGAATGGCGTCAGACCGAATGTTCAACCGTTCCGGCAGGGACGGAAGCATCATCCATGACGTTTGCGGTCTTTCACCTATTGCCGGAAACAGCGGATATAAAATGATTTTACATCGAATGAAATAATATGCTTACTAAAGTAGAGTGTGCCGGTATTACGGCTCTTTTGAAACGGAAGGTAGTGCCGGCCGTCGGTTGTACGGAACCCTTGGCAGTGGCTTTGGCAGTAGCCAAGGCCCGTGAGTTGCTGGGGCAGATGCCTGCCGGGATTGTGGCCCGTCTGAGCGGCAATGTTATCAAGAATGCCATGGGTGTCGGTATTCCCGGTACCAGGGATATGGTCGGTCTGAAGGCCGCTATAGCCTTAGGGGCCGTTGCCGGAAAATCCGCCTGCGGTCTTGAAGTGCTGAAAGAGGTTTCGCAGGAGGCTGTCGACGAAGCAAAACGCTACATCGCAGGTAAAAACATCGAAATATTGCAGTCCAGACATTGCCCGGATAATTTGTATATCGATATCGAGATGCGCGCGGACGGTCATTTTTCACAAGTTACGATCGCTCGTGACCCTGTTCGTTATATATATATTAAAAAGGATGGTGAAATCCTGCTGGATGAGAACGATAAGGAAGAGGCTTCTTCCGCCGGGGCGGTGTCGGACGCTTGCCTGCTTGACATGAGAAAGGTATATGACTATGCCACCCGGATGCCCATCGAGGAGTTGCGTTTCATTTTGGAGAGCGTCCGTATGAATAAGGCGGCGGCCGAGATGGCCTTTGCCGGAGACTATGGCCTCAATCTGGGCAGGATGCTGAACGGAAGTTATGAAGCCCGCATGGTAGGGCATAATACCATGCCCCGTATTATATCCTATACCTGTGCCGCCTGTGACCTGCGTATGGCCGGGGCCAGAGTCTGTGTTATGTGTAATTCGGGCAGCGGCAATCAGGGCATCGCCGCCACGTTGCCGATCGTTATATTTGCCGAGGATGTTTGCGCCAGCGAGTCTAAATTGGTGCGCGCCCTGACGCTGAGTCATCTGACCGTCATTTATATCAACCAGCAGCTGGGCCGTCTTTCCGCTCACTGCGGCTGTGTGCTCGCAGCTGCCGGTTCGGCCTGCGGCATCACTTATCTGATGGGCGGCAGTTATGAACAGATTACCTTCTCCATCAAAAATATGGTGGCCAGCCTGACCGGAATGGTATGCGACGGGGCGAAGCCCAGTTGCTCGCTTAAACTGAGCTCCGGGGTCAGCCAGGCCTTTCAGGCTGCCATGATGGCTATGGAGAACGGTTGTGTTTCGTCGATGGAGGGTATCATCGATGAGGATATCGACCGGACGATAGAGAACCTTGCCGAGATCGGGCGTGAAGGGATGGTGGCTGTCGATAAGATGATATTGCAAATCATGCTGGATAAAACCTCTCATGATTGATGCAATTGTGTTAACCGTAATAAAATTATACAATATTGTAAAAACAATTTGCTTTGTGGATTGTTGATACACATGAAAATTAATTCATAAAATAAGAAGCTATGACATCGATGTATGATCAGGTGCTGCAGTTACCTATATTTCAAGGAATCAGTCGGGATCAGCTGACTGCGATATTGGAGAAAGTCCATTTCCACTTTACAAAATACAAAGGGGGAGACGAGATTGTTGCCGCCGGCCGGGATTTTTCGGAAGTATTGTTTTTGTTGTCAGGAGAAATCCGTGTTGAGACGTCCCATTTGAATACGCGGATTCGTGTGTCGCAGCATTTTCATGCTCCCCATACGTTGTCTTTTTATCATCTGTTCGGTGCGGATATCCATCATCAGGAGAGTATTTATGCAACCGGCGACGTAGGGATCATGTCCATGAGTAAGGCCGACTTCCTGCTGGCATTGCGCGGCAACGAGATTCTGCTGATCAATGTCCTTAATATATTGTCGAGCCGTGCGCAGCATCAGGGCAAGAATATGGAGCTGTACACGGGCCTTGACGATACGGCCCGGATGGCCTGCTGGCTTTTGAATTATACCGCCCGCAAGGCTTATGATATTACCGTCAGGGCGACACCGGCCGATTGGGCGCAGGTATTGCTCGTCGATCAGAAGAATTTCTGGAAAGCACTTTCCGTGTTGGAGAAAAATCGTTTTGTCGAGATGCAGGAGGATCGGTTGAAATTGTTAGATCGGTATGCTTTAAAGCTGTTTGTTAATGAAAAAATGTCGATAAAATGATTTTCGACATGTAAAATAGTCAGCCCAATAAGTTTTTTCACTATTTTTGCAGCAGTTTAAAAAATAGAAGATGAATATTTTAGATTTGAGCGAGCAGGAAGTGATTCGGCGCAACTCTCTGGAAGAGATGCGCAAGTTGGGCATTGATCCTTATCCGGCTGCAGAATATGTGGTAACCGGTCATTCGGCAGAGATAAAGGAAAATTTCAAGGATGAAGAACCTGAAAGGCAGGTAAGCATCGCAGGCCGTATCATGAGTCGGCGTATCATGGGAAAAGCGGCTTTCATGGAGCTGCAGGATTCCAAGGGCCGCATTCAGGTGTATGTTTCACGTGATGCTTTGTGCCCGGATCCTGACCATACGGAACTTTACAATGTGGTGTTTAAGAAATTGCTGGATATCGGGGACTTTGTCGGCGTTACGGGCTACGTTTTCCGGACGCAGACGGGTGAAATCTCCGTGCATGCCGCTTCTTTGACGGTACTTTCCAAGTCTATCCGCCCGCTTCCGATCGTGAAATATAAGGATGGCGTTGCTTATGATGCTTTTGAGGATCCCGAGTTGCGTTATCGTCAGCGTTATCTCGATCTTGTCGTCAATGACGGCATTAAAGATATATTCCTGAAGCGGGCCAAGGTTTACCGCACGTTGCGTGAGATCCTTGACAATGCCGGCTACACGGAGGTGGAAACTCCTATTTTGCAACAGATTCCGGGCGGGGCGTCGGCACGTCCTTTCATTACACATCACAATTCGCTCAATACGGACCTGTATTTACGTATTGCAACGGAATTGTATCTCAAGCGTCTTATTGTCGGCGGCTTCGAGGGCGTTTATGAAATCGGCCGGAACTTCCGCAATGAGGGTATGGACCGTACTCACAATCCGGAATTTACCTGCATGGAATTGTATGTCCAGTATAAGGACTATCATTGGATGATGTCGTTCACGGAACAGCTTCTGGAGAAAATCTGTGTGGCGGTCAATGGATCGCCGGAATGCAAGGTCGGTGACAATATCATTTCTTTCAAGGCTCCATACCGCCGCCTTCCGATTTTGGAGGCTATCAAGGAAAAGACCGGTTATGACCTGGACGGCAAGAGTGAGGACGAGTTGAGGGATGTGGCCCGGAAACTTGGAATCGAGGTCGACGAGACGATGGGAAAGGGTAAGTTGATTGACGAAATTTTCGGCGAGACTTGCGAAGGTACTTTCATTCAGCCGACTTTCATTATCGATTATCCGGTTGAAATGTCTCCGCTTACCAAGATGCACCGCTCCAAACCGGGACTTACCGAACGTTTTGAGTTGATGGTCAACGGCAAGGAACTGGCTAACGCCTATTCTGAGCTGAACGATCCTATCGATCAGTATGAGCGTTTCCAGGAGCAATTGCGTCTTTCCGAGAAAGGGGATGACGAGGCTATGTTTATCGATCAGGACTTTGTCCGGTCGCTTGAGTATGGAATGCCTCCGACATCGGGTATCGGTATCGGCATCGACCGTCTCGTCATGCTGATGACCGGCCAGGTGGCCATTCAGGAGGTACTGCTGTTCCCGACTATGAAACCCGAGAAGGTCGTCAGGCGTGACAAGCCCGAGAAATTCGTTGCCTTGGGTGTGCCGGAAGAGTGGGTGCCGGCTGTTCAGAAGGCCGGTTGCCTGACTGCGGGCGCGTTGGCCGAAATTGTTCCCGGCAAGTTCTTCCAGGAACTTTGCGGTATCAATAAAAAGTATAAACTGGGTCTGAAGAATCCTGCTATGAGCGATATCGAAGCATGGGTGAGTGCAGCCGCTGCAACGGCTGAAGCCGAATGAGGTTCTTTCTTCTTTCATTTCTAATAAAAATGGAACTATGAACATTCCTGGTAAAGTGGCGATCATCGGAGGAGGCAGTTGGGCTACGGCTATTGCAAAGATTGTGATGCAGAAGACCGGAGAGCTTTGCTGGTACATGAGACGTGACGATCGGATTGCGGCCTTCAAGCATCTGGGGCATAATCCTGCTTATTTGTCGAGTGTACGCTTCGATGTCGAGCATATTTCTTTTTCTTCCGATATTAACGAAATCGTAAGGATGGCGGATACGCTTATCTTCGCAACGCCGTCTCCTTATCTGAAGCAACATTTGGGTAAGCTGACGGAGCCTTTGACAGACAAATTCGTTATTTCCGTGATCAAAGGGATCGTGCCGGAGGATAATATCACGATTTCAGAATATCTGCAGTCGAAATTTTCCCTTCGCGATGATCAGATTGCCGTAGTAAGCGGGCCCAGCCATGCCGAAGAGGTCGCTTATGAACGGCTGACTTATCTGACGGTCGGCTGCAAGGAACTGCGCAATGCCCAGATTTTTTCCGAATTCTTCAGTAGTCATTATGTGCACACTACGGTATCGACAGATCTGGTCGGAATCGAATATGCCGGCGTGCTGAAAAATATTTATGCCATTGCTGCCGGTATCTGCAGCGGGTTGAAATATGGAGATAATTTTCAGGCTGTGCTGGTGGCCAATGCCATGAGGGAGATGAAGCGCTTCATCAATCGGATTGCTCCGATGCCGGACCGGCATATCTCTGAATCGGTATATACCGGCGATCTTCTGGTGACGGCGTATTCCAAATTCAGCCGTAATCATCTGTTCGGGACGATGATCGGGAAAGGTTATTCTGTCAAGACCGCTCAGTTGGAGATGGAAATGATTGCCGAGGGATATTACGGTACGAAGTGCATCAAGGAAATCAATCAGAAATATAATATAGAGATTCCGATTGTGGATGCGATTTACAATATCCTCTATAAGCAGATGTCACCTTATGTCGAGGTCAAATTACTGAGCGATATGTTGTCCTGAAAAATTTTCGGGAGGCAGGAGTTATCCGTGGCTTCTCCGGGATTTTTTCCGTTCGGGGGCTTGTCGCATTCTTGGAGATGGCTGCTGTCGGAAAAATCCGATCTCTGCCGGGGACCAAGCGGAATCTGAGTTCTAAAGAATTGTCATATCATAACTTATAATTATTAAGATCATGAAATTATCCATTGAAAAAGCACAATCATTTGTTCCGGCCGATTCTTTGGCTGCCGTTGCAAAGGAAACTGCAGCTGCTAATGCCCTTTTGGAAAGCGGCAAGGGGGCCGGTAATGATTTTTTGGGTTGGGTAAATCTGCCCTCTTCGATTACAGATGAAGAAATTGCGGATTTGCAAGCCACAGCCGACAAGCTTCGCGCTAAATGCGAGGTGGTTGTCGTTGCCGGTATCGGCGGCAGTTATCTGGGCGCCCGTGCCGTGAACGAGGCTTTGTGCAGCAGTTTCGACCAGCTGACGGCCGATCGTAAGAATCCTTATGTCGTATATGCCGGTAATAATATCGGCGAAGATTATCTGGCAGATCTTATCGAAATTCTCAAGGTAAAGGAATTCGGTATCATTAATATCTCCAAATCCGGTACGACGACCGAAACCGCGCTTGCTTTCCGTCTCTTGAAGACTTTGCTCGAAGAGAAGGTAGGCAAGGACGAGGCTCGCGAGCGTATTGTGGCCGTAACGGACAAGGCAAAGGGGGCGCTCCGTTCTCTGGCAACGAAAGAGGGTTACAAGACCTTCGTTATTCCGGATAGTGTGGGCGGTCGTTTCTCGGTTTTGACCCCTGTCGGCTTGCTGGCGATTGCCGTGGCAGGTAATGATATCCGCGCTCTTGTCAAGGGTGCCGCCGATATGGAGAAGGCTACCTCTTCCGAGGTCGCTTATGCCGACAATGTTTCTGCTCAGTATGCCGCCATGCGTAACGCGCTCTATCAGTATGGAAAGAAAATAGAGATCCTGGTTAATTTCAATCCGCGTTTGCATTATTTCTCTGAATGGTGGAAGCAGCTTTATGGGGAATCGGAAGGTAAAGATCATAAGGGCATTTATCCCTCTTCTGTCGACTTTACAACCGATCTTCACTCTATGGGACAGTGGATTCAGGAGGGAGAGCGTACTATTTACGAGACTGTAATTTCTGTTGCCAATCCCAACCGGGAGGTTGTAATCCCGACCGATGCGGAAAATCTGGATGGTTTGAACTTCCTTGCCGGAAAGCGGGTGGATGAGGTCAATAAGATGGCTGAACTCGGCACGCAGATTGCTCATGTCGACGGCGGTGTTCCCAATCTGAAGATTACGATTGAGAAGATCGATGAATATAACCTTGGTCAGCTGATTTATTTCTTTGAACGTGCTTGCGGTATCAGCGGCTATTTGCTGGGTGTGAATCCGTTCAATCAGCCGGGTGTCGAGGCTTATAAGAAAAATATGTTCGCACTCTTGGATAAGCCGGGTTACGAGGAGGCTTCCAAGGCTATCAAGAGCCGTCTTTGACGTCTGGTGTACTTTTTATATTCCGAATCCTTTCGCAGGCAGATTTTATTTTGCCTGTAAAAGGATTCGGATTTTAATGATGATGTCTGAGCGGATATTTTATTTTTAAAGGTAATGTGATTATTGTTATGTCAGAAAATGAGTCTTTTTTATTGTTGACTGAAGAGTTGAAGAGTCGTCTGCGGGAGGGCCGCCTGCAGGCTGTTTTGTTTGATATGGACGGGGTTCTTTATGACTCGATGAAGAATCACGCGGAATCGTGGTATCGCACGGCTTGCCAATATGGTTTTACTGCAACGCGCGAGGAATTTTATCTTTATGAGGGACAAACCGGTGCGCAGACTATCGACAGTTTGTGCCGGCAACAGCGTGGCCGTGAGGCGACGGAGGAGGAAATCTGTGAAATATATCATACCAAAAGCTCTATTTTTGAAACTTTAGGAAAAGCACCGGTCATGCCGGGTGCTGTGGAAGTTCTGGAGGCTGTGGGTCGGCTTGGTTTGCAGCGTGTGGTGGTGACCGGATCGGGACAGGCCTCCCTGTTAAGCAAGCTGGAGGTTAATTTTCCTGGTGTCTTTTCGCCGGAGCGTATTGTTTCCGCCAAGGATACTCCGGCCGGATGTGGTAAACCTCACCCGGCGCCTTATCTGATGGGGCTTCGCAAGGCGGGAAATCTTTCTGCCTCGAATGCAATTGTAGTTGAGAACGCTCCGCTGGGCGTCCGTGCCGCGCGTGCCGCTGGTATTTTTACAATAGCGGTTAATACGGGACCGCTGGCCCCGGAAGTATTATCACGGGAAGGAGCTTCTGTCGTATTGCCGGATATGATGACATTGGCCCGAGTGTTTTCTCTATTTGAAAGCTCAAATCTATAACTTTAGGTTTTCCCGGCCGGGCGATAAGTCTATGACAGAAGAGGGTGGAAGAGACAAATTACTTCATGATTAAAAATATTTTGCCAAAAGGTGTGAGTTTCTCAGATTTTGTTGCTACCTTTGCTATGTCATTCAATTTTTTGTTTAATTTTTCATAATACTAAATTAAATGAAATTTCTGACGTGGCAAAATTCTGAGCAACATTTTTGTTATTCAGGTACTTAAAATAAGTTTTAAACCATAGCGTTGCGGAATTAAGTAATTACGAAATAACGAACTAAAAAATGAAGAAGCTTTTTACATTTATCTTCTGTCTTGGCATGTCCTTGCCTGGTATGTCCCAGCAGAACTTCGAATTGGGTAAGCCTGGCGATAGTAATTATCGGTATCTTGATGAATATGGCGACCTTACGGAGTACATCGACAGAGGCAAATACCCACAATTCCGCATGGGTATTGCTACCATCGTGAGTGACTATCTCAACAATACGACGGTACGTAACTGTATCAATCGAAATGCCAACGAGACCGTGGCCGGTAATGCCATGAAGATGGCCAGTTGCGTGGATGGTAACGGTAACATGAATTTCAGCAATGTAACCCGTTTTGTTAATACGGCAACGAATGCCGGTCTTGAAGTCTACGGACACACGCTTGCCTGGCACTCGCAGCAACCTAAGGGTTGGCTGCTCAAACTTCTGCAGGACAAGCCGGCGCCCGAACTTACAGATGGTGACGTGACAGTGTATATGCCTGTTTACAGTAAGGACTTCCGTACTGACCAGAGCGTAGGGTGGAAAAGCGACGAGTCGCAGTATGGCTACAAGTTGTCGTTTGATGCTACCGACGGACTCAATATCCATTGTACGAAGACGGTCAACTCTTGGGAGGTGCAGTTTTTGGCCTGTACGGATATCCTTACGGAGGTCGGAAAGACCTATCGCATGAGCATGATGGTGAAAGGTTCGAAGGCCGGCAAGCTGCATACGAAGTTGGGCGACTGGGGTGGCGGAGCTGGTGGAGATGTGCCGTTCACCACGGAATGGAAAACGGTAACCTTTAACTATAAGGCTACCATGTCCAGTAATTTCTATCTTCTGCAATGCGGTGATTTCGTAGGCGATATCTATATCCGGAGCATTAAGTTTGAGGAGCCGAGAAAAGGCAAGACGATAGAGGAGGAGCGCCGTTGTCTCAAAGTGGAGGCTACAGAACGTAAGGAGAATACGTGGGACAATCAGGCATGGTTGGTGCCTGGCAGTTTCAGCGCAGGCGCAAAGTTTGAATTTTCTGCCGACGTGCGAGCCGATAAGGCCGCTACAACAACAACCCAGATTCACAACGATCCCTCCAACTATGTTCACTACGAAGCTATCGGCAACATCCCTTTCACTACGGAATGGAAGACGATAAAGTTGTCAGGTACGCTAAGTAAGGCAGGAAAGAGTATCGCCATTAACTTGAATGAGCTGGCCGATGCCAACACTTATTATTTCGATAATGTGAGCTTTAAGATCAATGGTGTGGAGAAAATTAAGAACGGCGACTTTGAGGGTACGGACATGTCCTCTTTCAGGATCAAGCAATATGGCGGAGGTGTGGAAACTCCTGTCGTTTGTGAGAGCCTGAAATATATCTACGTGCCCACCGGCATTCCACTTTCACAGCAGGAGCGTCACGACACGTTAGTCTACGCCATGGACAAGTGGATAAAGGGAATGATGAATGCCTGTGGCGGCAAGGTAAAGGCATGGGATTTGGTCAATGAGGCCATTTCCGGCGGAGGCGACGACGGTTCGGGGAACTACACTCTCCAACATTCCGAGGGCTACAATCCCAACGGCACTTGGGATGTGGGCGGAGATGCCTTTTATTGGCAGGACTATATGGGCGATCTCGAATACGTGCGTCAGGCCTGCCGTCTGGCGCGTAAGTACGGTCCTGATGATGTAGTGCTCTTCATTAACGACTATAACCTTGAGAGTTTTTGGGATGACAACAAGAAGCTGAAGTCGCTCATCAACTGGATAAAGAAGTGGGAGGCCGACGGCGTGACGCGGATAGATGGTATCGGTACTCAGATGCACATCTCCTGCAGTATGAGCGACAACACATTGAACGACCGCAAGAAATACATCACCCAGATGTTCAAGCTCATGGCTGCGAGCGGCAAGTACGTGCGTGTCAGTGAGCTGGATATGGGTATGGACGATGCAAGCGGCAAGGCTGTAAGTACAGGCAATATGACGGAGGCCATGCACAAACGTATGGCAGATTA
This sequence comes from uncultured Prevotellaceae bacterium, assembly GCA_964567855.1. Classification (GTDB taxonomy): domain Bacteria; phylum Bacteroidota; class Bacteroidia; order Bacteroidales; family UBA3663; genus Liminaster. Next base: position 23,847 of record CAZMOE010000038.1, read on the forward strand.
CTATGAATGGATTATCAAGCAGTATCTTACCATCGTTCCTCCTGAGCAGCAGTGGGGTATCTGCCAGTGGTGTCCTACCGACGCGCCTGCCAACAGCGGATGGAGAGCCGATACTCCCGTAGGTATCTGGGATATCAACTACTATCGTAAGCATGTCTATGCAGGATTCGTCCGCGGATTCGGCGGTGTCAAGACGGGTATCGAAAATGTAGAGATGGAGAATTGTCCTGCCGTTAGGAAGGGAATCTTTGACCTGTCAGGTCGTCGCTTTGCGGAAGGAACCGACATTTCGTCACTTCCGGCCGGCGTCTATATTGTAAACGGAAAGAAGGTGATAAAGAAATAAACGCGTGTTCTGTTTCTCTGAGGAAACGTATAAACCCTGCCGGACGTCCGGCAGGGTTTATGTTTATCGTTACTTGGATGAGGAGGTTTTCAACTATTTGTTGTAAATTTACACCTGCTTGTCGAGTTCTCGGAACCCTAATGTTTTGAAATTAGAAACGGATCTTGCTCTATTTTTATATAAAAGAGTGAATAATGAGGGTGGTTTAGAATATATATTCAAATGTTTTTTGAAATGTAGAAAGAAAAAATATTCAAATATTTTTGTTGGAATATCTAAATGCACTATCTTTGCAACCGCGTTGGGGGAATATTTTTAAACGTTACCCGGTGCGAAATGGCTCCATAGCTTAACTGAATAGAGCATCTGACTACGGATCAGAAGGTTATA
>CAZMOE010000039.1:0-1700 GCA_964567855.1 uncultured Prevotellaceae bacterium
TTTTTATTCTGCCGGTGTAGAAATCTCGTGGTTTTTATCTATATTTGTGGACAGAAGGGCGCCCCTTTTAACATTAAACAAAATAGATTATGAAAAAACAAGTAGTAGCTTATGTGATTTTTGGGTATGATGTGGATTTCATGTATGATTCGAATTTTTCTCCAGGAACATGTCCTATCTGCGGCAACACGATCATGAAAATTCCAAAAACTTCATATTCGCTGCCCAAGCGGCGGACAAGTGATATTTATTGTACGTATGACGGTTTTTTAATAGTTTCGGAAAAATTTAAGAAATTTTGTGAGACCCGAAATTATCCGAATCTTGTTTTTACCCTGTTGTCCGGTTCGAATCGTTTTTATTATCTTTCGGTTCGCGATGTTTATCCGTTCGATTGGGCACGGGGCAATTTGCAAAATGAACAAGACGAGCGTGGATGCTGTGGCTGTTTTGATTGGCGCGGCCATGGCGGTCGTGGCCGTTTTTACCGGTCTCCTTGGACTGTTTTACCTTCTGATGATTTTATTATGTGGTCTGGGGTTTGGTTTGGAATTAATAGACGTAAATTTCCTTGTATTGTTATTGGGATGGATACCGCTCGGGCGATGGAAGAATATGGCTTACGGGGAATTTTGTATAGAGAAGTATTTGCATAGTAACGGACTTATATTAGTATTTTTGAGATATAGAGATTTTCGTTATTACTATAAAGGAGCTTTTGAAGAAAGAGTGATGTCTTTTCGGAATTTTCTTCAAGGGATAGACAATTATAAAAAGAGATATCTAAACGGTCTATACTTCTTTTTGATTACTAAAAAATAAATTTTAAATAAAATTCTTTATGAAATTAGATATTTATGTTGGAACATTGAATAGATATTATCGAGGAGATTGGAAAGATAATGATGTTCCAAGAACAATGAAAGATAGAGAAACTGTTCAGCGGGCTGTTGCTGAATGGATGGATTTGTTATTGCTACGAAGTATGCCTCAAAATATTCCTTGGGATGAAAATGATTCAATACTTTACTTCGCAGATAATTGTGGGATTGAGGCATATAATGCTTTGGGATTATTTCAAGTTGGCCATCTATGCAAAATGATAGTCGATCCGGGAATTTATAATTTTAGTAATCTTGTACTAAAAAAGAAATCGCTATTCCCATCGGTTATAACTCAAGATCGCCCCTTACTTTCTCATCCTGTATTTAAAGAGATTGTTGCAAAAGAAATACCAACGTCTTTGGCGACACATTGTTCTATGTGGTTACCGTTGGAGTCTGAAATGTTGATAGTTTCCCCTTTGCCAATGCAAAAAGAGTATGGGGTAATTTCTACAATACCGTATCTTGAAAAGGAACTGGAGATGATAAATAAATTGAAATGGAATGCTAATGAAGCGGAAATTCTGACTTGGCGTGATTCGGAGTATTATGTGCCTCTTGCAAAAAAGAAAAATATATTCCAATTATTTCTTGGCGGTTCTGTATTGGAGCGCTATAGTACTGAGTCTTTGGCAAAGTGTGCATATTCTATATTTTATCGGGCGGTACAATTTGCGAAACGGCATAATGTTCCCATTGTATTGGATTGTTGGGATGGAGATATCTGTACGATAAAACCGCAGGAAAAGTAGATGGATTGTATCCTAAGAAATTCCGCATAAATTATTATGTTTTTGAAGAAAATAGATGAAAAAA
>CAZMOE010000039.1:1800-5012 GCA_964567855.1 uncultured Prevotellaceae bacterium
TTTAAGATGACGATTTTGCTGGTCGATTGTATTTCTGATTTCCTTTGTGGCTGAAACTTTTTTTTTACGGAATGAACTATTGTGGAGCATGGTTAAAAACAAGCGGGGTGATAAGATCTTATCATCCCGCTTGTTTTATAAATATGTGCTGATTTGTCGGATTACTTCGTTTTGACAAGAACGGCACGATTGTAAATGGTCTTGTTGAACGGAGCGTTGTCCAAGTCGCCGGCTGAGCAGATGATCTGGTCGGCGTTACAGCCATATTCTTCAACCAAGATCTTCTTAACGGTCTCGGCACGCTTCAAGGCGAGTTTTTCGTTATAGGAACGGGAACCGGTCTGGAGGTCTGCATAGCCGTAAACGGTGTAAGTATCGTTTGAGCCCTTGATGGCATCGGCGTAGAACTGCAAGTTATACTTGTAGTTGTCCATAACTTTGGCGCTGTTAATGCGGAAGAAGACAGACATGGTCGGAGCGCCGGCTTTTGCCGGAGGACACTGACGGGCTTTCTCTTTTTCGAGGGCGGCAATAGCGGCACCCTTCAGGTTGTTGCAATCGGCAAGCTGGCGTTCGAGATCGCTGATCTTCGTGTCGCAGGCTGCGTGGCAGGTGGCGGAGCCGCAACGCTCAACGGCCTTGAAGCCGGGGTTGAAAGTATAGGAAAGACCGATTGAAAGTTCAATGTCTCCGCGGAAAGTATTATCACCGTTCAAGAATACGTCGCGGGTAAATGCATCGTAGGTAACATTGAAGTTGAAATCCCAGTTTTTGTTGATGCGGAACTGATTCTGGATGCCGGCAGAGATATAGGCAACAGTTTTGTGAATATCTTTTGCCTCTTTGAAGCCTTTATCGAAGCCGAATTTAGTACCACCTCCCAATGCGAAGATGAAATTGTAGAAGCGATTTTCCTTATAGCCGTAAATCCAGTTGGAAAGATTGACGGGAACTTCAAGCCCTACCGCAAATTGTTCGCGGCGGCCGCCGGAATAAGGACGTGCATATTCCATTTCAATTGTAGCACCAAAGACAGGGCTGATCCACTTGCCGGCATAGAGATTGAACATCGGGCTACCGATGCGCTCTCCCGTAGGGTCGTCGAACATGTGTTTGCCAATTGCCCAATTCAAACCGCCATCGATACCTACATACAGATTGTCAGTGAATTTTGTCCTTTCATAAGGACCATGCTTGAGATCCTCGTTATCCTGTGCCATTGCCATGCACGGAAGAATCGCAATGCTTAATGCGATGAAGAATTTATTCATGTTTATGAAATTTAAATATAATAATAGATGTTTATACCCACTACAAATTCAGTGCAAAGGTAATTATCTTTTGGGAATATAAGTAAAATTCCCGCAGTTTTTTTACAAAAAAACATTAATACAGTGAATAATAAGAATTTTTCCGGTTTAAATATGACGTTTTGGCTCTAAAGTGATAAGTGGAATTAACATTTCTTCCAAGGAGATTCCTCCGTGCTGGAAAGTGTCTTTGTAATAGTTAGCGTAATAGTTGTAATTGTTGGGGTAGGCGAAGAAGTCCCGCCCTGTAGTAAACACGTAAGTGGTGCTGAGGTTGAGAATCGGCAGGCCGAAGTCTTCCGGCTTTTTGATTTCATAGACCTGCTTGCTGTTGTAGCTGAGATTTTTGCCGAGTTTATATCTGAGGTTGGTGTTGGTGTTTTTGTCGCCGATGATTTTTATCGGATTATCGACGCGGATGGTTCCGTGATCGGTGGTAAGGATGATCTTATAGTTGCTGTCGGCCAGTTTGCGGAACAGGCCGATGGTCGATGAATGTTCGAGCCAAGTGCGTGTCAGAGCACGATAGGCCGCTTCGGTTGAGGCGAGTTCCCGGACGGTTTTCGATTCGGTACGGGCATGAGATAGCATATCGATGAAGTTGAGCACAACGATGTTGAGCGGGTAGCGGTCGAAATTGTTGAAGTTCTGGACTAACTTTTCGCCGAAGGAGGTTTCGTTGACTTTGTGATAAGAAAAGTCGTATTTTTTTCTGTATCGGTCAAGCTGGGTGCGGATGAGCGGGGCTTCGTTGAGGTTTTTCCCCTCCTCTTCGTCCTCGTCAACCCAAAGATCGGGGAACATCTTGGCGATTTTATCGGGCAACAGACCTGAGAAAATGGCATTACGGGCATATTGGGTCGCGGTCGGCAGGATGCTGCAGTAAAGCTCTTCCTGGCAATTGAACCACTCAGAGAGAATGGGTTTGATAATGCGCCATTGATCCAGTCTAAAGTTGTCGATGACGATGAAGAAAACTTTTTCGCCGTTGTCCAGTTTCGGAAAGATCTGCGTTTTGAAAAGATCGGGACTCATGACCGGGCGGTTGGCGTCGGTATTTTTGATCCAGCCCTCGTAATGTTTGCGTATGAACTTGGCAAAAGCGGCGTTGGCCTCCAATTTCTGCATTTTCAGCATTTCGTCGAGACTGGCGTCGTCGTTTCCGAGCTCTACCTCCCAATGGACGAGCCGTTTGTAGATGTCCACCCATTCGTTGAACGAGGCGGCAGAGTTGATCATTGCCGTCAGTTTGCCGAATTCCTGCTGATAGCCGGACGTGTTCTGCTGCATTGCGATTTCACGTCCGTGCAGATTCTTTTTAATGCTCATCAACATCTGGTTCGGCAGCACCGGTTTGATGAGATAGTCGGCTATTTTTCCACCGATAGCCTGATCCATGATATCCTCTTCCTCGCTCTTGGTGATCATGATGATCGGCAGGGCGGGATGCAACTCTTTGATGATGGTCAGCGTTTCGAGACCGGTGAGACCCGGCATGTTTTCGTCCAGGAATACCAGATCGAAGCTTTTTTCTTTTACAAGGTCTATGGCATCCTGTCCGTTCGTGACCGGAGTGACGTCATATCCCTTAGCGGTAAGGAACATGACGTGGGGCTTTAGTAAATCGATTTCGTCATCTGCCCAAAGTATCTGAGGTTTTATCATGTTTCGTAGTTGTTATATATTAATAAATGAGGATTCGGAATTTTAGTTTATTCTTCTTCTTCGGCCGGTGCGGGTTCTCCGTCATCGGCCCCGTTTGAGGTATCCGCATGATTTTCGGCATCGTCGGTCATGTCGTTCGCGTCGGTCCCGTCAGTATTTGTGCCATCGGATACATCGTCTTCCTCGCTTCCCGCGTTGCCGGAGGTTTCATCCTCTTCGGTATCCGGATCATCGTTG
>CAZMOE010000039.1:5112-21485 GCA_964567855.1 uncultured Prevotellaceae bacterium
TTTGTTTCATCGCCGGCCCCGTCGGAAAACTCCTCTTCCGCTTCATCGGCTGTCGGTTCTCCGTCGGTTACATCCGTTTCATCGGATTCTTCTTCGCCGGAGAAAGCTTCGGCATCCTCCTCGGTGTCGTCCTCGAAGTATGAGGCATCCGTCTCTTCATTGCCGGAAACATCTTCTCCGATGAACTGGAAGTATTCTTCAAATGTCCTTCCCTCCAGCAATGTGCGGAAGTTGGTTTCCGAAATATTGATGGCCGTCACGCCGGCGGGTAATACGAGCCCCGAGCGATAGGTCATTTTCTCACGGTAATCGAGCAGATCCGCATAATTGTCGAACCCTCTTATAACGAGTAATGAAAGTAAACCGGTGTTGATGATTTCGAGGTCGAAATCTTTGATAAGGTAATTCTCGAAGTTGAACTTCGCGATTTCAAACAGCAGATCATTCTGGCTGATGGAGTCGGTTGCATAGGCCAGCAGAAGAAGGTGCGGCAGATTCGGATCGTCGACAAATTCGGCTTCGGCGGCCACCGAGGCGCTGTCTCCGGCCATCCTGAGCGAGGTAGTCCACAACAGGCCCCGCGGTGCGGCTCCGCTCTGTACGGCGCGGCCTTCCTGTACCCCTTTGACCATGAGGCTGGCCAGAGGAGAGACGTCGCTGTCCGGATATAAGGCGGTCAGCTGTTCGAGGGCCTCTTTGAAAGCGGTGATATTTCCGTCCTGTACGAAACTCAAGGCATGCAGGAAAAGGAATTTCGGCATCAGCGGTGAGAGAGGCCATTTTTCATGAATGAATGTGTAATTCCGGTGTACGGCGGAGGTCTCACCTTCGATGTATGCCTTGTAAGTCTCCATATAAAGCGAATCCTGCCGGGCAGACATGTTCCGCAGGGTTTCGATATAATGCGGATCGCTGACTGCTACCGCATAGGCCGATTCGGGGAATGTGCCCATCAGTTTGCGGCGGTAGGCCTCGGCCTCGTCGGGGCGGTTCATACGCATGTACATCAGGTAAATGGCGTAGTAGAATTCCAGCCGATAGGCAGTTTCCGGGTAGCGTTTCTCAAGGTCGAGGAACGTAGCGATCGAGAGGGGAAAATTTTCCAGCTTTTCGTTGATGATTACCCCCATGTTGTATATTCCGTCTTCGATCAGCCGGTTGCTATTGTCTATTTCTTCCTGCGTGCGGGGAATTTGGGCCAGGTAATATTCTTTATTGTGCGGATCGCTTGCTTTTTCGCTGTCGATTTCTGCGTTTGCATCCTTATTCTCCGTATTGCCGTCATTTCCGGTGTCGTCTGCGGAGTTGTCCTGGGCAGTTTCGGCTTCTCCTGCAGTCGGGTCGTCGGTATTTTCGGCCGTGGTTGCTTCTGCGTCTGCCGCATCGTCTCCCCAACTGATCGTTGAGGTCTTGTTGCGCCGGCGCCAGTCGTCTTCCGGTTTTCTTGAGCCCCATAGACGCTGGAATTCACTCTTTCCGGCATTTACGACGGCCTTGTTGTAGAAATACCAGGAATTGTCTTTTTCGCCGACCGTGGGGAGCATGGGCTGCTGTTGTGCCAGCGGGTCGACGTTTTGACCTTTGCGGTTCTCGTATTCGGCTAATAATTCCGCCTCTTTGTCTTTTTTCTCCTGTTCGATGAGATCGGCAATGATTTTTTCGATAATTTTATCCAGTTCCTTGTCGGAGAGAGACGCCAGCCGCAGCAGACTATCTTGCAGCTGTACCGTTTCCGCATGGGTCTGCAACTCGTCCAGGACTGCCGACAGCCGTGCTATTTCTTTGTATTCCCTGTATTCGGGTTTCAGAATACTCATTGCCGTAGAGTATGCTTTCTGCGCTTTGACGTAATCGCCTTGCGAGAAAGTCACTTCGCCAAGCTTTAGGGCCGCAACGGCCTTGTCCATGCCGTTGCGCGTGCTTTTTTCGAGGGCCAGCTCATAATTTTCAATCGCCTTGGCTGTATCTTTCCTTGCCAGCCGGACGTTTCCGATGGCGCAATATATCTGGTCGAGATATTCCTTGTTTCTGCTTTGGCGGCGCATGCTTGTCAGTTGTCTTTCCACTTTTTGGGGATCGGCGGTCGGCAGGACGGTGATTCTTGCCATGCGTGCGTTGAACTGCGTATTATAGTTTTTGGCGCTGCCAATTATCCGGGAGTAGGTTTTATAAGCCTGTTCGTTTTCCCCGCACGCCTGCTGAAGCTGTGCGATGAGGTAGGAGGTGCGTATTTTCTGTTCTTTGGTAAGGAATGCTTTCCTGGCATTCTGCAAATAGGAGATGGCGGCTGCCTCTTCGCCATCTCGTTGCAGACAGATTTCGGCCGAAGCCAGTGAAAATTCTCGTTGCAGGCTTACCGGCAGATTTTGGTATTCCGGCAAGCGGGAAAGCTCTTGCTGATTTTTATATTTTTTGTGTGAAATCACAAGATCCAGCTCCGCCTCGGCATCGTAGGTGTATCCCTGAACCGCATGACAGCGGGCCGTCCAGATATGGCATTCGCTGATCGTGAGCGGTTTCCACCAGAAGTGACGGGCCGTATAGGCAAAAGTCGCTGCGGCTGCGTTGAAATCACCCTTGTAGAACTGCGCTTTGCCTGACAGGAGCCAGGCGTTATGCAGATACGGGTTGAACTCACCCCGTTTGAGGAATTCTTTATATTCCGGATCGTTTCCTTTACGCTTTTGGGGCCGTTTGGTGATGCTTTTGGTGGTAACGCTTTTCTTGCACTTGTCGATCGCACGGTCGAAATTCGCGTTGGCCTTGACCTCTTCCTGTCCCACAAGACTATAGACGGGATGCAGCTGGAGGCGTTGGGAATAATCGTCGTCGGTACCTTGTTCCATGGCGGTAAGACCGGCTTTGTAGGCCTCGTTGCCGTTGAAATGGATATTGTAGCGGGTTGTCATGCTCCGCATACGGCGGTTCAGTGCCGTATTGGTCGCACAACCGCTCAGAAAGAGAGCGGATAGAAGGCCGATTCCCCAAAAAATGCCGGCGGCAGATGGCCTTTTTCGTTGCCGGGCTGCTCTTGCCGGGTGGCAGCCGCGTAACAGCAGATATGCGACGACCATGAATGAAACGATGCAGGCGCCGGCCGGGACATTGAGCCAGAATGACAGAAACAGACCGCCGGTACAGCCGATGAGGCAGGTCCCGGAGGAAAGCCAGACCATTTTACGGTAGTCGTGGCAGAATAAGTTTACCATCATCTGGGGTAAGGTGAGGACGGAGAGCAGCAACACGATGCCGATGAGGCGGATGGCCAGCACAATGGTGATGGCGGCCAGCAGGGTCATGACATATTCGACGAGGGAGGCGCGGAATCCCTGCAGCCGGGCGAATTCGGCATCGAAAGCAATGTAAAGAATGGGCCGTTGGCAAATGAATGAGAATAGGGTGAGCGCAAAGGTGAAAATTCCGGTGATCAGAAGGTCTGTGGTGCTGATTATAAGAATGTTGCCGAATAGGTATTCTGTCAGATTCGGGGTATAACCCGGTGTGAGGAAAATGAATATGATGCCCAAGGCCATTCCCAGGGACCAGCAGATGGCAATGGCGGAATCTTCACGGACGTTGCGGCGGTGGGAAAGCCATTGGGTGGCGATGGCAGCCGCAGCTGCGAAAACGATGGCCGTCAACGATGGATTAATGCCCAGAAAGACCCCCAGGCCCAGACCTCCGAGAGAGGCATGGGTGATTCCCCCGGCGATGAAAACGCGCCGGCGTGTCACAATATAAGTGCCTATGATGCCGCAGCAGATGCTGATGAGCAGGGCCCCGATGAGGGCGTGGCGGAAGAAGGTATATTGCAGGAGTTCCACAGTGGGTTTATGTTATGAATTGTACGATGGTGCGGATTGGAGTGTCGCTGTCCGGGCGATTTATCCTCTGACCTTTTTAGCGGAGGTATCGGCCGTATCGTTTCCGACGGGTTGGAAGCGTCGTTCGCGAACGATGAGAAATACTTCGTCTTTGATCTGATCGGGCAGCTCTATCTGCCGGAGCTGAAGGCTTCTTACCCAACCGGCGACCTCTATTTCGCGCAGTTCGTAGAATATTTCTCTGAATTCGTCGGCCGCCTCGTCCGTATAAGCATCGCCTGGAGTTCCGCGATAGGCGTCCAGCTCTTCGTCGTCATAATAAATGATCTCTTTGCTGACCGCGGCCAGCAGAGAATCGCGTTCGCAGACGGCATGCTGTCCGCAACATTCCGTCGGGACCTCGGCCGCTTCCAGCGGGCTGGTTTCCCCTTGGCGGATTTCGCCTCTGGCTTTCCGTTTTTCGAACCGTTTGTGCCCGATGAAAGAGATGCTTCCGACAAGGAAGGCCAGCAGGGTCAGCGCTATGATAAGAATATACATAATGGCAGTGAATGGGAATTAAATATCGTCGTCAACGATCTCTGTGATTTCAAATCCGGCTTTTTTCAGATCTTCCCAATAGTGGGGGTAGGATTTGGTAACCACTTCCGGGTGATCGATGATCAGGGTGCGGTCGGGGCGGATGACGGCGAGAGGTGCGAGAGCCATGGCCATGCGATGGTCGTTGTAGGTTTCGATAACCGGATCCTCTTCAGACTGACACCGTGTGCCGTCCCAGGTCATGCGGTCGTCGTTTTCGGCGGAAAGTACGAAGCCGAGCTTTGCCAGTTCCTTTTGAAGGGCCGCGATGCGGTCGGTCTCCTTGATACGGAGGGTGCTGAGGCCCGTAAAGTCGAACCTGACACCGAGGGCGCAGCAGGTGGCGATAAACGTTTGTGCCAGATCGGGTTGCCCGCTCAGGTTCCAGGTGATTTTTTTTTCGTAGGTGTCATTCCGGTGAAGTGTGATCCCGTCCCGTTTGTAGGTGGTGTTTACGCCAAGGTGGTCGAAATATTCGGCACCGTCGGCATCGCCTTGCCAGCTTTGGAATAGCAGTCCCAGCAGCCGGATGGGGGTATGCTCGGTGAGGGTCATGATTTCGTACCAATAGGAAGCGGCGCTCCAGTCGGATTCGATCTGATATTCCGTTGTCGTATAGTCCTGTTGCCGGATGGTGATCTGGTTTTCTGACCATTCAGTCTTGATTCCGAACTCGGCCAGCATTCCCAGCGTCATGCGGATATAAGGTTCGGAGGCGACGTCGCCCGTCAGCTGGAAGATGATACCGTTTTCTAACGTGGGGGCGATCATCATCAGCGCCGAGATGTATTGCGAGCTGATGGAGCCGTCTATTTCGATGCGGCCGCCATGCAGTTGCCTGCCGCGTATGCGCAACGGAGGAAATCCCTCGGCCTCTTCGTACCGGATGTCGGCTCCGAGAGTCCGTAAAGCATCGACCAGAACCCCGATGGGGCGCTGCAGCATCCGTCTGCTGCCGGTGAGGAGAACCTCCCGGCCTTCGCATCTTGCCAGATAGGCAGTAAGAAAGCGCATGGCCGTTCCGGCCGCGCCAATATTGATGGTTGTGGCCTCCGGGTGTTCGAGTGCATTTTTCATGACTGCCGTATCGTCGCATTCGGACAAATTCAGGAGCTTGCAGGGGTTTTTGCAAAGCTGCTGGATGATCAGCGCGCGATTGCTGAGGCTTTTGGACGACGGGAGATTGATATCCACTCGGTGGGCATCGTTCGGGGCTGTGATCTTATACTGCATTTTCTGGCCTGTTTTTTGGATGTTATACGGTTCGTTCTACGATTTCGCAGATTTTGATTACGGTCATCATGGCTTTCTCCATATTGGGGATGGGGATGAACTCATAGCGTCCGTGAAAGTTCAGCCCGCCTGCAAAAATATTCGGACATGGCAAACCTTTGAACGAAAGCTGTGCGCCGTCCGTTCCGCCGCGAATAGGCTGTACTTTCGGGGTGACGCCGATTTCCTCCATGGCCTGTTTGGCGATTTCCACGATGTGCATGACGGGTTCCACCTTCTCGCGCATGTTGTAATATTGGTCTTTGATTTCCACCGATGCGCAGTTGGGAAATTCCCGGTTGATTTTGCGGGTAAGGTGTTCGAATTCCTTTTTTCTCCGCTCAAAGCGATCGCGGTCATGGTCGCGGATGATGTAGGTCAGCACTGTTTTTTCGACGCTGCCGTCGATGCTCATGAGGTGATAGAATCCTTCATAGCCGTCGGTATGCTCGGGGGTCTCCCAGCGGGGGAGCATGATGGCGAACTGGATGGCAACGCGGTTGGCATTGATCATTTTATGCTTGGCTGATCCGGGATGAACGTTGACCCCGTTGAAAGAGACTCTGGCCACGGCAGCGTTGAAGTTCTCATATTCGAGTTCTCCGAGTTCTCCGCCGTCCATGGTGTATGCCCATTCGCAGCCGAATTTCTGTACGTCGAATTTATGGGCTCCGAGGCCGATTTCTTCGTCCGGATTGAACGCGATTCTGATTTTCCCGTGTTTGATTTCGGGATGGGCCATCAAATACTCCATTGCGGTGATGATTTCCGCAATGCCGGCTTTGTCATCGGCGCCTAACAGGGTGGTTCCGTCGGTTACGATCAGATCTTCGCCCTTGTGGTCCAGCAGTTCCGGGTAATAGGAGGGCTGGAGGACGATTCCTTTTTCTGCGTTGAGGACAATGTCCAGACCGTCATAATGTTGTACGATACGCGGGTGAACGCCTTTGCCGCTCATGTCGGGGGAGGTGTCCATGTGGGCGATGAAACCGACAACGGGAACCCCGGCTTTATCGGTGTTGGCCGGCAGTGTAGCATACAGATAGCCGTTGTCATCCAATGTCACCTCCTGCAGCCCGATGGCGATGAGCTCGTCACGCAATTGCCGGGCAAAGTCCATCTGGCCGGGGGTGCTGGGGGTAAGTTCCGTCTGTTCATCACTTTGTGTATCTATTTTGACATAGCCGAGAAAACGTTCTGTTAGATTCATAATTGTATGTTTGTTGAAGATTTTATCTGTGTATTGTTTGGAGTTTCTTGATTCTTGCATTACCTTCGCCCGCAGAAACGGGATGCAGGCATATTCTATATATTGAACGAACAAAGATACATTTTATTTTCCAAATGTCAAACGTTAAGCGCAGAAAAGCAGTTAAAAGCAGTGCAAAATCTTCCGGAAAGTCCAGAAAATCGGCTCCCCGGTCTTACCGGTGGCTTTTTTTCTTACTTATTGTCCTTTTTATCGCTTTGGTGTGGTATCTTTACTGTTCCTCAGGATCTTGTAGAGATTCTTCGGAAGATATTGGCGGGAAAGAATATCTGCAGAAACTCCATCTTCCGGCGGCCGAGGAGCGGACGGAGCCGGAGAGGCGGAATCCTCCGTGTCCCGGGTCCGCTTCATTTCCTTCAGGATCCTGCCCGGATTTACGGGGAATCTGTTATGAAGAGGCAGCTTTGCCCGAACTGCAATATTCGTGTGCCTCTCAGTTGGTGGTTCACGAGGGCTATCGTCTTTCCTATAACGCCGATTATAAGGTGCCTAATTGGGTGTTTTATGAGCTGACCCGCAGTGAGTTGAACGGCGGCATCCGTCGTTCGGACAAGTTCTCTCCCGATCCGGATATTGCTTCTGCCCAGAGCGCTTCGCTGGATGACTATCGCCGTTCGGGCTACGACCGCGGGCATATTGCCCCGGCTGCCGATTTCTCTTGGGGAAGTACTGCCATGGACGAATCCTTTTACCTTAGTAATATGTGCCCGCAAAAACATGCTTTCAATGCCGGTGTCTGGAAGGTGCTGGAAGACAATGTGCGTGGCTGGGCGCAGCGCGACAGCGCCATTTGTGTTGCCGCGGGCCCGGTGCTGACTCCGGCCGGAATGTCCGGACTGATAGAAACGATCGGGAAAGGGGAGGTCTTCGTGCCCCAATATTTTTATAAAGTCGTTCTTTCTCCGTTCGGGGAATACCCGAAGGCGATAGGCTTTGTCATGCCGAATGAAAAAAGTACCCGTCCGGTGTCGTCTTTCGCCGTTTCTGTCGATAGTGTGGAGCGGCTGACGATGATCGATTTCTTTTCCGTATTACCCGATGAGGTGGAGACGGCGATCGAGGCCGAGTTTAGTCTTGAAGACTGGTTTTAGGTGGCGGTGACCGTCCATGGACATTGGGATGCCTGCTGTTATGCAGGAGCGGGGTAGTATAATGCGTCTGGTCCTTCCTGCTGTATTTTTAGGGCCTACGATTCTGTAGATGGTGTTATTCCGGATCCGGCAACGGCCTGATTGCGGATAGTTGCCGCTTCCTGCCATGCCTCGGGCGGTAAAGATGGAGCGGGCGGTGGTTGCCCGGATACGGGAAGCGGTGGAAATACACGTGGCGCAGGAAGCTGTCATGCGGCAGCTATTGAAGAGCGGGAAATAAAGACTTATTTCAGAAAATCTTTGATAAATTTGGAATTTTATGCCACTTGTATTATCTTTGCACCCGCAAGAAACAATCGGACCCATAGTTTAATGGATAGAATAAAGGATTCCGGTTCCTTCGATTACGGTTCGACTCCGTATGGGTTCACTTCTTTGGAAAGCAGAAATGATAAAATCGTTCTGCTTTCTTTTTCTTTTTATAAAAAATAGTGATAAATTATTGCCGGATGCAAAATAATGCTTACCTTTGCGCCCGGAAAAGCCGGAGATATTTGCTCTCGGCTCCGAATAACAATTATCAATTACAGTTCAAAACATTATGAACAAGTACGAAACCGTTTTCATTTTAACTCCCGTTTTATCTGATGCACAGGTAAAGGAAACGGTAGATGGCATCAAAGCTGAACTCGTCGCAGGTGGAGCTACCATCGTGAACGAAGAGGCTTGGGGTATGCGTAAGCTCGCTTACTCTATTGAGAAGAAATCTACTGGTTTTTATTTCCTCATGGAGTTCGATGGTGAACCCACTATCGTTAAAAAACTTGAGACTTATTTCCGTCGTATGGACCGCGTGATCCGCTTCTTGGTCGTTAAAAACGACAAGTTTGCAGCAGAATACGCCGCCAAGCGTCGCAGTTTGAAATCTGGAAAAGTAGAGGAGGCTTAAAACTATGGCAGAAGTATCAGAAATTCGTTATCTGACCCCCGTGTCGGTCGATGTAAAGAAAAAGAAATATTGCCGTTTCAAGAAGAATGGTATCAAATATATCGATTATAAGGATCCTGAGTTCTTGAAGAAGTTCCTCAACGAGCAGGGAAAGATTCTTCCTCGTCGCATTACCGGAACTTCATTGAAGTTCCAGCGTCGTATCGCAGTTGCAGTGAAACGCGCCCGCCAGATTGCATTGTTGCCTTACGTAACAGATTTGATGAAATAATATCAAGAGGAGGAAATTGTCATATGAAAGTTATTTTGATTGAAGACGTCCAGAATCTTGGATATAAGGACGATGTTGTGGAAGTGAAGAACGGCTATGGCCTTAACTTCCTTATCCCCAAAAAGAAGGCTATCCTTGCAATTCCTTCGGCTTTGAAGCAGCTTGCAGAAAAGCAGAAGCAGCAGGCTCAGAAGATGGCCAAAATCAAAGCAGATGCCGAAGCTGTTGCCGATAAGATCAAGGATCTCACTTTGAACGTGACGGTGAAAGCTTCTGAAGAAGGCAAGCTTTATGGTGCTGTGACCAACATTCAGCTTGCAGAGGCATTTGAAGCTGCCGGCGTAAAGATCGAACGCAAGACTATTGCTGTCGACACAGTGAAAGAACTCGGTTCTTATACCTGCGTTGTTAAATTGCATCGCGAGGTTGCCGTTGAAGTTCCTTTCAATGTCGTAGCCGCCGCAGCAGAATAAGAAAAGAATATTTTTTTAGGCTGTTTTTTAGGTTAATAATTGGGCACCCATCCTCGTGAGAGGTTGGGTGCTTTTTTTGAACTTTATTTCTTGTGAAGTGGTTGAGAATATATCCTATCGAAGAACCTTAACACCACTTATTATGGCAAAAGAAAATGTACAATTGTTGAGTAAACGTATTGAGATCAAAACCCTTCTTTCCCGTCTGAACGCTGCCCTCGCCGAAGAGTGGCTTGCCTATTATCAGTATTGGATCGGTGCGCAGGTGGTCGAAGGCTCCATGCGTAGCGATATTCAAAGAGAGTTCCTGGAACATGCCCGCGAAGAATACGAACACGCCAACAAACTGGCTAAGCGGATTATGGAGCTGGACGGAACCCCGATTCTGGATCCTCAGCTGTGGGCGGCCAACGCCACTTGCAAGTATTTGCCTCCGAAGGAGTTCGATGTCGTGAGTCTTTTAAAGCAAAATATTGCGTCCGAGAAGTGCGCCATCTACCGTTATCAGGATCTGGCGGATCTGACGAGCGGCAAAGATTACACGACATGCGATCTTGCTAAAGAAATTCTTGCCGAGGAAGAAGAGCACGCGCAAGACCTCCAGGATTTTGCGCGTGACATAGAATGTATGATGAATACGATGAAGTGTTTGGACTATAGTACCATTCAGTAAGCGTTCTGTCATTAGTGGGCAGTGCTGTCTTTCTCTTTGCTTTTGAGTGTAGACAGCATGCCGCAAGCCGCGAAGATGTCTTCTCCGCGGCTTGCCCGTATAGTGGCGGTTACTCCGTGGCGGTTCAGTAGGTCTCTGAAGCGGATCATGGAATCTTCGTCGGAGGTGCAGAGGTCCACATCCGGGATGGCATGGAACCGGATGAGGTTGACCTTACAGGTGAGGCCGGAAAGGAGATTGATAAGTTTTCTGGCGTGTTGAGGGGTGTCGTTGAGTCCTTTGAAAATAATGTATTCAAAGGTCAGATGACGTTGATGGCTGAAATCGTATTGGCGGATGAGCTCGATGATCTGTGTGGCCGGCCATGCTTTTTCGACAGGCATAAGCCGGGCGCGTTCTTCCGGAAACGGAGAGTGCAGGCTGATGGCCAGATGGCATTGGGATTCTTTTAGGAAGCGTGGAAGATATTCTATTTGGCCGATGGTGGATACTGTGATCCGCCGGGGGCTCCATGCCATGCCCCACGGTGCTGTGATAATCTCCAGGGCCTTGAAGAGAGCGTTTGGATTGTCTAACGGTTCGCCCATGCCCATGAAGACCAGATTGGTGAGTTTTTCGCTTTCCGGGATTGCGTAAATTTGATTGAGGATTTCGGTTGCTGTGAGATGTCCGTTAAAGCCCTGTTTGCCGGTCATGCAGAAATAGCAGTGCATTTTACATCCCATTTGAGAGGAAACGCAAAGGGTGGCGCGGTCATGATCAGGAATGTAAACCGATTCGACTAATTTCCCAGTGGTAGTTCTGAACAGATATTTTATGGTGCCGTCTTGGGATACAGCTGCCTCTGCCGGGGCGCTTACCCCTACCGTATAGTGTTCCTTCAACAGGTTGCGATGGACTTTGGACAGATTGCTCATCTCATCGATGTCGCGGACCCGTTTCTCATAAATCCATTGGGCAATTTGTTTTGCGGTAAATTTGGGCATTCCGAGAGTGGTGACTTCTGATTGCAGTTCATCAAGGGTTTTGCCAAGCAATGCTTCCATATTGTTATCGTCTGCTATTAAGTGTGAACCGGTTGTTTCTATCGGTTGATAATGAGAAGGGCGGCTGTATGTAGCCGCCCTTCTGTGATATTCGTTTCTTATTTGGAAATAGGTCCGAAATCAATAGAATGAAATACGATTGTCTTCCACATCGGCATATTTCGCCAGAATGCTGATAGGATTCTGAATGACCATGTATTCCCGGCTGGAAGCGATGGCCTTTTTCATAGCCTCTTCGTCGTAGGTCAGACCTTTGTCCTGCTTTTCAACAAGAGAGAGGACGACGGCACCGCTTTTTCCGGCGATAGGACCTACCACGGTATTGGGTTCTGCGGACAATGCAGCGGCAACAACTTCCGGTTCGGTGCCGAGGCCGAGAATTCGGGTAGCGAGGTTGAAGTTGACATGCTTGGCAGTGTCGATTTTGCTGTTCATTGCAGTTGCATAGCCGGCCAATGTTTTGTCGGTGGTCGCTTTAAGATCATTGACAAGCTTCTGGCTCTTGGCCTCGCTCTTTAAGCTGGTCTCAATACCTTTATAAAGGATTGAATCTTTAGGAGTCTGGTAGCCGGCTTCGGTTGCACCTGTGACGGCAACGACGAGAAGATTGTCATCGCATTCAAAAATTTCGGAAATCTGACCGATCTTATTCTGGAATGCGAAACGGATGGCCTGGCGTGCATCACCGATGTTGCCGATAGAGTAGCTGGTAGCGGCCAGTTGGGTGTTGATCATTCTGTAGCCGGCGCTTGCTGCACTATCCTGCATTGCCTTTATGGTTTTATTGGCGATCAGGAAGTTGTTGAGCTTGCCATATTCATCACGGCGGGTTGAGCTGGAGGGAGTAACGTCAAGCGCATAGACTGCGATCTTGGCTTTTGCTACCGGAGCAGTGGCTTCGTTGACTTTGGCCAGTAAATAGGTCGTGCCACCCATACCGGATATCTCGGTACGGAAGACTTTGCCTACTTTGGCAGTGAAGAATTGGTCAGCGGCATCTTTGCCGAATGCCTGAAGGGCTACGATTTCATTGATCCAGCCGAATTCACCGCCTTTGGCTGCGAGCTGGGGATTTTCGCAGGTCGCAGTGGCCACTTCTGAAAAATTAGCATGAGGGGCATCGAGAACCCGTTCGATGCTGTCGGCTTTGGCTTTGTCGGAAACGACAATCACAGAGATGTTAAGAGAATCCGGAGCGTTTTTCTTGCCCATGATACGCATCATGGAATAAATTGTTCCCTCTCTGGCCGGATCCATGACAGCGTTGACGTCGTTTTGCTGAATAAAGGCCTGCATGTCTGCATCCAGGTCGCGGACTGCGATATAGGCGTCGATGTAAGGCGTCGATGAGCCGGAGTTTACAAGATCTTCGATGTCCTCGTTGTTTGAGAATTCTTCCTTAACGCTTTCGAGTTCCTCCAACGCGGCTGCAAAATCGGCTTCACTCGGACGAAGGGGTACGGCAATGTAGCTGATATTGCGCGAGGCATCGTGTTTGTAATTGTACTTGGTTGCATTGTAGCGTTTCGTAATGTCGCTGCTGTTGACCTTTACGAGAGAATCGCTTACCGTATAGATGCCTTGCTTCACATAGGCAAATGTACATTCGGTATTATTGCCTGCGAACTCGTTTTCTGCTTCCAGCTTGTTGGGTGAAACAGCTACGGAGAGGAGTCCGTTATATTTGTTCATCAAACGCTCTTGTTTGATCTGGTTCTCCAATACCATCCAGTTGCTCTTTGTTGCCCACTCGGGGAGAGCGCCGCCGGCCTGACGATACAGTTCTGCCTTTTCTTCGAAAGAATTGTTGATGACAAGATCGATCCAGAAGTCTACGGCCTCTTTCATATATTGTCTGTTGTTGGGATTGGTGAAGATCTGTCTTAAAAGGGGGGAAATGTGATCACCCTGGGTCAGTTCGTTGAATTCTGCGTCAGTAACACTGAGACCGGTTTCCTCCGAAACTTCAGCCATCAGCATGGTAGTCACGAAATCATTGTAGACTTGCTGGGAAATTCTTTGGGATGCCTCGCTGGTGTTATCCGGCTGGCCGAAAAGAGTTTTCTGGAGTTCGGCCATGCTGTTGCGGGCCATTTCAAATTCTTCGTAAGTAACTTTCTTGCCGTTGATGGTGACTACTTTGTCGCGGGAACTTTGCAAAATAGAGCTACTGCTGGTCAATAGATCGCCTACGATGAATGCAGCCATTGCTACTCCGACAATAATCAGGAGAAGAGCGGAATGGTTTCTGATTCTTTGTAATGTTGCCATTTTTGTGATGTGTTTTTATTTTATTTCTAATATTTGCAGTACAAACCGGTCGCGAAGATACGAATTATTTTATTATATCGGGTGCGCTTATGGTCAAAATCTGTTGTTCTCTGATGAAAATGTATTGTTTTTAACGCTTTTATTCACTCACGGAGAGTTTGACAGTCTCAATTTTAGAGGCCGATGTTTTGGTGACGGTGATCGTGATTCTGTCGTCGTCGATGGTAATACTGTCACCGACGTGTGGAATCCTCTGCATTTCATGTATGATAAGACCGGCAAGGGTCAGATATTCTTCCGATTCGGGAAGGTCGAGATTCAGCTTCTCATTGATTTTCCCGATTTCGAGACGTGCGGAGAGTTCATACTCATTTTTCTCGATTTCGCGGATAGTGAGATTCGTGTGGTCGTGTTCGTCCTCGATGTCGCCGGTGATTTCTTCGAAAAGGTCTTCTGTCGTAATCACGCCGGCTGTTCCTCCAAACTCGTCGACCACCGCCGCGATGCTTTTTTTCTGTTCCATCAGCATGCGGAGCACCTTATTGGCGGCCATGGTCTCGGGGACGATGGGGATGGGGATGATTTTGTTGGTCCATTGCTGAGGCTTCTTGAACATCTCCGACGAATGAATGTATCCGATGATATTGTCGATGTCGTTTTGATATACCGGAATTTTGGAATAGCCGGTTTCGACAAACAACTTGTTCAGCTGGGAAAATGAGGTGTCATGACTCACGGCTGTGAGTTCCGAGCGTGGAATCATGCAGTCTCTTACTTTGGCTTTGGAGAAGTCGAGCGCATTTTGGAACAGTATCAGTTCCTGTTCGGGTTCCTGCTCCTGGCCGGCTCCATCGATACCCTGGCGGACGAAGAAATCGAGATCGATTTTGGTCAGTGCCGCAGGCTTGTCCTTTTCTACCTGAATGCCTACGATGTGCAGAATCAGATGCGAAAGGAGTGTGGCCAGTGAAGAGATGGGGTACAACAGAAAATAAATGCCGTAGAGCGGAATCGCAAAAGTCCGCAACATAAGATTCGGGTTTAACTTGAAAAGCGTTTTCGGCAGATATTCTCCGGTAAACAGCACAATGACGGTCGAAAGGATCGTCTGCATGAAGACGACGAAGGCTTCGTTGTCCCAGATGTAGCGGCTGATGAGCGGTTCGAGCAACTGGGCAAAAAATATACCGTAAACGACAAGCGAGATGTTGTTGCCGACAAGCATGGTGGAAATGAACCGCTCGCTGTTGCTGTAAAAATATTTGAGGATATAGGAGGTCGCTCCGCCTTTTTGGTTGTCCAGTTCAAGCCGGACGCGGTTGGCCGAAAAGAACGCCATTTCCATGCCCGAGAAAAAAGCAGAGAAGAGCAGGGTGATAAGTATGGGAAGAATGAGTGATAGAAACATAGTCTGTGAATCTCTTTTAAGGTTCGATGGGGGGCTCTGAAGATAAAGCCTGTTGTTCGGAGGGCGCTGTCAGGCTATCCGTCGTCGCCATGTCGTGCTTGACGGTTTCTCCGATTGGGAAATCGCCGGCAGTCTGCCGGATAACATATTCGGTGAACTTGTCATTGGATTGGAAGCCATAGCCGGTTAATGTCGCATTAGGCCGCTCTATGCGGATGAATGAATCGGAATAAACTTTATGGCGGCGTACATCCCAGTATAGATCGTTGGTGTAGAAATGCTCGTTGTCCTTATTGACAATGTGCACGTGATCGATGAGATGCCACAATTGCTGATTCTCGAAATTGTAGGCGGTGTCAGCCTGGATGCAGGCAATGGGGTTGAAGAGCGTGTCGAGCTGTTCAAGGTAGATGCCTTGCGGAAAATATTGGTATTGCTCGCCGGAATCCGGATTATATCGCAGCCAAAGATCGGTGGAGGCCTTATAGCGGATGACACCCGAATCGGAGATGAGCATCGTTACATTATAGGTGGCCATCTCCGGAACTTCGCCTTGTGTTTCTTCCTCGGTTGTGATAGGAGCATCCTGTTTGCAGGCCTGAATGATACAGGCCAGAATAAGAACCCCCGAAATGTACAGCAATTTTTTCATGAATGAAACAGCGTGTATCAATACACGTAATTATTTGCGGGGCAAAGATAGTGCAATTTGACAGCAATTGCAAATATATGGAGGCAGAAAAGCTTGTGGCGCATATCGGGCGTAAATCGGTATAAGCAAAATGATTGTCATGTACATTTTTCTTTTCGGTAATATATGAAGTCCGGATTCGGGCGGTATGTCAAGAAAAGCGGGGCGGTGAATCGGGCGCGGGATAGCCGATTTCATTGCCGCCGATTTCCTGAGCGCCGTAAGAGGCTCTCTTTCTCTTGACGGCAGGTGCCGTGTCGCCGGGACGGGTTCGCAGTTTATGTTGTCGGCTTCATTTGTTCCCGCTATCGCCTCTCACGGTGTGGATGGTGGTCTTTTTTATACGGCTGGCGTTCAAAACACCGTAAGAGCCTCTTCCTTTGTGGCGGTATAGGGTACCTTCGGTGCGGGTGATGCCTGCCGTTTTTCGGCTGGGAATAAATAGATTGCATATTTATGGAAAATTAATGGTTTTCAACGTAATAATTTTGTGTTTTTCGCTAACTTTCCTCTAAAAAGTAAAGGTTGCCCAATTTATCTGTCTACACCTATATC
>CAZMOE010000040.1:0-20737 GCA_964567855.1 uncultured Prevotellaceae bacterium
TCGCTAATCGCCAAATATATAGACAATTATAATTCGTCGAACTCACGTTAAATATCAGACGCTGGTCTTGGAATTCACGGAATGAGGATTTATTAATTGTCTGCATTCCTCTATCTTTGTGGTGTTTAATCAATGAATTATGTCATAAACAATGGTTGTTGAAATCAATTCCTGGCGGGCCTGGTTGCTTGCCATTCGTCCGAAAACGCTAATTGGGGCAGTTATGCCGGTTTTAATAGGGTGTGCGGTCGCTACGTGTGATTTGCGCGCTGCGGGGATGGGGTTCTCATGGACTCCGGCGGTTTTGTGTCTTTTAGTAGCTTGCTTTCTGCAGATTGTAGCCAATCTGGTGAATGATTTATTCGACTTTCTGAAAGGTACCGATCGGGACGATCGTCAGGGTCCGGACCGGGCTCTTGCGCAGGGTTGGATTACGCTGCGGGGCATGAAATGGGGAATTGCAGCAGTCACCGTTCTGGCATGTTTGGCGGGATTGCCGCTGATTGCCTATGGCGGTTGGCCACTGATTATTATCGGGGCGCTTTGCGTGTTGTTCGCTTTTTTATATACCGCAGGACCCTATCCGCTTGCCTATCATGGCTGGGGGGACTTGCTGGTATTGCTCTTTTTCGGCGTTGTGCCGGTCGGCTTTACGGCTTACCTCCAGACCGGTGCGTGGTCGTGGGAAATCATTCAGGCCGGCTTGTCATGCGGTCTGGTCATTGATACGATGTTGATGATCAACAATTTCAGGGATCGCGATACAGACCGGCAAAGTGGAAAATGCACGGTGGTCGTCCGCTTCGGAGCGGCATTCGGCGGATGGGGATATTGGCTCCTGGGTGTGACGGCTGTCGCGCTTTATATGCCGTCGGCTTTGGCTTCTTCCCGCTGGTTCCTGCTTCTTCCGGCGTTGTATCTGATTCCGCACACAATGGTGTGGCGGGCCATGGTACGCATAGACCACGGCCCGGAACTGAACCGGATTTTCGGCCGCACGGTGCTCAATATGTTGATTTATGGAGTACTGGTAATCGTGGGTACCCTTCTCGGGTGATTCCGGCATCGGTCTCTATTCGGTTCTGTTGTAGGTATTGGCAAGCTGGTTAAGTATTCCATCCGCCAGCCCGATGGTCGGGACTATGATATTTTCGGCGCCGACACACTCTGCGACCGAGAGAAACAGCTCGGCAGCCGGTACAATGACATCGGCGCGGTCGGGTTTGAGATCGTAGGCTTCGATACGTTGCTCGATGCTGAGGTTTGACAGTTGGGCATAGAGTTTCTGCAATGTGTTTACGGAAAGTCGGTTCTTGCATTTGTTTTTACTTGCCGCCATACGGAACAATTTGTTGATGTTTCCGCCGGATCCGATGAGTGTGATCTCCGGGTATTGGGAGGCGAGGTTGTGCAGATCCTGTTGCATGGTATCCAGTGTTTCGGGAGATACGTTATCATTCAGCATGCGCAACGTTCCCACGTCGTAGGAGGTGCTGACAAGACATTCGCGGTTATGTATCAGACTGATTTCCGTACTCCCGCCGCCGACATCCATATAAAGGTAATTGCCGGGAGTGATAAGTTTCTCGACATGGTTGTCATAAATGATCTGGGCCTCTTCCCGGCCGCCGATAATGTCTATCCTGATACCGGTTTTATCCATTATGTGTTTCAGGATTCTTTTTCCGTTCCCGGCATTCCTTAAGGCAGCTGTGGCATAGGCCCGGTAGTCGGCCACGTCGTAGATTTTCATCAGCTGCCTGAAAACCTTGATTGTCCGGAGGAATTTCCCGGCCTTTCCGTCGCTGATCTCTCCCTTTGAGAAAACGTCCATGCCGAGTCTGAGCGGGATGCGCAAAAAGAGAATTCTGGATAGTCGGGAGGTGCCGTCCGCCCCGTAGTGAAGTCGTTTGATAAGCAGGCGTGCGGCGTTCGAGCCGATATCGATTCCTGCCAGGTGAAGGTTGTTAGAGGTATTTTTCATAAAGACGATTTGGGTTTGGAAACGTTTGGCAGTTTCCGTTTTTTATTATCTGTTTTCTTCGGAATAGCATTTATACAATCTTTCCTGAGAGCGGAAAGGCAATCCGTTTTCAGGAGTGACGGGCATATTTCGTCCGCTACCGTCGACGATGTATCCCTGTGCGGAATCTTTCATTCCGTATTCAATGACGCGGCGCAGGTCCTTTTGGATGCTTGGCTCATATACCGGAGCCATGACCTCGATGCGGTAATCGAGATTGCGGGGCATCCAGTCGGCCGACCCGATGAAATATTTTTCGTTTCCGCCATGGGCGAAAATCAGAATACGCGAATGTTCGAGATACCGGTCTATGATGCCGTGGATGCGGATATTTTCAGTCATCCCTTTCTTGCCGGTAATCATAGAGCAATTTCCCCGGACAAGCAGCTCTATTTTTATTCCCTGTGCGGCGGCCTCGTAGAGTTTTTCTATGATTTTCTCATCGGTTATATGGTTGATTTTGGCGAGGATATAGGCCGGTTTTCCATCCTGATGGTTTCGGATTTCCTGGCGGATGAGGGAAAGCAGCTTTTTCCTCATTTCGTTGGGAGAGACCAGCAGTTCCTTGAAGCGGGAGGGTAGATAGGGGCGTTCGATAAAGTCGAATACCCCTTTTACCTCCTTGACAAGAGTTTTGCGGGCGGTCATCAGCAAATAGTCGGTATAGCAGCACGCATTTCCTTCATGGAAATTACCGGTACTGACGACCGCTATATCTCCGTTGGCCGAACCGATATGGGTGACTTTGCCATGTATCTTGAGCCCTTCAACTCCAAAGATGACGTGAATACCTGCTTCCTGCATTTGTTTGGACCAGCCGATATTGGACGTTTCGTCGAAACGAGCCAGCAACTCTATGACGACCGTTACTTTCTTCCCGTTGCGGGCGGCACAGACAAGCGCTTTGATGACCTTGGAATCTTTGGCCAGCCGGTAGAGCGTAGTCCTGATGCTTTTTACATCTCTGCTAAGGGCAGCCTCCCTCAGCAGGTCGATGTAGCTGTCGAAATTATGGTAAGGGACGTGGATGAAACGGTCCCTTTCACGGATGAGCCGTAACAGACTGTCGCCTTCAAATTCCCTTTTATGTATCGGGTGCCAAAGGGGAAACTTCAGCTCTTTACGGCCGCAGTCCGGAAATTTCATCAGATCCTTATGGTTATGATAACGTCCGCTCGGGAGGATGGTATCCAGATGACCGATGGAAAGTTTTTCCATGATGCGCTTGAGGATGTCTTTGGGCATCGCTGCATCAAAAACCAGCCGGATGGGGGCTCCGCGTTTGCGGCTTTTTACTCCCCGGGCGATTTTTTGCATTAAACCGGCGCGGAGATCCGTGTCGATTTCCATTTCCGCGTCCTTGGTGAATTTGAAAGAATAGGCCTCCCAGGTATCGTACTTCATGCCGGGAAAAATATCGGGCAGGCAGCACCGGATGACGTCGTCAAGATAGATGAGGTATTTCCGGCCTCCCCTGGAGGGCAGTTGAATGAAGCGGCCGTATTCGCTTACGGGCAGTTCGATGAGGGCATAGTCTTTGACCGGGCTCTTTTCTTCCGGTGTCCGCTTCGACAGGCGCAGGGCAAGATAAATGATGTCATCGGCCGCCTCGTTGAGTTGCCTGATGGCCTTTAACCAGACGGGAGAGACCGCTCCGCTCATTTTTTCCTTATAAAAACTGCGGATAAAGGCACGCTGTTTCTCATCGGTTTCGCTTTCGTTCAGTAGAATGATATTTGCCGACTTGAGAGCTTCCGTCGCTTCACGGACGGCGTTCACGAACTGTTTGTCATATTGTTCGTTGAGGCGGTTTATCTGTCTAAGGGTCTGCCGGGCACGATCGTGCTCCTCTTTACCGCTGTATTCCACGATGCGGTTAAGCGTTGCCACACGGACACGGAAAAACTCATCGAGATTATTGGAATAAATCCCGAGGAAAGCAAGTCGTTCCAGCAGGGGAACCTCTTCCCGGCGTGCTTCCTGCAGGATGCGTTCGTTGAAATACATCCAGCTCACATCGCGTTCCACATAGAGACTTTTGAAAGTTCTTTTGTCCATTTGCTGACGGTAATACGGTTTTGTCACGCACATTTCTTTTATAACAAATGAGGCGGCTGTTTTCTTGATGGTCGTGCGGGAGTTTTGCGAGGCGGTCCATTCCGGATTTTCTTCCGCTACATGAAAAAATTGCATGGCTTTCGGTTGCCGGTATTCTATAAATTCTTTACTTTTGTCCCCGAATGTCTTATGGCATGCGGTTGCGGTCGTGAGGCGGCCGCCAGGCAGGGTGCAGATGCCACTATCCGGGTGCTTTCTCCGGGCGATGACGGACTGATAGCCATTTCCCGCGAATCGGGAAGGAGCTCCGATATCCTTGTCGCTGTTGCCGTGGAGGCCGGAAGGAGGAGATACCGGCTATGAGGTCGCTGCCGCAAGGCGGTAGCCATCCGGTACTCGCAAGGCGGTGTTTCCCGCGTGGCCGTTGCTGGCAGCCTGGGCGTGGATGTTGTTAAAATGGTGGCGGATTCTGTGACCGCTCTGAAAAATAAGGATATAATTGCGATGAATGATTTTCAGTTTCATGCTCCGACGAATTATATTTTTGGCCGAGGTGCCGAAAACAAAGTCGGAATGCTTTGCCGGGAAGCCGGTGCCGGGAAAGTTCTGGTTGTTTATGGCGGCGGATCGGTGGTTCGCAGCGGATTGCTGGACCGGGTGGAATCCGCTTTGGCCGATGTCGGGCTTTCGTTTCTGGAATTGGGCGGCATTCAGCCCAATCCCCTTGACGATAAGGTGCGCGAAGGTATTTCCTTGTGCCGTCGCACTCATATCGATTTTCTGCTGGCTGTAGGTGGCGGCTCGGTCATCGATACGGCCAAGGCCATTGCTGTCGGTGTTCCGTATGAGGATGATTTCTGGGATATTTATACCGGTATCTATCGGCCGGAGACCGCTTTGCCTGTGGGTGTCGTGCTCACGATTCCGGCTGCCGGCAGCGAGGGATCAGGCAATTCCGTCATTACCAATCGGGCCGCCGGCATGGTGAAACTCTCCCTTCGCCTTCCTGATTTATTGCGCCCGGTCTTTGCTCTGATGAATCCGGAGCTGACGTTTACGCTTCCTCCTTTCCAGACTTTCTGCGGGGTGGCCGATATGATGGCCCACATCATGGAACGATACTTCTCCAATACTCCCGATGTTTCTTTGACCGACCGTTTATGTGAAGGCGCGTTGCGCAGTATCATCGAAACGGCCCCCAGACTGCTTTCCGATCCGGCGGATTACGAGGCCCGTGCCAATATCATGTGGGCCGGGACGATTGCTCATAACGGCATCTGCGGGGTAGGTCGGGAAGAGGATTGGGCTTCTCATTTCATCGAACACGAACTCAGTGCCAGATACGGGGTGACCCATGGCGCCGGTCTTGCTGTCGTCTTCCCTGCGTGGATGAAGTTTATGATTCTGTATTCTCATGCCACCGTGCCTGAGGGTCCCCGCAAGTTGGCCCAATTCGCCATTCGCGTGATGGGAGTAGTGGCCGAATCTGAAGAAGAGGCCGTCTACGCTTCCCCTGAACGGGTTAAAGAGGTCGCATTGGAAGGCGTCGCCAGGCTGAAGGCCTTTTTCCGTTCTGTCGGATTGCCTGTCCGCATGAACGAACTTTATCGTGGCAATGTCGATATCTCTGAACTGGTCAGCCGCCTGCATGCCCATAAAGGTGATATTATCGGCAGCTATGAGCCTCTCAACAGCTTCAATACGGCAACTATTTACCGGTATTGTTGTGAAGGGTGATTGCGGTATGCTGTGGGATGCCGTGAGAATGTCGGGCCCGGAGCGGGTGATGTCGGACTTTTTCGCTGTGCGGTTGTTATAATCGCGAATATAGATACAGTTATGAAATCCATTTTGATATTTTATCAGGAACAATGTCCGTTTTGCCGGAAAGCTTTCCGCTATATCGAAGAACTGAAAGCCGAACATCCGGCTTACGGGACGATCGATATCCGGACCGTAGAGGAGACGCTGGAGCCGCAACTTGCCGACCGTTATGATTACTATTATGTCCCGACATTTTATATGGAGGGAATCAAAGCCCATGAGGGTGGAATTTCGAAAGAAGAGGTCGAAATGCTGTTGAAAAGGGCTTTGGAATAGTCTGCGGTCTTTTCAAATAAGGAAATATCTGGAAAAATAACCTCCGGCAGTTCCGTTATGAATCTGCCGGAGGTTATTTTTTCAGAGGCTTTTGCCGTTATTTTTATCGATGGGAAGAAGGGAAATCGTTTGGTCGGTTCGTTACCCGTTCAGATAACGTTCCGCATCCATGGCCGCATGACAGCCGCTGCCGGCTGCCGAAATGGCCTGGCGGTAGATCGGGTCGGCCACATCTCCGGCGGCAAACACGCCGGGGATATTGGTGGCGGTCGACGGATGCTTGACAACGATGTAGCCGTTCGCGTCGACCTCTATGGCCGGACGGAATACCTCGGTGTTGGGATGATGTCCGATGGCCAGGAAAAAGCCGTCGATGGCAATGTCGAAGCGTTCTTCATGATCGGTGCCTTTTCCCCGTACCAGATGGGCGCCTTCCACACCGTTTTCGCCGAACAGCCCTTCCGTCTGTGTCTCCCAGAGAATCTCTATGTTGGATTCCGCCTTTACTTTTTGCTGCATGGCTTCCGTGGCGCGGAGTACATTGCGGCGCACGATGAGATATACTTTCTTGGCAAGGTGCGAGAGGTAGCAGGCCTCTTCACAAGCCGTGTCGCCACCGCCGACGACCGCTACGGTTTTCTTACGATAGAAGAATCCGTCGCATGTTGCGCAGGCCGAAACGCCCATGCCGGCATATTTCGTCTCATCTTCCAGCCCGAGATATTTGGCCGATGCGCCGGTGGCGATAATGATACTTCGGGCCTCGAGTTCCGTTTCATCGTCGACGGTCACCTTGTGCGGGCAACTTCCGTCCATGCTGAAATCGACTTTGGTGACGATGCCGAACCGGATATCCGTGCCAAGTCGTTCGGCCTGCTTCCGCAGGTCCTCCATCAATTCCGGGCCGGTGGTACCGTCCGGGTAACCGGGAAAGTTGTCCACTTCCGTGGTGGTGGTCAGTTGTCCGCCGGGCAGGATACCCTCATAAAGGACCGGATCCAGTCCGCTGCGGCTTGCATAGATGGCCGCCGTGTATCCGGCAGGCCCGGAGCCGATGATGAGACATTTTATCATAGGACGAATTGAATTTTTGAGTTTTAGGGATCAGATATGCGTGATTCTGTCAGAGGCAGTGGGGTATGAAATGAAAACGCTGAAACTGACGGGAAGGTTCTTCCGTGAGCGACTTCCTGCCGGGGATCCGGCGTTTCATTTTTCGGGGCGTCACTTCCTGAGGTTAGCAAGGAGTTGCCGCAGTTCCGTTTCGTCACCGACAAGGACCGCCCGGGCTTTGCTTCCTTCATAGGGACCGACTACACCGGCCGCTTCCAGCTGATCCATCAGGCGGCCGGCACGGTTGTAGCCGATACTGAATTTCCGCTGGATCATGGAGGTGGAGCCTTGTCCGGAGTTGACGACCAACTCTGCCACTTCATTGAAAAGCGGGTCGAGGTGATTCAAATCTACTTCGCCGGAGTTGCCTCCATCGCCGTCTCCACCCTCTCCGGCCGGTGGCTCAGGTAGAATGAAGGCCGTCGGATAGCTTTGCTGGTCGGCGATGTAACGATTGATTCTGTCAACTTCGGGAGTGTCGACAAATGCACATTGTACACGGGTCAGGTTGTTGCCTTCCGAGAAGAGCAGGTCACCCCGGCCGATGAGTTGCTGGGCTCCCGGTTTGTCGAGAATGATGCTCGAGTCGATGCTCTGGCCCACGCGGAATGCCATACGGGCAGGGAAGTTGGCCTTGATGATACCGGTGATGATGCGGGCCGAAGGCCGTTGCGTGGCGATGATCATGTGGATGCCGACGGCACGGGCTTTCTGCGCGATGCGGGCAATCGGCAGTTCGATTTCCTTGCCCGCGGTCATGATGAGGTCACCGTATTCATCGACAATAACGACGATATAAGGTAAGTAATGATGGTGGACGGCGTTTTTGCTGCCTCCGGGGGAGGGGATGTTGCGTAGAGGATTCAGTTCGCGATGGATAAACTTGGCGTTGTATTCTTTGATATTGCGAAGTCCGGCATCTTTCAGCAAGGCGTATCGGTCCTCCATTTCTATCACTACCGAGTTAAGGGTGGCGACAACTTTGGAGACGTCTGTAATGATCGGTTCTGCTTCATCCGGTAACTTGGCCAGGTAATGCTTTTCGATACGGGAATAGATGCTGAATTCAACCTGTTTGGGGTCGATAAGTACCATTTTCAGCTGTGACGGATGCTTTTTGTAGAGCAGAGAGGTCAGAATGGCATTCAGCCCGACCGATTTACCCTGACCTGTGGCACCGGCGACGAGCAAATGAGGCATTTTGGCCAAATCAAAGGTAAAGACCTTGTTTGTAATGGTTTTTCCGAGGGCAACCGGCAGTTCGTAGGTCGTTTCCTGAAAATCGCGGCTGGTGATGACCGAATGCATGGAAACAATCTGCGGTTTCCGGTTGGGCACTTCGATACCGATGGCGGTTTTGCCAGGGATGGGGGCGATGATACGGATGCCGCTGTTGGCTGCGATACTCATGGCGATTTCATCTTGCAGGCCTTTGATTTTCGCTATGCGGGTGCCTTCGACGGGAACGATCTCGAAAAGGGTGATGGTGGGCCCTACAGTGGCACAGATGGTCTGGATTTCGATTCCGTAGTCGTGGAGAGTCTTCTTGATCTTTTCTTTGTTGGCATTTTGCTCGTCCATGTCGATGGGATTATCCTCGGCGTATTGTTTCAGCAATTCGAAAGTGGGGAACCGATAGTGGGAGAGTTCCGCCGTCGGGTCGTAATCCTCGACCGGCGGGGTCGGTTGGGTTACGGTTTCGACGGAAGTGGTTATAACCTGAAAGTCGTCTGTCACCGGTTTCCCGGAAATATTGGAGACGGGATCTGTGGCTGTCGGGGTGTCGCGGCTCCCGCCAGGAAGTTCGATGGTGGCGGTTCCCGGGTCGTCGGAAGGGGTGACGACAGGATAGGTGTTGTTTTCTTCTTCCGGGAAAAGGGGAGAAACAGGCTCTGCGGTTTCTTCCGCTGGAGCGGGATCATCGAAAACGATGTGGGTGACGGTTTCCGGTTGTGGGGAATCGTCAAAGAGAGGGGCGACGGCCGGTTCTTCATCCGCGGCAGAGGGTGTTTCGGTTGTCTGGGCCGCCTCCGTAGCTGCGGCTTCAGCTGCTGCCTTTGGGGCAAGTTTCTCCCGCCGGCGGGCCATCAGTTCCGGCCATAGGCCGATAACCCGCCGGGTTTTGGCAATCGTACTCTTGAACAGGAACAGGCAGAGAAGCACAAATGAGGCGAGGATCAAAAGCAGGGTGCCGCCCCACCCGAGATTGGCCTGCAGAAGCAATGTCAGTGTATAGCCGTGCCGGCCCCCGAGGTAGAGGAACGTATCTTCATAGTTGCCGATAAAGAAGAAGCCGAAGAATACGGAAAACCATATACTCCATAAAGCGCATCGGATGAAGAGCCCGGGAAGGTGGGTCAGCCGTTCGAATTTCATAAGTTTCAGTCCCGCTTTCAGTAGGAACAGGATATACAGAAAGGCCGGAATACCTATCCAGCGATTGATGAATACTTCGGCGAAATAGGCACCGTACATTCCCATCCAGTTGGTAATTCCGTTGCCGATTTTCGATAATTCTCTGAACGAGAGATGTTCGAGACGGGCCTGGTCGGCAGCTCCTGTAACGAGGAAAGAGATAAAGGCCAACCCCAGGAAACTGCCGCATAGGAGTGTAAGCAGTCCGAGGATGAATTGGGTCCGTTCATTACGCCAGAAGGCATAAAAACGGTTCAGGTGTTTCCCGGTGTTGTCTTGCGGGGTGGTTTTCTTTTTTTCTTTAGCCATATAGAGAGGGTGTTTATTGTAATCGTGTGATGATGGATGTATTCGGTCGGCCGTAACCCCGGCCGGCAGGGATTATTTTTGCCAGAATGTCCGTGTAAAAATCAGCAGGATGGTGAAGATTTCCAAACGGCCGATAAGCATGGTGATTGCCAGGAACCATTTGCCGGCGTCGGCTATGCCGGCATAAGTATATGCCGGGCCGGTACAGCCCAGACCGGGGCCGCAGTTGCCGAGGGCACTGATTGTACTGCCGACAGCACTGTCGAAAGGGAGTCCGACACACTGCATGAAGAAACTTCCTATGATGATGTACAGTACATAAATAAACAGGAATGCCAATATCTTGAGAACGACCTCCTGCGCGACCGAATGACCGTTAAGCCGCACGGAGGTGATTGTCCGCGGGTGCAGTTGGCGGAGAAATTCGTTGCGGGTGTTTTTCAGCAACAGAACGAAACGGATGGTTTTGATGCCGCCGGCTGTCGACCCGGCACATCCGCCGCAGACCATCATCATCAGGGTAGGAATCCAGAAAATGGAACCCCATAGCGAATAATCGTAATGAGTTCCCTGGAAACCGGCCGAAGAGATGATGGTGAGGGTATGGAAAAAGGCTGTGCGGAAAGAATCGCTCAGTCCGCTGCTCATGGCCGAAAGCTGTTCGGGAGAGGGGATCGTGAAGGTTTTTGTCGCAAACTCCAGAAGCATGAACAGGATGATGAAGCCCAGGACGATGAAAACAAACCACCGGAACTCCTCATTGTTCCAGAAGTGCCTCCATTGGCCTATGCCCGCCAGATAAAACAGACTGAAGTTGAGACTTGTGATAAAGAGGAATATGCCGCACACATATTCGACATAGCCGGAATGGAAAAATCCGATGCTGGCCTGATGGGTGCTGAAGCCTCCGGAGGCCATGGTGGTGAGTCCGTGATTGATGGCGTCGAATGTGTCCATGGGACCGAGCCAGTATAGCGTCATGCAGATGAGGGTCAGCCCGATGTAGATACCCCATAGTCTCCGTGAGGTGTTTTGTATTTTGGGGCGGAGCTTGTCTACACTGAGTCCGGAGACTTCGGCATTGAACATCTGGGTACCGCCGGTACCGATGAGGGGGAGCAATGCCAGGGAGAAGACTACGATACCGAGGCCGCCGATCCATTGCGTCAGACTTCGCCAGAACAGGATGCCGTGAGGTTGCACGTCGATATTTTCGAGGAGGGTCGCGCCAGTGGTTGTGAATCCGGACATGGTTTCGAAAAACGCATCCACGACACTATCTACCGTCCCGTAAATAAGATAGGGTAACATGCCGAACAGAGAGAACATCACCCATGAGGCGGCGACTATCAGGAACCCTTCTTTCTGTGTAAATCGTTCGGAATGGTTCTTGCCGGAGCGGACCAGCAGGCCGCCGGTTGCAGCGGTCAGCGCCGTCGGGATGCACAGCGCCCAGAAATCGCTGTCGCCGGCTATCTCATGATAGTAGACGGATACGCCGGAGGCCAAGGCCATGAAAAAGGCTTCCATGAGCAATAAAACTCCGAAGATGTAGCGGATAAGAGACCAGTTCAACAGATTCATAGGGTGCGGCTTTATCTGAAAAGTTTCTCTACCTGACTTATTTTTTCATTCATGCAGACCACAACGACATGATCGCCCGGCTGGATTTGTGTCTGGCCGGTAACTGTCATACCTTTGCCCTCTCTCACCAGTCCGCCGATGGTGAATCCTTTGGGGAAGGTGAGTTCCATGACCGGTTTCTGAGTGATCTTTGAACCTTCATGGGCAACGAGGTCGGCGACTTCGGCATCCACGAGGCTGAAGCATTTGGCAGAGGTCGTGTCGCTGTCCAGCATAAGCTGGTAGATGTTGCTGGCAGTAAGCAGTTTTTTGTTGATAACGGAGCTGATGTTCAGCGTGTCGGCGGTGGCGATGTCTGTAATGTTTTCCACTTCGGCCACGGTTTTGGGAACACCCATCTTTTTGGCAGAGAGGCACGCAAGGATATTGGTGGCGGAATTTTCGTCAAGCGCGACGAAAGCGTCCGCATTTTCGATATCGGCTTCCTGCAGGACATCGGGATCCTGGCCGTCGCCGAGAATGATTTTGGCATGCTTGACCCTGTCGGTCAGCATTTCGGCCGTGCGTCGGTTCCGTTCGATGATTGTGATCTGATAGTTATCGGGAAAGAAGTAGGTGGCCTGGATTGCCAGCCGGCTGCCACCCATGATGATGACGCGGCGGACATTCAGGTCCTTTTTGCCGCAGATGAGCCGGATGGAGTTGGTGCAGTCCGGCGTCGTGGTGAAATATACGACATCCTGTTCTTCGATAGCATCCGTCCCGCCGGGAATGATGAGGCGGTCGCCACGTTTGATGGCGGCGATGTGATATTGTTTATGTACCTTGCCGAGGTCCATCAGACGCTGTCCGACGATAGGTGCACCCGCATAGATCTTTACGCCGAGTAGGAGAAGGTGCCCGTCGCAAAGTTCGAATGATGTTCTGGCCCAGGGGCGGGCAAGGGCTGTGGCAATGGCCTCTCCACCCAGCATTTCGGGATAAATGAGACAGTTGATGCCTATCTTATGATAAAATTCCCGGCCTTCCGGTTTCTGGGTTTCGTAATTGTCGATTCGGGCAACCGTTTTCCGGGCGCCGAGGTTGGCTGCCAGAATGCAGGCATGGATATTGACACTCTCTATCGGAGTAACGGCAATGAAGAGATCGGCATGATGCGTGTCGGCCTCTTTCAATGCTTTGATAGAGGTCGGAGAACCTGCCATGGTCATGAGATTGAGAAACGTCAATTGCTCCAGTTTCTCCTCATCTTCATCCATAAGGATCACGTCCATGTTTTCTTTGGCCAACAGTTTTGCCAAATGGGTGCCCACAGCGCCTGCTCCTGCGATGATGATTCTCATAATTGTACGTTGTATGTCATTAGACTTCCTTCAGAAGTGTTTCGGCAATGCTTTCGGCATCCATGCCGCATAGTTTGTATAGTTCCGGAACGGATCCGTGCTGAATGAACCTATCAGAGGCGCCCAACCGTATCAGGGTGCCCTCATAATGCCGGAGGTTGGCATATTCCAGAACTGCGGAACCGAAACCACCGTCGCGGATGCCGTCTTCCAGGGTTATGATACGAGTATAACGCTTGAAGATGGTGTCCAGCAGATCCGTGTCGATAGGTTTGGCGAATATCATGTCGTAATGGGCGTAGCCGGCAGGACGTTTCTGCCGGTCGATAGCGATAGCGATGCCCTTTTGGGCCTCGGTACCAATGGGTCCGAGGGTCAGCACCGCGGTTTTGATATCATTGTCGGAAATATTGTTGTGCCGGCCGTCGCTCAGACATCTTCCGCGGCCGATTTCGACCGGTTCCAGGGGACACCGCCAGTCGGATGTATGGCAAGAGCCTCTTCCCCGCGGGTAGCGGATCATGAACGGCCCGTCGGCCGTCTGGGCTGCGGTGACCATGAGGCGACGCAGCCAGTGTTCGTCCATCGGAGAGGCAATGGTCATTCCGGGAATAGCGCGGAAGAACGCCAGGTCGAACATGCCATGATGAGTTGCTCCGTCGGAGCCGACAAGCCCGGCGCGGTCAAGACAGAACACTACGTGCAGATTTATCAGCGCAACGTCGTGAATCACTTCGTCGATGGCCCGTTGCATGAATGAGGAATAGATATTGCAGAATGGAATCAGTCCCTCTTTCGCCAGTCCGCCGGCAAAGGTTACGGCATGCTCTTCGGCGATTCCGACATCGAAGCTGCGGTTCGGGAAGGCCTTCATCATGTAGGTCATGGAGCAGCCGGTCGGCATGGCCGGCGTGATACCGACAATCCTGGGGTCTTTTTCCGCCAGTTCGACAAGTGTCTGGCCGAAAACATCCTGGAATTTCGGGGCCTTATCGGGTGTGTCGTCGGAAATGATTTCGCCGGAGTACTTGTTGAATTTACCGGGAGCGTGCCATAATGTGGCCTCCTTCTCCGCAGGTGCATATCCCTTGCCCTTGATGGTACAGAGGTGGAGCATCTTGGGTCCTCGCATATCTTTCAGTTTGCGCAGGAGGTGTACAAGACTGATGACGTCATGTCCGTTGACGGGGCCGAAGTACCGGATATCCAGTCCTTCGAAAATATTCTGGCGGCGGGCGAAAAGTGACTTGATGCTGTTGTTGAAACGGATGATGGCACGACGAAGTCCATCCTGCATAAGCTTGTAGCGGCGGAGGGTGTTATAAGCCTTATAGCGTAACAGGTTATAACGCGCGGAGGTCGTGATTTTGACGAGATAGTGATGGAGCGCACCGACGTTGGGGTCGATGGCCATACGATTATCGTTGAGGATGATAAGCAGGTCGTTAGGATTGGAGGAGGCGTTGTTCAGTCCCTCAAAAGCAAGGCCGCCGGCAATGGCCGCATCGCCGATTACGGCGATCACTTTACGGTCGCTGTGCTCTAATTTGCTGGCCACCGCCATGCCGAGAGCAGCGGAAATGGAATTGGAGGCATGTCCGGCTGAAAAAGTGTCGTACTCGCTCTCTGCTGGAGAGGGAAAGCCGCTGAGGCCGCCGAATTGCCGCAGTGTGCAGAACCGTTCGCGTCGGCCGGTAAGGATTTTGTGGGCATAGGCCTGGTGTCCGACATCCCAGACGATGCGGTCCTCCGGAGTGTTATATACATAATGCAACGCCACGGTGAGCTCTATGGCACCGAGACTGGAAGCGAAGTGCCCGGGATGGACCGATACCTGGTCAATGATAAATTGACGCAGGGCCTCGCATACCTCCGGCAGTTGATTTTCCGGCAGGCGCCGCAGGTCTTCGGGATAGCCGATGCTGGCAAGTATTTCTGATAATTTTTCTTCCATTTCCGATGGCTGTAAACCTCTTTTTCGAGAGTCGGCCGGGAGATGCCCGGGCGACATCATCTTGCAAAGATAGGGGAAACCTTGTGTAAATGCAAATTTATGGAGAATTTGTCGAGACTACATTTGTTTTAAGGCCCATAAAGATTGTTCCGGCGGGCGATTTCCGGCTGAATATGTTCTCTTTTGCTCTTTCTTTTGGGGTGGAACGGTCGTCTATAAGGTTAGTGCATGTTATTGTGGTGGGGGAAGCGTTGAGGAGTAGGGTGGAGACGGTCTAAAAAATCCGGCGGCGGCAATCGATAGATTGTTTGGCGCTTCCGGCCGGGGCGGCGGCGGTTATATTTATAATGGAGATGGAAACCGAAAGCCGGGAACCGGTTATCACCGGATGTCGGACCGTCGCTGCGGTTGTGCAGTCATGAAAATTAAACATGGAGATTGTTCCGTTGTTGCCGATATCTCTATTCTTTTATGGAGTCCCGCAATATCAGCAGGCTTTCCGGTCCCATATTGAAGAGGAGGTCGAGAATACTGAGATTTTCCATGAACGGACGGCGGGTGTTGAAGACCTGGTAGTATGGTATTGGCCGGAAATCGGGATCCTCCTGCCGAAAGTCTTTTTTGGGATGGATACGGTTCCTGTAGTCGGTGATTTCCGCTGCGGGGTTATCAGTCGATGTCGTCGGGAAGTCTATATATTCTGTGCTGTATTCGACGCGGGGAGTGAAACCGATGAGCTGGCCGATTTTTTCACGTAGTGCTTCGTTAAGATCGAACAGAAACGTGTGAGGCGCACGGATAATGGCCTCGATTTCATCGATATAATATTCATAAAAGGGGCTGTTGCCGTAGTTGCTCATCAGGGCCACAAGATGCTGATGTCTCCATTCGCCATGGTCGGAAAGGCGTATTTCCCGGATGGGGCATTTGATTTTATAGCCTTTCTCTACCGGGATGGAGAGGGCAAGTGCACCTTGATCCGTGCCGATAAACGCGCGGTTGCGGTAGGTCTGTTTATTATAGTTTTCATGCGCCTCGATGATGACACGAGGTGCATGAAATAATTTAGCATAATATGAAACGGGGGCAAGGTATGCCGTAGACAAAAGAGCGGTCGACATAGTGCGGAATCAAATACCTCTGACTTTCTTAAGCATTCTCTCCCAGCGCCAGCGGCCGGTTTCCTTGTCGATGGAGAACCAGACGAAGAGCGGGGTGCCGACGATATGGTCTTCGGGTACGAATCCCCAGTAGCGGCTGTCAGCCGAATTGTCGCGGTTGTCTCCCATCATCCAGTAGTAGTCCATTTTGAATGTATAGCTTGTGGCCGGCTGCCCGTTGATATTATAGGTGCCGTCGGCATTTTCTGTCAGCTGGTTGCCTTCGTAGTTCCGGATGCAGCGTTCGTACAGCGCTACATTTTCGGGGGTAAGTTCGATGCTTGCACCCGCTTTCGGAATCCATATCGGGCCGTAGTTCGAGCGGGTCCAGGGATTGGTTTCGCTGCGGGGATAGACATAATCCTTCTGAAAGAGTTCCGCCGGCTCAAGAACGATCTGATCTACGTTGCTGAGCCTTTTCAGTTTGGCGATCATCTCCTGCGTGAGTGTTACCCGGTATAACGGCGGATATTGTCCCGTCAGAGTGTCGACGTGAAACCCGAACACTTCGTGGAGTTCGCCACCAGGCAGTATCATGACATCTTCGCGATTCACGCCGAGGCTTTTCCATATCTTTTCTGACAGCAAACCGCCTTTGGTGTGGACGAGATAACTCTGTTGGAGGTATTTCGGATCTTCCAGTTGCAGGCTGTTGATGAAGACTTTGTTGTCGATGATTTGCAGCGTGTCGCCCGGCAGACCGATGCAACGTTTGACATAATTTTCCCGGCGGTCTACCGGACGGTAGAGGATTTCGCCGAAAGTCGCTTTGTCGGTATTGACGGTCTCCCGGCCGTATTGGAAACAGAGCCGGTAGTAATCGTCGTTCTGGTGGAGCGACGCCACGGTGTCGCCGGCAGGATAGTTGAAGACGACGATGTCATACCGGTCGATGTTGCGGATACCGGCCATGCGTTGGTATTTGACCTGCGGGTTTTCAAGATAGGACTTGCCGTATTCTTTGTCTCCGATGGCGATGGTATGCTGGAATAGAGGCAATGAAAGGGGAGTCATAGGAATGCGCGGACCGTATTCCGCCTTGCTGACGAGCAGATAGTCGCCGGCCAGCATGGTCTTTTCCAGGGAGGTCGTAGGAATCTGATAGTTCTGGAAAAGGAAGTTCTGCAGGAAGTAAACGGCGACGAGAGCGAACACGATGGCATCGATCCAGCTCATGACGCCGCGCAGGAACGGATTTTTAATGCTGCGCCACCAGGTCCATGGAATGAATTTGGTCCAGTAGGCATCGATGATAAGTATTACGATGATGAGCGGCCAGAAATCACCGACCCAGATGGTGAATAAAAGGGCGGCGGTGCACCAGATGATACATTTGATGAGATTGCCTTTCGATATTTTGCGGCCGAAGCCCCGTTTCTTGTTAGTTTCTTTGTCCATGGGTGTGAGACTCGTTGAATGGATAAGTTATTCGGTTAAAATTTAAGTAGATCCGTCATGGTGTAAACACCTTTTTTTTCGTGCAGAAATTCTGCTGCGACAACGGCGCCGAGGGCAAAACCGGCGCGGCTTTTGGCATCGTGGGTGAGGGTGATGGAGTCTGTCCCGCTTTCATAGCGGATACTGTGTATGCCGGGAACTTCATCGCGTCGGATGGCGGTGATGCCGAGGGTATCCGGTGCCGGCATTGAGGTTTCCTCCCATCGGTGCTTGCGGTCGAGTTCGCTGATGATTCCTTCCGCCAAAGTGATGGCTGTGCCGCTCGGAGAATCCAGTTTGTGGATATGATGCGTCTCTTCGATTCCGACCTCATAGTCGGCGAAGCGGTTCATGATCCGTGCGGTATATCGGCTCAATGCCATAAAGATATTGACACCGATACTGAAATTCGAGGCATAGAATAATCCGCCGTCGGCTTTCTTACAGGCTTCTCTTATCGCAGGCAGGGCTTCGTACCATCCCGTAGTGCCCACCACCACGGGAATCTTGCGGTCGAAACAGCGGAGGATATTCTCTACCGCAGTTTGCGGCCGGGTAAATTCAATGGCGACATCCGCCGACTGAAAAGCGTGGGAATCAAAATCTTGTTGGTTGTCGATATCGATAACGGAAATTATCTCATGGCTACGGTTCCGGGCGATTTCTTCGATGATGTGCCCCATTTTTCCATAGCCGATAAGTGCAATTTTCATATTTCTGGAAGAATTGTCGTTAAAACTTGGCAAAGATACGATTCTTTTTCCTATTTTTGCGTAGACGTTACCAAAAAATAACATTTCTGGTATGGAGGAACTTATGTATTATGTATGGCAGCAGAGAATGGCAGGAGCTCTTGCTTTGCCGGAGACGGAAACTGGAATTGAAATTCTGGATCCCGGTGTTCGTAATCTGGATGCCGGTCCCGACTTTTTCAATGCCAAGGTCAAATGCGGGAATACCGTTTGGGCCGGCAATGTTGAAATGCATGTACGTGCCTCCGACTGGTTCCGTCATCATCATGACAATGATCCTGCCTATGGTAATGTGATTCTGCATGTCGTCCTTGAGTCTGATACCGAGGTTTTCTTGCCGGACGGCCGGAAGCTGTTGCAGGTGAAAATGACTTTCCCGCAGGGTTTTATCGAAAAATACCGGATGCTGACCTCTGCCGGCGCCGAATGTTTCTCTGCCGTGACGTGTTCCGATCGCCTGGAGCGGTTGCCGGCTCTTGTTGTGACCGATTGGATGACTTCGCTTGCTACGGAAAGGATGTTGCAGAAAGTGGGGCGTGTGCGCGATCTTATTGAAAATCGTCAGGATAGTTGGAAAGAGGCTTTTTATGTTATTTTGACTCGTGCTTTGGGTACAGGCATTAATAGCGATGCCTGCGAACGCCTTGCTCGCTCGCTGCCATATGCTTATATTCTGAAACACATCGACAATCCTTTGCAGGTCGAGGCTTTATTGCTCGGGCAAGGCGGTTTTCTTGAACAGCCCCGTCCCGACAGTGAAGTATATTACAATAACTTGCGGCAGGAATATCTTTTCCTTCGTGCGAAATTCTCTCTCTGGCCCCTGCCTGTCGGTTGCTGGAAAATGGCGCGTCTTCGCCCTCCGGCATTTCCTCAGGTCCGGCTGGCGATACTGGCCGCTTTGCTGACAAGTCGCCGTGACTTTTTTTCGGCGATTCTTGAAACCGAGTCTCTTGCGGGATTGGTGGAGCTGTTTTCCGTTAAGTTGTCAGGTTTCTGGGCTGCACGTTATACATTTTCGACGACGCTTCCCGCAGGTACGGAAGCGGGAAGTGCGGCCGAAACCATTTCTGGGGCTGCTGATGTCGCCTTGCACGGTAATGCCGCTACCCGCGGACTGGGAATCTCTACCATTCATTCGCTGATCATCAATGCCGTGGTGCCCATGCTTTTCGCTTATGCGCAATGGACGTCTGATGAGCAGTTGGCGCAACGCGCACAGCAGCTGCTGGAAAGTCTGCCCGCAGAGGTCAACCGCTATGTCACGGCATGTGTGGCCGCAGGTTTGCCGGCACGTAATGCTTTTGAGACCCAGGCGCTTTTACAATTGTATAGGAATTACTGTGAGCTGCGCAAATGTATCCGCTGCCGATTGGGCGTCTGGCTGATGTCGCATTGACCGGGAAGCAATCAAAAGGTATTATATCATATTGCTGGGATGGATTTGTCCGGTAATATAGTGCCAAATAAGAAGAAGACCAATAATCATCTTTGCTAAACCCACCTATCATTTCCTTATTATTATATAACACAGCCAGTTCATCTATCGTCGGAAGTCTCCAGTCGGTATATCCTCCGACAGTAGAGTTTTTGCACATACTATTAACAGAATCCCAATCTCTACTTCCTATATCCTTCGTTTGGACAGCAATTCCTCTTGACGGTATTTCTATCCATTCGCTTTCTATAATCTTTTGTTCACCGTATGCCGTTCCGTCAGGACTTGTCGCATACGCACGTACATAGTATGTAGTGGTCGGAAGATTTGTTGCAAAAATACTGTATGTGCCTGTCTGTCCTGAGCCATTGGCCTCTATTTTGTTGTCATTGATTGTTGGTTCCGGTAATGTACCGAAAACAAAGCCGCGTTCTGTATAAGGCGGGTCTCCCGCAAATATGACATTACCTCTTAAGGTTGCTTTTCCTGCCGAAATATCGGGGTTCACTACATCCAAGGTCGTTGCTTTGGGTAAAGGAAGGTCCGTTGTAAATTCAATCTCATTGGAACTATATGCAATCCCACTCTTATTGATTGCATAC
The DNA here is from genome assembly GCA_964567855.1 of uncultured Prevotellaceae bacterium. GTDB lineage: Bacteria > Bacteroidota > Bacteroidia > Bacteroidales > UBA3663 > Liminaster. The sequence goes on from CAZMOE010000040.1 coordinate 20,289, forward strand.
GCCTTGACATAGTAGGTCTGATTGGATGCCAGTCCATCTATATCGTATGAAAACGTACCAACCGAGGTTACCGGATAGGTCAGCTTGGCAATGGTATTCTCAAGAGTGGGCTTTGTACTTAGGGAATATACAAAACCACGTTCTGTGTATTCAGGGATTCCTTTATGGGTAATCTCGCCATTTAGGGTAGCTGCTGATGATGTTATGTTTGTCACAGATAATGTGTTGAGCTTGGGCACTACACGTTCAGTCCCGACAGCCGCGACTTTTACATCAAAGCTACCGTTTGACGAGCGGACAACAATAATCGCTTCATTGGTTCCTGCTTTTAAAAGTTCACGGTCTATCACAACCACAATGGCTTCGGTCTTGCCGTATTTCAAGGTTCCTTTATCTGGTTTTACCTCCCTTATTCAGTCACAGCGCTTCTCAATTTCCCATTCCAGATC
>CAZMOE010000041.1:0-20405 GCA_964567855.1 uncultured Prevotellaceae bacterium
CCCGCGACCCCAACCTTGGCAAGGTTGTGCTCTACCAACTGAGCTATTTTCGCGAATTTTAAAAGATCGTATTCAAAAGACTTCAAACTACATTCCCATAAGAAACTATACTGATGGTTTTCAAAGTCCGAAACCTTCAATAAGCAGGGCTTTCATATCCCCTTTCTTATTTTAGGCGTGCAAATGTAACTATTCTTTTTAAACTGACAAAGGATTTCTTCAAAAAAAATCGCTTTCATCAGATGTTTTTATAGATTTCCTCTATTTGATCGGTAATATGGTCCCAATCATAGACGGACATATCATATTTTTCACGCGAATCGCATTTCCGTTTAAGGGATTCCTTCAAACGTTTTGACAACTCAGGAATACTTCCCACTGAAAAATAACAGGAGGCGTTCAGACGAATTTCTTCATTGGCCGGAATACTACTTACAATAACCGGCAAATTATAGCTCATAGCCTCCAGCAAAGCGATAGGATGCCCCTCATGGGTAGAGGGCAAGACGAAAGTATGGGCAAAAGTCAGCAAAGTATATAACGGATCGCCTTTAATAAATCCGGTAAGGATCACCCCGCTGTCAGCCGCCTGCTGCTTCAATTTCTGAGAATAGCTATCCGGGAAATTACAATCGCCGGCAATCACCAGCTTATATCCCTCGTGAGGTGTTTTATTCCACGCGTCAATCAAGACATGGAATTGTTTTTCCGGGACAAATCGCCCCATTGCAAAAACATATTTATACTTCTCTACGCCGATCTTCTGTAAATAGGTATCATCCTCCATTATCTTGGCCTGAGGCACTCCATTATAAATGAGGTGCATATTATTACGGCCGAAAGCGCGGACAATATGATAGAAAATAACGTTAGAAATGACAATCATCTCGTTGGCAAACCGCACGGCAGCCCACTCTCCGATTCTAAGCACCAATTTGGCAAAGAAACCCCATTTGTCACGATCATAATCGGGTCCGTGATGGGTGACTATCACTTTCATACCCAATAACCGTGCCAATGGAGACATCAGACTCGGTCCGATGGCATGAATATGAATTACATCGGCATGTAATTTATATTTGGCAATAAAGACCGACTTAAAGGTATGGACAAAAGCCTCAAAAGTCTTGCTTTTGGGATGACCCAGATTATAGAATTTTACTCCCTTATACTCTGTCAACTGATCACGACAATATCCATTACGGCGAAAAACCGTAATATCATATCCCTTGGCTGCCAAGCGGCTAAAAACCTCTTCACAATGTGTTTCCACTCCGCCAATGACGTTCGGATATCCACGTGTACCTGTTACTGCTATTTTCACGATTTTCTTTAAGCTAAGTTTTTTAATTTTCGCGCAAATCGCCTTGGCGCGGATCCTGCCCGACGTCGTACCAGCATTTATCCAGTTCGACATCACGCCCCTGCATGCTACGCAATTTATTTTTAATTACCCATCGCAGAGGATGTTTCATATATTTGTGCATAACAGGCGATGCAGTACCTACCATCCAGCAATTCTTCGGACACGTCCGCACCAATTCACGCACTTTCTGCGCCTGCTCGCTTGTCCATATCGTCTGAAAATCGGGAGTTTCCCGAATATTGCCCATCGGCTCTTTCCAATATTTCTCTTCAAGCCCGTTACACGGATATACATCGCCGTAAGGTTCAACAAAGAAATTGACAAGACCGGCCTCGCAAGGCAACATACGCCGATTGCCCTCGACATAATTGATAAGTCCCATATTAAAGAATGCGCGGAACCATGACTTCGGATGGCGTTCCTGGAGCTGCCAATTGATCAAAGTCTTAAAATCTTCGCAAACTTCGTCTTTGTTCGTAATCGTATTGTCTCCCTTATGAAAATAATAGGAATTATGGAAAGCCGCAGTCGCAAATTCCATCCCCAAGGACTTGGAAAGCTGGTATAAGGAGAGCATATCCTTGGAATTATGGTTGGAAACCGTACATCCGAAGCCGATATCCTTGATACCCATATCGCGCAATTTCAGCAAGGTACGCAATCCTTTGTCGAATCCGCCCTGCCGGCCGCGAAGTTCATCATTCTTACACGACAATCCTTCGATGCTGATCCTTATTCCGATCTTCGGGAAACGTTTGGCCAGCTTTATGATCCGATCCTCAAACCAGCCGGACGTGGAAATCACCACACGCGGCGATTTTTCCAGACAAACTTCTACGATTTCCTCTATATCTTCACGGATAAAAGGTTCTCCCCCCGTCAAATTGATAAATTTGACAGAAGGAAGACGCTTGATCTCCTCGACTGTTATTTCGTTTTCCCTGACCGTCGGATTTTTCCAGATATTGCACATCTGACATCGCATAGGACAGCGATAAGTCAAAATGATACACATATCGGACGGCTGTGCTATATGTTTATTACCCGAATTCATCGATTATCGTAATGCTTTATATTCTATAAACGCACCATGTTTTTTATTATTGTACTAATGTACGTAATATTTTTTCACAAAAAACAGGTGCTTACATAAAAAAGCGACTGCAAAGATAACATTTTACTTTGTTATATCTTCCATTTTACAGAAAAATAATGTCCGGAACACGGACAATAGGACATAGAGCAGCAAAAATCGGTGCTTTAAATGCCTTTCCATTTCTTAGAACTCTCCCGCTCACTTTTTATTATTACCTTTGCACGGCAAAACTATCCGACATGAAATATCTGACCGAAACATTCTGGCGAGAACTGCTCTCCTATCTGCTTTTTTGCTTTGGGGGATTCGCCGTTGCAGCCGCCATTGGTCTTGCACTGCTGCCATTAACATTTAATTCAGATTCCGAGACCCTTTATCTACACCTCATACAATGGGGGCAAACCATTTTTCTGATGATACTGCCACCTCTTCTATGGACACATTTCCGCCTGAAAACATCCGTCACCAGAGAACTAAGGCTGAAACTCCCCGGCGTCGGCATACTCCTGCTCACTGCAGGACTGATCATCGCCGGCATCCCGCTGCTGGAATGGTTTACCTGGATCGGGAAACATCTGCCTCTCCCCCAGGTTCTTGAATCATGGGGCCAAGAGCAACAAATATCATCGGAAAGAATGATAGGTACTTTACTCGCGACCGAAGGATTATGGGGATGGGGAGAACTGGTTTTACTTATATGTCTGGCAACGGCCACAGGAGAAGAACTGATGTTCCGGGGCGCCCTGCTCAATATATTCCTGCGCACAGATACCCCCCGATGGATTACAGCCATCGTAATCGGATTCATCTTTGCCCTTATTCATTTCGATCTTTACGGCCTGTTGCCCCGCTGGGCGTTAGGAACGCTTTTCGTCTACCTGGTTTACTGGAGCGACTCTATCTGGCCGAGCATTCTGGCACACACGCTCAACAATCTGATCGCATTACTGCAATACAAACTGCTGCCCGACACACAAGATGATTGCCTGCCGGCTCCGGGATGGATCATCGGTAGCGCACTCCTCTGTTGCCTGCTCCTTTATTTCATCCGCAAACGATCATATCAATAAAAAAGTCCGGTGTTTGAAAGCACCGGACTTTTATATCCCTATTCATTGAACTATCAAAATTTCAACGATGCAAAAGTAGAACAAAACCTGTAGCAGGACAAATTTTATCGACCAACGGCCCTATTTTATCGACCAACGGCAAATGGGACAAGCCGACCGGCAGCCTTACGATAGCGCGTACCGGACAAGAACAAACGACAACGGGCATCGATACGGTCTGCATACGCCTGTTGCCACAACGCCTGGGCTTCCATATAGTTAACCAAAGATTCCAGACCTACCTCATATTCCCGCCGGCTCGTCCGCAGATTCTCTTCTGCCTGAAGCATGGATTTTTCAGTCAAAGTCACCTCCAGAAAAGACTCATCCAGATCGTTGGCTGCCTGCACCAGTTCAAGACTCATCCGTTCTTCCAGATCCTCTCGTTCCAAATCTATACGCCCCTGCTCCATACGTGCCGCACGCACTTTATTCATTCCTTCGCCAAAATGATACAACGGTACCGACACCGAAAGCATTACCCCGATTCCCGGCTTATGAAATAAGGTTTTGTCATTTACCTCGAAACCATGCATATAGCTATAACTTCCCGCCAACGCCACATTGGGCAGAAAATCACTCCGTTCTATCTTCACCTGCTCCCCGGCCAATTCCGACTTCTTTTCCAAAATAGCGAACTCCGGCCGGCTCGCAATACTTGCCATCGGGTCAACCCCATCAGGCATGACCATAATATCCTCGTCGGAGACCGTCAACCGGGTCAACAGCGGAACTCCGATCACATGGCAAAGATTCATCGTCGCCAGACGCAACGCGTTTTCCGCCTGCCTCAATTTCAGCTCGCTTTCATTAAGTCTCACAGAAACCTTCAACATATCGTTCTGTGATTTCAACCCATGTTTATAAGCCTTCTGAACGTTATCCAGCAATTCCTGTAAAAGAGCGTTATATTTCTTAGCGACTTCCCCCAGCTCTCCGGCCCGTACTACCTGCACGAAAGCATTCTCGACCTCCACAATGACTTCGTTTTCGGTCAGATTCTCATTCAGCTCCGCCATTTCCTTTCCGATTCTGGCCATTCTGTAGGCAGCTGAGACCTTTCCACCCATATACACGGGCTGCTCAAGCGTAATACCGGCCTGTAAAACATTGCCGAACTTATAACGGATCTTCTGATCGGGGAAATAGGCATATTCCCTGAAAACCGGCGTACCATCCGGACCGGTCACCACATTACCGGAGGCATCGGTCAGCACATTCGGACGCATCACACCTTCTGCGGCATCGAAAGAAAATGTAGGTAAATACCCCCCGTCGATGCTCAGAGAACCAGTGGAAGTGGAATAAACATCGGTCGCCATCAGTTTGAAATTAGGAAAATAATTCGCTCTGTAGGATTTGGCCGAGTAAGTATATTGCATAGTCGTTTTACGTGCGGCCTCTATCTTTTTATTATTTGCAAGCGCCAGCTCCAGACATTGCTGTAAAGAGAGGCAATCGCCGTCATTCACCGGGACACCTTCCGCCTGCAGCGATACCGGCACCCAGAAACAGACAACGGCAGCCACAATAAAACTTCTGAACATATCGGATATCATTTTCATCTTTCATTTATTTTTGATGTGAAAAAACAAGGCATACAGCACCGGTATGACAATCAGCGTGATTACAGTCCCCATCAGCAGACCGCCCATGATCGTTGCAGCCATCGCACCGAACATAGCATCCGGCAACAACGGAATCATACCCAGAACCGTGGTCAATGAAGCCATCATCACCGGCCGCAAGCGGCTCAGCGAACTATCGATCAAAGCCTGCGTCGGTTCCTTGCCGGCTGAAATCTGAAGCTGGATCTCATCCATAAGCACAATACCGTTCTTGATCATCATGCCGATCAATCCCAGAACTCCGACAATAGCCACAAAACCAAAGGCTTTTCCTGAAATCAGCACCGCGGGAATTACCCCGATCAAAATCATCGGGATACAACAGAAAATAATGACCGGAATCTTATAATCCCTGAACAGCATGATCAAAATAACGATCATCAGAATAATTGCCAGCGGAAAATTCTTGAAAAGATATTTCATCGACTGGTCACTGGCATCTTTCTCTCCGATCCATGACAACGAATATCCGGCCGGCAACGGCATGGCCTCTATTTCCCCGGCCACTATGGCACGGGCCTCTTCAGTTCCCATTCCGGGCATAGGAGAAGCCTGCACACGCTGCGCCCGCTGTCCGTTCCACCGTGCCACCACCGGGTCTTCCCATTCCACCGTCACACCATTGGCAACCTGCTTGAGCGGAATAGTCTGCATCATTTCTTCCAGAAGCTCCTCCTTTCCTATCGCTCCGGTCATCAGTTTCTGCAAAGTCAGTCTGTCGAAGCCATTCAATGAAGGCAACATGCTGAAAACCGTCGCCTCTTCCAGATTTTCCAGCGGACGGCCCTTTTCATCGACACTCTTTACATTTATCTGCATTTCCCGGATACCGTCATAGAATATCCCCACAGGAATTCCATCTGTAGCAGAGAGCAGGGAGGTCCCCACTTCGCTGCGGGTCAGCCCGATGCGCCGGGCGACAGGCTGATTGTAGTTGACCATCAGCACCGGCACCTTAGGTTCCCAGTCGGTGGTAATCAGCCGTACCGCTCCGCTTCGTTCCATGATCGCCCTCGCAGAATCGGCCAGCTGATGCAATACCGCAGGGTCAGGCCCGCAAAACTGAGCCTCGATCGGGTATTTTTTATACATCAGATTATAACGTTTCAGCTTCACGTACGCATCGGGGAACATGCTTGTCAGATCTTTTTGTATTTCCTCCAGATTCCCGACCAGTGCAGCCGGCGATTCAAAATCGATAATCAATTCACCATACGACAGCGAAGGCGTTGCAATACTGCGCACAAGATTGTAGCGGCTGGGGGTTCCTCCCGTAGAGGCCACCACGTGCTTCACTTCGCTACGACCAGCCAGATAACTCTGGATGCTGTCAAGATCTTTCCGTACCTGCGTGTAGTTGGTTCCCTCCGGCAGTTTGTATTCCATATATAACTGATCGTATTCCATATCCGGGAAAAACGACTGAGGCAGAAAACGATAACAGATACCGCTGACAGCCAACAATATCACCATCAGGACGACCACCAGCATCCGGTGTCTCAGCCCAAATCCCAGCATCCGGCTCAACAGATGGTACCAACGGTTGTCATACAATGCCGTCCGATCTGTCTCTCCACTTCCTTTCCCTGCATTTTTCAGCAATCTGTCAGCCCTCAGCGGCACATATACCAGCGCAAGTATCCAGGACAGCAAAAGAGAAACCGCCATCACAATAAAAAGATCCCGCACGTAGATACCCGCCGTATCCGGGGAAAGGAAAATCGGTAAAAATGCCAGAATAGCGATCAACGTAGCCCCCAGAAGCGGCATCGCGGTTTTCCGGCCTATGTCGGTCAATGCCGCCAGACGCGGCTTTCCACTTTTCAAGTCCACCAGAATACCGTCGATAATCACAATGGCATTGTCCACCAGCATCCCCATGGCCAGAATGAAAGCTCCCAGCGAAACACGCTGTAAAGTACCGTCAAACATATAAAGCACGACAAAAGAGCCGAACACAATAACAATGAGGGTAAGTCCTATAATGATACCGCTGCGCAGCCCCATGGTCAGAATCAACACAGCGATAACGATGAGCACAGATTCTATCAGGTTAATTAGAAACGTCCCCAGAGCATCGGTCACCCGTTCCGGCTGAAAGAATACTTTGTGATATTCGATGCCTGCCGGCAATTGCGCCGCCTCTATTTCGGCCAGTCTTTTTTCCACTTTCCGGCCGATCTTTGTAATATCCGTGCCGCTGATGGTCGAAATGGAAATGCCTATGGCCGGCCGCCCGTCGTAGGTCATGGAATTACGCACCGGAGTCACATACTCTTTTTCAACAAAAGCTATGTCACGAAGGCGGAGCTGGTCGTCTTCATGTCCCTGAATAATCAGATCTGCAATATCGTCGACGGTCTCGTATCTATCGGTCACCGTGACACGGATACGGTCGGTTCCATTCTCATAATAACCGGAATAAACGGTCTGATTCTGTCCGTCGAGTGTCAGAAGCACCTCCGCGGGCTTCACTCCGAGATGAGCGAGCCGATCCTGCATCAAAGAGATAACGATATTCTCCTTCCGCTTACCATAGACATCGACACGCGACACGCCTTCGATATTACCGATTTCCCGTTTTATCAATTCTGCGTAGTCGGCCAGCTCCCGATGGGAATAGCCGTCGCCCGTAATAGCGTAAAACATACCGTACACATCGCCGAAATCGTCTTTAACCATAGCCTGAGAGGCTCCGGGAGGGAATGAGGCCGATGCTGCGGCCACCTTGCGCCGCAGCATGTCCCAATGCTGTTCTATGGCATCGTCGGCCACCGTCGACAACAATTCGACGGTCACGATACACATATCATTATAGGCATAACTCTGCACATAATTGACATCCGGCATCTGACGAATAGCCTTTTCCAGAGGATCCACCACTTCCAGTTCTACCTGATAGGCCGAAGCCCCGGGGTAGGTCACAACCACCATCGCCTGTTTGACCTTCAACTCCGGGTCTTCCAGTTTGCTCATCTCATAATAGGCATACACTCCGCCGATAATGAGCACCCAGACCAGAAAATTCACCAACTTCTTGTTGACAAAGGCCCACTTTCCGAAATCCATCATAACATACCTCCTATATTGGTCCGGGAAACTTCAGGAAAAGGCTTCACCGCCTGTCCGTCCTTTAGATGATGCACGCCGGCGACCACCACCTGCTCATCCGGCTTCAGCCCGCCGGTAATTTCGGCCATACCATTCAAACGGAGGGAGCCGACCGTCACCTCCCGTTGCCGGATCACACTATTCTGCGCATCGAAGACATAGACCCGGGTCACACCGTCCCTATTGAACAACGCATTGGCCGGAACAAGTAACGTATTCCCGTCAGAAGGTCGATAAACGATTCCGACCATGGCCGTCATGCCTGGAGTAACCTCCGGATGTTTTTCTTCCAGCAACAACCTCACTTCATAAAGCTGATTGGCATTGGCTTTCTGAGCCACACTTTTCAGCTTTAAAGGGAAACTCCGCCCCGGCAAAACATCGAACGAAGCAGCAAATGATTCAAAATCCCCTTTACGGAGATATTCCGAAGCAGGAATGTTGATCACTATTTCAATTCCATCCGCACCGAACAAGGTCACCACCGGCATACCCGCCCCGACCGTCTCATGCCCATCATAGAGCACCTCCTGCACATAGGCATCGAACGGGGCCTCCAACCGAGTATCGGCCAGTTGATTTTTATGGTTATTATACTTGGCCGTAATCTGTTCCAGTCCGAAACGGGCCTTGTCATAATTATTGGCCGAAGTGCCGTTATCATTGTAAAGGGCGATAATTCGCTCCGCTTCGGCCTTGATCTGATTATATTCGGCCTCTGTGGCTGAAAGCTGGACGCGATAGTCGCGGTCGTCAAGAAGGGCCACGAGCTGCCCCTTGCGCACAAAATCGCCGGCCTTGACAGGTACGCGCTCAATAGTTCCGGCCACGCGGAAAGCCATATTGACCGTTTCCGTCGCCCGGGTCCGCCCCGGATAAGAGACAGTTTCCTGCCCGGAAACACTTTCTACTGCGGCCAGGCGTACCAATGGTTCCGACTCTGCGGTCGATTCCCCGCGGGAACAAGCGGCACACAGCAATCCGATAAAAACAAAAACATGTAAAAGAATACTTTTCATAAGCTTCCCGTATTGTAATTTTAGAATATTTCGATTTAACAGGCGCAAAGATAAAACCGCCCGGCAAATCTGGAAAGAACTATTTGCCATAATAATGTTCGATATTTACTTTTTCACCCTCACAAACATAAAAAAATATATCAAAATTGATTCTTTTTTCATAAAACACCTTTTCTTTGCACCTATACAGAAGAAAGAAAATAGCCATGAAACATTTCTCCTTCACCGATGCCGCATCTTTGCACAGCCAATACATACATATCGGCCAAGAATATAACAATTCTCTGCCCGCTCTTACTCATGGAATCTACAGAAATTGCTATGGAATTTTTCTCTGTCAGGAAGGCGAATGCCGCATTCTTCTTGAAAACAAAAGTTATGAAATCCACGCCGGAGACCTCTGCATATATCTGCCCAACCAGTTTCTGAAAATCCTGACCCGGAGCAAAGATCTCCACGGCATCATCTATTGTGTCGGACAAGAAGAAATCAAACACCTCAGAATGTCCATGCGCGATGCCGAAAGCATCATTTCCATCAAAAACGCGCCATGTGTCAGCCTGAACCGGAGGCAATTTCTCTTCCTCGAACAAATGGTCGGCGCCGTCATCGAACTAAGATCCCGTCCGCTCTCCGACGGAGGTAACAGACCTGGCAGGCCATCGGTATTCCATAACCAGATGATCCTGTCGCTGATCGATGCCGTCGGCTTTGAGATCTTCGATATCTTTCACTCCTGCGCTCCTGTCACCCCTCACAAGCAGGACCGTAGGGAAATTATCTTCCAGAAGTTCCTGCGTTCCCTTTTTTCCCATTGCACCACCAAGCGGGAAGTGGCATTCTACGCCGCAGAACAATGCCTGACCCCGCGTTATTTTTCTTCAGTCATCAAGACCTGTTCTAAAAAAACGGCACAGCAATGGATCATCGAGATAGTAATAGAAAAAATGGAGGATCTGCTGACCGGCAGCGAAATGAGCATCAAAGAAATCGCTTATGCATTCAATTTCCCCACCCAGTCGTTTTTCGGAAAATATTTCAAACAATATACGGGCATGTCGCCCAAAGAGTATCGCCGGAAAAACATGAACAGCAACATGACATCTTTCCCACCGAGAACAGAGAACATCCGAAACACTCCTCTGTAACCGACCGCATTCCATGAAGTGAGAGCGGATATATCAAAATGTCTGGCAAAAACCTTGCATATATCGGAATTAATCACGAATATTGCACGACTTTCGCCGGTAGTCTTTCGGCGTCATTGTCTCATCCCAACCACAAATGTTTCTTCATGATCGAATATCTTAAAGGTGACGTCACCGAACTGACACCCACCACCGCGGTAATAGAATGCAACGGAGTCGGCTATGCCTGCAATATCTCCCTTTATACCTACGACAAACTGCAAGTCGGAAAAGCGTTCAAAATCTATGTTTCCGAAACCATCCGCGAGGATGCCCATTTGCTCTACGGATTCATTTCAAAACAGGAGCGCGCGGTCTATGAACTGCTCATCACCGTTTCCGGCGTAGGCCCGAATACGGCCCGCCTTATCCTGTCATCGCTGGCACCGGACGAGCTGGTCGCCGTCGTCAGCACCGGCAACGACCGCCAGCTGAAAGCGGTCAAAGGCATCGGAGCGAAAACCGCCCAGCGCATCATCGTGGACCTTCGCGACAAGATTGCCGCCACCGGCATCGCCGCCGCTACCGCCGAAGCGTCACCGATCGTCGCTTCCAACGAAACGGCAGACGAAGCTATCTCCGCTCTTATCGCTCTCGGATATCCGCAAGCGGCGGCACAGAAGTGTGTGAACCAACTCCTCGCAAAAGAACCGGCTCTCACGGTACAGGCGCTCATCAAGGCGGGACTGCATATGTTGTAAACAGACTATGAGATCGTAAAATCCGGACGGATACCGTCAACGACACCATCGGTGATGGAAAAACAGGCCGGGGAAGCACTTCCCAGCCTGTCTAAAGTCGCCCGAAAAAATCCGGAACGATCATTTTGATGCGTAACAGTGCCCGACGCACACAATAAAGAGCGGAACACTCCGTTAATTTATTGTATTATTTTATAGACAGCACAGAAGTTGAAAAAGATAGAGCTTTTCTTCATACTTTTTTGGGTCGGAATCGTCGGTTTCGCCACCGGTCAGGCAGCGTTTGCCTCATCGGGATTTCTGTCATCGCCTGTCATGGAAAATGCGTCGGGTTCTTCTGACGACAATACGCCTCCGGCCGCCGCAGACAGTATCCGAAACCGCTATCCGGTCAGCAAAACCACTCCCGACGGCGTTCAGGAACTGGAACAGACCTCTCCCGTCGATCTTAAAACTCCCGACAACATCAAGCAGGTCACCGAATACGACTACAAGAACAACCGGTACGTAATCCGCACCATGCTGGGCGAACAGGAAATCGGAGATCCTATCCCGATGACGGAAAAAGAATACATGTCTTATTCCGAACGCGCTCTGCGCGCCGCCTACTTCCGCGAACAGAACCGTAAGGCATTCGATGAAAACGATGGAAAAGGGTTCGATCTCATGGACATGCAGTTCAGCCTCGGTCCCGCCGAAAAAATCTTCGGCAAAGGCGGCATACGTGTAAAGACCCAGGGATCGGGAGCACTGTCTTTCGGCTTTAAAAAGAATGAAATAGATAATCCGACCCTTTCTGAACGGGCACGGAATCAGAAATCTTTTGATTTCGACATGACCTTCCAGCTGAATGCCAACGCCAGCATCGGCTCAAAGATGAATTTCAACCTCAACTATAATACAGAGGCTACATTCGACTTCGACGCCAATCAGATGAAGCTCGCCTACGAGGGAGAAGAGGACGAAATCATACAAAATCTCGAAGCCGGCAATGTATCGATGACCACAGGCTCATCACTTATCAACGGAGGCTCCTCATTGTTCGGTATCAAGACAGCATTGAAGTTCGGCAAACTCAACATTACCGCTCTTCTGGCCAAACAGGAGTCTTCCTCCAAAACCGTTAATTCAAGAGGCGGAGCCACTACCCGTTCTTATGAAATATCGGTCGACCAATATGATGAGAACCGGCATTTCTTCCTTGCACATTACTTTCGCGATACGTATGATCAGAACATGTCCCACCTGCCGCTCATCAGCTCCGGTGTGGAAATCACCAAAGTCGAGGTATGGGTCACCAACAAGCGGGGAAATTATGACAACGCCAGAAATATTGTAGCCTTCATGGACCTGGCCGAGGCACAAAAAATCGGCAGCGGCCATTGGAACAGTCTATCCTCTTCCGGCTATCCGGAAAACAAGGCCAACAGTCTTTACGAAGAAATCAGCGGCTCTTACGGCAATATCCGCAACATCACGGAAGTGACCACCACACTGTCCGGACTGGAACCTTTCGGCATTTTCGGCGGACGGGATTTTGAAAAAGTGGAAAGCGCCCGTCTGATGAGTCCGTCCGAATATACGCTGAACAGCAAACTCGGATACATCTCTCTTAAAAGCAAATTGGATGACGACATGGTACTGGCTGTCGCCTTCCAGTACACCAAGGGAGGACGCACCTATCAGGTCGGAGAATTCAGTACCGACAATTCAGGCAATACCACCCAGACCCTCATTGTCAAACTGTTGAAGGGAACCGCCGGCAATCCGGCACTTCCCCTGTGGGATCTTATGATGAAAAACGTCTATTCATTAGGCGTCACTTCGCTGCAAAAGAAGAACTTCACCATGCAGATCCAATACATGAGCGACACCGTGGGTGTATATACCAATTATATTAAGGAGGGCCCCATCGCACAGCAACTTCTTTTGAAAGTGATGAATCTCGACCGGTTGAACGCCAACGACGAAAGCCACAGCGACGGACGCTTTGACTTCGTAGACGGATATACCGTACTGGCCTCAAGCGGGCGAATCATTTTCCCGGTTGTCGAGCCGTTCGGATCGCATCTGGCCAAACAACTGGGCAGCGAGGCTTTGGCCGAAAAATATTGCTTCCAAGAACTCTACGATTCCACACTCACGGTAGCTGAACAGATTGCAGAAAAAAATAAATTCCGCCTCAAGGGTGAATATTCCGCTTCAAGCGGAAGCGAAATCGATCTCGGCGCCATGAATGTGGCCCGCGGTTCCGTACGCGTCACCGCAGGAGGAGCTACACTGGTTGAAAATACAGATTATACGGTCGACTATACCATGGGTATCGTCACCATTCTTAACGAAAGCATTATCGAAAGCGGTACGGCCGTCAGCGTGTCTCTGGAAGACCGGTCGACCTTCAGCATGCAACGGAAAACCATGATGGGGCTCGACATGCAGTATGACTGGAGTAAAAACCTGACTTTCGGGGCCACTTTGATGAATCTCCGTGAGAAACCGCTCACCGAGAAAGTCAATATGAACGATATTCCGATCAACAACACGATCTATGGTTTCAACCTAAAGTGGAATAAAGATTTCATGTGGCTGACCAATGCCGTCGGAACGATCCCGTGGATCAATGCCACGGCCCCGTCCAACCTCAGCATCAGTGCGGAGTTCGCTCAATTGCTGGCCGGACACAGCTCTGAAATCGGCAACAACGGCAATGTCTATCTGGATGACTTCGAATCGTCGGAAACTCCGACCGACATTTCTTCGCCCAGCAGCTGGCAGTTGGCCTCCACCCCATACGACGATTCCGGAACGGCACTCTTCCCCGAAGCCGGCCTCAGCAATAATACCGATTACGGCAAAAACCGCGCGCTCTTCTCCTGGTATGTCGTAGACCGCCTCTTCACAAGCCAGAGTTCCAGCCTCACGCCCGGCCATATCAAGAATGATCTTGAACAACTCAGCGACCATCGGGTACGCCAGATCAACTATGATGAAATATACCCGAATAAAGAACTTTCCTACGGCGAAACAGGTATTCTGAATGTCCTTAACCTAAGTTTCTATCCGCAAGAACGTGGTCCTTACAATGTCGATACGGAAAACGTCGACGAATACGGCCGTCTGACCCAACCGGAAAAAAGATGGGGCGGTATGATGCGGGCGCTGGATGTCACGAATTTTGAAAACGCCAACTACGAATATATTGAATTCTGGATGATGGATCCTTTCGTCATGGACGAAGACGGTATGAACGAGGGCGGAGATCTTTATTTCAATCTCGGAGAAGTTTCGGAAGACATTTTGAAAGATGGTATGAAGTCTTTTGAAAATGGGCTGGACGTCAACGGTGATACGACCTACACCACTGCAACGGTGTGGGGACGTGTATCGCGCCGCACCTCCACCGTTTATGCTTTTGACAATTCATCCAACTCACGGAAGACGCAGGACATCGGTCTGAACGGCCTGTCGGACGAAAGCGAAAAGCTCTTCCCCACTTATATGAATTACGTGCTGAAAATGCAGTCGAAAGTCAATAGTGAGACATGGGCGGCCTGGCAAAATGACCCCTATTCACCCGTTAATGACCCGGCCGGCGATAATTTTCACCACTATCGAGGATCTGACTTCGACCGGAATCAGACAAGTATCCTCGACCGCTATAAGCATTATACCGGCGTAGAAGGAAACTCGGCCTCCACCAGCGACTCGCCGGAGAGTTATTCCACGGCGGCCAAAAGCACCCCGGATGTAGAAGATCTGAACAACGACAATACGCTTAACGAATACGAACGATATTTCCAGTACCGCATCTCGCTGCGCCGGGAAGACATGATTGTCGGCCGGAACTATATCGAAGATGTCAGAGAAACCGCCGTTCCCCTGCGCAACGGCAAGCGGCCGACGGTCAAATGGTATCAGTTTAAGATTCCGCTTCGCGAATATCAAAAGAAAATCGGCAACATCAGCAATTTCAAATCTATCCGCTTCATGCGTATCTTCATGACCGGCTGGAAACAGGAACAGACCCTTCGTCTGGCTACGCTGGAGCTGGTCCGCAGCGACTGGCGCACCTATACGGCGTCATCTCTTGCCGCTCCCGGCTATGCCGTGACAGGAACAGGAAGCATTGCAGCCTCTACCGTCAACATCGAAGAGAATGCAGGCTCCGTGCCGGTCAATTATGTATTGCCCCCGGGCATAGACCGCATCGTGGATCCGGGCCAGGCAACATCTACACAGCTTAACGAACAGTCGATGGTGCTTAATGTAAGCGAGCTGGAACCGCATGATGCCGTAGCGGTCTATAAAAATGCCGGCGTCGATATGCGACAGTTCGAGAACATCCAGCTGTTCGTACACGGCGAGGCCTTACTTAATAATGAGACGGCGCTTGTCAACGGCGACCTCTCCGTATTCATCCGGTTGGGTTCGGATTACAAAGACAACTACTATGAATATGAAGTGCCCCTCAAACTGACTCCGCCAGGCACTTACAACAACAACAGCACCAACGACCGGAAAGCGGTATGGCCGGAAGACAACATGATCGATGTTACCGTCAAAAAATTCACCGATCTGAAACGCGAACGCAACAGCAGAAAACAACAAAGTCTTTCCAACGTAAGCTATACAACGCTTTTCAGTGTTTACGACAACGATAAAAGGAGTAATAAGATCAGCATCATCGGTAACCCGACGCTCTCGGAAGTAACGGTGATCATGATCGGTATCCGCAATAACAGCAAAACGACAAAAAGCGGTAAAATCTGGGTAAACGAACTGCGTCTCAACGGCATCAATGAGGACGGGGGCTGGGCAGCAAAGGGTAATGCCACCCTGCGTGTCAGCGACCTGGCAACATTAAATATGGCCGGTACCTATACCTCGGCCGGCTTCGGCAACATAGAGCAAAGCAGCACGGAGCGAAGCATGAACAACGATTATAATTACACCTTCTCCGGACAAACCGACCTCGGCCGCTGGCTGCCGGCCCAGCTGAAGTTCACAGCACCCTTCTACTACTCGAAGGCAAAGGCTGTCTCTTCTCCGAAATACGATCCCTATAATGAAGATATGCTTCTGGAAGAGACGTTGGATACTTACCAATCCTCACGGGAGAAAGATTCCATCAAGAATCTCACCCAAAGCGTAGAGGAAACCACCAGTCTGGCCATTTCCGGCATGAAATTCAATGTAAAAAGCAAAAAAGCGAAACCGTGGGATCCCGCCAACGTGACGGTTTCATATTCCCAGAACAAGAAAAAGACCCACGATCCGACCATGGAGTACGAACATGACTATACCTGGCGCGGCTCGATCAATTATAACTATACCCCCTATTTTGTTCCCTGGACCCCGTTCAAGGGAGGCGGCAACCAGCGGGACAAAGGCAAGAACGCCACCAAAGCAGGCAAAAAACCGAAACTGTTAAGCGAATTCCAGCTCAACTGGCTGCCTAACAGCATATCGTTATCCAGCAACATCAACCGTACATATCACGAAGAGCAACTGCGTAACGTCGACACCTACGAATCGGACTATACCATCCCCGTCAGTTACAGCCGGACCTTTACGTGGCTGAGGCAGACGGCTATCAACTGGGATCTGACCAAAAATTTAAAGTTCTCGTTCAATGCGGCTACCAATGCCCGGATCGACGAGCCGGATGTTCCGGTCAACAAAGATCTTTACCCGGATGAATATCAGGTCTGGAAGGACTCCATACTCACCAACCTGTGGAAATTGGGCACCCCAGTTTCCTATAACCAGACTTTCGACGCCACATGGAACATCCCCATCAATAAGATCTCCTGGTTCGACTGGACAACAGCCTCCATCAAATATAAGAGCAGCTATGCCTGGAACCGGGGAACCAAAATCGACGAGAACACCGAGACCGGAAATTCCCTGCAGAATGAGGCGACCTGGCAAGGAGACGTCCGCCTGAATCTGGAAAACTTCTATAACAAGTCGAAGTTCCTCAAAAAAGCAAATTCCAAATTCAAACAGACCACACAAAGACAAAGCCTCACGAACGGCAAGTCGGCCAATACGAAGAAAAATACTGCCGCTGGCAAAAAAAATACCAAAAAGTTTACCCAAAAGGTCAAACTGCAGGGCGACAGCAGCATTACGGTCAAACACGGCCTCAACACGCGCCGGCTTATTATTTCGGCCAAAGATACGAAGGGCAAGGCTTATCACCTGAACTACAGAGCGACCGACGGCAATAACATCCGTATCAAAAATAAAGACAGCATCGAACTGCAACTGACCATCAGCCCGGACAAACCGCTGGACGATGAAAACTGGTATAAGTCGCTGCAATACACAGCGCGTGCCCTCATGATGGTACGCAGTGCATCGGTCGGCTATCGGGTCACTACGTCGACATTCCTCCCCTCATTCCGGCCGAATGTCGGCGACTTCATGGGGCAAAACAACAGTTCCGGCAGCGCAATGGCCCCGGGCATGGGCTTCGCCTTCGGCTTCGACGGCGGAGAGGACTATACGGCAAAAGCCATCGATAACGGCTGGCTTATCTGCAACGACTCTCTGACCACACCGGCCGTCTACAGCGCGACGAAAGACTTGAACTATCAGTTGGTACTCGAACCGTTCAAAGGTTTGAAAATCAACCTTAACGGAGCGCACAAACACAATGAGCGGCAAAGTCACCAATTCATGTTCGATGATATGGCCATCACCAAAAGCGGTTCATTCCAGATGACCACTATCGCCCTCGGCTCATCATTCGGCACCAAGACTTCGGGAAAATACAGCAGCAAGGTTTTCGACACATTCCTGCGGAACAGAGAGGTCGTCTACCGCCGTTTCCTCGCCCGCTACGAAGGTAGCAACTATCCCCGCGGCGGATTTATGACCGCCTACAATCAGCAGGCCGGCACTCCGTATGCAGGGAACCTCGGGGCATCTCGTATCAACAGCAGCGACGTGCTTGTTCCGGCATTCCTGGCAGCCTATACGGGAGGCGACGCCGGCAGTGTAAACCTGTCGCCGTTCCCGGAGATCTGGAAAGCCCTGCCGAACTGGAAGGTCACCTACGACGGCCTGATCACCCTCTTCCCCTGGCTCGGCAAATACTTCAAGAGCCTCACTCTGAGCCATGCCTACACCTGCACCTATAATGTAGGAAGCTATGCCACTTACACCAACTATGCCGAAAACGAGCAGGGCCTGGGCTTCACATTGGATGTGGCCAACGACGTGCCGGTGCCCGCCTCTGAATTCGATATCTCTACCGTAACGTTGAGTGAAAGTTTTACCCCGCTCATCGGACTGAACGCCACCTTCCTGAATGGCGTGACCGCCAAAGGCGAGTATAAACAGACCCGCTCCATCTCACTCAACATGACTGCCGCGCAACTCGTCGAAAACATATCCAAAGATATCACCGTCGGCATGGGATACAAGATCGCCAATTTCAATACCCGCATCGGTCTGCCCGGTGGCCGGGACAGGAGCGTCAGCCACGATCTAAACTTAAAAGTGGACGTGACCCACAAAAATTCCGTAGCCCTGCTGCGTAAAGTGGAGGACCAATACTCCGAAGCAACCTCTGGCAACAAATCGTGGGCCATCAAATTCGCTGCTGACTACCAGCTGTCGAAGATGCTTTCCATGCGCCTCTACTATGACAAGCAAATCAATACTCCGTTGATCTCATCTTCCTATCCGACCAAGAATACAAACTTCGGCGTAACCATGAATTTCTCGCTCAACCGCTGAGGCCGGATGAAATAAGGAGGTGATAATTTGGTTATTCAGGTAAGTTGAAGTATCTTCGCAACCGAAATTGAACGCTGCATGAAAAAGATCGACTGGTATATCATCAAAAAGTTTCTCGGCACCTATATTTTCACCATCATATTGATTCTTTCTATCGCCATAGTATTGGACTATAGCGACAATATCGATAAATTCACTGCGCACAACGCGCCATGGGAAGCCATCATCTTCAAATACTATCTCAATTACATTCCCTATTTTGCCAATCTCTTCAGTCCGCTTTTCGTATTCGTAGCCGTCATCTTTTTTACCTCCAAACTGGCCGGAGATTCGGAAATCATCGCCATGTTGGCCAGCGGCATCAGTTTCAACCGTCTTCTCAAACCCTATTTTATCTCCGCTACGCTGATTGCCATTTTTACTTTCGCCCTCAATAGTTACGTTATCCCCAAGGCCAACATCGAACGTATAGAATTTCGGCATAAATACATTCGCGACCGCAGCGTCAAGGTGCAGGATAACAACCAGTTTATGGTTGAACCCGGCGTCGTAGCATTTTTTTACACCTATGACAATATCAAACATACCGGCCGCAACTTCGCACTCGAAAAATTTGAAAACAAAAAGCTTGTCTCTCGCCTGACGGCCGACCGCGCGATCTATAAAGGTGACTACAAATGGAAAATCACCAACTACCACATCCGCAACATCGATGACCGCGGCGAAACACTCTCTTCCGGTATCGAAATGGATACCATCATCGCCATCGCTCCCGACGATATCATCATATCCAAAAGCGACTGCGAAAAAATGACGACCCCGGAACTGCATGTTTATATCGAAAAACAGAAAGCACGCGGCGTCGGCAATATCAAAGACTTTGAAATCGAATACCACAAGCGTTGGGCCGCCATTGCCACCTCCTTCATCCTGACGCTGATCGGCGTATCGCTCTCTTCACGTAAAGTCAAGGGCGGCATGGGCGTCAACATCGGTATCGGTCTGGTGCTGAGTTTCCTTTATATCCTCTTCCAGACCGTCTCTTCTACTTTCGCCGTAAGCGGTGAAATGTCGGTTCCTTTTGCGGTATGGCTGCCGAATATCGTTTTCTCGTTCATTGCATATTATCTCTACCTGAAGGCTCCGCGGTAAAACGTCGTCATAACAGGTTTACCCGAAGAAAATTCCGTAATCCGTTCCCAAACAGAATACAGACAACTTCCCGCAGACCGGCGATGAGTAAATGTTCTGTTGTTGTCCCTTGCCATGTGGATGTTCCCTCCCCCTATTGTATAAGTGCCGCAAACCGGAACAAATAAAGATCCTTAGAGTGGCGATACCCCGGAAGCCTGAATACGTGAACAGCTACAGACTCTCTCTTTGGTCTTACCAACAATCCTGCGGGCGTAACCAATACGGTAAAAGCTCCTGCCCGCTTC
>CAZMOE010000042.1:0-19976 GCA_964567855.1 uncultured Prevotellaceae bacterium
GCACCCTCTTTCTTTTTAAACGATAGTTGCAGAAATAAATCAGCAATACATTGCAAGGATGGCTTCATAAAGTTCCTGCTTGCCTGAGGTTTGTTTCGGCTCGCCGACTTTCTTGCCATATTCGTAAGCTTCTTCAAGAGTCATCTTGCCTTCTTCGAACTTCTTGCCTTCGCCGGAATCGAAAGAGGCGTAACGCTCTGCCAGCATCTTCTTGTAAGGAGATTCTTCGAGCAACTTGGCTGCACTTTCAAGGGCGCGGGCCATTGCATCCATGCCGCTGATGTGTGCGATGAAGATATCTTCCAGATCGGTAGAGTTACGACGGGTCTTGGCGTCGAAGTTGGTGCCGCCGTTGCCGAGACCGCCACCGCGGATGATCTGCATCCAGGCCTGAACGAGTTCGTACTGATCGATCGGGAACTGGTCTGTATCCCAGCCATTCTGGTAGTCGCCGCGGTTGGCATCGATAGATCCGAGCATGTTGTTGTCAACAGCCACAGCGAGTTCGTGCTCGAACGTATGGCCGGCCAAGGTAGCATGGTTCACTTCGATGTTCACCTTGAAATCCTGATCGAGGCCATGAGCCTTGAGGAAACCTATAACGGTTTCGGTATCGACATCATACTGATGTTTGCTCGGTTCCATCGGTTTGGGCTCGATGAGGAATGTGCCTTTGAAGCCTTTTGCGCGAGCGTAGTCACGAGCCATGCGGAGCATAGTGGCCATATGTTCTTTTTCACGCTTCTGATCGGTGTTGAGGATGCTCATATAACCTTCGCGGCCACCCCAGAATACATAGTTCTCTGCGCCGAGTTCGATGCCTGCATCAATAGCATTCTTGATCTGGACGATAGCACGGGCTACTACATCAAAATCCGGGTTGGTGGAAGCACCGTTCATATAGCGCTTGTGACCGAATACGTTGGCGGTAGACCAAAGAAGTTTGATGCCGGTCTGGGCCATCTTTTCTTTCAGATAAGCTACGATGCCTTTCATGTTAGCTTCGTATTCTTCGATGCTATTGCCTTCGCTTACGAGATCTACATCATGGAAGCAGAAATAGGGGAAGCCCAATTTCTCCATGATTTCGAAGCCGGCGTCAGCCTTCTGCTTGGCGATTGTCAGAGCGTCGGCACCTTCGTTCCAGGGGAATGCTTTGGTAGTACCGCCGAACTGATCGCCGCCTTCAGCGCAGAGGGTGTGCCACCATGCCATAGCGAAACGCAACCATTCTTTCATAGGTTTGCCCATGACTACCTTTTCGGGGTCATAGTAGTGGAATGCCATAGGATTTTTAGAATCCTTGCCTTCAAATTTGATTTTGCCAATGTTGGGAAAATACTCTTTAGCCATAATGTTTTGTGTTTATTAAAGGGTTAAACAAATTGTTGTATCTTGCTGATTTTATGTTGTTTTATCCAACGATCAGTGACCGCCAGCGTGCATAAGCTTCACGGTAGGCCGCTGCATTGGCGGCGTCCGGTTCGATGACGGCCAGTTTCTGAAGAGTGGCAAAGGCTTCGTCGGTGTCGGCATAAATGCCTGCTCCAACACCTGCGCCCTTGGCAGCTCCTACGGCACCGTCGGTATCATACAGTTCGATGGTCGCACCAGTCGTTCCGGCCAGCGTATCGCGGAATAGGGGCGACAGGAACATATTGGCTTTGCCTGCCTTGATGGTGTTCAGGCTCATGCCCATCTGCTGCATGATTTCCATACCGTAGATAAAGCTGAAAACGATGCCTTCCTGAGCTGCACGCAGAAGGTGGCTGCGATTATGGATGTTGAAATTGATGCCATGGATAGAGGCGCCGGTTTCACGGTTCTGGAGAATACGTTCCGCACCGTTACCGAACGGAATGATGCTCACGCCGTCTGCACCGATAGGGGCCTGGGCTGCCAGATCATTCATTTCGCCATAGCCCATGCCGTCAGGCATCACATTGCGGCGCATCCAGGAGTTGAGAATACCGGTGCCGTTGATACAGCAAAGTACCCCGAGGCGCGGATCTGTGGCTGAATGGTTAACGTGGGCAAAGGTGTTGACCCGAGACAACTTGTCATAGTTCACCTCGCCGATAACACCGTAAACCACACCCGATGTGCCTGCCGTCGAGGCAATTTCGCCCGGCCGAAGCACATTGAGGGACAATGCGTTGTTGGGCTGGTCGCCGGCACGGTAGGAAACCGGAGTTCCTTCTGCCAGGCCGAGGTCGGCGGCGGCAAGGGCATTGACGCGTCCCTGTACGCTGAATGTCGGAACGATATCCGGGATGATGTTCATATCGAACCCGAAATGTTCCATCAGCTCCTTGCTGATACAATTGTTTTTGAAATCCCAGAAAATACCTTCCGAAAGATCTCCCACCGTCGTGGTGATTTCACCGGTAAGCCGCATGGCGATATAGTCGCCCGGCAACATCAGTTTATATATCTTGCTGAAGATTTCCGGTTCGTTTTCTTTTACCCATGCCAGCTTGGCGGCGGTAAAATTTCCCGGCGAGTTCAGCAGGTGCGAGAGGCAGTAGTCTGCACCGAGAGCCTGGAACGCTTTCTCTCCGTAGGGAACAGCACGGCTGTCGCACCAGATGATGGCCGGTCTGAGCACATGCTGATCTTTGTCCACGAGCACGAGACCGTGCATCTGGTAGGAGATACCGATGGCCTTTACGTCAGTCGGTTTTGCTCCGGCGGCGGCCATGACATTGCCGAGTGCCGCTTTCATGTTGTTATACCACATTTCCGGCTCCTGCTCTGCCCAGCCGGCTTTGATGGCCGTTATTTTTTGCTCGACTTTGGGCATGAAGTCCTGGGCAATACATTTGCCGCTTGCAGCATCAACCAGCGATGCTTTCACGGAAGACGATCCGATGTCTAAACCAAGTAAATACATATTCGATAGTGTTGATTGATATTCTAAATAATTTATTGTCTGATGGCTGTGCGGTGGTCCTCCTGCTGTCAGATCTTGCTTTTGGAGTTCTGGAACTTATAATATCGTGCGGCGCGGTGCGACACATTGGTTTCCCACTCGTTCAGCGGGACGATGTAAGACTTATTGAGAATTAATTTATGGAAATTTCGTACGTCGATGTTGCGGCCTGACACCTGTTCGTGCAGGCGGCGCAGCTGGAGTGCGGTAAATTTCTGTGGCAGCATTTCGAATAACAGCTGCGGCTGTGTCGTAGAGAGCCGGTAAACCTCTTTCAGGGCGTCGGCAATGATCCGATTGTGATCGAATGCCAGTTCCGGCAGTTCCGCCACTTTGTACCACCCTGCGTCATGTCCGGCGAACTGGCGATGCGTTCTGTTGGTGATGCGTATCAGAGACATGTAGGCCACGGTGACAATTCTGCCGATCTTTTGTTTGACTGCATTTTCCAACCAAAGCACATCCTTGGGATTGGAGGTGCGGTCCGGCGCTCCGAAAGTCTTGAACTGGTGGATGTAATGGCTACGTGTGCCCGTGAGCTGATTCAGAATGTCCATTGCGGCATCGTCCAGATCTTCGTCGGCATAAATCAGACGACCCGGCAGTTTCACCGTGTTGCATTCTGTGGCCGGGTTTTCAGTGCTTTGGCGTGACAGGAGAACTTGCAGGGATTCACCGTCATATCCGAAGATCACACAATCTACAGAGACGTGGGGATTGAAATTTCCGGTGCCTGCCGGTGATGGGGTGTTGTGTTTTTCGCTATTCATATTCGATCTGGTGCCGGTATTTTGTTCGGCGTTGGCAAATATATGGAGTTTTGACGATACCGGCCAAGTAAAATATCGAATATTTTTTTATACTTTTTATCCTGTTTTTACCTTGTTTATTGTAAAAACTACAATAACCCATCCCGGCCGTCTGGAATGCTTTTGACGGCAGAGGGTAAAATAAGCGCTCCGGGAGGTTTCAATGTCTCGGATGCGGTATTTTTCTTCCTTATATAAATAATGTGTGGATGAGCAGGGATAAGGTCGGGTGCGGAAGGGGTCCTAATTGTAGATTTTACAATATCATTTTAATGTTAAATATTTTTAATGTCGTATGTTCTTTTTCTTTTTTCACCGGAAGCGTTGCAAAGAGTGTGTACAGTCTCTCCGTCATGGCGGCGGGAACGTCCGATCTTGTGTGTGCACCTTGCTTCGGATGAGCATACGGCAGGAATGGTATGCCCGGTGCCTGCCGTTTCATGTCTGCCGTTGCAGAGAGGAATGCCGGTCTCCGGAAGATAGCCGTAACGGGCGACTATTGTCCGGAGGGTTGTATCCGTCATGCCGGAAGGGGGCCGCAGGATATTGGAGGCCGAAAAAATCTGATTTTTCTGAACGAAAACAGGCTAAATAATACTTTTTTGCAGAAAAAATAAGAAAAAAGAGTTTCATTATTATCGTTGTTTTACAGAATTGCCTATATTTGCCGAAACAAAATCAAGGCAATGGAAATGCGGAATCTTAAATATTGGTGGTGGCTTGGCTCAAAACTCGAAAGGTTGTGAGGGAGTCAGTCATATTGTATGTTAAGTGATGCAACAGAATAACAACGAGGAGGCTTGTCGAACTTACGGCAAGCCTCCTCGCTCTGTAGACGGGTCATGAATGATTTTGGAAATTTTGTAAATCGATAACTTGTAAAATTGAAATGATATGAAATCCTATCTGGTTGATGAAAACGGTTTTTATGGTGAGTTCGGGGGAGCATATATTCCCGAAATTCTAAAGAAATGTGTCGACGATCTGACTGCGGCTTATCTGCCGATTCTTGAAAGTGAAGACTTTCGTCAGGAATATCATGATTTGCTGATGCATTACGTCGGCCGGCCGTCGCCGCTTTATTTCGCCCGCCGTATGAGTGAAAAATACGGTTGCCGGCTTTATCTCAAGCGTGAAGATCTCAATCACACCGGCGCGCATAAGATCAACAATGCCATCGGTCAGATTCTTCTGGCCAAGCGTATGGGCAAAAAACGTATCATCGCCGAGACCGGTGCCGGGCAGCACGGTGTGGCCGTTGCTACCGTCTGCGCGCTGATGAATTTGCCCTGCCGCGTTTATATGGGTGCCACCGACGTGAAACGCCAGCACGTCAATGTGGAGCGTATGAAGATGCTGGGGGCGGAGGTCTTTCCGGTCACCAGTGGCAACATGACGCTCAAAGATGCCACCAACGAGGCCATCCGTGACTGGTGCTGTCATCCGGCGGATACATTCTATATTATCGGCTCTACGGTCGGGCCGCATCCTTATCCCGACATGGTCGCCCGTTTGCAGAGCGTCATCAGCAAGGAAATCAAGGAGCAGTTGCTTGAACTGGAGGGACGCCGGAATCCGGATTATCTGATTGCATGTGTGGGGGGCGGTTCCAATGCCGCAGGTACGATCTATCATTTTATAGATGACCCCGACGTGAAAATCGTTCTGGCCGAAGCCGGCGGGCACGGTATCGACAGCGGAGAGACAGCCGCGACGATCGGGTGCGGATCGCTGGGCATTCTGCATGGAAGCCGTACCCTTGTCATGCAGACCGAAGACGGTCAGATTGTGGAGCCCTATTCCATCTCTGCGGGTCTTGACTATCCGGGCGTGGGACCCATGCATGCCAATTTAGCCAGCCAGCATCGGGCCACCGTTCTTGCCGTTAATGACGACGAGGCTTTGCGTGCCGCTTTTGAGCTGACCCGTCTGGAAGGTATTATTCCGGCGTTGGAATCGGCTCATGCCCTGGGTGCATTGCCCCGGATGAGTTTCCGGCCGGAAGATGTTGTGGTGCTGACGGTCAGCGGCCGCGGAGACAAAGATCTCGATACCTATCTGGCCCACGTCGGAGATGTGCAGGATAGGAACTCTGATGACGTTGAACCCGGAAAGGCTGTCAAATAATGCAAGAAAGAGCTATGAAGAAATCCTATATTTATAAGACGGTTTCCAAAACCGTGCTTGGAGACCTCTGTACTCCGGTCGGGGCCTATTTGCGGTTGCGTGATCTCTATACCCGCAGCATGTTGATGGAGAGTTCCGATTATCATGGTCGTGAAAACGGTCGTTCTTTTATCGGGGTATGTCCGTTGGCGCAGGTCGCTGTTGCCCATGGGGTGGCAGAACTTTCCTTTCCGGATGGAAAGACGTCCCGGCGGGAGATAACCGGCGGGTATGGTGTGGAACATGCCATGCGCGAGTTCCTGGATGCTTTCGAGATATCGGGCGAGGGCGCTTGTCATTGCGGTCTTTTCGGCTATACATCGTTCAATGCCGTGCGTTATTTTGAAAATATTGCAGTCAAAGATGAAACCCAGAGCCGGAATGACGCTCCTGATGTCTTGTATATTCTTTACAGATATATCATCGTTTTCGATCACTATAACAATACTGTCGCATTTCATGAATTGCTGGGCTCCGGCGAAGAAAGCGGCCTCACCCGGATCGAGCAGGCCATGGAGCGCAACGATGTCCCCCTTTACGATTTTCATGCTGTGGGTGATATTTCCAGCCCTTTGACCGACGAGGAGCATAAAGCGAACATCCGTCGCGGTATAGCCCATTGCAAACGCGGAGATGTCTTTCAAATTGTTCTCAGCCGCCGTTTCGTGCAGCATTACGAGGGCGATGATTTCAAGCTTTATCGTGCACTGCGCAGTATCAATCCCTCTCCTTATCTGTTTTATTTCGACTTCGGCGGATTCAGGATCTTCGGCTCCTCGCCCGAAACCCATTGTCGCATCGA
Organism: uncultured Prevotellaceae bacterium; assembly: GCA_964567855.1. Taxonomy (GTDB): domain Bacteria; phylum Bacteroidota; class Bacteroidia; order Bacteroidales; family UBA3663; genus Liminaster. The sequence continues at coordinate 6,710 of CAZMOE010000042.1, forward strand.
TGGCGGCAGAGCGTACATCGATCCTATCGCCGGGACAACCAAACGCACCGGCAATGCAGAGCAGGATGCCCGGAATGCCGACTATTTGCGTAACGATCCTAAGGAAAATGCCGAGCACGTGATGTTGGTCGATCTGGCCCGTAATGATCTTTCCCGCAATTGTCACGGAGTGCGTGTCGACTTTTATAAAGAGCTTCAATATTACAGCCATGTCATCCATCTGGTCAGCCGTGTCAGCGGCGCGCTGGATGCGGAGGCCGATTCCGTAAAGACCTTTATCGACACATTCCCGGCCGGGACGTTGAGCGGTGCGCCCAAGGTTCGCGCCATGCAGCTCATCAGCGAATATGAACCGCACAACCGTGGCGCCTATGGGGGATGTATCGGCTTTATCGGCTTTGACGGTTCCCTGAATCAGGCGATTACCATACGCACGTTTGTCAGTCGGAATAATGAACTTTGGTTTCAGGCCGGCGGCGGTATCGTGGCAAAAAGCGATGAGGAATACGAGCTCCAGGAGGTCAACAATAAACTCGGGGCCCTGCGACGTGCCATATCGCTGGCGGAAACCTATTGAGGAAGTGCAGTAAACGATTAAAAAGGACTTTGTAATCATATTTTTATGAAAATAGCTTTAATTGACAATTACGATTCTTTTACCTATAATTTGAGTCATCTTCTCAAGGAGCTTGGTGCTGAAGTTTCGGTGTTTCGGAATGATCAATTTGTCATGGATGAGCTTTCCGCTTATGACAAAATCATGCTGAGTCCCGGTCCCGGTATTCCGGAGGAGGCGGGACAGCTCATGGATGTTATCGGACATTATGCCGGCAGGAAGCCGATTCTTGGCATTTGTCTGGGAGAGCAGGCCATCGGCCAGTTTTTCGGAGGCAAGCTGGTAAATCTGTCTGAAGTTTTTCATGGAGTCCAGACCCCTTGCCGGATTGTGGCCGACGATTATCTTTTCCGGGGATTGCCAGAAGAGATTGCCGTGGGGCGCTATCATTCTTGGGTCGTAGATGCCGGAACCTTGCCCGACGTGTTGGAGGTAACGGCTGTCAGCGATGAGGGGCAGGTCATGGCCCTTCGGCACAGGACTTCGGATATCAGGGGCATTCAGTTCCATCCTGAGTCGGTGCTTACCCCTGAGGGGTGCCGGATGATTGCCAACTGGCTGGACGGAGAATCTTGATGTTGAACATGTAAAAAAATATTCTGAAGATGAAAAATATACTCATTCGCATGTCGGCCCATGAATTTTTGAGCCGGGATGAAGCCCGGGAACTGTTGATCAATATCACCCGGAGTGCATATACGGACGTGCAGATTGCCGCTTTGCTGATGGCATGGAAAATGCGTGGCATTTCGGTCGATGAATTGCTCGGTTTGCGCGATGGCCTGTTGGAAACCGGTCTTGCCGTCGATTTTTCTCCCTATCGTCCCATCGACATTGTCGGGACGGGTGGAGATTGCAAGAATACATTCAATATTTCTACGGCCGCATGTTTCGTCGTGGCCGGCGCCGGATATAAAGTTGCCAAGCACGGCAACTATGCGGCGACCTCGGTTTCCGGGGCAAGCAACGTCATGGAAGAGCATGGGGTGAAATTCACCAATGATATCGACCGCCTGCGCCGCTCTATGGAAGAATGCGGCATGGTCTATCTTCACGCGCCGCTGTTTGCGCGTGGGATGAAATTTGTGGCTCCTGTGCGTAAGGCGATACAGATTCCCACCTGTTTCAATCTTCTGGGTCCGTTGGTGAACCCTTGTCGCCCGGCCTATCAGATGCTGGGTGTCGCTACGCTGGATCAGATGAGACTTTACAAGGAGGTCTATCACCGTCTTGGCGTAGGTTACGGTATCGTGAACAGCGTCGACGGATATGATGAAATCTCTCTGACTTCCGATTTTAAAGTTGTAACTAATTACGGAGAGCGTATTTACAGGCCTGCCGATGTCGGGATGCCGGAGTACGGGCAGGCGGATCTTGTTGGTGGAAGCACGCGGGCCGAGGCTGTCCGCATCTTTGACGATGTACTGAACAATAGTGCTACCGGGGCCCAGAAAAATGTGGTGTTGGTCAATGCCGCTTTTGCCATTCATGTGATGGAGGAACAAAAGACGCTTGACGAATGTCTGGCTGCAGCTACGGAGTCCCTGGAAAGCGGCCGGGCCTTGGAGGTGTTTAAGAAATTCGTGACACTTAATTCCTGAGAGTATGATGAAAGATATTTTGTCTGAAATTGTTGCCGCCAAGCGGCTGGAGGTAGCGGAACGAAAGGCGTGTGTGACGCCTGCGGAAATGTATCGGCGGGCGGAACGTTCCTTGGAGGTGCTTGCCGCAGACCGGGAGCCGTCTTCATCGCCGTGTGTGCGTTCTATGCGGCGCGCGCTGGCGGTTTCTGCATCAGGGATTATCGCCGAGTTTAAGCGGCGGTCACCATCCAAGGGGTGGATTCATGAATCGGCGGCGCCGTTAGAGGTAATTCCGCAGTATGCGGCGCACGGCGCTTCCGCGCTTTCGGTTCTGACGGACGAGGTCTACTTCGGCGGATCGCTGGATTATATAACGCAGGTGCGTTCGGCCGTTCCGGCTGTTCCGGTGCTACGCAAGGATTTTATAGTAGATGAATACCAGCTTTTTGAAGCCCGCTCGGCGGGGGCGGATGCCGTTTTGCTGATTGCCGCGGCTCTGGATGTGGCTGATTGCCGTCGTCTTTTGCAGACGGCGCATGATCTCCGGCTGGAGGTATTGCTTGAAATCCATGAAGAAAGAGAATTGGATTATGTTTCCGCCGATACGGATATGGTAGGGGTCAATAATCGGCATCTAGGCACTTTTCACACCGATGTGGAGCAGTCGTTTTATCTTGCGGACAAACTTCCGGCTGAAGTGCTTCGGGTTTCGGAAAGCGGTATATCCGATCCGCTCACGGTGCACAGGCTGCGCGCGGCCGGTTATCGGGGTTTTCTCATCGGGGAGCACTTTATGAGAGAAGCGGAGCCGGCCAAGGCTTTGCAGCGGTTTGTGGAATCGGTCGAGATGCTGGGGGCTGTATGATTGTCAAAGTATGCGGTATGCGAGAGGCGGACAACATCCGCGAGGTGGAGGCCGCCGGTATCGATTGGATGGGTTTTATTTTTTATCCGGCATCGAAACGCTATGTGTCTGCTCTCCCGGCCTATCTGCCGGAGCATGTACGTCGCATCGGAGTGTTTGTCCATTCGGGGGAAGAGGAGATTCTGTCCAGGGTTGAGGCTTTCGGATTGGGCGGGGTTCAGTTGCATGGCGGCGAACCCCCGGAATTTTGCCTCCGGTTGCGTCAGCTGCTGAAAAAGCGGTTTCCGCAGAAAGAGATTTTCCTGATCAAAGCCTTCGGTCTCTCTTCGGCCGACGATCTGCAGGCGACATTGCTTTACGGAATGTGCGACTATTTCCTTTTTGATACCTCTACGACCGGTTATGGCGGCTCCGGCCGATGTTTTGACTGGAAAATACTGGAAGCGTATGCAGCCGGAGTCCCGTTTCTGCTGAGCGGAGGCATCGGTCCCGATAATTTGCCGCAGTTGCGGGAATTCAGGCATCCTTTGTGGCAAGGCGTCGATTTGAATTCCTGTTTCGAGCAGGGGCCGGCGCTGAAAGATGTCGGGAAACTGCAACGTTTTCTGTCGGCTTTTCTTTCCGCATGAACATAGGCGTTGCTTACACAGAGTGATCAGAAAATAATTCAAGAAAAACAAACTATACAATATTAATATGAATCGTATCAATCAATTGTTTCAGAGCAGACAGGAGCGTTTGCTTTCCATTTATTTCTGCGCCGGATGCCCGACGCTTGACGGTACGGCCGACGTCATCCGGGCTTTGGCCGCCAAGGGTGTGGATATGGTTGAAGTCGGGATTCCGTTCAGCGACCCGATGGCCGATGGCCCTGTCATTCAGGCGGCGGCTACCACTGCCTTAAAGAACGGCATGACGCTTCGCACGTTGTTCGCCCAACTGAAGGACATTCGTCGTGACGTCAGTATTCCGCTTATCTTGATGGGCTATCTTAATCCTGTCATTCAATACGGATTCGAGAATTTCTGCCGCAGTTGTGTGGAATGCGGTATTGATGGCGTGATATTGCCAGATCTTCCCTTTAAAGATTATATGGAAGTCTTTAAACCTGTGGCCGATCGTTATGACCTGCGCATCATTATGCTTATTACGCCCGAAACCAGCGAAGAGCGTATCCGTTTTATCGATGCCCACACCGATGGTTTCATTTATATGGTTTCGTCGGCGGCCACTACCGGGGCGCAGAGCTCTTTCGGCGCTGAAAAACAGGCTTATTTCAATCGTGTCAAATCCATGCAGTTGCGTAATCCGACCATGATCGGTTTCGGTATCTCGAACCGCCAGACATTGGAAAGCGCGCAACAGAATGCCGCGGGGGCAATCATCGGCAGTAAGTTCGTTTCGTTGCTGAATACCGCCGCCACGCCGGAGGCTGCTGTAGACGAGCTGATGGAGATACTGAAAAAATAATAAGGGACATAAACTGTTTGCACCTGTTGCGTGTCAGGTGAATAATTTTTACCTTTGCAGCGCCGAAATGATTTGGAATCTTTCGGCGCTGTGAAGTATATCGTTATGAAATGTATTAAAATTAAGGTATTTTATTATGGCTTCTGATGTAAACGAACAAAGCGGTGGCGGTATTTCCGATCAGAGATCGAGAGATCTGGCAGAAAAGCCGGTGGGGAAATTGCTGATGGAATTTGCGACCCCCTCTATCATCGCTATGTCGGCAAGTTCGATCTATAACCTTTGCGATTCCATATTTATCGGTCATGGTGTGAACTCCATGGCTATTGCCGGTCTGGCCATCACGTTTCCGCTGATGAATATATCGTCCGCTTTCGGTGCAATGATGGGTATAGGTTCGGCGGCTCTCACTTCCGTGCGTTTGGGAGAGGGAAACCGTCGGCAGACTTATATGATTCTGGGCAATCTGTTGCGTATGGACTTCACTATCGGTCTTTTCATTACCGTGTGCGGGTTGTTGTTCCTGGATCCGATCCTTCAACTTTTCGGCGCAAGCGAGGTTACTTTACCTTATGCGCGCGACTATATGCAGATTATCCTTTTAGGCAATATCATTACCCATACCTTTTTGGGGATGAACGATCAGTTGCGGGCTTCCGGTTATCCGAAGAAGGCCATGTGCGCCCAGTTGATCGCTGTTTTGGTTAACATTATATTGGATTATGTGTTCATCTTTGAATTCGGCTGGGGAATGCGCGGCGCGGCCATTGCTACGATTCTGGGGCAGGTTGTCGCGCTGGTCTATGAAGTCCGTCATTTCCGCAACCGGAATAACCTGGTTCATTTCAGGCGTGAGGGGCTGGTATTGAATTGGAAAATCATCAAAGGTATCGTGGCCGTGGGTCTGAGTCCCTTTTGCGTGAATGTCTGCGGTTGCATCGTGGTGATATTCCTGAACCGGGCATTGCTGGAGCAGGGCGGTGCCGATGGCGATAACTATGTCGGCACATTCGGAATCGTCAATCGGTTGTCCATGCTGATTGTCCTGATGGTGGCGGGCTTTTCGCAGGGGCTGCAGCCTATCGCCGGCTTCAATCTGGGTGCAAAACTTTATGGCCGGGTAAGGAGAGTGCTTCTGGTAGCCTATAGCTGTGCTACGGGTGTGATGCTCGTGGGTTATTCTATCGTTGCCCTCTTTCCGAGACCTTTGGCCATGCTTTTTACAACCGATGAACATTTGATCGGTATCTGTGTGCCGGCATTGCGTATCGTTTTATGCGCCTTTCCTTTGGTCGGCGGCCAGATGATAACCATTTCATTCTTCCAGTCCATCCGTAAAGCCGGTTTCGCGATATTCCTCTCCATGACTCGTCAGATGTTGTTTTTACTGCCGCTTCTCATCTTCCTGCCGCGGCTGTGGGGAACGGATGGCGTATGGTGGTCCATGCCAATTGCAGACACCGTTTCCAGTGTGCTTGGAATTCTTTTGCTCTCCTATCAGTTGCGCAAGTTCCGCCGGCAAGAGCGGATGAACACTATGGCAGGGGAGCGGTGAATAACAAAGGTGATGGTTGGATATTGAAATGCAATTTATCGATACATCGAATGGCATGAATCTTATGAAATCCCGTTCCGTCAGGTTTTGTGTGATCTGTGTGATCGCTCTTCTGGCTGTCCTGTTGGCTTCGATCGGCTATTGCGACCAAAAGGTGACCGGGGCATCGCAGGGCCGTATTTATGGCAATGTCGCTTCTGTTCCTGCCGGAATTTTCGGGTAAGAAACGGTTGTTTCGGGGAATATAGCATTTAGGAAAGTATAGACGTGAATTATAAAAGTACGAATATGGAAGAATTGAACGCCCATAATAAACAGGAATATCCTCCCGCCCATAGCGCGGAGCATCTTTTGAATCAGACTATGGTACGGATGTTCGGGTGCCCGAGGTCACGCAATGCGCATATTGAACGCAAGAAGAGTAAATTGAATTATGAGCTTGCCGTTTGCCCTACGCCACTTCAGATTGAGGAAATCGAGCGGCGTGTGAATGAGCAGATAGAGCGTTGTTTGCCCGTCAGCATGGAATATGTGACCCGCGATAATGTGCCGGCCGACGTCAGTTTGGAAAAACTCCCTTCCGATGTGAGCGAAACTTTGCGCTTGGTTCGTATCGGCGATTATGATGTCTGCGCATGTATTGGTGCGCATGTGGAAAATACTTCTGAAATCGGGCACTTCCGCATCAGCAGTACGAGTTATAAGGACGGCAGTTTCCGTATCGTCTTTCGGCTTGACGGAGCCTCTTCCCTTTATTAGGCGGTTGGTGGAAAGACCGGTGGCGGTGCTTCCGGTATCGTGTGAAGCGCCGCCGGCAGAATGGGAGCAGGTACATGCCGCACAGCGGGCGTTGTGGATGTTGTTTATGCCGCTTCCCGCATGGCCGGAAGCGGTGTGTACGGGCTGGTAGTCTCTCGCGGCTGTGAAAAATGTACGATATATAGTGTTTTCATCTTCTCTTTTGTCATGTCGACAGTCGCTCATACTCTTTAAAGTGCTAAAAAAATGCAGGAAAGAGTAAAAAAGTTTATGAAACCCTTGTGAAATTTTATGGAAATAGGTATCTTTGCGCGCTGATTCCGAGAAGGCTTTTTAAGAGCTGCCAATGATAGGTGAGCCGCCTGCCGGAGAAACTTTTAAAGTTTTTATATAAATAAAATGTTCGCTATCGTAGAGATGAAGGGCCAGCAGTTTGCTGTAGAGGCTGGTCAGAAAGTATGCGTTCTCCGTTTGGCTGACGCAGAAGTGGGCAAAACCGTTACATTTGAGAACGTATTGCTCGTAGACAAGGATGGGGCCGTTACTGTCGGTACTCCCGTTGTTGAAGGTGCCAAGGTTGTATGCGAAGTTGTTCAGCCTTTGGTTAAAGGTAAGAAGCTGATCGTTTTCCACAAGATCCGCCGCAAAGGTTTCGATAAGAAAACCGGCGCCCGTCAGCATTTTACCGAAGTGTTAGTTAAAGAAATTATTGCATAACCTTATCTAAAGAAAGGAAATTACGAAATGGCACATAAAAAAGGTGTCGGTAGTTCTAAGAACGGCCGCGAGTCTCATAGCAAACGACTCGGTATCAAGAAATTTGGTGGTGAAATAGTTAAGGCTGGCAATATTCTGGTTCGTCAGCGCGGTACGAAGCATAATCCCGGCTTGAACGTGGGTATCGGTAAGGATGACACGCTTTTCGCTCTCATCGACGGTACTGTTGTTTTCACCCGCAAGCGTGAGAACAAGTCATACGTTTCAGTTCAGCCCTTGTCGTAACCTACGGGTTGCGATAGATTGATTACGGATTACGATTACAAGGTTCAGCCGACCTTTTCAGGCGATGTGTTATGCTCCTGAAGGCAGGTCTTGGCAACCGGTATGGTAATCCGTAATTCATTATTTTCTGACGGGACAGGATGAAAACTGCCTCTTAGGGTTCAAGATTTATGTTTTATTCTTTATCATAAAAACAATGCTTACACTTAAACTTATTACCGAACAAACCGAACGGGTTATTGCGGGTCTTCATAAAAAGCATTTTGCAAAAGCGGAAGAGGCTGTCAACGAAGTTATGGCTCTTGACCGGCAGCGTCGGGCTGCACAGACCGAGCTGGACAAGAACCTGGCCGAGGCCAACGCACTTTCAAAAAATATCGGCGTGTTGATGAAAAACGGCAAGAAAGAAGAGGCCGAGGCTGCTAAAAATCGTGTCGCAGAACTGAAAGCTGTCAATAAAAACCTTCAGGAGCAGATGGACAAGGCTCAGGACGATGTTAACGCCTTGCTTTGTACCATACCTAATATTCCTTATGACGAAGTTCCGGAAGGAACAGGGGCGGAAGATAATCTGGTTGTCAAGACCGGTAATGAAATTCCGGCTTTGTTTGAAGGGGCTCAGCCTCACTGGGAAATTGCCAAGCGGCTTGATTTGATCGATTTCGATCTCGGCGTGAAGATAACGGGTGCCGGTTTCCCGGTATATCGCGGCTTGGGTGCCAGATTGCAGCGTGCCCTTATCAACTTCTTCCTCGACGAGGCGCGTGCCGTCGGTTATGAGGAAATCATGCCTCCGACGGTGGTGAATCAGGCTTCCGGTTATGGCACCGGTCAGCTCCCGGACAAAGAGGGCCAGATGTATCACTGCGAAATGGATGACCTTTATCTGATTCCGACCGCAGAGGTTCCGGTTACCAATATCTATCGCGATGTGATTCTCGATGAGAAGGATCTTCCTATTAAAAATACCGCCTATACGCAGTGTTTCCGCCGTGAAGCCGGTTCTTACGGCAAAGATGTGCGCGGTTTGAATCGTCTGCATGAATTTTCGAAAGTGGAGATCGTCCGCATCGATACGCCGGAGCATTCGGCCGAATCGCACAAGGAGATGCTTGCCCATGTTGAAGGTTTGGTCAGCAAATTAGGTTTGCCTTATCGCATTCTCCGTCTTTGTGGCGGCGATATGAGTTTCACTTCTGCCGTATGTTACGATTTCGAAGTTTATTCTGCTGCACAGCAGCGCTGGCTGGAGGTTTCTTCGGTTTCAAACTTCGACACTTATCAGGCTAACCGTCTTCACTGTCGTTTCCGTCGTACCGGAGAGAAGAAGATCGAGCTTTGCCACACGTTGAATGGTTCCGCTTTGGCTCTTCCCCGTATCGTTGCCTCTATACTTGAGAATTATCAGCAGGCCGATGGTCGTGTCAAGGTGCCGGAAGTGTTAGTGCCTTACATGGGCTGTGAATACATCGGTTAAAGTGTAATTGCCGGGTATGCCGATCGTTCCGGCAATGCCGTGAATGGATAAAAAAGTCCGGGGGAATCATTTCCTCCGGACTTTTTTAGGATTAGGATGGAATGGTGAATTCTTTTCCGGGTAATGGGGATATGGCGGAGCTTCGAAGGGAAATTTGAATTCTGGTATATCGGGTCTCCGGTGTTCGATGTGCTCTTATCGGTTTATTGGGGAGGGCTCCGAATGGTAACGGCCGGAGGCGGAATTTGTTTCGCAGGGCCTATTCGAGATCAATACCGGCTTTGCGCGCCTGCGAATGTTGGAATTGTCTTTTGATATTATACAGAATGCCGTCTTTGATGAACTTTGCGCCTGTTTGTTTGAACCAAAATTGTACATGTTCTCTTTGACAGATGTCGCGAAGTTCCAGAATCCAGCTGAAATCGCATGGGCGTGCCTCGGATCCCGATTCCCCGCCGGCTACGACTTGCTCTATCCATCCTCCTATATGAAACTTTTCAAGCTCGATTCTTTCCAGCAATGGTTCACAGATGATAATTTTATGTTTGATCGGTGCGGATCGGTAAATCGGTAGGCGGTGTTCCGCGCAGGCCTGATTTTCAACAGTGCAGCAAATCGTCACATGATCGAAACCCTCTCCCCATTCAGCCGGAAGGCATTCCATGATGCGTTCTATCCGTTTGGTGATGATGAAGAAGTGGAGATCCCGGCGCGAGAGGATCATTTGCCATATTTCCGGTCGCCACCGGTCGGCGTCGCGGACGAAAAAGTCGGAAGTAAAGCAGGTATAGACCAGTGTGCTGGCCGGAATCTTGAATTCTCCGTTTCTTTTTTTCCGGACGGGTAGGTCGAAGCTTCTGGTCTGTGTTACAACGGTACTGTCTATATTCCTTTTGGCATCGCCGCGGTAGACGTAGCAATGCTTGCACCCGTCGCTGTATTTATGGCAGCCGTGCCACGGGTTCCATACGATCGAATTTGGGAAGATGCCGTTCATCGGGAAGTCTGTCGGGGACCGGGTTGAAGAGATGTCTCTATCGCCTTGCGGCCTGAGGATGGGGAATGTTTGTACATATTTGTGATAAATTTCTGCAAAAGTAGTGAAAAGCATCGGATGATGAGTTCGGTTTCCTGTTTTTTCTTTGTCCATGGGATGCGGTTGGTTTCGTTTTTCCTGTTTTGGCCTCTGCAGGGCGTTTCTGATGAATGAATATTTTGAGTGGTTTGCTTTTTGTCAGTCGGGATCTTTTCAATTATTTAAATTTGAGGTAAGAATGTCGTATTCTTGAGTTTTTATTCGTCAGGTACATGGTTTTTTGTGTATCTTTGCCACGATTTCGAATCAAATATTTAATTTTATCATGATGAAAAACATTTTTCTCACTGCGTTTTGTGCCGTTATGTTCAGTGTCGGGGCATGGGCGCAAAATGCCAAAGTCGATGCTTTTCCGGGAGCCGAAGGCGCCGGACGTTATACGACCGGAGGTCGCGGCGGAGTAGTCTATCATGTTACTTCGCTGGAGGATGACGGAGCGAAAAAGGGAACATTGCGTTATGCTGTCAATCAGAAGGGGCCGCGTACCATTGTTTTTGATGTCGCCGGTGTCATTGAGTTGAAAAGCCGTCTTTCTATCAAGAACGGAGATCTTACCATTGCCGGTCAAACGGCTCCTGGCGATGGGATTTGCCTTAAAAATTATGGTTTCCAGATTTCGACGAGCAACGTGATTATCCGTTTCTTGCGTAGCCGTTTGGGTGATGACAAGTCGGACTGTGAGGATGATGCCGTGAGCGCTTTCAGCAGCAGCAACGGACTCAGCAATATCATCATCGACCATTGCTCTGCCAGCTGGAGCATCGACGAGTGTCTTTCCTGCTATGGCGTCAGGAACTTGACGGTTCAGTGGTGCTATATTACGGAAAGCCTCTATCATTCTATCCATGGCAAGGGTACGCACGGTTATGGCGGCATTTGGGGTGGCTGTCCTGCTACGTTCCACCATAATCTTATCGCACATCACTCGAGCCGTAACCCGCGTCTTTGCGGTAGCCGTTTCAATAACGACGCCGCTCATGAAATGGTGGATCTTCGCAATAACGTTTTCTATAATTTCGGACCTATCAACGGTGGTTATGCCGGCGAGGGAGGATGTTATAATTTCATTAATAATTGTTACAAACCCGGGCCGATGACCGCAACGAAACCTGCCCTCTGCAACCGCATTTTCCAGGCCTCTCCCGATGATGGATCCAATAGTCAGGCAAAGGGCGTGTGGGGCACATTCCATCTTAGCGGTAACTGGTTCGATACTTCCTGTCCCGATCTGACGCAGGCCGAGATTACCAGCGGTGAAGCGGTGAATGAAAACAACTGGGCGGGTCTGCATGTGAACGGTTCTCCGTTGCCGGGAGGCTCGAAATTGGGAATAGAATCGCAGAATGCCTTTGCCTGTGCGTCGGTTACGACTCACTCCGCACAGGATGCCTTGGATCGTGTTCTGGTTTATGGCGGATGTTCCTTTGCCCGCGATGCCATCGATACCCGTATTGCCGGTGAGGTAGAGACGGGTACTTATACGTTTACAGGAAGTAAGGGCGGCACTCTCGGTCTGATTGATACGCCGAGTGATGTGGGTGGATATCCCGCCTATACGTGTACACCGGCCCAGCAGGCTGCTTTGGCCGACGAAAATGACAATGGTATTCCTGATGCCAAAGAGGAACTTTTGTTCGGAGGTCTTGTGGATGGCAACGGACATGACAAATCGTCTGTCTATACGAATCTGGAATACTATCTGACCTTCCTGGTACGTAAAATTACCGAAGGTCAGTTGGAGGGCGGCGTGCCCAGCGTGGACGGTTCCGGATCTCAGGGTGGGGACGATGATGCTACCGATGCTTTTATGGCAACTGTGAATGACGATGGTAGTTATGATTATTTCTGGTTCAATCAGGACAATGCTTCCAAAGTGGAGGAATGGCTGGCAGACGGCACTATCACTTTGGTTGAGGGTTCTTATAATAAGAGTTTCTCTAATACGGAATCTGCATATACTGGCGCTCTTACTTTGAAGAAGACTACGGGTGAGGCCATTTTCAAATGTCCGGCGGTTTCCGCTTTCGCTTTGTATATGTTCCGCACCGGTTCGTTTTCCGGTTCTGTAAGTGTCAGCGCCGATGGTACGAATTTTGAGGAGGTATATAAATATTCTGGAGGTAAGTATATTTTGGAACTGGATGCGACCTCTTATGTCTCCTCTGCGGATGAGGTGTATATAAAAGTATCCAATACTTCGACCGGAACGCTTGCCATTCAGGGTGTGAAGATTCTTGCGCCTAATCAGGGCGGTAACGGCATTGCTGCTCCTTATATTGCCTCCGGATTGCGCATTTCTGGGGATATGGTTGAAGCTGCCGATGCTCTCAATATCCGCGCTTATGCTCCGGATGGAAGTTGCGTTGCTGCTGAAGTCGGTGGTCGCCTATCATTGTCCGGGTTGCAGCATGGAATGTATGTAATCCGTGTGGTCCGGAATGATGGAAATATCCTTGTCCGGAAGATTGTGAAATAACATAGACTAAATACTGCGATGAATAGAAAAGAATTATTTGAACAGATCAAAAAAAAGCGGTCGTTTCTTTGTGTCGGTCTTGATACGGACATCAAGAAGATACCGGAATGTCTTTTAAAAGAAGAAGATCCGATCTTCGCTTTTAACCGGGCCATCATCGATGCGACGCAAGCTTATTGTATTGCCTATAAACCCAATCTGGCATTTTATGAAAGCCTTGGCGTGAAAGGTTGGATCGCTTTCGAGAAAACGGTTAACTATATCCGTGAGCATTATCCGGAACAATTTATCATTGCCGATGCCAAACGGGGCGATATCGGTAATACCTCCGAATTGTATGCCCGCAGTTTCTTCGAACATCTCGATCT
>CAZMOE010000043.1:0-19789 GCA_964567855.1 uncultured Prevotellaceae bacterium
GAATAGGAACTATCTGCCAACATCACCGAAGCTTTTAAAGAAAGTTCTTCAATGGATTGAAAGAGGCTTTCGCGCTCTTCCTCCAACAGTCTTTTCGTTTGTATGAACCGGGCGAGCAATTCTTCTGCATCGCGTTCGGATTCATCCAATATGGTATTGGCCTCACTGACCCGGCCGGCCTCGAATGCCCGGATGGCACGTTGCATACGTTCCGAGATCCGGCTTCCCGTCAGTTGGGCGATGCGTAATGCCGTTTCGAAAAGAAATTTTTCATGTTGTGAAAGCTCTTCTTTCATCCGGTAGCGTTCACTTTGCTTTTGGCCGAGCAATTTTGCAATCCCGTCATTGGGAGTCGTTGCAAGAATGGTTTTATACGTCTCGATTTCCTCCTCGATTTGAGCGATGCGCTGTTTTAAATTTTTGTAGTGGTCATTGTTTGCTGCAAAAGGGATGTTATCCAGACGGGCGATGGTCTCTCCCTCGATTTTGACTTGTGAGTCCTCGACCTTTATAAGGCCGGTATTGTTGTTGTACATCTCCAATTGCAGAACGAAATGAAGTTTTAGAGCTTCGGTATTCTCGAATTTGCAATAGAAATGTCCGTACTTGGTATCGAAACTCTCCTTGAATTTTTGCAGTTCGGGGGAAATATCACCCGGCTCCTTGAAGAATACATAGAGTTTCTTGGGCATACGTTCTGCTTTGAGCTCTTCGTAGGCCGTTTCGAATTCCTGTTGGGTATAAGAGCCGAATTTGGTCCACCAGAGCACCAAACAAAGTTCACAGGTCCTCAATTCTTTATTGTATTCTTCTTGTTTATGTTCTTGCGCCATGGAACTGTCCAAAAATTCCCATTCGGAAAGTTCCAATTGTATGCCTCGGCATCTGAAAATGCGGTTGAGATGATGGAAGAGATCTCCTAATTCTACACGTTCGGTCTTCAGTTCGTCGGAAGAGGCCAGAAAGACTTTAATGTTTTTCATGTCGAAAATCTTGTTGGTTGTGCCAAATGTAAAAAAACTTTCTCAAACACTATAAGAGATTTTGAAAAATGTGGATTTACGATATCATTTTTAGTATGCAGTGTCCCATTTATTGCGGGTACCATTTCCGATTTTGAAATCGATGCTGTAATTTTTAAGGAAAGTATTGTGGATAGAAGGCGCGCCGCTTCCGGAAATCTTTGAAGCGGTACGAAGAGGGTGATCGGGGGGTGATTTTTTGCGGGAGATATCATCAAGCTGTTCGGCGGTGGTTGTAGCGACGCGAGAAAGTGTACAGACCCGCTGTGTGACGATCGCTTTGGAGCCGGAAGGACGAATGTTGAAGATGGAGGCCGATTCCGGGAAAAACGGGCGGGCGAAGAGATATTTTCAGAGGCAATCTTTGCCGAAGCGTCGGGAAAACCTTATATTTGCAGCGGTTCGATGATTTACCGGCCGGTTAAATTCGCAAGGAGTGAAGAATATTTTACAAAATGCACTGAAATTCTTGTTGCCGTTGCTCTTCGGCTGCGGCATTTTTTGGTTTCTGTATAAGGATACGGATGTCGATGCCGTGGCTGCGGTGCTGTATCGGGGCATTTCGTGGGGCTGGGTTTTCATTTCGCTGATTTTTGCCTTGTTCAGTCATATTCTGCGGGGAGTGCGGTGGCGTCTGCAGTTGCGGATGTTCGGCGCCGATCCGTCGACACATGATATGTCGGTCTCCATCTTCGGCAATTACGGGCTGAACCTGCTGTTTCCGCGCTTGGGGGAGATCTGGCGTTGCAATTACATTGCCCACAACTACCCGGTACCGTTTTCTACCACGGTGGGCTCGATGATTTCCGAGCGGGTGGTCGATCTGATTTGCTCGATGTTTATTGCCTTGCTCGCTTTTGTGCTTCAGAGCCATGTCTTTTTCCGTTTCTTCGAGACGCATGCGGTCGGCAGCGGCCCCTTGTTGTCGGAACGTTTGGCATCGCCTTGGCTCATAGCCGGGGTGGCGGTGGTAATTGTCCTGGCGGTCGTGTTCCGCCGGCGTCTTCGGTCAGTTCGCCTCTACAGGACGGTCAAAGAATTTCTGCATAGGATGTGGATAGGTTTTGCAAGCATCCGGCAGCTGCCCGACTGGCGGCGCTACCTGTTGTATTCCGTCGGCATCTGGCTGTTGTATTTTCTCAACTCCTATACGTGCATCTTTTTCTTCGATTTTACCTCTCACCTGGGGATATTGGCGGCTCTTGCCATCTTTGTAATGGGGAGCCTGTCGTTGGTAGTGCCGGTGCAGGGAGGTTTGGGGGCATGGCATGCCGCAGTGGTCTTTACACTGGGCTGTTATGGGCTTTCAGAGACCGAGGCACTCTCCTTCGCTTTGGTTTCGTGGACCATAGAGCAGGGATTCGTCCTTCTTCTGGGAATTTATGCCCTGATATTTGTTTTATTCAAACGACACAAAAACATTTGATTTATGAAAGAGCTGGAACCACAGTCCGTATGGCATTATTTTTCGGAATTATGCAAGATTCCACATCCTTCCGGTCATCTGGATGAGATCAGAAACTATATCGTCGGCGTCGGCCGGAATTTGGGCTTGGCCGTCGAGACCGATGCCGTCGGCAACGTGCTGATTCGCAAGGCGGCCACGCCCGGGTGCGAGGCCGCGCCTGTGACGGCTTTGGAGGCGCACATGGATATGGTGCCCCAGGCCGATGCGGCTACCGTCCATGATTTTCTGAAAGATCCTATCACGCTTAGGCTGGAGGGCGATCAACTTATGGCCGACGGCACCACGCTGGGTGCGGACAATGGCATCGGTGTCGCTTCGATGCTGGCGTTGCTGGCTGACGGATCCTTGCGTCATGGACCTTTGGAATGTCTTTTTACGGTCGATGAAGAGACCGGTATGACCGGTGCCAACGGATTGCAGGCCGGCTGGCTCAAGAGCCGTTATCTGATCAATACCGACACAGAGACCGAAGGCACCGTAATGACCGGTTGCGCCGGGGCCGTGGACATGGATGCCTACTTCAAATATAAAATGGACAAGAACGTTCCCGATGGAGACGTCGCCATCAGGCTTTCCATCGGCGGTTTGCTTGGGGGACATTCCGGCATGGACATTCATCTGGGCCGGGCGAATGCCTGCAAGTTGATGTTCCGTTTCCTGAAACATGCGGTGGTCAATTTCGAGGCCCGTCTGGCGGCTGTCCGGGCCGGCGGACTGCGTAACGCGATACCACGGGAGGCCACGGCCGTGATTACGGTGCCTGCCGAGCTTGTGGATGATATGCTCGACGAAGTGGCTTACTATAATGAGTTGTTCCGATATGAGTGGCGCAATATAGAAAGCGGCATAATTTTTCTGGCGGAGGTTACCGCATTGCCGAAAGCATTGCTGCCGGAGGTCATGCAGGATGATCTTATCAATAGTATAGAGGCATGCCATGACGGAGTGTTCCGCGTGTCGCCGGAATCACCGGCCGTAGTGGAAACCTCTTCCAATTTGGCTATGGTAGAGGCAACCGAGGAAGAGGCGCATGTCGTGTGTCTCATCCGGAGCATGGATGAAGAGATGAAACGGGCGCTGGCCTCGCAGTTGCAGAGTGTGTTCTTGTTAGGAGGGGCCCGTGTGGAATTTAGTGCCGCTTATCCGGGATGGGAACTGCCGGCCGCCTCGCCGTTGCTGGCACTGGCCCGTAAGGTATATCGGGAGACTTTCGGCCCGGAGGTAAAAATTGAGAAGGTGCACTGCGGCCTGGAGTGCGGCATCATTGCCGCTCAATATCCGCAGCTCGACATCATCAGTTTAGGGCCGACCATCGTCCATCCGCACAGTCCGCAGGAATATGTATCGGTTACGAGTGTGGCCCGCTACTGGCGTTATCTGACGTCGCTGCTTTCCGCTCTATCAGCCGTTGCAGATAAATGATTTTTTCGGTCGCCACCTTATTGTCCTGTTCTAACTGAAGCCGCTTTCGGAGCATCATTCCCAATCGGAAGGTCTCCGAAAGCGCTTTTTTGTCCTTATCGGTGAGTTGGACCGATAGATTGCGCCGGCTGCCGATGAACTCCGCCTGCAGTTTGTTTTCCCTGTTCAGATCGATATAGCTCAGCACTCCTCCGTCCTTGTCGCCGATGTAAGTGACGGTCTCGAAACGGACTCCGCCGATGTTATAGTGATAATTGGTGCCGTCGTTATAGGGTATTTCCTGAGTGGAACAGGCCGTTCCGTCGGCATTTCTGATCTTGACGGCCGTATGCTCCAGCGGGCTGTCGCCACGGTAGGAGCTGATAAGGTGCGTGACGCCATATTCATCGACAGCGGCATGCAGATAGCTGCGTACGTTTTTTTCGGCCTCGGTACCTCTGTAAATGAATCTGCCCAATTCGTCGTATTCGGATTTCAGATAGGTGAAATCGGCGGTTGCCTCGTTGATTTTGTCAATGGCAATGACCAGCATGGAGTCTGTAAACGTGCGGATCTGTTCCGCCTCTTTCAGCTGGATGCTGTAGGAGAGGATTTTCCCCTCTTTTCTTATCCCGATGGCCTTCGGATACGTATTGTCAAGCGAATCGAGAAGCTCTTTGGCCGGATTCAGTCGGCCGTTTTCATAAGCGGTTCTGGCTTCGGTCAGCAAATGGCCGGCTTTGTCGTTGTCGGAGCCGTTGCAGCCTGCAAAAATCAGGAGTCCGAGGGCCAATAGGGAGATGGGTTTCATGTCTGTCTGTATTTTGATATCAGTTAATGCGCTCGACCTGCTTCACACCTTTGATGTTCCTGACTTTTTTGATCAGTGAGGTGAGCGACGAAAGATCGTTGACCATGACTGTCAGGTGGCCCTGGAACAAGCCGTCGTTGGAGTCGATATTGATGGCGCGCAAAAGCGTTTCTTTTTCTTTGTTGATGATGGAGGTGATGTTGGAGACGATTCCGATATCGTCCTGTCCCACGATACGTAGCGTGATGCTGTATTGCGAGCCGCTTTTGCCCGACCACCGGGCCTTGACGATGCGATAGGGATAACGGGCTTCCAGTTCCCGGATGTTGTTGCAGTCCGCCCGGTGGATTTTAATACCGCCGGAGATGCTGACGAAGCCTACCACGTTGTCGCCGTAGATAGGATGACAGCATTGGGCGAGTTTATAGTCGAGTCCTTTCAGATCTTTGTCGATAACAAGGACATCGTTGTATCCGTCGGTCTTTTTGATTTCCTCTTCCTGGATTCTGTTGATGTTGAAAGCGTCGGCACTGTGCGTTTCTCCCGCACCCAATTGTGTGGGACGGAGCATTTCTTCGTAATTGTCGACAACATCGTTTACGTCGATTTCTGCAGTTGAAAGGGCATGGAAAAACTGCGTCTGTGTCTTGAAACCCATCTTGTTGATGAGCTTCGCCATGTTGCCTTCTTCCATTTCTATCTTGCGGTTCTTGAAACGGCGCTGCAGGAGTTCCTTCCCTGTCTCGGCCTCGCGCATTCCAATTTCTTTCAGACTCTGTTTGATTCTGATTCTGGCCTTCGACGTGCAGACGATGTTGAGCCAGTCCAGCTTCGGGGTCTGTTGCGGCGAAGTGAGAACCTCGACCGTATCGCCGCTGTGCAGCTGGTGATTGATTTTGACATTTCTGTTACCCACTTTGGCCCCTACGCAATGATTGCCGAGCTTGGTGTGTATCTGGAATGCGAAATCGAGCACGGTGGCACCCTTGGGCAGTTTGTGGACATCGCCGTTGGGAGTAAAGACGAAGATTTCTTCTTGGTATAACCCCATCGAAAAATCTTTCATCAGCTCATCGGGGGAGCTGTTATGCTCCAGAATTTCCCGGATGGAGGCCATGACCTGATCGGCGGCCCCTTCGCTTTTGATGCCTTTGTATTTCCAGTGGGCCGCCAGTCCCCGCTCGGCGATTTCATCCATCCGTTTCGATCTTATCTGTACCTCCACCCAGCGCTGTCCGGGGCCGTAGACGGTGATATGCAGGCTTTCGTATCCGTTGCTTTTGGGAATAGAGAGCCAGTCCTTCAATCGTTTCGGATTGGGGGTGTACATCTCTGTCACGATCCCGTAGGCCTGCCAGCATAAGGCCTTCTCTTTTTCTACAGGGGCATCGATAATGATACGGATGGCGAAGAGATCGTATATTTTGTCGATGGTTGTGTTCTGGTTCTTCAGTTTATTCCAGATGCTGGAGATGCTTTTTGTACGGCCTTTGATACTGAATGACATGCCGGTCTCCTCCAGCCTTTTTTTGACAGGAGCGATAAAGCGGTCGATATATTCGTCGCGTTCGCGCTTGGTTTCATTCAGCTCGCGGGCGATCCGGTCGTATGTTTCGCGGTGTTCATACTTGACGGCCATGTCTTCCAGCTCGCTTTTTATGGCATACAGGCCGAGACGATGTGCCATCGGCGTGTAGAGAAAGCGGCATTCGCGGGTTACTTTGTTCCGATATTCCCGGTCGGGGTGATGGTTCAGCGTCTTCATCAGCACATAGCGGTCGGCGATGAGCCCGATGATGACGCGGATATCTTCCGCGAACGACAGAAGCAGCTTGCGGAAGTTTTCATCCTCTATGGCGTCGTCTTTGACATACAAACTCTTCACTTTAGTCATTCCGTCGATCAGATGGGCGATCTCTTCGCCGAAGCGTTTCCCGATCTCTTCCGCCGGAATGCTTCCTTGCTTGACCAGAGGGTGCAGCAGCACCATCAGTATCGAGGCCTTTTTGAGTCCTATCTTGTCGGCCAGCACCAGCGCTGTCTTCAGATTCATCAGGAGCGGGTTGAGGTCGTGCGTATCGCGGTCAAAAGCGCCTTTTTCAATCCCTTCCGCTATGAGAGAACGGATTTCTTTCCATTCAGGAGTGGTGAAAAGGGGGCGGGCAGATATAGCCAGCTTTTTGTAGGTTTCCAAAAAGCCGGCGGCTTCGTCGTGACGAAAATAGTCGGTTTGCAACAGTTTCATGTCTTGACAGAATAATGGATTACTGTAAGTGAAATGCACGAATATGCGTGCCAAAGTTAAGCAAAATCTCTTGAATGGAAAGAATAAAATAGCTAAAATGCTATTTCTGCCGGAAAACTGCCGCTTTGGTGCGCTTTGTGTCCCGTGAATGGAAAAAGAAGGATATAAAACCACCGCTCCGCACCACGATCAGTCGATAGCGGGATTGCGGTGCGGAACGGTGAGACGATGATGAAGCTTTTCCGTGCTTATGCGGTTGTGATATTGCGGGTACGGTATTCCCGCGGCGTGCATCCGACCTGTTTCTTGAAGAAGCGAATGAAATGCTGCGGATATTGGAACCCCAGCATGTCGGCGACCTGCTTCGTATTCATTGCCGGATCGCCCAGTGCGTTCTTGGCGATGTTCGCCATTTTAAGCTGGATGTATTCCTGGGCTGTTTTTCCGGTTTCCGATTTCACAAGATCTCCGAAATAGTTGGGCGACAGGCAGACTTTGTCCGCAAAATACTTCACCGTGGGAATGCCCAGACGTGAAGCGGTTCCGGAATCCAGATATTCGTCCAGCAGATGTTCAAAACGGGTCAGAACATCGTTATTCATCTCTTCTCGAGTAATGAACTGCCGTTCGTAAAAACGCATACAGTAGTTCAGCAGTACCTCGATGTTCGAGATGATGAGCGACTTGGAAAATTTATCGATCGGATGCTGCAATTCGCAGGCTATCTTCTCCATATAATCCTGAAGAATGATCCGTTCTTCCGTCGACAAGTGCAGTGCCTCGTTCGAGGCGTACGAGAAAAAGGAATACTGCTTGATTTTTTGTCCTAACGTAGTGCGGTTCAGGAAATCCGGGTGAAACAGAAGCCCTATCGATTCCGGAGCGGGACCCTCTTCCGGATATTGGATGCCTACGGTCTGACCGGGAGCGAAACTCACGACCGTCTCATCGTCGAAATCATAGACGGTTTTTCCGTAATTGATGATACACCCGGTTGTTTTTTTGATGAAAATGGCATAAATCCCCATGGTCATCCTATGGGTGAGCCGGGGAACGGAGGAATCGAAGCGGACGATGCCTACCAGCGGATGGCGGGTTTCGAAACCGAACAGCCTGTTGTATTGTTCTATCGTGTCGGCCTTTATAATATCTGAATGGTCCTGCATTTTTTCTCGGTGTTTTTATCAAGTGACGTTTTAATTCATTCCGTGCTGCAAAGAAAGCATTTTTTTTGATATGAAAGGAAAAAATTTCGGATGAAAACCGTAATTCTGATATCATTATCCGTAATCCGGGTATCCGGGGCGGCCATCGTATCGGTTCCGATGTTTCATTTTCTGTAATCGGGGTATTTTCATCCGTAACACAGGTATCGGGAGCCCGTGCGGAGCGCTGTAACTTTGCACCGTCAGAAAAGAATATTACAACAAACACCGATATGGAATCATCTGCAAACAGCGTTATTGAAAGAATGCGCAACGGCGAACGCATTACCGAAACCGATGCCGATTTTCCTCTTTTATGCGAAGAGGTAGAGAATACCCGCCGTCTTGTCGGCGAGTTGAACGCCGGTTATCTCCCGCCCGATGAGGTGCGGCAGCTACTCGAACGTATTTGGGGACAGCCGCTCGATCCTTCCGTCCGGATGTTTCCTCCGTTTTACACGGCATTCGGAAAGTTGACGCATGTAGGCAGGGAGGTGTTCGTCAACTTCGGTTGCACGTTTCTCGATCAGGGCGGCATTACGCTGGAAGACGGAGTGTTTATCGGGCCGGGAGTGAAGATCGTGACCGAAAATCATCCTGAGAATCCGGAGTCGCGCCATCGTCTGCTGGTCAAGCCTGTCGTGGTCCGGAGTAATGCGTGGATCGGTGCCGGCGCCATTATTCTGCCCGGTGTCACAGTGGGTCGGAATGCCATTGTCGCGGCCGGCGCGGTGGTGACAAAGGATGTGCCCGACGATGTCATTGTCGGCGGTGTCCCTGCGAAATTCATTAGAAATATCGAAAAATAAATGTTATATATGAACAAGATCGTTTTTATGCTCCTCTGTCTGTTTTTTATTATGGCGGGGGCTGCCTGTGAAGCAGAAAAAGATAAATTGACTAATAACAATGGTATGGAAAATTTAAAACTGACTGAAGAGTGGGACAAGGTGTTCCCTCAGAGTGACAAAGTGGTCCACAGCAAGGTGACTTTCACGACCCGTTACGGCCTCACGTTGGCTGCCGATCTCTACATTCCGAAACAGGCTGCCGGTAAATTGCCGGCCATTGCCGTTTGCGGTCCTTTCGGAGCGGTGAAAGAACAGGTTTCGGGTCTTTATGCCCAGACGATGGCGGAGCGCGGTTTTCTGGCTCTGGCTTTCGATCCCTCTTTTACCGGCGAGAGTAGCGGGGAACCCCGTTATGTGGCCTCGCCCGACATTAATACTGAAGATTTTTGCGCTGCTGTAGACTATCTGATGACGCGCGACGATGTGGATCCCGATCGTATCGGCATTTGCGGCATCTGCGGATGGGGCGGTATGGCGGTCAATGCTGCGGCCATCGATACCCGCATCAAGGCGACTGTCGCTTCGACCATGTATGACATGAGCCGTGTCAATGCCAACGGCTATTTCGATTCGATGGATGCCGACCAACGTTATCAGCTGCGCTGCCAGCTCAATGACCAGCGTACCGAAGACGCCCGCAACGGTTCTTATGCTTTGAGCGGCGGTGTCGTGGATCCGTTGCCGGCCGATGCGCCCCGCTTCGTGCAGGACTATCACGCCTATTACAAGACCCCGCGCGGATATCATGCCCGCTCTCTCAATTCCAACGGCGGATGGAACAGGACTTCGTCTCTCTCGTTCATCAATATGCCCATCTTGACCTATAGCGACGAGATCCGTAGTGCCGTGTTGCTTGTCCATGGAGAGAAAGCCCATTCCCGCTATTTCAGCGAAGATGCTT
This sequence comes from uncultured Prevotellaceae bacterium, assembly GCA_964567855.1. Taxonomy (GTDB): domain Bacteria; phylum Bacteroidota; class Bacteroidia; order Bacteroidales; family UBA3663; genus Liminaster. Next base: position 9,905 of record CAZMOE010000043.1, read on the forward strand.
TCAAAAAGCTCAAGGGGGACAATAAGGAACTTTTGATCGTCCCTGGTGCGAGTCATACGGATTTGTACGACCGTGTCGACATCATTCCGTTTGACAGGATCGAGACCTTTTTCCGTGAATATCTGAAATAAGTTATCTGCAGGTTTCCTGATTGCGGAACGTGCTTCATGCCTCCTCCATGTCGGTAAAAAAATCCGGTGTGGAGGAGGAGATGTTTTTTGTGCCTGTTGTTTTTCCCGGGGAACGGGGTATTCTCCTCTGTCTGCCGCTTCCGTCATGCCGGCGGGGATTTCCTGCTCCATGGGTTGCCCCTGCTGTTCTTCGGTTGTCGCTGTTCACACAATTGTTGCCCCTTGCCGGTTCGAAGTAAGGACTGCCGACGGGCTGTTTGCTCTTTGCTGTGTTGGTGAGGCGCCTTCCCGGTTTCTGGCTGGTTGTCGCGCGGCCGGAGGAGACGTTGTTCTGTTTGTTCGGGGTGGCTCCAGGAATACGGCGGGGGAAACGGAGGGTGTCGGTGGACGGATTTTCTTAAAATTTAGTAAAAATATCTTATTTTGTTGTGTATGTGGTAGAAAAGGCTATCTTTGCCACATTCGGAGAGAAATAAAATTACAGTTTTACGAAATTGCTTGTAATAACTTGCAGGGCAACGGAAACACGGTGGACGGAAATTGTTTTCTTGGAGAGAAAAAGATTTATATCGTTGTCGAGGTTATATTTGTCATTTGGTGAAATTCTGTTTTTATTTTTGATTTAAAGCATTGTACTATGATATTTTCCCGCAGGTATATTCTTGTATGCACCCTTTTCATCTTCTTATCTGGATTACAGATGTTTTCATTCAGGGCCTTTTCCGTCTCTTTTGAAGAAGAAGACAGCATCTCCTATTATTTCCGCTATCACAAAAGCACCTGTCCGGAGAAGTTATATTTGACATTGGATCGTCCTTACTATGAGGCGGGGGATACTATCTGGTTTCGCGGCACTTTGGTGAATGCGGATAACAATTCCTACATGGTTAAGACGAATTATATTTATGTGGAACTGTTGAATCGCAAGGATCAGGTAGTTTTCCGTCGCAAGGTGATGCGGGACAATCTCTGTTTTCATCATAACTTGCCGTTGGCGAAGGATATTTTGTCAGGGGAATACACTTTGCGTGGTTATACTTCCTGGATGCGTAACTTCGATGAGGCGTTCTTTTTCAGTCGGAAGCTTACCATAGTGAATAAAAGTTCCGCGCCGTTGGAGGATAGCATCGGGGCACGTGATTTTCATGTTAGTTTTTTCCCTGAGGGCGGTACCTTGCTGTCAGGCGTTGATCAGCGGGTAGCATTCAAGGCCGTCGGCAATGACGGTCTGCCTGTCGAGATAGATGGTTTGGTGAAAGATGGTCGTGGAGGTGTTTTGGCGGAACTTCATAGTGAACATGACGGGATGGGCGATTTTCTATTGCCGGCGTCGGCGACTGTTTCTGCAAAAACATCTTCTGGGAATGATAATTTTCCTGATACGTTGTTTGCGGAAGCCGTGATCCGCGATTATTTGGATGCTTACGGGATGCCGTTCGGTCGGACTTTTGCATTGCCTAAGGTGCAGACAGAGGGGTATGCTTTACAGGTCGAATCGGGAGAGGATGGTAAGGTTCATTATCGGATTTTGCGGGCCGAGGGAGAATCGTGTGATATGGAACGCTGCGGTGTCCTGTCTGATTCTTTGGTTTTATTGTTTCATAGTGGTTCCGACCTGATTGCCAGAAAAGGGATTTCTGCTGTTCAGGATCTTGTTGGGAGCATAGAAATGACCTCTTGCCGTAACGGTATCAATCACATGGTTTTGTGTACGGCCGACGGCCGGGGACTCTCCCGTCGGCTGCTGTTCCGGCTGGATTCGGCCTGGATGGTAGAGGGTAAAATCAAGTTGGAGGCCGGCAATTTAAGCATGAAACGCGATTTGGTCTCATTGGAATTTACCTTGCAGGACGGAACCGGCCTTCCGATGCGCGGCGATTTCTCCGTCAGTGTGTTGGACGGCGGTTATGTGAATTGCGGTTACGATAGTTTGCGTGATAATTTGGTGAGCAATCTTTTGTTGACGAGCGATCTGCAAGGTTACATTCATCATCCGGGATGGTATTTTAGTCGGGCGGTTCCTTGGAACGAACGTCAGCGTGGGTTGGATCTGTTGATGCGGACACATGGCTGGTGTCGTTTTTCAACGGAGGACTTCACCCGTCATCCGGGATTGGAATTTCCGGAACCGTTGGAGGAGGCAGAGTGGTTGTCTGGGAAGATCAGCCGCCTGAACAAGAAAGATCAAGGAAAGGCGATTCCGATTTCTGTGGTGGATACCTTCGGAGTGTCTTATGGGACGGGCATTTTGGACAGTTTGGGTCATTTCTTTGTAGGGAACTTACATTATCCTGACGATGCACGGTTACAAGTGCGTTTGTTGTCCTACGGGAAGCGTCCGAAGTTCGAGTTCGACTGTCCGGAGTTTCCTGCGGGCGGTCATAAGGAACCGTTTCGGAAGAATTTTCGGGCATATTTGCTGGACCGACAGTCCGATGAGTTGATGATCGGGCTGGACGGTTACCGGACGAAGTTGCTTGAGAATGTCGAAGTGGTTGCCCAGCGCCGGCGACCATTGGAAGACCGAGGGAAGGTGATTCACCGATTTTCGCGGGACTATTCCCACATCAAGGCCAACTATGACCTGTATGTGAATGACCGTGGCATCGATATTGTCAACGAAATGATCAATAATGAATGGTATAAATATATGGATGAAATAGATATATTTGGTTCAACTCGTGCTTCCAGTTATGACAATAGAGTTCCCAACATAATAATTATCGATGGTTATTCCCGACGAAAAAGGGGGGGCGGTTGGTTAAGCCATGTTCATGCTGAGGATATCGATAGCGTTCAAGCTACAGTAGAAGTCCGTTTGAAGTTAAAGGGTAGCAATATCGAACGTTTCGTCAGAGTGTATCTGCATCCCGGTGTAGAGATTACGGAATTGGTTGCCGACAAACGTCGGACGGTTCACCGCACGTTTGGATACACTTTGCCGGAGTATTTCTATCATACGGTTTACCGGACAGAAGAGGAGCGGAGATGGCCGGAGCCGGATTTACGGCGGACACTGACGTGGTTTCCCTCGTTGCAGACCGATGAAACCGGGCGGGCGGATTTCCGGTTCTATAACAGCGATCATGTCGGGCCGCGGCATGTGGTGATCGAAGGGGTGACGTTCAGCGGTCGGCCGGTGAGAGTGGAAAGGGTGTTGGAATAACTTCCCGGTACACAGTTTTGATTATGTAAGGGCTAATGAGTAGTTTCGGCAGATTGCGGTATGCTTCTTTGCTACTTTGTAGTTGTTCTTTTTAAATGCCGGTGGGGTTGTAGACAGAGGTAAGTGGTTTCGGCTTCGTATTTTCAGTCATTCATGATCTTTTCGGTTATTACGGCATTTCGGGAGAAGGTAACTATATGGCAGAAGGTGTTTTCTGCTGCTTGTGCAAGAATCTCTATCAGCTGTTTCTTCTGGGTCATTTGTTTGATTCCATTTCTTGCCTTATATTCTCTTATCTCGGAAGGATAGCGGACCCGTATCATTTGATAGGTTATTTTTCCGGGATATAAAAAAGGATTGGAATATCATTTGATAGTGGAAACCACTTAAAATTCAATAAAAACATTTGTTTTTTTATTAGATTCTCAAAAAAAATCTTATCTTTGCTCCATCATCTTAATAATAAAAATACAATCTTTTGAGATTACTTTTAACAACGTGACGCAAAGCGGAAATTTGTAGGCGAGGTGATATATATGTAGAGAGTGAAAAAGGATGTAGTTGTCCCGTTTCTATTTGTTATTTATCAAAATCTTGATTTTATTTTTGATGTAATTCTTTAATCTATTACTAACCCATTCAAAATTAATTGTTATGAAAAAGGTTTTAAGAACTGTAGTATTATTTGTTATCAGTATGGTGATTGTTTCCTGTTCGGAAACGGAACAAGTCAACTCTGCTGTAATTGATGAATCTTCTTCCCAAGTTACATTTATAGAAGAGATTAAAATGTATATGCGTGGCATGAATATTTCGTTGCCCGATATGGCCTATACTATGGGACGGGTTTCGTCACCTACGAGTGCTAATTTGCAAAGTGACGGTTTGTCATTGGATTGGGCGAATGCCCACTATACGGAAACTGGAAATTTGGAAATTTTGACGATTCCAGTTGATATGAAAGAACCAGTAACGGTAGCCCGATACTATAAAGAAAATCGAAAACCGGGAAAAACGATTTTGACGTCGTTATATCCCTACTTGTCGGTGAGAAAAGAGAAAAATACTGGAGTATTATCGAGTCGTTTAATCTCTTATGCACCGGATGTTCGGTTTCTACGGAATCATAAGTTGGATTTCAAGAATTTTTTGGAGTCTCAACCTTTGACGAAGGACTATTCTGGATTATATCTGGTATCAGAGATAGACGGGAAGCTTTTAAGTGGGTTGTTACATTATTGTGGAGAGCTTAAATATAGGTTTACTTTTAATTCGGGACGGACTAAGTGTTGTGATCAAGATTCGATAATTGATTCAGATAGGATTTTGAGCATTGGATTTAATCCGACTGATCCTACGATAGATGAAGGTATGTGTAATTGTAATGCTGATAATGAATCTGGATCTATGGATTCGTATTGTGATGGATGTAAACAATCAAAGGAGAATTGTAAATGTTGTTTTTCCGCTGATGATGTTTGTGAACGTTGTGGTGAAAATCCATGTGTGATATGTGTGCGGTGTATAAAATGTGGTAATTACGAGGATGAATGTTTTTGTGAAAGATGTAGAACGTGCGAACATGTTCCTTGTACATGTCCAAAATGTAAATCTTGTGATCAAAAATATGAAGAATGTTCTTGTTCTGATGCAAGTAAATGTCAATCTATGGGCTGTGAATGTTCGCGCTGCCGTCATTGATGTCTCTTTTATAAAGAATATATGTTCCGCACAATTTTTTTCTCCTTTCTTCTTGTTATTTCTTTGTTGGGGCTGATGATTTTCCCTTCTAATATTCTTTCCGCACCCCTGGAGGAAGAGGACAGCATTTCTTATTATTTTCGCTATCACAAAAGCACCTGCCCGGAGAAGTTGTATTTGACCTTGGACCGTCCCTATTATGAGGCTGGTGATACCATTTGGTTCCGTGGAACCTTGGTGAACGCGGATAACAATTCCTACATGGTGAAGACCAATTATATTTATGTGGAACTGTTGAACCGTAAGGATCAAGTTGTTTTCCGTCGCAAGGTCGTCCGTGATAATCTTTGTTTTCATCATAACCTACCTTTGGCGAAGGATCTTTTGTCTGGAGAATATGCGTTGCGGGGTTACACATCCTGGATGCGGAACTTTTCGGAAGATTTCTATTTTTCTCGAAAGCTTACTATTGTGAATAAAGCGAGCCGGCCGTTGGCGGATAGTCTTTCCGAACGCGATTTTAGCATTTCTTTTTTTCCGGAAGGGGGATCCTTGTTGTCGGGCGTTGATCAGAGGATTTCGTTCAAGGCCGTAGGTAATGACGGGTTACCTGTCGAGGTCGACGGCTTAGTGAAAGACCGGCAGGGCCGCGTGTTAGCAGAACTTCACAGCGAACATGACGGGATGGGTGACTTTCTCTTATCCGGGATGGCGACCTCTGCTGTCAATTCCGTTTCCGGAAATATCCTTTTTCCTGATACCTTGTTGGCACAAGTTGAAATCCGGAATTATTCGGATGCTTACGGGATGCCATTCAGGCGAACCTTTGCGTTGCCTGCGTCCCAGATCGGGGGTTATGCATTGCAAGTCGACCGAGGGGAAGGAGATACGGTCCGTTATAGGATCCTGCAGTCTGTGGGAGAATGGGGAGACAGGGTAAGAAGCGGTCCCTTGTCGGAATCTTTGGTTTTATTGCTTCATAGCGGTTCCAACCTAATTTTGAAAAGAAAAATCTCTACGATTCGCGATATGCAAGGAACAATAGATATGTCATCTTGCCGCAACGGCGTCAATCATTTAGTATTGTGCACGGCCGACGGCATAGGCCTTTCTCGCCGCCTATTGTTCCGTTTGGATTCGACGTATATGGTGTATGGCAAAATCCAGGTGACGGCGGGCAACTTGGGGGTGAAACGCGATTTGGTCTCGGTGGAGTTTACGATGCAAGACGGTAGGGGTCTTCCAATGCGCGGCGATTTCTCGGTCAGTGTTCTTGACAGGGGCTATGTGAATTGCGGTTACGACAGTCTTCGCGATAACTTGGAGAGCAATCTTCTGCTGACAAGCGACCTTCGGGGTTACATCCACTGTCCTGGATGGTATTTCTCAACGGACGTGCCTTTTGAGGAACGTCAGCGGGGTTTGGACCTGTTGATGCAGACACATGGATGGTGTCGGTTCTCGACCGAAGATTTCTCACACCATCCGGACCGCGATTTTCCGGAACCGTTGGAGGAAGCAGAGTGGTTGTCGGGGAAGATCAGCCGCCTGAACAAGAAAGATCAAGGAAAGGCGATTCCGATTTCTGTGGTGGATACCTTCGGAGTGTCTTATGGGACGGGCATTTTGGACAGTTTGGGTCATTTCTTTGTAGGGAACTTACATTATCCTGACGATGCACGGTTACAAGTGCGTTTGTTGTCCTACGGGAAGCGTCCGAAGTTCGAGTTCGACTGTCCGGAGTTTCCTGCGGGCGGTCATAAGGAACCGTTTCGGAAGAATTTTCGGGCATATTTGCTGGACCGACAGTCCGATGAGTTGATGATCGGGCTGGACGGTTACCGGACGAAGTTGCTTGAGAATGTCGAAGTGGTTGCCCAGCGCCGGCGACCATTGGAAGACCGAGGGAAGGTGATTCACCGATTTTCGCGGGACTATTCCCACATCAAGGCCAACTATGACCTGTATGTGAATGACCGTGGCATCGATATTGTCAACGAAATGATCAATAATGAATGGTATAAATATATGGATGAAATAGATATATTTGGTTCAACTCGTGCTTCCAGTTATGACAATAGAGTTCCCAACATAATAATTATCGATGGTTATTCCCGACGAAAAAGGGGGGGCGGTTGGTTAAGCCATGTTCATGCTGAGGATATCGATAGCGTTCAAGCTACAGTAGAAGTCCGTTTGAAGTTAAAGGGTAGCAATATCGAACGTTTCGTCAGAGTGTATCTGCATCCCGGTGTAGAGATTACGGAATTGGTTGCCGACAAACGTCGGACGGTTCACCGCACGTTTGGATACACTTTGCCGGAGTATTTCTATCATACGGTTTACCGGACAGAAGAGGAGCGGAGATGGCCGGAGCCGGATTTACGGCGGACACTGACGTGGTTTCCCTCGTTGCAGACCGATGAAACCGGGCGGGCGGATTTCCGGTTCTATAACAGCGACCATATCGGGCCGCGTCATGTAGTGATCGAGGGGGTGACGTTCAGCGGCCGGCCGGTGAGAGTGGAGAAGATGTTTCAATAATGTTATAAATAAGAGAATCCATGAAAACCATCGTCGTATCTGTCTTTCTTTTTGTCCGTTGTGCGATCATATTGTTTGCCTTAGGTGTATCGGGGATAATTGTTGCCCCAAAACATGCAGAGGTATCGTCTTTTCAGGATTTTTTCAGCTACCACAACACCGCATTACCGGAGAAACTTTATCTGACCTTGGATCGTCCCTATTATGAGGCCGGGGATACGCTCTGGTTTCGGGGGACCCTGTTGAATGCGGATACCCGCTCTTACATCGTTAAGACGAATTACATCTATGTTGAGTTGCTGAACCGTAGCGACCAGGTGGTCATGCGTCGTAAGGTATTGCGCGACAATCTGTGCTTCCATCACAACCTGCCATTGTCAGACAGCCTGGCGAGCGGGGAGTACACTTTGCGTGCATATACGAGCTGGATGCGGAACTTTTCCTCCGACTACTATTATTTCCGCAAGCTGTCGATTTTCAATAAATATGTACCGGCAGTCTCCCGGCCGTCCTTGGAGCGCGATTTCGGAATGACCTTCTTTCCTGAGGGCGGTAACCTTCTTTTTGGGGTGTCCCAACAGATTGCCTATAAGGCCGAAGGTAACGACGGCTTTCCTGTGGATGTAGATGGCGTTGTGAAAGACAGCCGGGGAAATGTCCTTCTGGAGCTTCACAGTTTTCACGACGGGATGGGCAGTTTCACCCTGCCGGCGGAAGCGGTCACCGGCGATACGTTGTTGGCGGAAGTAGAGCTTCGCGGTTATCGGGATGCGAACGGTCTTCCCTTCGGGCGGACGTTTTCCTTGCCGTTTCCAGAGACAATGGGCTATGCCTTGCATATCACCCCTCTTGGCACCGATTCCGTCGCTTTCCGAGTTCTTTGCACGGAAGGCCTTTCTTCGGGTCAGACCGATCCGCCGAACGGCCCTGATTCCCTGTATCTGTTGCTTCACAGCGGCGCCCGGTTGATCTGTTTCCTGCCACTTTCCTGCGTTGGCGAGATTTCAGGTACCGTCGACGTATCGAAATGCCGCATCGGCGTGAACCATTTCGTATTGTGCACTCGAGATGGAATCGGTCTTTCCCGCCGACTTTATTTTCGCCACGCTCCGGCGATGGTCGTGGACGGAGAGATACGTTCCGAAAGCATGCTGCGTGAGCCCCGCGATTTAGTTACCTTGCGAATGCGGTTGCATGATTCCGCTGGTCTTCCGGTACGAGGGGATTTCTCGGTGAGCGTACTGGATGCCGGTCAGGTAGATTGCGGTCGGGACAGGTATTGTGACAACCTCGTGAGTAACGTGTTGCTTTGCAGCGACCTTCGGGGTTATATCCATGCACCTGGATGGTATTTTTCCAATGATGTTCCGTTGGATCAACGCTTGTCGGGACTGGATTTGGTGATGCAGACGCATGGCTGGAGTCGTTTTTCGACGGAAGATTTGAACCATCTACCACTGTCGGATTCCTATCCACACCCGTTGGAGGAGCGGGAATGGCTGTCTGGCCACATAACAGCGTTGTTTCGGAAAGACCGATCGAAACCGATACCGGTTTCTGTAGTCGACACGGCATCCGGGACGTATGGCACAGGCCGGTTGGACAGTCTGGGTCGCTTTTTCATCGGAGACTTGAACTATCCGGACCGGGCGAATTTGCAGATCCGGGTTCTGACGACGGGTAATAAGCCCCGGTTCGAGTTTGACAAGGTGGAGTTTCCTGAGGGAGGGCATAAGGAGCCGTTCGGAGTAGATTATACGGAGTATGAGTCGGACACTGCCTCCACAGAAATGTTGTTGCATCATGGAGAGCGGACGAAAGTTTTGGGGAATGTAGAGGTGAGGGAGCGACGTCGGTCAAAAGAACCGAAGATTGTTACGACGGGTTTGCAGTTACATCGCGACGCGGCTTATCTGAAGGCGAACTATGACTATTATCAGAACGACCGTGGAATTGATCTAATCAACCGTCTGATAGAAAACGAATGGTCGATGTGGGTGGAGCCATTAGATGTCACTGATCTCCGATTACCGAATGACGATCCTTTTTTGTCCAATGCTGATAAGGCGGACCGGAAAAGGATCCTGCGCCGCAGTGTAAATCAGTTCATCATCAACGGTAAAATGTACGATTTCATAAGCGGTATGGGGCTCATCATGCGGTTGTATTCGGAGGATATTGCCAAAGTGGAATTGACTAATGCAGGCAACGGGGTAAACAGCGGGGAGCGTATCCTCAATATCACCCTGCATCCCGGGGCGGAAATCTCCGATGTGGTGCGAGACCAACGGCGGACGACGCATCAGGTCTTCGGCTACACGCTTCCGGAGTATTTTTATAATC
>CAZMOE010000044.1:0-19183 GCA_964567855.1 uncultured Prevotellaceae bacterium
ATTCACAACTTTATCCACAAGAAAAGGTCTGGTTACACTTCGACAATACCGGCTATTTCCAAGGTGATACGATATGGTTCAAAGCCTACATCCGTTCGACACGTCCGAATCACCCGATGGCCTTCAGCAGCGTGCTATATGTAGATCTCGTATCCCCGACGGGGCGTATCGTTCACTCCCGGAAACTAAAAATCGAGAACGGGGCATGTCACGGCGAAATTCCGCTTGTGCAGACAGCCGATACAACCGCCAAAAGTTTCAATCACCTCGTGGCAGGATTCTATGAGGTCAGAGCCTATACCCGCTATATGCTGAACTGGGGCACCGAGGCTATCTTTTCCCGCGTGTTTCCGGTATATGACCAACCGGCATTCCCAGGTGATTACCGCCTGCAGATGACCCCTTCGGAAGAGGCCCTTCCGCCAGTACGTCCGGCCGCGAAAGAACAAAAGAACCTGAATGTCTCTTTTTACCCGGAAGGCGGGAATGCCATTGTCGGAATTCCCTGCCGCATCGCATATCGCGTCACCGACGCATGGGGCAATCCAGTGGAAGCAGAAGGAGAATTCCAGACCCCTGACGGTATTACGCTACCTACCGCCACTATCCACGATGGTATGGGAATGTTGCTCTACACTCCGTCAACAGAGCCGAATTCTCTTTCCAAGCTACAACTGCATCTTAAAAACACCCCCAAAGTACATCGGTCATTTTCCCTTCCGCCGGCCTTGCCCTCCGGATATGCGTTATCGGTCAACACCCGTCATCCGGACTATATCAACATACAGGTGCAAGCCTCAGCAGATCTGGACACGCAAGTACTGGGGCTGTCGATCCAGCAAGAAGGAAATCTTTTCTATTATGACACGCTCCATATAAAGGGGGGCGGGGCTATTTTCCGGAAGTTTCCCTGTGCCGTATTGCCTCAGGGCGTCTGTCAGGTAACTCTATTCGGCTCTGAGGGGATATTAGCCGACCGGCTTGTATTTATCTCACCCTCAAAAGCACTACACGATTCTTTGCAAATCGACTTCAGTCCGTCAACATTACAGACCGGACAACTCTGCCATCTGCGTCTGCAGACTTCGACACCCGACGGAAGCCCGATACCGGCCTCCCTCTCCGTTGCCATCCGTGACGCAGAAACCACCGGCTCACTTCCCGTCTGCGAAGATCCCCGCATAGAACAATTGCTTGCTTCTGAGGTCCGCGGCTATATTCACCGGCCGGAATATTATTTCGAAAGTTCCGATGCACACCATCGCCAGGCGCTCGATCTCCTGATGATGACCCAAGGCTGGCGAAAATATCAGTGGGCGGAAATGGCAGGGATCAACCCCAGGACTTTCAGCCAATATCTGGAGACCGGACTCATCCTGAACGGGCATGTCTTCAACCGCCGCGGGCGCACCCCGATCACCCACAGGAATATCCTCATTAAAATGTATAACCCGGAACGTACCCTCGTTCTCAATGGAAACTGTGAAAGCGATTCCATGGGTAATTTCAACTTCAAATTCGACAACTTTTACGGCAAATGGGAACTTTCCATTCATACAGACGAAGAGCGAAAGCGTCCCCGCGCACTGCAATATCGCATCGACCGCCATCTGGCTCCGAAACTGAGGGCTTATGACGCTGCCGAATTAAAAATCCCCACCTCACGTACCGACACTGCCCGTCACGGCTCTCTTGACGAGGTCCAGACACTGGCGGAAGTGGAAATCAAAAAAAAGAAAAAGGAAAAAGAGGGCATCCATGTCGTTCTCGACGTAGATAAGGAAAATAACAAGCTGATGGATCAGGGTACCGTCTGCACGGATATAGAAACCTTCCTGACGGAAATGGATCTGGGATTCAGCGTGCAAACCATCATCCCGGATATATTCACCGACAAGCCGGATTCATTCTCCTCTGAAACCATGAATGCCCCGTCACGACAGCAATGTACCCTTTGGGGCGATGATGCCGACCTCATCTGCATGAACCAAAAAGAAACAAGTTTCGTGTATAGCGATACCCGCCGACCCGGATGGCAATTAGAACTTCCTATTTCCGAAATCAAGCAGATAGAACTCTATGACAATGCCTTCATGAGGTCCCATCAGCAGGAAATAAACGAATTATACACAGATTCCCTGATAGAGCGCATGCTGGAAGAGGGCGAAAATATCGCCACATGGGAGCAGGTGGATTCTGTAAGGCGTTCTCTGACGACCCACAGAAGAGCATTGATCAAAATTATTGCCAAACCCAAGCAGGAACAGCGTTCCGCCCCGAAAAATTACAGGATCACGACCTTCGACGGTTATTACGTGCCCCAGACTTTTACCGCCAATTATGAACATTACCGCCCGGAAAACGAAGACTTCCGCCGGACTCTCTACTGGAATCCTTCCGTAGAAACCGACAGTCTCGGCCAGGCCGAAATCAGCTTCCGCCATAACAGCCAGCCGCACAACATCACGATCAATGCCGCCGGCCATCCTCAGACTCCGACCGGCAACGGGAAACTGTCATTCCGCAGCATCACCGTTTCCCCTCAGAAGTAAGCCGGCATCGACCTCCTCCAAAAATTGCAATACCACAGAGTTAAAGAGATCCGGGCGCTCCATGTTCATCATGTGTCCGGTCTCTTTCATAACCTCCCAACGGGCATTGGGAAGACATTTCATCATCCGCGGAGCCCGGACCTCATTTGCGTTCTCCTCCTGACCTGACAGGAATAGCGCCGGAATTTCCGGCCGGTTCCGCTCCAGCATCCGCCAGGCATCCCGCCCGGCAAAAACTCTCACCTCCTTGTGCAAAGCCTGCCAGCCGTCCCATTCGGAAATCATCTGCCACAACGGTTTCCGGATCACATCGGCACGTGCACCGGCCGAACGGAGCAATCCTTCGAACCACCGTTCCTTATAAACCTCTATACCCTCGGCACGCACTGCCGCAATAACAGAATCACGCCGGATCTCTTCCTTTGGATCCACCGGCTCCGAAGGGCCGGGCGACATCCTGATGTTACCGTTCGCCATCACCGCCGAAAGCATCCGTTGCGGGCAAACACCCAGCATATCCGCCGTAATAAATCCTCCCATAGAAAGCCCGACAATATGTGCCTGCTTCAAATGGAGCGAATCCATCAAGGTCAGTAGGTCTTCCACGTGCGTGAACTGCCAAGTCTCGCTCTGTCGTGACGACCGCCCATATCCACGGACGTCATACCTGATCACCCGATGCCGCTGCGCAAACGCCTGCCATTGTCCATCCCACATCCGACAGTCCAGACTATGGCCATGCACCAGCACCACGGGTGTTCCTGCTCCCGCCTCTTCATAATAAAGACGGCCGCCGTTGACCGCAATATATCCGCTCCTGACCGTATCATCCTGCAAAGCAATCCCCCTGGAGGCACATCCGGCCAGACAGACCCATACGACCATCGATAATATAAAAAAACTATTTTTCATGCAATTTTTCTTTCTTGTAACCATCTCTTTCCGGATTTTTCGAGTTTCTCATAAATAAAAGAATCGCCGCAAGAATTCTTGCGGCGATTTCCATGGTTGCCCTACCGAGATTCGAACTCAGGCATGCAGAACCAAAATCTGTTGTGCTACCATTACACCATAGGGCAATCCTTTTTTGCGGGTGCAAATATAATCTTTTTCTGCAAATCCTCCAAAACATTTGGATAAAATATTCAAAATCTTGAATAAAACGGAAAACAAGGCCATTACCGTTCTTCTCATTCGTCGGCGACCTACCGCCCGGCATGTCTAAACCAATCCGCAATTTTTTTCGCCCGGCCAAAAACAGTGAACCGAAAACATTTGCAACGAGCCGGATACCTACACCCTGATTCACGACGAAAAAAAATAAAAAAAAGGATCTGTTTTCTCACAAAATAATAAAAAAGAGATGATTTCATCCCCTTTTCATCAAGAGGATACCTGAAATAAAAAGAAATTCGATACCTTTACCCAGAGAAACCGCGGTACCCTGATACCGTCGGCGAACAAAAACGGCAACAGACCGATTCACTCAAACCCTTACAATATCATGGAAACAAAGATTTATTGTACCAACAACAACAGCTACTACAATGTCGTCAAAGGATCGACCCTAAAAAATCTGTACGACCGCCTTCCCCATAAACTGACTTACCCCTGTGTCGGCGCCAAGGCCAATGCCCGTACCGTCAGCCTCGACTATGAAATCTATACCCCCCAGGACATCACATTTCTGGACATCACCACAGCGGCCGGACACCGCATGTATGTACGCACCCTCTGCTTCGTGCTCTGCTGTGCCGTCAACGACATTGCACCGGACCTGAAAGTCCGCATCAAACACTCCTTTTCCCATAACTACTACGCCACCTTGCGGAAGGATGAGGAAGGAACAGTTGCGATCCCGATCCCACAGGAACTCTGCCAGCGCATCCGTTACAGAATGCAGGAACTGATTAACGCCGACATCCCCTTTCACCGTATTACGGCCCACGCACGCGAAGTAAGCGCCCTCTTCCGCAGCCGTGGATTCAATGACAAAGCCATGCTGATAGAAACCAGCGGCAAGTTATACGAAAGCTACTACGAGATGAACAATTACGTAGACTTTTACTATAGTGCGCTGCTGACGTCGACGGGAGGACTGACCTTGTTCGACCTGATACCGTTCGAGCAAGGCCTGCTGCTGATCGTTCCCCAGCGTCAGGATCCGACGCAGCTGGAACCGGTCATCATGCAGCCCAAAATCATGGAAATCCTATCGGAAAACAGCCAATTCAATACTATGGCCGGACTGCATAATGTCGGTTATCTGAACCATTCGATCGAAACCGGCCACATGGGAGATCTGATTCTGCTCAACGAGGCCCTTCAGGAGAAACGGCTGGCCGCTATCGCCGAGCAGATTGCCGCACGCGACAATGTGAAAGTCGTCCTCATTGCCGGTCCGTCGTCATCGGGCAAAACAACCACCTCCCGCCGTCTTTCCATCGAGCTGTTGACATGTCTCAAGAGACCCCAATACCTGTCGCTTGACAACTGGTTCGTCAACCGCGAGGATACTCCGCTCGATGAATACGGAGAGAAAGATTATGAATCGATCCATGCACTGGATCTGCCCCAGTTCAATCACGACCTGCAGGCCCTGATAGAGGGCCAGGAAATCCAACTGCCGACCTACAACTTCCAGACCGGCCGCCGGGAATACAACGGAAAGACCCTGCGGCTTTCGCCAAACACGTTGCTGGTCATCGAGGGAATCCACGCCCTCAATCCCATCCTGACAGAGAAGATCGATGACGCCTGCAAGTTCCGTATCTACGCATCGGCGCTGACTACCATTTCGCTGGACGACCACAACTGGATACCGACGACCGACAACCGGCTGCTGCGCCGCATTATCCGGGACTATCAATACCGCGGCTGCTCGGCGGCAGACACGATCCGCAGGTGGGAAAGCGTCCGTCGCGGCGAGGAGAAATGGATATTCCCGTTTCAAGAGAATGCCGACGCTATTTTCAACACGGCCATGATCTATGAGCTGTCCGCCATCAAAGATAAGGCATCGACCGTACTGAGAGAGGTGCCCCACAACTTGCCGGAAGCAAGTGAAGCACAGAGATTGCTGCATTTCCTCGATTATTTCAGGCCGATCTATGACCAGGAGATCCCCCGCACGTCGCTGCTACGGGAATTTCTCGGAGGTTCGGTCTTTGAATTATGACGGGAAGCATCTCCCAACAAATAAGCGGCGGTTCCCTTTTTCAGGGAACCGCCGCTTAGACTATTGTCGGCCGTCGCCGCATCTCATTGAACAGACAACGCAATGCGGAAGCCGGTATTGGCAATGGCGTCATAGAAACTTTCACTACGTGAGCCATCCTCTTTATTATAATAGGAGGGAACAATGAACTTCTTGCGATGCGCCGGCGAAAAATCGGTATATTGTCTCTGCACCCAGCTGCCGCCCCGCAAAATCAGGGTATCACCGCCATAAACGCCCTGCGGGTTATCCACGTCGGCGGCATTATATTTATAATAGCTGTTGGCCACCCACTCGGCGACATTACCGCACATATCATGCAATCCCAATTCATTGCCAGGCAACTCACCCACAGCATGGACACCGTATCCCGGCGCGCCCAATCCCTGACCCATGGCATTGGAAGCACACCAGGCCACATCTTTCCAGACATCTGCCCCACTGTACTTGTACCCTTTCGAGTAACGACCGCCACGGGCGGCACATTCCCATTCGGCCTCCGTCGGCAGGCGGAACGGTAAACCGGTCTTGCGGCTGAGGGTTTTCACAAACCGCCGGGCATCGTCATACGAGATGTTGTAAGCCGCCACACGGTCGCCCTTGCCGGTCTCCTTGTACCAAGGAGCTGTTCCCTTCAGATTTTCGACCTTACAATAATTTCCGGTAGGCACCGTGTCCATCACGGCTTCCCATTCGCCCTGAGTAATCTCATACCGGCCGATGTAAAAATCAGGCATCGTCACGGTAATGACCGGCCCGACCCATTTGGCGGTATCAGCTTTGCTGAAATAAGGGAAATAGTTAGGCGAAGAGGCATTTCTGATCTGTGCGCCCATATAGAAATCGCAAGCCTCCACCTTGACCATGTTATTGACAAGGTTGGCGATCACTTCACGTTCGGAAGGGGTCACATCGGAAGCCCAGACCACGGTACCGGCAGGCAACACCGTCCGATCGGGAATCTCGAATTCATTTTCATCACAGGAAACCGACAATGTAAGACCGCAAACCAAAGCGACAACGGCTATCAGCGAATGTTTAATCATATTTCTTTTAATTAATTGTGGGCAAAGGTAGTACAAAAACCGGGAAGCGGCAAAGGAATTGAGTTAAAATGTACTTTCATCCAGCACAAGCTGCGCTTCGCCCCCCGCCTCCACCCGGTTTCCGAGCGGCAGAAGCATGAGCGGCAGGGGGCATCCCGTCTGTCCGCCATCATGCAGAAAACGGAAAGTCCCGTTGTGAAGCAATACACTTCGCGGAGCCTCACGGAATCCGAAACTCCGATAGTAATCGCAAAGCCACGGCTCGGCGGGCCACAGCACTGCCTCATCATATCCTTCGGCCTGCAAATGCAGAGTCATCCGTTCCAGCAGACGCCTCATCAGTCCACGATTACGATATGCCGGGTGCGTGGCGACAGCATAAACATAGACCGATTTCAGCGTCGGCCGCAACCGGTCATGCAACGGCAACAGATATAAGGCGGCCACCGGCGCCCCATCCATCGCCGTAAACAATACACGTTCCCGCTTATAACAGGTTGTGAAGAATTGTTCCAGGAAAGCATCCTCATCGTGAAAGACCACTTTCCAAAGCGTCTGCAAACGCTCCTTCAGCTCCTTGTCGCTCCACTCCGTTTTCCTGACAGCCATCCACTTGTTCAGCAAAATCGCCGGATGATAGGAGAGCTTGGCCCGGCGCAAGCCTTCAAGCCCCATATCCTCCTCGCGGTTGACATACACATACTGTTCAGGCAAACTGCCGGCAAAGCATTTGTTGATCATCGTATAAGCACCCTCATAACCGACATCGGCCTTTTCGACATGCACTACGAAAGTGTCCGCCGTCACCGGGCTGCCATAGGTAAAGGCGATGAGGTTACCATCCGCCAGAAGGACACCTCCCGACAACTCCAGTTCGGCGTAATGGGCGAATGCATACTGGACAGCCTGATACTCATCGGCAGCCGAGCCGGCGGCGGGCTGCTCCCGCATCCACTTCTGCATCAGCGAAAGACAGGCGGGGAAAAATCCGGCGGACAATGTGCGGTATTCATAACCGGGGTAAAGACGGAGAAACCTGTTGATGTGATTCCGCTTCGGTTGCAAGGCCTTGCCACTTAAAGCGGCCAAAGATGCGCGATCATAGATATAGTCGCACAGGTCACGGTCAACGGAAAAATGAAAACCGGCCCGGGGATAAAGCCTCTCCAACTCCTGTTTCATCGCATCGCTGACGCCACACAGGCACAAATCCTCACCATGAGCGGCAGCATCGGCACTTAGCTGAGTAATAATGGTCTCCAGATTTCCCCGACCGACAGGAGCCATATAGGCAAGCCTCCTTTTCACCCCGAAGCGAAACCTCAGAAGCAGATAACCGGAAGATTCGGC
The DNA here is from genome assembly GCA_964567855.1 of uncultured Prevotellaceae bacterium. Classification (GTDB taxonomy): domain Bacteria; phylum Bacteroidota; class Bacteroidia; order Bacteroidales; family UBA3663; genus Liminaster. The sequence goes on from CAZMOE010000044.1 coordinate 8,166, forward strand.
ATATTCCGTAGCATACAAAAACTGCCAGCAGAATAAATTAGGAACCGCATAATCGCAATTCCGTATCCCGGAGGCCGATGTATAAGATCTGAGAAGACTAAAAACAGCCAGGTCAATAGGTCGAAAATCTATTTGTTTCATAACGAGCGGCAAAAATACGAATATTTCAGATATATTTATACATAAACAGTTCTATTCTGCGGACGAAATCCCGCCGGCGACAGAAATATCAGCGAGATCTGTCATATCCGGAATCCGGTTATCTCCCCAAGATCCGCAGAGGCAGATTCTTTTCCCGGCGGAAATACCCGGGCTTAAAGAACAGCCCGCACTTATAAAATATAAAAAAGCAGACAGAGGTTCAGCAGCCGGCATTTTCATCCGTTTTCTTCGACACATAACGCACATTCCTCAATAATCCCTTATAGCCCGCCCGCATCACGGCCGAATGGCGGAAAAGACGTTTGAAGCCCCCGGATCCCATAGAAAGCAGGCCCTTCGTGTCAAGAGCGAGAAACTCCGGCGAAGGTTGAAATTCGGGAATCCGTGTCGGTGAGGCAAACCGATTCCATGGGCAGACCTGTTGGCAGGTATCGCAACCGTAAACACGGTCAGATATCCGGCTTGCGACATCGGCCGGAATCTCCTCCGTCCGGTTTTCTATCGTCTGGTAAGAAATGCAACAGCGGGCATCGACATGAGTGCCGGTAGCGGTCGGCCGTAAGGCCTGCGTCGGACAGGCCTCCAGGCAACGGCGGCACGTGCCGCACGAAATATTCAGCGGACGATCGGCCGGCAATGGCAGATTGACGATCAAAGTGCCGATAAAGTAATAGGAACCGCGGCGGGGCAAAATCAGCAACCGGTTGCGCCCCAAAAAGCCAATACCGGAACGCACCGCCCAATAATGCTCCAGCAACGGAGCAGAGTCGGTAAACGGACGACCCTCTAAATGGAAACCGGGGCTCAGATGGGGAACGATATCCGACTGTATATAATCAAAAAGCTGCGACAGATAGCTCCGAATGACATAGTGGTAATCGGCCCCGTAGGCATAATAGGCGAAACGAAGGTCAGAATCCTGCTTCACAGCCGGAAAATAATTCATGGCTGTAACGATGAGCGACCGCGCCCCGGGAAAGAGCAGGCGAGGATCCAGACGCAGATCCTTATGTTCATGCATATAAGTCATATCGGCGGCATAACCGGCATCCAGCCATTGCCGTAGCTCGGCGGCGGCAGTCTCGGAGACAGGTGCCGCCTCAGCGATACCACAGGCTCCGAAACCAAGATCGGCCGCTTTTTTTTTGATCAGAGCAACCGCCTCTTCAGGAGTAAGCGATACACCGGCGGCGGCAGTTGCGATATCCCGTGAGGAGGTCATAAAAGATAAAACTGATATCCCTGCCCCAGCAACCACTCGATGGAGGCGGGCAGCGCCCGCTCAAGATTATGCCAGGACTTGGTCGTGTCATGAAAAGTGATGATAGAACCATTGCGGACATACTTCCGTACATTATCGAAAACCTCTGAAGGGTTCAGACGATTGGAATAGTCTCGCGTCACGAGATCCCACATGATAAGCTGATACTTCTTCTGCAACAGCCGGGCCTGCCCCCAGCGCAACCAGCCGTGCGGCGGCCGGAAAAGAGAGCTTCTGATCAGTACGTTGGCCTTCTCGACATTAGCGAGATAGGCCCTGCGCCGATATTTGAGGGCATTGATATGATTCATCGTATGATTACCGACCTGGTGGCCGCGCGCCTTGACCTCTTCGAAGATGGAACGGTATCGTGCCACGTTGTCGCCGACACAGAAGAAAGTGGCCTTCACTCCGTAACGGTCCAGAATATCCAGCACCCACGGCGTTACTGCTGGAGTCGGTCCGTCGTCAAAAGTCAGATAAATACCTTTCGGCTGCGACGGTATCCGCCAGAAAGAATCCATATACATCAACCGGCGAAACCACGTAGGAGGTTGCTCTATAAACACAGATGAAATTATTAATTGTAAAATGAAATGAAAAAGCCTGCTGTAGCAGCCGGGCAGCACCCGGCCATAGCAGAGAAGCCTCTTTTAACGATTGAAAAGCCGTGCCGCAACAGCGGCAACGGCTTTTAAGGAAGGAAGCGACGGATCAATTCAGCAATTTGTACTTGGTGTACGCCTTCTCGAAATAATCCTCCAGCTTGGGCTGATAAGCTACGACGATATCATCCTGCCGGTAACGCTTGGCCAAAGCCACCGCATCGCGGATGATGAGCAGATTCTCACGGATAGTACGGTTCACCGAATTCATCTGCCCCTTGTTGAGGCGGTAAGCCCATGCCAGATATTCATCGGCATTTTTCAGCAGATCGTTCACGATTTCATTACCGGCTTCGGCCTTGCCACCCAGATAGAAAGCCTGGGCTATGGAAAGCGAAGTATAATCGTTCGGAATATTATAACTCGGTATCTGCTTGGCACAGAATTCGGCAGCAGCCAAAGCTCTTCCCGTATCATTCCGATTCATCAACTCTTCTATGAGAGTACCGAACATCATGCGAAGCGTGCGGCACATACGGCGGTTATTCTCATCCAGATAGATATTCGGGTCCTCGATATTTCCCCAAACGAATTTATTCATCATATTATCATACATCTGGTCTACGTCAGCCGTCTGAGTGCCACCGCCAGCCAATGGCGCGATCTGGTAGGCCAATCCCTTGAGACGGAAATAGGGGTGCAGTCCCAGATACATGTCCGCCCCTATCGTAGTAGCGAAATAAATGGGGCGCTTCCAGCCATCCTTGTTGATTTCATCTATCATGGAGAGAATAGCGATCTCGTTCTTAGTCACATAGCTCTTGCTGGAAAGGTCGATGACCATACGATCCAGGATCTTTGCGTCTTTGCTGTCGATCACCGGTGAGGCGGCGACAGCGGCGGAATCGATCTTCAAGACAAATTTACCGGAAGGCAGATGGTCGATGTTCTCTCCATAATTGGGCACACGCTTATACTTCGAATCATCGGAGTAAAAATACTGCAAGGCAGCGGAAAGCGGCATCTCGTCGACCATCTTGATCAGATGGGCGAAATTCAACTTATCCTGCGCATACTGATCGGGACGAAGAGCAATGGGCAATGCAGGAGAATCATAGGCCGGCGCCTTCATTTGATTGATATACCAATCGGTCTGGAGATAAGAAAGGTTGCAGACGCGGACATCGGTACGATAGCCCTCCACATCCTGAGAATACCATAAGGGGAAAGTATCATTGTCACCGTTGGTGAAGATGATGGCATCCTTCTCGACCGAAGTAAGATAGTTCCGGCCGAAATCGCGGGCCGTATAACGGTCGGAGCGATCGTGGTCATCCCAGTTCTGGCCAGCCATCTGGAACGGAACAAAGAGACAAAGCACCGTGGCCAAGGCTGCTGCGACGACACTATCCTTTTTCATCAGCCGGGAAAGAGCCGTATAGAGGGCTGCAACGGCCATTCCGATCCAGATAGAGAACGCATAGAACGATCCGGCATAAGCATAGTCTCGCTCACGGGGCTGATAGGGAGTCTGATTCAGATAAATCACGATGGCGATACCCGTCATGAAAAACAGGAAGAATACCACCCAGAAGCCCTGAATACCGCGCTGACCGGAATAGGCCTGATAAAACAGGCCGATAAGCCCCAAGAGAAGCGGCAGCATGTAATAGACATTATGACCCTTATTATCGGCTATGGAAGAAGGCATATCCTGGTCGCCGACAAGTAATTTGTCAATAACAGGAATACCGGTGATCCAATTACCTCGATCCACTTCACCATAAGACTGTACGTCGCTCTGGCGACCGGAGAAGTTCCACAGGAAATAGCGCCAGTACATGAAGTTAAGCTGATAACGGAAGAAGAACTTCAGATTGTCGCCGAAAGTGGGCGCCACCACAGTATGCACTTTCCCGTTCTGGTTCACACGGACCTTCTTGCCGGAAAAGTCGCTCCATTCCTTGTAGGCGGCAATATGACGACTATCCGCTTTGCTGTACATGCGCGGGAAAAGCATGTTCAATTCCGGATTATAGACATAATCTTCCTTGTAACCGGAAATATAATAACGGTCCTTTTCGGAAGGATCGCTCTTCACGATCTTGGAATAGATGGGCGCTCCCTGCTTGGAAACGGCGCGTCCCTGGCTATCGCGCACGACATCGCTGACAAATGTCTGACCGTAAAAGAGCGGACGGTCGCCATACTGCTCGCGGTTCAGATATTTGGTAAAAGAGAAGATCTCATCAGGGGCATTCTGGTTCATCGGGAGATGAGCGGAAGAGCGGATGATGATCTGCGCAAATGTAGAATAGCCGATCAGCAGCACCAAAAGCGAGAACAGGATGTTGCCGGCCAAACGAACGTTGAGGGGACGATAGAAGAAAATGCCGGCACTGATAAGTACGGACAGGAGAATGCCCACCCACCAGCTGTCGCCGATGAAAGGCACGCCGGAAAAGACAACGCCGGCGGCAAGGGCGGCACGCATCTGACGGTCGCTGACCTTCTTGCGGTACATAAGCGCGATACCGACAGCCAGAAGTGCCAAAATAAAGAAGAAGTAAACCGCGGTTCCCGTATTATAGGGACAACCGAACGTGTTGACGAATAACAATTCCGCGGCACTGGCCAACTTGACGAAACCGGGGATCAATCCGTACAGGATCAATGCCACCAGAATCATGGAGAGACACAACACACCGAGTGTGCCTTTCAGCTTGGCATAAGGTTTCTTCTTGAAATAATATACCAACACGATGGCCGGAATACAAAGAAGATTCAGCAGATGCACGCCGATGGAAAGTCCGATGATGTAGGCCAGCAACAGAATATAGCGGTCGCTGTCCGGACGTTCGGAACGGGCCTCCCACTTCAGAATCAGCCAGAAAACCAGGGCGGTCATCATCGAAGAGAAAGCATATACCTCACCCTCGACAGCCGAAAACCAGAACGTATCGGTAAAGGTATAAAGCAACGAGCCGACAAGACCACTGCCGAGGATGGCAATCATCTGCGAAAGGGTCATTTCCTGCTCTCTACGGCATACGATTTTCTTGGTCAGCGCCGTAATGGTCCAAAACAGGAAAAGGATGGTGGCAGCACTGAACAAGGCGGACATTCTGTTGACCCAGACTGCGGCCAGCGACATGTCTCCACCGGCAAAGTTGACGAAGAAGCGCCCGGTCAGATTAAAGAAGGTATTTCCGGGCGGGTGGCCGACCTCGCCTTTTGCGGCGCAAGTAATGAACTCGGGACAATCCCAGAAGCTGGCTGTCGGTTCGACAGTCGAAAGATAGGTGAAAGCCGCTACCGCAAAGGCGATCCACCCAAATAGGTTGTTAAGCAACTTATATTGCTTCATGGCAGAACAAAATATTTGATTTTTAACTATAACTTTCCAACAAAAAGCGGTGCGAAGGTAATAAATATCTCTCAATGAGACGCCGTTTTGGGCAAGAATATCCTTTCTGATGGCCGATAATTATAATTTGGAAACAAATATTGACCGTTTTATATGTTTCCTGAACGAAAAAAGCACTACCTTTACACTCCGATATCGTAACGTCATGGCAAATAGCATCCTCATTACCGGTGCCGGTGGTTTCATCGGCAGTTTTCTCGTCGAAAAGGCTCTTAGCGACGGTTACGTCGTCTGGGCAGGCATCCGCAAGAGTACATCCCGTCGTTGGCTGACCGACGAAAGCATCAACTTCATCGATCTTCCCTATCACGACGCAGCGGCACTCAGACAAGCGCTGGCAGAACATAAGCGGCAGCACGGGGCCTGGGATATCATCATCAATAATATGGGTGTGACCAAAAGCCGGAATCCCGAAGACTTTGAACGGGTGAACTGCGACTATGTGAAAAACTTCATTTCGGCACTGAGAGACTGCGGCATGATTCCGCGACAGTTCGCCCTAATGAGCAGTCTGAGTGCTTTCGGGCCGATACACGAAGAAGACGGCCGCCCTATTGCCCTCGGCGATACCCCCAGGCCCAATACAGCCTACGGAACAAGCAAATGGCATGTGGCAGAGTTCATGCGCAGGCAGGAAGATGTCCCCTATCTCATTTTTTACCCCACCGGCGTATATGGACCGCGTGAACGCGACTATTATCTGATGTTCAAAACCGTGGGAGCCGGTATCGATTTCGTGCCCGGTCTGCGGCCGCAACGTATTACGTTCATCTACGTGCGCGATTTGGTCGAAGCGATTTTCAAGGCCATCGACCGGCAAAAAACACGCCGCGAATATATCGTTGCAGAGGGGCGCAGTTATTCCTCCAGTGACTTCCGCCGCCTCATCCAACGGGAATTCGGCAAGCGCTGTGTCATTCCGGTAAAGGTCCCTCTCTGCCTGCTGAAAGCCGTCAATTACACAGCCGGATGGGTAGCCGGCTTGCTCGGCAAGGCTTCGACACTGAATGCGGATAAATATCGCATCATGGCGCAAAGGAACTGGGAATGCGACATCACTCCTTTGCAGGAAGAGCTGGACTTCACTCCGCAATGGACACTTGAAAAAGGGGTAAAAGAAACGTTTCGGTGGTATAAGGACAACGGATGGCTGTGAGCAAGCTGCCATTTCCTGCCCCAAAGAGAGGTTCACAATGGAAATTTGTTCCGGAATGAGGCAGGACGACTGGGGTAACAGGCCACAGATCCGATCCCAAAAACAAATACATGATACACCAGACTACGGAAGCCGATGTTCCGGTTTAGGATGGGCAGACCGCCGAAGATCCCGAAGGGGAAATCTGACGACAACAGGCGAAAATTCTCGACATCGACGCATAAAAGACCTGTAGTCCTGCTTTGCTCCGGAAATAATATCATCCAAAATATCGAAAAAAGAATCTTATCTGAAAAATGACACAACATAATCTTTCTCCTATGTCAGCGCCTATCGGCATCTTCGACTCCGGATTCGGAGGTCTGAGCATCTTCCGGGAAATGCATAGGCTCCTGCCCGATTATGACTACATATTTTTAGGTGACAACGGACGCGCCCCCTATGGGAACCGCTCTTTCGACGAGGTTTTCAAGTTTACCCTGCAAGCGGTCGAGAGATTATTTTCTATGGGATGCCCGTTAGTCCTTTTGGCCTGCAACACAGCTTCGGCCAAAGCGTTGCGCAACATCCAACAGACACGGCTGCCCTATATGGCCGACCCAACACGGCGTGTGCTCGGAGTCATCCGCCCAACAGTGGAGCGCGTCGGCTCCGTAACCCGCAACGGCCACATCGGTCTGGTCGCCACCCGAGGTACGATCACCTCCCAATCCTATACGTTGGAACTGAGCAAGCTCCTGCCCGCCGCCTCCGTCACCGGCCGTGCCTGCCCGGATTGGGTTCCCCTGATCGAAAGCGGCCAGTTAGACACCCCGCAGCTTTTCCAAACCGTCCGAAACGATCTTGCCGTCTTACTTGACAACGATCCGCAGATCGACACCCTGATTTTAGGTTGCACTCACTATCCCCTCATCACTCCCGTCATCACCGCAACCCTCCAAGAGTTGGGCCGTCCCGACATCTCTCTATTGTCACAAGGCCCGCTGGTCGGCCGCAGTTTGGCAGATTATCTCAAACGGCATCGCCGGATGGAACGCCGCCTCTCCCGCGGCGCCACCACAAGATATTATACCACCGGTTCCTTAGAAAGTTTTGAAGAACTGGCCGCACTGTTTATGGGAAACGAAGTCGAAGGGCAACTGAAAGCCGAGGTCCTGAAGTGGGATTGATGCCCCCACTCAAACGAGAAAACGGATGAGTTCGAATGTCAACCGTTATCCCCCACTTCCGGCACATTCACAAATGCCATGTGTTCAAAACGACAGGAAGATGCGAAAAGTGAGGTTCTTTACTCTGAAGTTAATTATCTCTCTGCATACAACATAAGTTTTAACAGATCCGGTGGAGATTTCATCCTCCTCGTCCTCTTTTCATAATAGTCCATGTTTCGCAGACCGGTTTCACATGCCAGAGACATTTCAGCGGCAACCGCTAAGACAAACACATACAGTGTTTTTCATCGAAAAGAAGGTACACGGAACAGCTCTTTTTTTACACTTTTAACCTGAACTTATGTTTTTACTTGCAGAGATGCGGGAATTTACTTACCTTTGGGGCAAACTTTCAAAATCTAAGGAAAACATGAAACGACTGCTATCTATCTTTTTGCTTACATGTAGCCTGTGCATCATACAAGCGCAGGAATATGTACAGAAGACAAACCTTCCTACGATTTATATCAATACGGAAGGCGGACAAAACATTACCAGCAAGGAAGAGTACATCAATTCCACGCTTTATTATGTAGACGGAAATGGTATTAAACAGTACGATAATGTCCAAATCCGTGGACGAGGGAACTCCACATGGCAAATGGCCAAGAAACCTTTCCGTATCAAATTCGCTTCCAAAGAAAAATTTCTTGGCAACGATCGCGCCAATGCTAAAAGCTGGACGCTCTTGGCCAATTATGCCGACAAGACTTTGATACGCAATGCAGTGGCAGCTTGTATCGGGAAGTTTGCAGGACAACCGTTTACGGCCGCCGCACAATTTGTAGATCTCGTGCTGAACGGTACTTATTTGGGGAACTATCAGGTTTCAGACCAGATGGAAGTCCGTAAAAAACGCGTAGACATTACGGAACAGGACGAAGTAATGACTGAAGGATCGAACATCACTGGCGGATATTTCTTAGAAGTAGACGGCTTTGCCACCGGAGAGCCCGTATGGTACAAAACAAACCGCGGCGTAATGGTCACGATCAAGTCGCCTGACGACGAAATCATCGCCACAGCACAGAAAAATTACATCCGGAATCACATGCAGTTGTTCGAAGACGCATTGTTTGCCGACAATTTCACTGACCCCGCGGAAGGCTATCGCCAATACGTCGACTCGCTGACATTGGCCAGCTGGTATATCTCCACGGAGCTAACAGGTAATGTGGACGGTTTCTGGAGTACCTACATGTATAAGGAGAAAGACGACCAAAAGTTTTATTGGGGCCCATTGTGGGACTATGACATCGCCTTCAACAACTGCGATCGTGTAGGCGACGTATCCAAAGAGTTGATGGTGAACAAAGGATTCGGCGAGGATCTGACACGGATTTGGATGATCCGGATGTGGCAGGACCCTTGGTTCATCAAATTGATAAACCGCACGTGGAAAGAATACATAGACCAAGGGTTCGAGGAGCATGTAATGAATTTTATTGACAGCATTTCCAATGTGATTGATGAATCCCAGCAGTTGAATTTCAAGAAATGGCCTATCAATCAGCATGTGTACAACGAAATCGTGCTGTTTAACACCTATAGGGAAGGTGTCGATTATCTGAAATCTTTCCTCCATTCACACTTCGAGTACCTGACCGACGTTTTTGAAATGGCGGAATCTGGAGAAGGTGATGCTCCGATCCCCTCTCCCGTATTCGCATACAACCCTAATTATTACTACCGCATCACCAACAAAGGCAACGGCAAGTCAGTAGACGTTAACGAAAACGGAGTTTGCATATGGGAATATGACAGCGAACGCCCCTCTCAGCAATGGGAGCTCGTATCGGTGGATGGCTATTATCAGCTAATCAACAGAGATAGCAATAAGGCCCTGTATGACAATGCGGAAGAAGAAAGAAACGGATATAAGATCGGGACACAGCTGGCCATATGCGATACGGATGCAACAGATTTCAGACAGTTATGGAGCATTGTACCGATAAACACCGGAAATACCTACACCATTGTTAACCGTCAGACCAATCTGGCATGGAACAATAATGCCGGTTCCGCAAATAATGGAAATGCAGTCATCAGCTGGACCAACGATGGAAACAACGCGCAGAAAACAACCCGACAGTGGAAACTCGTGAAAGACGCCCCGAAGGTAACCGACGGACTGAAGGCCATACAGCATGACACGCAGTATATCGTGTATTACTCTCCACAGACACAGCAATTGCGTTTTGCCGCCGAAAATCCCGACGCCCTGAAAGGCACGGCCACCGTATATACGACATCAAGTGCAGCCATGTTACAGTTCTCGCTACAGGAGACAGCCGACATATCGGCACTTGCCCCAGGCATATATATATTGAGCTGGACTGAAGGCGGGAAAAACCGCGCAGTGAAATTCATGAAACAATAGCAATATCTCCCCATAACATGAACGCGGCAGTTCCCTTAGGAAGTGCCGCGTTCATGTTATGGCTGCCCTAAAAAACATTTTAAACATATACTTAATTTAGGATCAGCACATAATTTCGATATTGCCCAATAATAAAGATATTGCTGTCCAAAAACGTCTTTAACCTCTTATCTTGAATGAATTTATTGCTTGACAAGCCTCTCCCAAATATCCAGATAGTGTTTCACTGAGTGTGCCTGGGACGAGTTTGTTTCAAACACACTCAGCGAAACACTATCATTTAACTTGAAAATATAACGAGTTAGCAGAAATGCATTCTATTCGTCAAGAACAGAAGCCCAGTTATCATATCAGCGGGGTGCCATTTTAAATGAAGCACCCCGCTGTTACTAAATAATCCTATATTCTTTCTGGTGGCACCACCAAAGACCGCTAATTCTCAAAGAGTTAGCGGTCTTTATTTCATTTATACCCCTCCAAGTCACCACATTAGTCACCACACCTATTATAATCCACTGAATTATTGCGTATTAGGCGTATTGCGATGTATGTATATCTTTTGCAACTCACATTTAACTTGTTGATAATCAATGCGCAATCAGTAGACTTTTGCCATCATTTATCATCGTTCATTACCATTCACTCACCTCGCGACCTTAAACTTTAACAGACCTTAACTATAAATATAGGGTAATAGTGTGGTGACCTCAGCCAAAATTGCTATTAGGTCACCACGTTAAATAGTTAAAATATCAAAATAATTTCGTAACTTTCCTCTAAAAAGTAAAGGTTGCCCAATTTATCTGTCTACACCTA
>CAZMOE010000045.1:0-18706 GCA_964567855.1 uncultured Prevotellaceae bacterium
TTTGCGGAAAGACAGGGATTCGAACCCTGGGAACAGTTACCCGTTCACCGCATTTCGAGTGCGGCCCGATCGACCACTCCGGCATCTTTCCTTGGCATTTCGCTTTTTTGCGGTGCAAAGATACAACTTATTTCACTACAATGCACTTCACAAGGAGAAAATATCATAAAATAAAAACGATTCTTATCGCCAACGGTAAAAAAGAAGAGACAACCGATCTTATATGTACCCTCACGAAAGACTACCGAAGCGTCTCAAATCACTCCGAAATGCTGAAGCGCATGCAGGATTCCGTCCTGTTCCACATCATCGGTCACATAATCGGCCACAGCCTTTACAGCCTCAGAAGCGCCGCCCATCGCAACGCCTATGCCGGCAAGTTGCAGCATCTCGATATCGTTACCGCCATCTCCGAAGGCCATCACTTCGCTCCTTTCATATCCCAAATGATGCATGAGGGCCTCGATGCCCAACGCCTTGCTGCCTCCCCGCTCGATAATGTCGGTAAACAGAGGATGCCAACGGGTCGTTTTGCAGTGCGGCAGATACTTCATAAGGCGAGATTCGTCCGCCGTCTCAAATGTAGTGATAATCTGATACACCTTATCGTTTTGTAACTTGCGGAGATCGCCGACAGGAGGAACAGGGAAGTTCAACAATTCAAAGATCTGCTCCATCTGCGGATTGGTATAGTTCATCAGCAAACCTCGTTCGGTAACCAGAATCGTGGAACGAGGTTCCGCCTCCAGGAGGTCTATCCAATTCCGAATATCTTGTACCGGTATAGAGCGACGATAGACGACCTCTTCACAGCCATCGGAACACAGGGTCGCCAAAGTACCGTTGACGGTCACATAACCGTCAAACACCAATCCGGGCAGATTATTGATGGAAGAAATATGGCGACCGCTGGAAATAAAAGTCCTGATGCCCCGCTGCCTCAGCATCGACAAAGCACGGCGCGCACTTTCCGGCACAGCATGAGTTTCAAAACTGACCAAAGTACCATCGATATCAAAAAATACAGCCTTTATCATAATCCAGTGACAACCATAAAGAGAATGCAAACAATAAAAATCATTTAATTATCTCATTTTCAAAATATTGAACTATCATCTTCGCACGCGCGGCGCCTACCACTTCCGCTATCTGCACCTCGGAAGCATGCCGGATCCGCGAAACACTCTTGAATTGCTGCAAAAGCGCACGCTTGCTGACGGTTCCGATACCCGGAATGGCATCCAGCTCCGATTGTACCTGCCGCTTGCTCCGTTTATGACGATGAAATGTAATGGCAAACCGATGCACTTCATCCTGAATACGCTCCAGCAACAAAAACAAAGGGCTGCCCGGCTGAACATTCACCGCCGCCGGAGGGAATCCGAAGAGCAGTTGCCGTGTGCGATGGCGGCTGTCCTTTACCAGGCCACCAATAGGAATGTGTAAGGCCTGACGGATTTCCCGGAAGCGTTCCTCCGACATTTCACCACGCAAATGGGCCATCATATACTGCCCTGCAAGGTCTTCCAACGCCTGCCGGATCACCCCCATCTGCCCGACACCCCCATCTGCCAGGATCAGGTCGGGAACCGCCTGGTATTCATCAACGACCCGACGATAGCGGCGCATTACCACTTCGTACATCGAGGCATAATCGTCGGGGCCGGAAACCGACTGTATGTTGAACCGACGATATTCCTGCTTACTCGGTTTGCCGTTACGGAATACCACACAAGCGGCCACGGCATCCTCGCCGGAAATATTACTATTATCAAAGCTCTCGATATGACGTGGTATTTTTTCAAGACCGATCTGCTTCCGGATCTCGTCCAGCAACCGCGTGGTGCGCTGTTCCGGATTCAGTTTATCGGCGCGCTTCAGCTGATCGGTGCGATATTGTTTCAGATTCTTCTCGGCCAGCTCAAGGAGCTTACGCTTCTCCCCTCTCTTAGGCACGACAAATGTCATTCCCTCCGGAACCATAGAGGGTTCAAAAGGAACCACCAGTTCCGAAGCGGCACTCCTGAACCTCTCACGGATTTCTCCGATGCCCAAGGCGAGAATATCGGCCCTATCTTCGTCTATCTGCTTTTTATATTCGATCGTATAGCTCTGTACAATGGCTCCCTCGACAATATGGAAATAAGCGATAACCGCATTGCTCTCCTCTTCGTCATAGGCAAAGATATCGACATTACTGATGGAGGGCGGCACGATATTGCTACGGACACGATACCCCTCGATCAGGTCATATTTTTCTTTCAAAACGGCAGCATCTTCATATTTCATATCCACCGCCTTCTGGAGCATCATATCATAAACATGCCGGCAGAGATCGGCCGTATGGCCGCGCAGAATCTGTTTTATTTCCTCGATATCCTGCATATAGCTTTCCTCTCCGATTTTACCGACGCAAGGCGCCAGACATTTTTTAATATGATATTTCAAGCATACTTTATGCTTATCCCGGTCGGGAGCTTCGGGATGAAGATTGAAGCTGCATGTCCGCACTTTGTAAATCTGTTGGAAGAGCTCTATAAGCACCTTGGCGACATTTACATTGGTATAAGGACCGAAATAGCTTGACCCGTCTTTCACGTAATTACGGGTCATGAAGATCCGGGGGAAAGATTCGTTGCGGATACAGATCCACGGATAGGACTTATCGTCTTTCAGCATCACGTTATATTTGGGCTGATGCACTTTGATCATCCGATTTTCCAGATTGAGAGCATCATTTTCCGTATTAACGACAACATATTTCAAGTCCCAGATCTGACAGACCAATCTTGCCGTACGGGGAGACTCATGTTCCTTGGAAAAATAAGAAGAGACCCGTCGCTTTAAATTTTTGGCCTTACCCACATAGATAATAACACCGTCTTTGTCATAATAGCGATATACGCCGGGGCCTTCCGGCATTATGGAAATAATGCTTTTAATATAATCCAAACGGGGGTTATTTTTTGCTTGTACAGGCATACTTCAGACTACATTTCACCTTTTCAACGGGCACAAAGATACACAAAATATCACTACCACAGAGGCTCCTTAACAGCTTTTTTGTTTCACGTGAAACAATATAAACGATAAAGATTCCCGTCATGTTCCACGTGGAACATAGTTATTTACCCCGTCATTATTTATTCGTATTACTACACCATCTTTAGCACTTATCTCCACGCCAGAAGCACCTCCGACACACTATATGATCCTATCCATCCCAAAGGAGGGATTAACTACAAACCCAGACCTGCTTCCAGAAAAATAGTTATCACATCATTCTTTATATCTACCGTGTCCGGGATTCCGGCAACCTTTACCACGGCTCTTCCCGCTGCTCCGTATCACGAGCAAAGCGACAAATACATTCTATCTAACAACAACGTCAGACAGGAAAGCCCCAACAACAAAGTCTTTCCTATCTGCAGCCTTAATGCAACCTACAGAAAGAAGAAAAGCATAGGCAACCGATCCCGCCGAACCCATAAATATAACCGCAGAAGACAAAACCATTTCCACAGTCCCTCCTATCAATAAAATTGAGGCCGGCGAAAATTCGCCGGCCTCAATTCAAACACCGAAGTTAAAAGTTCCCTAAGCAATACAAGCACTTCAAAACTTAATCAAAGAGTCGACCTGAACATCGGCAGGGAAAAGTTTCCGCCCTTCAAGATCCGCCAACTCGATGATAAAATTGACATAAATCTTCTTGACGCCAAATTTCTTCACCAAATCATAGGCGGCACGCATCGTACCTCCGGTAGCAAGCAAGTCATCGTGAATCAGAACGACATCATCTGCGGAAAGCGCATCGGTATGAATTTCGATTTCATCAGTGCCGTATTCTTTTTCATATTCCTGACGAAGCGTATCAGCCGGGAGTTTGCCAGGCTTGCGGATAGTAACAAATCCGGCCCCGATATTATTTGCCACAACCGGGCCCATGATGAAACCACGCGATTCGATACCCAAAACCTTGGTAATTCCCTTTCCTTTATACAACTCGGTCATACCGGTAGCCAGTTCATGCAAACACCGGGCATCTTTGAAAACCGTCGTTATATCGCGGAAGATAATCCCTTTCTTAGGGAAGTCCGGAATAGTCCGGAGATTGGATTTAATAAGTTCAATGTCCATAATTGTGATGATGATAAGATGATATATTTAATAGTTTGTTCTTTCTGTGATGATGATAATATCAACAACGTTTCACGTGTAACTTTTCCACAGCCGCCATCCATCAGAAATCCTCTACCGGCCCATCAGAACCAACAGGATATTGACGTCGGCCGGCGAAACACCAGGAATACGCGAGGCCTGCCCTACCGTAGCAGGACGAATGCGGGATAATTTCTGTCGGGCCTCGATAGTCAGCTGCTGCAAAGAATTATAATCCAAAGAGGAAGATAGGCGCACGTTCTCCAATCGGGAAATTTTGTCGGCGATCAGACGTTCACGTTCAATATATCCGCTATATTTGATCCGGATCTCGGCAGCCTCAACAATTTCTTCCTTCCTGTTCGGAATACTTTGTATCAGATGTTGCAATTCCTCGATCTCGCCGGCAAGTTTCATAATACTCAGTTCCGGCCGGTTGATCAACGCTATCAGGCGACACCCTTCACGCAAAGGCGTGGATCCCCAGCGGGCCAAAGCGGCATTAAAAGAGAGCTTGACCGGATATTCCCGGCAAAAAGAAATCAGTTTTTCTATCCAAGAGCGCTTTTCCTCCAGCAGGCGATAGCGTTCTTCTGTAGCGAGACCGATCCGGTAAGCGCGTTCGGTCAGGCGCATGTCGGCATCATCCTGCCGCAAAAGAATACGGTACTCCGCACGGGAGGTGAACATCCTGTATGGCTCGTCCACACCCTTTGTCACCAAGTCGTCGATCAGCACCCCGATATAGGCCTCGTCACGACCCAAGATAAAAGGAGCTTTGCCCTGCGCTTTAAGGCAAGCATTGGCACCTGCGATCAATCCCTGGCCGGCTGCTTCCTCATATCCGGTAGTTCCATTCACCTGGCCGGCAAAATAAAGACCTCCGACCAGCTTTGTCTCGAGCGTACTGAACAGCTGGGTCGGATCAAAATAATCATATTCTATCGCATAACCCGGGCG
Organism: uncultured Prevotellaceae bacterium; assembly: GCA_964567855.1. Classification (GTDB taxonomy): domain Bacteria; phylum Bacteroidota; class Bacteroidia; order Bacteroidales; family UBA3663; genus Liminaster. Next base: position 5,122 of record CAZMOE010000045.1, read on the forward strand.
GAACATCTCCGCATGAGCCAATGCCGGAATCCGGCGCAAGGCCTCAAACTGAATGTCTATAGGCAGCGATGACGAAAAGCCGTTCAGATAATACTCCTGGGTATTGCATCCCTCAGGCTCCAAAAACAGCAGATGATGATCCTTTTCGGGGAAGGTTACGATTTTCGTCTCTATGCTCGGACAATAGCGGGGACCGATACTTTGAATCTGTCCGTTATACAAAGGAGAATCGGGCAATCCCCGGCGCAAAATTTCATGGACCTTATCATTCGTATATATTGTCCAGCAAGGCAACTGGGGCAGCTCTTTATGAGCTTCATAATCCAAAAATGAAAATTTATGGAAATCTGTTTCTCCATCCTGCCGTTCCGCCAAAGAGAAGTCTATCGTACGGCCATCCAGACGCACCGGCGTACCCGTTTTCATACGGGCGGTAGAAAAGCCCATGTCCTGCAACTGTTGGGTGATACCATAAGAAGCCGGTTCGGAGATTCTTCCGCCGCGGATCTGGGTACGACCGATATGCATCAGACCATTCAAAAAAGTTCCGGCTGTCAGAACTATCGTTTTGGCCATAAAACGGACGCCCATTTGGGTAATCACGCCACGCACCACCGGATGCGGATGAGCGTTCTCATCACAAACCGTATCGAAAATAAATTCCGTGGCAGTATCCTGCCAGATACGGAGATTGGCAGTGTTTTCCAGAACTTCGCGCCAAGCCCATATAAACTTTCCGCGATCGGACTGAGAGCGTGGGCTCCACATAGCAGGACCTTTGGAGCGGTTAAGCATACGGAACTGAATGGATGTACGATCGGTAATAATTCCCATCTGACCGCCCAAGGCATCGATCTCACGGACAATCTGCCCCTTGGCGATTCCTCCGACAGCCGGATTGCAACTCATTTGTCCGATTTTATTCATATCCATAGTAATCAGACAGGTACTGGCTCCCATGCGCGCGGCGGCATGGGCAGCTTCACATCCGGCATGACCGGCTCCGATTACCACTACATCATATTCAAATGTCATTGCAGAATATAAAAATTTGCCATTGAAATATTACAAAATACGATAAAAACTCATCAAAGAACGGTTTCTTCCATCCCTATTCCCCGTTCATTTTCCCGAGGAAGCCCTCAACTGCTCCAGAAGAGCGAGCGCCTCATTCTCGTGACGCTCCATAACCTCACGTTCGCCCGGTTCCTTGTCATTGATTCCGCAAAGATGCAGAATACCATGAATAATGACCCGGTGTAACTCCGTATCATACGCCTGTGAGAATTTCTCCGCATTGCTGCGCACCGTGTCAAGACTGATAAAAATATCGCCTCCGATACGGTCACCCTCGGTATAATCGAAAGTGATGATATCTGTAAAAAAGTCATGCTGAAGAAACTGCCGGTTAACCTCCAAAATCTTATTGTCATCGCAAAAGATATAGGAAATCTCCCCTACTCTCTTGCCGTGAAGGGAAGACACCTGCCTGATCCAGTTCCTTATTTCCATTTTGCGAACAGAAGGCATCGGAACGGCCTCATTAAAAAACTGAACTGCCATTTATATTTGTCTGTTTATGAAAAAATACTTCGCGAACAGAGGGTTCATCCATATTCGCGAAGCAAAGGTAAGAATTAATTTCCAATATTCGTTTTAGAAGTACTATTTTTTGCAAGGAGCGCCGAAGGTACTCTGCTTGCCAAGCTCTTCCTCTATGGCTAACAAGCGGTTATATTTGGCTATGCGCTCCGTGCGGCTCACCGAACCGGCCTTGATCTGCCCGGCATTGGTAGCTACGGCAATATCGGCAATAGTGGTATCTTCTGTTTCGCCGGAGCGATGAGAAATTATAGCCCTATAACCATTGCGCTGGGCCATGCGGATGGCCTGAAACGTCTCTGTAAGCGTACCGATCTGGTTCACCTTGACCAGAAGAGCGTTTCCACATCCCTTTTCGATACCCTGGGCCAAATATTCGACATTGGTCACAAAAAGATCATCGCCCACCAGTTGAATCCGTCTACCCAAAGCATCGGTAAGCTGTCTCCAGCCGTCCCAGTCATCTTCGGCCATCCCGTCTTCGATACTGTCAATCGGATAGCGATCTACTAAATCCGTCAGATAAGCGACCTGCTCTGCCGATGAACGCCTGGCACCATTCGGGCCTTCAAATACGCTGTAATCGTAAACACCTTCTTTCCGAAACTCGGTGGCTGCACAATCGAGCGCAAGCGTTATATCGCGCCCAGGCTCATATCCGGCCTGCCGGATAGCCTCGACCAGCAGCTCCAAAGCCTCTTCCACGCCGGAAAGAACCGGAGCAAAACCGCCTTCGTCGCCTACCGCAGTACTGAGATCGCGCCGATGAAGCAGTTTCTTGAGAGAATAAAAAGTTTCGACGCTCATACGCAACGCTTCGTGAAAGCAATGGGCCCCGACAGGACGAATCATAAACTCCTGAAACGCTACCGGAGCATCGGAGTGGGCACCCCCGTTGATAACATTCAGCATCGGCACCGGCAGACTATGAGCATCCGTACCGCCAAGATATTTATACAACGGTAAACCGGCACAAGCGGCCGCAGCATGGGCCGCTGCCAACGAAACGCTCAAAATTGCATTCGCACCAAGACGTTCCTTATTTTTTGTACCGTCAAGTTCCAACATTTTCATATCCAGGCGCCGCTGATTGAAAACATCCATCCCCTGCAGAGCCGGAGCAATTACCTTGTTGACATGTTCCACTGCCTTCAGAACACCCTTCCCGAAATAGCGATGACCGTCGCCATCGCGAAGTTCCAACGCCTCATGACTTCCAGTAGAGGCACCGGAAGGAACAGAGGCACATCCTTCCTGTCCATTTTCAAGTATTACCTTGCATGCTACAGTAGGCATCCCGCGGGAATCAAGAATTTCCCTTGCTTTAATAGATTCTATTTTCATACTACCGATAAAATGAATAAAAGTTGATTATTTTTTATAGTATATATTTTTGTACACAGCAGAAGCGTATCATTAACTATTTTTTCCAGTATTCACGATATAAAAGCCATTTCATCGAATACGATTTGATATTTTCATAGCAGAACAAATACAAATGTATTAAAATAGGACTTATAAGCACTTATAAAAAGATACATCCGTAATCCATTTTCCGGATTTTAAGCTTCTCTTACAGGACCCCTCGAGAAAAACAGCCCTTAAAAAGGTGATAAATGGAAAGTTTTTCATTTTTACGCCTCCGTCAAAGAAAGTTCATACTTCCGAACATCTTCCTCGACCGTGCCGATAGTTTGTAAGCCGAATTTCCGTTGAAGCAGTTCATACATGCTTTCCGTTATGAACGGCGGTAACGTCGGCCCCAAATGAATATTACGAATACCGAGGTGCAACATCGCCAGCAGTACGACAATCGATTTCTGTTCATACCATGCCACATTATAAACAACCGGCAAATCATTGATGTCGGAAAGGCACAACGCCTCCCGAAGCATCCGTACAAAAACAAAGAGAGAATAAAAATCATTACACTGCCCCAAATCAAGCACTCTCGGCAACGATTCTATATGACCGAACCCGTTTCTGATAAAACGGTACTTGACACAGCCGCACGTCAGAATCAAAGTATCATGCGGCAGGCGTTTGGCCAAATCGGTATAGTACTGCCGATAGGCCATGCGACCGTCACAGCCGGCAATGACCACGATCTGACGGATTTTATCCTCTTTCAGCAACCTGACAATCTTATCCAAACGGCGTGCCAGCTGCACATGGGAAAAACCGCCGACCATAGCAGCACCGCCCAGATCCTCCGGCGCAGCACATTTTCTGGCTTGCTCGATCAAGCGGGAGAAATCCTTGCGGCCGGAGGCATCCTCCTTAATATGGCGGGCACCCGGATAACTGACCGGCCCGGTCGTATAAAGACGGTTCTGATATCCTTCTCTAATGTAAAGAGGCACAAGACAGTTGGAGGTCATCAGGATCGGGCCGTGAAAAGCATCAAATTCATAATGCTGCTCCCACCAGCTGTTTCCATAATTACCTGCCAGGCAATGAAACCTTCTCAACTCCGGGTAATGGTGGGCCGGCAGCATCTCACCATGCGTATAGACATCCACACCGCTTCGCTCGCACTGTTCGAGAAGCTGCAACAGATCGCCCATATCATGACCGCTCACCAAAATGCCCGGCCGCCGGCGTGTACGGGCAGAGACTTCGCTTTGTCGGGAAACACCGAAACGGGAGGTGTAGGCCCTGTCCAGAAGGGCCATCGCCCTGCGCCCCCAGCCACCGACCTCCAGCAGCAAGGCGTGCCATTTTTCTAAAGAACCCGGCCCTAAAGTAACCTGGCACATTGCTTTCTGAATGAAATGATGAATCTCGGAATCATCCATGCCTACATTCATCGCGTGATAAAGATACGCGCACATTCCTTTCAATCCGTAAACAATAAATTCCTTATATCCACGAACTTCCATGTCCTGCTCATGCAAGATTCCGACGGTACGGGCCTTTTCGGCAAAATCTATCGGAAGGCCGAACCAGTTGACTTCATCCGCATCCGGCAACGAGATGCCGTCGATATGGGCCTGCTGCATCATTTCGTAACGCAATTCCATGGCATTCACACACCGACGCTCTATATCGAGATCATCAAAATTCACATTGGTCATCGTACTGTAAAGAGACTCCACCACGATACGGTCAGTCCGCGGATCGACCGTTCCTCCCTGCCGCCGAATAGTATCGGCCACGACACAAAGCCCTTTTATCATAAAAATCAAAAGATCCATACGCGCCGACAACGGAGCCCTCTTTCCACAAGTGCCGGCAGATATACAGCTAACACCCTTTAATGCTTCCTCGCATTGAAAGCAAAACATCTCACTACTCATTATTGATAATTTTTCTTGGGAAACGACTGTAAGAATAACCCGAAGCAGATAATTTTAGTTTATTTTCCGGAAATACTATTTCAATGGTCCATCCCGTTTTAATCCTTTCTTTTAATTTAATGTATAAAACCGGTAAGCCCAGACCGCAAACGGTCCCGACGAGAGATCAAGCGATTTCCACAGAGAGTATTACAAACCTTATGCCCGGACCGCTTAAAAGAAAAATGCGGGAAACGCCGACAACCAGCGCACAGCACCTCTCCTGCCCGCATATAGCACTCCCGACATCACTCCCGCAAACAACGGGAAATCTGGAGACGCCAACAACAATCGGGGCAATGCAGCCGGCGAAACGGCAACAATCTCCCACTCCGTTTCCGGAGCCCGGCACAGCGCCGGAAGCATACAAAACACCGTGACTGCAATTTCCGCAATACACATTACGACCGGTAACGCCCACATTGCCCCAAACCGAAGTGCGGGAAGATATTCCGACACCATCATAACAGGAAACACGAAAAAATCCAAAGCCTCTAAATCCATAGGCAGCGCTTTCCATTCCGCCGGCAACACCACACCTACCGCCTCTGCCGCCAGCAACCCTAACTTATCCAATAACCAATGCACGGGAACATTCACTTTTGAGTGTTTTTTCTGTAATTACGGCATGAAAAGTGTCCTTTCTTTTAAATTTATTGAAAAAAAGAAACAAATAATAAATTTATCTCCTATCTTTGGGACTGTTATTTTAAATCTTAATAAAAAATAATACCACAGAAAACAAAGAATCCGTATCTTTGACCATCATAAACACAAATCGGCCGTCTCAGCTATCAAACACACAGCAAAGATTTCCGACATTAAAATAAAATATTAGCCTTATGTCACAATTACAAGGACATATATCCCAGATTATCGGTCCTGTAGTGGATGTTTCATTCACGATTACCGACGAAACACAGGAACTGCATTTACCGGCCATCAACGAAGCACTTTCAGTCGAACGACCGGACGGAAGACAGCTTATCATCGAAGTACAACAGCATATCGGTGAAAATTCCGTCCGCTGTGTCGCAATGGACAGTACCGACGGACTGCGCCGCGGGCTGGAGGTGACGGCCACCGGCAACCCTATCACCATGCCCGTCGGAGACCAGGTCAAAGGCCGCCTGCTGAATGTAATCGGCGAAACCGTGGACGGCATGAAACAGCTTGACAAGAAGGGCGCCCTTCCCATCCATCGCGAGCCACCGAAGTTTGAAGAGCTGAAAACGAGTCAGGAGGTCCTCTACACAGGCATCAAAGTCGTCGACCTGCTGGAGCCGTATCTGAAAGGCGGTAAAATCGGTCTTTTCGGCGGTGCAGGCGTCGGCAAAACGGTGCTCATCATGGAGCTTATCAATAATATCGCTAAAAAACACAACGGGTTTTCTGTCTTCACCGGTGTGGGAGAACGTACACGCGAAGGTAACGACCTGCTCCGCGAAATGATAGAGTCCGGTGTGATCCGGTATGGCGAGGAATTCAAGAAAAATCTCGAAGAAGGCAAATGGGATCTCTCCAAAATAGATTATGCGGAGGTCGCCAAGTCTCAGGCCACCCTTGTCTACGGCCAGATGTCGGAACCTCCGGGAGCACGTGCCTCTGTCGCTCTGAGCGGACTGACCGTCGCCGAATCGTTCCGCGACAGCGACGAAATAGGAACCTCTAAAGACATCCTGCTTTTCATCGACAATATTTTCCGTTTCACTCAGGCCGGTTCGGAAGTGTCTGCCTTGCTGGGACGCATGCCTTCGGCCGTAGGTTACCAGCCCACGCTGGCCACCGACATGGGTAAGATGCAGGAACGAATCACCTCCACGGTGAAAGGTTCCATCACCTCCGTGCAAGCCGTCTACGTTCCCGCCGACGACTTGACCGACCCCGCTCCGGCCACCACCTTCTCACATCTGGATGCCACCACCGTGCTCAGCAGAAAGATCACCGAATTGGGAATATACCCGGCCGTAGACCCGCTTGAGTCTACCTCGCGGATTCTGGACCCTAACATCATCGGCGAAGATCATTACAACTGCGCCCAAAGGGTCAAGCAGATTCTGCAGCGCAACAAAGAATTGCAGGATATCATCTCCATCCTCGGTATGGACGAGCTTTCGGACGAAGATCGCCAGACCGTCAACCGTGCCCGTCGCGTACAGCGCTTCCTGTCCCAGCCTTTCACCGTGGCCGAACAGTTCACCGGCGTTCCCGGCGTCATGGTCAATATCGAAGATACCATCAAGGGCTTCAATATGATTCTTGACGGTGAGGTAGACTATCTTCCCGAACAGGCGTTCCTCAACGTCGGCACGATCGAAGAGGCCATCGCCAAGGGTAAGAAGTTGATGGATGCGGCCGGAACAAAATAGTAAAAACATTCATTCGGGAAGACCGTCCGAGCGATCCCCGCAAAACAATGCAATATGAAACTTACCGTCTATAGTCCTGAATACGCCGTATATGAAGGAGAGGTCGAATTGGTCGAGCTTCCCGGAGCCAAAGGGCGGTTCGTTGTCCTCGAGAACCACGATGCCCTCATCTCCACACTTACCAAAGGCCTTATCCGTTATGTCGAAAGCGGAACAGAAAAGGTCATAGAGATCGACAAAGGTTATGCCGAGGTTAAAGACAACGTCATCACCGCATGCGTGACCCTCGCAGCTGCGCCACAACAAAAGCAATCATAACATGGCAATACAAAAAAATTTTTGCTTACGGTTTTTTTACAGAATGCTCATCCTTCTCGCCCTGTATGACCTGACCGGACATGTGCTCTTTGCCGCCTATCCGGCCATCGCACATCCCTGGCATGACGTAATCGCATGTGCCTTTCTGCTTTACGAAACCGCTTTTGCAAAAATATATGCTCTCGCCGACGCCGGAAATTCCGGATCTACCCTATGGGTGATTTTAGGCGGCAAGGTTGCAAAAATATTGTTTGCCATCATCCTTTTATTTCTCTATTGGGGCATTGCCACCGGCCCGGTCAAACCTTTTACGGTCGACTTGCTGGTCGCCTATTTCCTGACCTTGATCTGCGAAAGCGGTTTTCTGATTGCAGAGAACAAGAAGGTTGCTGCCGGTAATGCAAAAACAGAAACAAAATAACAGAATATGAAACACTGGGGAAAAATACTGATTATCGTTCTTCTGTTAGGGATATGCCGCCTTGCCGCTCCGGTTACCGCACAAGCGCAAGAGGCGGAAAACCCGGCCGAAAAGATCGATGTCTCCGCTTTAATCTTCGGACACATCGGCGATGCCTATGAATGGCACTTCATCACTATCGGCGAAACACACGTAACTCTCTATCTTCCTGTCATTGTCTATAGCTCCCGCACCGGATGGCACTGCTTTTCTTCCAAAAACTTCCACCACGGCCACGAAGCTCACGAGGGATTCCATATAGCCCATGGCGGTGATCATGACGGCAAAGTCGTGGAACGCGACCCCGCTTCCGGCGAGGAGGTTCGCCCCGTCGACCTATCGATTACCAAAAACGTGCTGGCGTTGTTCATCAACGCAGCACTGCTCATCGGTCTTATTCTGTACTGCTCACATTGGTATAAACGCCATACTTGTTCAGACAAGGCCCCTAAAGGTTTTACAGGGATGATCGAAATGGTCGTCAATATGGTTTACATCGACATCATCAAGGCTAACATTCCACATCACGTCCAACGCTACGCCCCTTACCTACTGACCGCTTTCTTCTTCATTTTCTTCAATAACCTCATCGGATTAGTCCCCGGCAGTGCCAATTTGACCGGCAACATTGCCGTCACTTTCGTGCTTGCCTGCTGCACCTTCCTGATGGTCAACCTGTTTGGCAATAAAGAATATTGGAAAGAAATCCTCTGGCCGGATGTACCTGGAGCGCTGAAGCCGCTGATGGCAGTCATTGAAATCTTCGGTATGTTCACCAAACCGATCGCTCTCATGATCCGTCTTTTCGCCAATATCATGGCAGGACATACGGCCTTGCTGGCCTTTTTCAGCATCATCTTCATTACGGGAACAATGGGTCCGGGCCTCGGCATTCCCATGACCATCGCATCGCTCGTTTTCTCCCTCTTCCTGAATGTCCTTGAGTTGCTGGTAGCCTTCATCCAGGCCTATGTCTTCACTATCCTGTCAGCGGTTTTCATCGGCTTGTCGCAACCTGCCCATCATGCAGAACCGGCGAAAGTCAAATCTTGAAACAACAATCATAAAATAAAAATTATAACCCATTAAATTATTACAGCTATGTTTAATTCGATTTTATTAGACGCTATCAATTTAAATTACATCGGAGCTGCTATCGGCGCAGGCATTGTCACTATCGGTGCAGGTCTCGGATTAGGAAAAATCGGTACTGCCGCCATGGATGCTATGGCACGCCAGCCTGAAGCGATCAGCAAAATCCAGACCCCGATGATTATTATCGGAGCGCTTCTGGAAGGTGTCAGCCTGATCGGTGCAGTCTCCTGCATGTTGATTGTATTCTTGAAATAACCGGTAGCCCAAGCCTATGTCTTTACTAATTCCAGACAGTGGTTTGCTCTTCTGGATGGTCATCGTCTTCGGCATCGTCTTTTTTATCCTTGCCAAATATGGCTGGCCCGTCATTACAGGCATGATCGACGAGCGGAAGCGATACATCGACGACTCATTGGCCGCTGCGCAGGCGGCCAATGAGAAGTTGGCTCATATCCAGGAAGAAAGCGCCCTCCTGCTCAAGCAGGCGCGCGAGGAACAATCGCGCATCCTTGCCGAGGCTGTCAACACGCGAAACCGGATTGTAGAACAGGCCAAGGCCGAAGCCGCCGCCGAGGGGCAGAAAATACTTGAAGAGACGAAACGCCAGATAGAAATCGAGAAAGAAGATGCTTTCCGCGACATACGCCGGCAAGTGGGCCTGCTTTCTGTCGAGATTGCCGAGAAAGTGCTCCGCAAGACACTGAAAGACGATAAAGAACAGATGGCCATGATCGACCGGATGCTCGACGAAATCCAAGCGTAAGGCAAGCGCTTCGCAGCCTGCCGGCGTCAACAGACATTCCAATCTTATAAAATATGAATATAGGAGTCATCGCAAAACGATATGCCAAAGCGCTTTTGAAATATGCAACAGAAGAGCGGTGTGAAGAGGTCGTCTACCATGAAGCGCAACGTTTCATAACCGTTTACCGGCAAGTGCCGGAACTGCGGGAGATATTGGACAACCCCTTGCAGCCTCTTTCAGTCAAGGAAAAGGCTATCTGCCGCTCTGCGGCGGAAAATGCTTCTGCGGTATTCCGTAAATTCGCCGCATTGGTTGTCTCCCGTCACCGCGCCCCGGATATGCTTTTCATCGTCCATGCCTACATCATCCTCTATCGGGAACTGAAGCATATCTGCATCGGCAAACTGACAACGGCAGTACCCATTGAAGATACTGTCGTGCAGAGCCTGAAGAAAACAGTGGCAACCCGTCTGCAACAGTCGGCCGACGTCATCATAGAAACCCGTGTCGACCCCAGACTGATCGGCGGATTTATTTTCTCTATCGACGACTATCAGCTTGATGCCAGCATCGCAACGCAATTCGAACGCATCAAAAAGCAATTCATAGAGCAGAACAAACGAATCGTTTAGATTCCGCATCACAGACAACTGCCCCAGTGTAAAACCAGACAATATCAACAACAAAAGAATGAATAACATCAACGCAAGTGAAGTCTCGGATGTGCTTCTTGAACAACTCCGCGGCATCAATACGGCCACTCACTTCGAAGAAGTCGGCACCGTGCTCACGGTGGGCGACGGTGTGGTTCGTATTTACGGATTACGCAATGCCGAAGCCAACGAACTCCTGGAGTTCGACAACGGCGTCATGGCGATTGTCATGAACCTTGAAGAAGATAACGTCGGCGCCGTTCTTTTGGGAGCCACAGAGAAGATCAGCGAAGGAATGACCGTAAAACGGACCGGCCGCATCGCCTCTATCGATGTCAGCGAAGAGATGTTCGGCCGCGTCATTAACCCGTTAGGCGCCCCGCTCGATGGATTAGGAGCCATCGGCGGTGAGAAATATGAAATGCCACTCGAACGAAAGGCCCCCGGCGTCGTTTTCCGCCAGCCGGTCAAAGAGCCGCTGCAGACCGGGCTGAAAGCGGTCGACGCCATGATCCCGATCGGCCGCGGACAGCGCGAGTTGATCATCGGCGACCGCCAGACAGGCAAAACCGCCATCGCTATCGATACCATCATCAACCAGAAAGCCAATTACGAGGCTGGAAACCCGGTCTACTGCATTTATGTGGCCATCGGACAGAAAGGCTCTACCGTGGCCTCCATCGTGCAAACGCTGAAAGAGAAAGGCGCCATGCCCTACACTTGCGTTGTGGCGGCCACAGCTGCCGATACGGCCGCTCTCCAGTATTTCGCTCCGTTCACCGGTGCCGCTATCGGTGAATATCTGCGCGATACAGGACGCCATGCCCTCGTTATCTATGACGACCTTTCCAAGCAAGCGGTTGCCTATCGCGAAGTATCGCTTATTTTGCGCCGTCCGTCAGGGCGTGAAGCCTATCCGGGCGATGTCTTCTATCTGCACAGCCGTCTGCTGGAGCGGGCAGCCAAAATCATCGCACAGCAAGAGGTGGCCGAACAGATGAACGATCTCCCGCCCTGCCTTAAGGGGAAAGTAAAAGGTGGTGGGTCGCTGACGGCACTCCCCATCATCGAAACTCAGGCCGGTGACGTTTCCGCTTACATTCCGACCAACGTAATTTCCATTACCGACGGTCAGATTTTCCTCGAAACCGACCTCTTTAACCAAGGATTCCGTCCGGCTATCAATGTGGGTATCTCCGTGAGCCGTGTAGGCGGATCGGCACAGATCAAATCGATGAAAAAGGTTGCCGGAACCCTGAAAATCGATCAGGCACAATACCGCGAACTGGAAGCTTTCTCTAAATTTTCCAGCGATATGGATGCAGTGACCGCCATGACCATCGACCGCGGTCGGAAAAATAACAAACTGCTGATTCAGGCACAATACACCCCTATGCCGGTGGGCGAACAGATCGCGATCCTCTATTGCGGCACAAAGGGCCTGATGGCCTCCATCACGGTAGATCAGGTGCCCGAATTTCAGGAGAAATTCCTTGCCTTATTGCGTGCCGGCCACACCGAGGATGTCATTGCACCTCTGGCCGCCGGTAAAATCGATGACACGATCGGCGACATAATAGCACAGACAGCCGCCACAGTCTGCACACAGCTCGCCTAACATAAAAAGATTTCCGGAACCATGGCTTCATTAAAAGAAATCAAAGGTCGCATAGGCTCTGTAGAGGGAACGCTCAAGATCACCTCGGCCATGAAAATGGTCGCGTCAGCCAAATTGCATAAGGCGCAGTCCGCCATTGAAGGCATGCTGCCCTATGACCGCCATCTGCACCACATATTGGTAAATCTGCTCAATATGCCGGGAGGTGAAAATGCCGTTTCTTCCCTTTGTTCCGAACGGACAAAGATACACCGCATCGCGGTTGTGGCCATCGCCTCGAACACGAGCCTTTGCGGCAGTTATAATGCCAATATCCTGCGCCAGGCGAACGCCGTTCTTTCCGAATATGCAGCTTTAGGAGATGAGGCCGTCGATTTGTATGTCATCGGCAGAAAATTGGACCAGGCGTTTTCCAAAAACACTCCAAGCAATACCCGTCTCTGCCGGGATTATGTCGACTGCGGCAACCATCCGGCCTATGCCGACGCCGCAGCTATCGCTATGCGCCTTCAGGAAGACTTTTTATCCGGACGGATAGACCGCGCGGAGCTTCTTTATACTCATTTCAAGTCCACGGCTACCCAAATCCCGACGCGTGAAACGTTCCTCCCCGTAAATTTGGGCGCTACTGAAGGAAATGATCGTCCCGACACAACGCCGGAGGCCGGCTCTTCCAAGACCTCGACCAGGTATATTGTGGAACCGACAGCCAGAGAAGTCATGCAATCCCTCATCCCCGATGCCTTATGTATGAAAATCTACACCTGCCTGTTGGACGCCCAGGCGGCAGAACATGCAGCCCGGACGATTGCCATGCAAACCGCCACGGACAACGCCAACGAACTGCTGGACGAACTGCGCATGATGTATAATAAAGGGCGCCAGCAAGCTATCACCGCCGAACTGCTCGACATTGTGGGAGGACAGATGCAATGAGCTGACAGATTCCATACGGAAAACATCCGCAAAACCTGTAAAAAGATCCGCTTTCCAACACGGAAATCCGAATACGGCCTTTTTACAGGTTCTTTTTTGTACATTACAGATTTATTTCAACTTAAAACAAACAAATTTACATCAGCATAACCAGGCTCTTCATCATATAGACTTGCCGAAAAAAATTAGACTATGTCACCGTTCAACGGCCGCTGAACGGTGAGAGAAGATAAGTTAAAAAGGCGGAGAAGTCAACATAAATTACCGTTCAGCGACCGCTGAACGGTAAAGGGAGACAATTGGCCAGAACGAACATGTCTGTATCGGAGTTCTTCAATGCTGCATTATTTCACTTCTCAGACACGATTCACCATCTCGATGATGTAATTCACATTCCGACAAGCAAAATGCAGCCACAACGAATTTAAAGCGGTTGTATGCAAAGATTATT
>CAZMOE010000046.1:0-17429 GCA_964567855.1 uncultured Prevotellaceae bacterium
TAACGACCCGGGCAGAGAACTGGGACTATGTCATTTCATCGGGCGAGTACTATTACGGCACAGGGACAGCTGCTACCGAAGCAGAGGCGAACGATGCGGCCATGGCCGATTTGACAAGCCGGATCGCCACCCATGTGTCGAACGACTTTACGCAGATCGACGATCTGAGCACGACCAATGGCAATACGGACCACAAATCGAGGGTTCTGATGTGTGTCAAGACCTACAGCCAGGCCACACTGACCAACGTGCAGCGCATGGAACCTGTGCGCAAGGGAGATTTAGTGACGGCGCGCATGTTCATGAAACGCTCGGAACTGGCACGCATATTCGAGGGACGTATCGCCAAGGCGAAAGATATGGCGACAATCGCCGAAGAATGTTTAGAAAAAGCCAAAATAGACATGGCGCTGCAATATTATTACTGGGCCTATTCGCTTGCCCGCTCCGTACAGCACCCCAATGAGGTGAGTGACGCACACGGCATATTGGTGGACTGGATACCGGTGAAAATAAACGAGATATTGGACGACATCAGCGTGCGTTTCGACCGGCGCGACGGCGATTATGTGGACCTCCTGTTCGACTATAAGGGCCAACCGGTGTCGAGTATAGAATTTACCTATTCCGACGGACGTGCCGACTGCCAGGGAAGCGCGAAGGACGGACGCGGGATGATTGAAATGATAGCCGGCTACACCACCGATGTGTATCACATAGGCATAGACTATGAATACAAGGGGCAGGCACGCGGCGACAACGAGATGGAAAGCGTGTTGAATGTGGTAACGAAGCGGCCGTTCGGCAAAGCCGAGAAAACAGTAAATAGCTCCCGGACCGCCGCTTTGCCACACAAGGACCGTGAGGACAAAAGCGGCATCGACCTGAAGCCGCAACAGTCGCAGATAGCCACCGATGCCGTGCAGCAGACCGACGTAATAGACAAGGTGATAACGGCCATCGCCGGCCGCAACTATTCGAATGCCGACGGATACTTCACGATAGAGGGACTGGACGTGTATCGCAAACTCATCAAGTACGGCACGGCACGCATTGTGGGTACTCCGCACATGACATTCTTCAAAGGCACGAACAATACGACCGTAGTCCGCGGGCTGCAGATGTCGTTCACATTCAATAACGGCGGCCGAAAGAAGACTTTTGTCGAAGACGTGGTGTTTACTCTCAACACCGACGGCAAGATCGTCAATGTAGCTTTGGGCCTTGGGCAGGAGGCCGAAAACGATATACTCTGCCGAGAGGCCCCGGGGTGGAAAGACGACACGCGCGAGTTACTGATGGAATTCATGGAAAACTACAAGACCGCTTACTGCCTGAAACGTCTGGACTACATACGCGACATTTTCGACGACGAGGCGAAAATCATCGTCGGCAATGTCGTGCGAAAGCGTACCCGACCGGTTACGGAAGAACGGCAGGTGTCGATAGAGGGACAGGAGACCATTACCTACAACCGTTATACGAAAGATCAGTATCTCAATAACCTGAAGCGATGCTTCGCCCGCAATGAATTTATCAACCTGCGCTTCTCGAACAATGAGGTGCAGTGGCTCGAGAAGTTTGAAAAGGAGGAGCTGTTCGCCATACAGATCCGGCAGGAATATACCTCATCGACCTATTCCGACATAGGGTATCTGTTCCTGCTCATAGACATGACCAACCACGACGAACCGCTGATAAAGGTGCGTACATGGCAACCCAACGAAGTGCCGCTGAAAGATCGTTTCAACGCGGGCGATTTCTTTAATGACTGACCATGAGGAAACTCATTCCGCTTATATTTCTGATCCTGCTGGGGGCAATGCCTATAACTGCTCACACAAGCCATGCCCTGATTATCGGCCTCGGCAAACATCTGGATACACGATGGGGCAAGATTCACGGCGACAATGATGTGCGCATCGTCGAAGAACTGCTACGCAAGAACGGATATACCGATATCGAGGTCCTGACGAACGAGTATGCCACAAAAGAGGCCATCGTGGCCGCGTTCAGGACGTTGGCGACACAGTGCAGGAAGGGCGACGCGGTAGTGATTCATTATTCCGGACACGGACAGCTGATGACCGACCTGAACGGTGACGAAGCGGAGCGTTGGGGCGAACGGAGACATGCCCAATGGGACGAATCGTGGATCCCGTATGATGCCTATATGACATACGGACCGGAAGACCGGGGCGAAAAGCACTTGTGCGATGATGAGTTGGCCGAGCTGTTGACCACCATAAGGCAAAAGATCGGCGAACGTGGAAAGCTGACGGTGATTGTAGATGCCTGCCACAGCGGCGATGCCACCTGCGGAGAGGAGAACGAGTATGTGCGGGGAGTCGACATAAAATTCAACATACCGATAGATGCGACGGAGCAAAAAGAATCCGGGCCCGCACTTGTACCGGAACGGTGGCAGACCGTGAGCGCTTGCCGCCCCTATCAGCTGTGCACCGAGATGAAGGAGCTGAACATCGGCAAACTGACCTATGCGCTTTATACGCTTGGCGAAGAATTGTTCGTAATGAATAACGAGGAGCTGCAAAATGCACTCGACGACTTCATGGAACGCCATCAGGGGCGACTGCCCCAGAACCCGATGGTGACGGGAAGCCGGTGATCTTACAAGAACAGGAATTTATGATAAAGAGGCTGCTCAAAAAGGAGGCTTATAGCGATACGGAGGTGGTGGAGGGGCTGCAACACTCTGACCGCAGGGTGGAGGAGTGGTTTTACAACACCACACGCCGGTATTTCAACGAACATTTCAATGAGGTGTTTTTCGATAAAGACAAAAAGCAGGAGATATTCCAAATGGCATTTCTGAAACTCTGGACAGAGATCGAAAACCGCAAAATAAAGATGGAGAACGGGGCAATAAGCCGCCAACAGAAAAACGGCGGGTACAAGCCCATGAGCTGCTCCCTGACTACGTTTCTGATGACATTCGCCAAACTCGAAAACCGCGAGATCATGCGCAGTGTGAAAGATGTGTATGTCGATGATCTCATTGCTTGCGAAGCGGCAAGCTCCGAATATGCGACCCTGTCACGCGATGATACGGAAGAGGAAAAGGAACAGCTGATCCGGATCGTGGATGACTGCATACAGAGCCTTCCGCCACACTGCATAGAAATCATAACATTGTTCTACCTGGAGGAAAAAAATCTGGACGAGATAATGACGCTGCGCAAGGAAAGCAATGTCACCAAGACAGGACTGAAAAGCGCAAAGTCGAAATGTATGGCCACTTTGAAGGAAAGGGCCCGGGCGGAAATGGCGAGATATGAAATTTATTGCTAAGATAGGGTTACTTTACCCGCAATCCCGCTTAAATGGGAAATAACGGATCATGAAATCGAAAGAAACCCTACGACAGGATAAGTTGGAGCAACTGATCATCGACCGGCTCGGCGAGCGGAAGAGAAAACTTGACCGCATGCAGAAATGGGAGAGAAACAGACCTGTAAGCATAGGGCGCAAGTGGGCGACGGGCGTGGCAGCCTGCATTACAATAGCAATCGTGATGGCTCCATTTGTCGTGCCGACCTCTTCGCCCCTCGATGAACTGGGGATAGAATATTCTGCCACCGTGTTCAGAGCAGCCTCGGAAGAAGCCGAAGAAATAGACCGACTGATAGAGAGCGGACAATATGGCGAAGCACTGACTTATGTCGACAAACTGATTGAAGAAAACGAAGGGCACATCGGCCAAACAGAGGTGCCGACCGAAAAGGCGGAGGCAGACGAGAGAGACTACGAAATCGGGATGTATCGCGTCCAGATAAGCGAACTGCGTTGGGTACGCATCTATCTGCTGACACGCATGGAGCAATACAAAGAGGCGGAAAAGGAGCTGCATATCTATCTCCAGGACAAAAAACACGGCGAGCACAGCCGCGACGCAGAACTGCTTAAGAAAGCTCTGAAAGAAAAAGACAAAAATCTTTTGAAAATATGGGTTACCTTTTATAAAATACGCCTTTAATAGGCGAAAGAACAACATACAATCAATAACATAAACACAACAAACATTATGAAAAAGCTTTTCTTTACACTCATCGCTGCCATAGCATGCAGCATGACACTCAACGCACAGTCGGCCATCGAACTGGCCAAACAACAGCGAGAATTGAACGAGACAATCATGAAAATGCTGAATGCCAAACCCAGCAAAAGCGCCAAGAAACAGGCAAAGGAATACAAGAAAGAGGGCTGGACCGTAAATGCCGGTGACAAAGACATGGAGCAACAGATTACAGCAAGTCAAATGTATGGTATGGAGTCGATGGTGGACGAAGACGGCAACACCACAAAACGATTCATCATGCAAAGCGGGACACAAACGGCAGGAAGCTACAACGCCGGCTATGCGGCAGCACGCAATCAGGCACAGGTGGAGCTGGCGGCAATGATCAAGACACAGATTGTAGCAGCCATGCAGGGAAAACTGGACAATGAGCAGGCTTCAAGTATCTCCGCCACAACAGTGGACAAATTCAACGAGCGAACAAAATCCATTGTGGATGAATCGCTGACAAACGCCATCCCCGTGCTGACAATCTACCGCCGTCTGCCGAACAATTTATTCGAGGTACAGGTGCGCTTGGCTTTCGACAAAAAGGAACTGACAGCCCGACTGAAGAGAAACATGCAGAAACAACTCGAGGAAGAGGGTGATGAACTGAGCGATATTGTAGACGACGTACTCCGCAACAAGCTCTAATATCATGAAAACCATACTATCGATATTGGGCGTGACCTTTTGCGTGGCATCGGGTTACGCCCAATATTCTTTACAAGACCAGTTCGATCAATTCCGCAAGCAGGCACATGCAGAGTTCCAGGATTTCCGCAGACAGGCGAACGAAGAATATGCGGAATTCGTCAAGAACGTCTGGAAAGAGTTCGAAACACAACCGGCCGTACCGAAACCCAAAGATGACAAGGTGCCGCCGGTGGTAATCGAGGACGAGGAAAAGGAAAGGCCTATTCACGACAACCCGATCGTGATAGAGGAAGAGATACCCGTTCCGGAACCCACACCGCAGCCGCAACCAATCGAGCCTATAGAAGAACAGCCGGAACCGACGGTACAGACCATGAAGTTCTCCCTTTATGGCACCGCTATGGAGGTAAGGGCAGACGAGAAGCTGAAGTTCTCTTTGACGAATATCGATGGTAATAACCTCGCAAAAGCATGGAAGAATCTTTCTTCGGATGATTACAACAATCTGATACATGACTGCCTTACACTGCGCGCGACACATAAGCTGTGTGACTGGAGTTACCTGCGCATGTTGGATATCATCAGTTGTGAACTACTTGGCAAGGGGAGCAATGAGGCCGAATTGCTGAAAGCATATATCTTCTGCCAATCCGGCTATCAGATGAGATTGGCAGACGTAGATGATAAACTGCACATGTTATACGGCAGCCAATACTATATATTCAACAAACCTTGCTGGAAAATAGACGGGATGTTTTTCTTCGCCGATAACATTTTGTCGAACAGGATAAAGATTTGCGAGGCCAAATATCCACAAGAACAGGCAATGTCGCTTGCAATCAATGAGGAACAGGCTTTGGCACAAAAGTCAGCGGCAAAACGCACGCTGGCGGCCCCTGATATCGAATGGATGAAAGCAACGGTCATTGAGAATGAGAACCTGATGGCTTTCTGCAACGACTATCCGACATCGTATTTCGGGGACGACTTCATGACGCGTTGGGCATTGTACGCCAATACTCCGATGAGCAAACAGGCAAAGGAGGTCCTTTACCCGCAACTCCGTTCATGGATAAACGACAAGAGCAATGCAGAGGCTGTAGATATGTTATGCCATTGGGTACAGACAGCTTTCGTATATGAATATGATGATAAAGTATGGGGCCACGACCGTGCATTCTTTGCAGACGAAACGCTTTATTATCCCTACTGCGATTGTGAAGACCGCAGCATTCTATTGACCCGAATTGTGCGTGACCTGATCGGTTTGTCATGTGCCTTGGTATATTATCCGGGACACCTCGCCACGGCCATTGCTGTAGGCGAAGATTGCAAAGGGGACTATATTCGGATCGATGGAGTAAAATATCTTGTGTGCGACCCTACCTATATAGGGGCGCCCATCGGCAAAACAATGCCAGGGATGGAAAACAACTCTGCAAAAGTGATTGTACTCAAATAATTAAGAGTAGTAATCAAAAACGAAGGTACCCTCAAACAGCCCTGCCCCTAAAAGTCTTTATCCGACTTTTAGGGGCAGAACTGTTTTCGATAGATAACAGAGCTGATGAAAACCTCCGGACAAGTCCAACGATCAAGTGCAAAACCAGAGATATTTTTGAAGAATTTCCCCTTCAGCACTTCCATTTGGAAATCAGATTTACTCCCACAGGGACATCATCACCGATCAACCGCCCTACCATTTAAACAAAAATATCTCCCCAGACCCTTTGCTCCTCAAAAATTATGCGTATTTTTGCAACAAGTCTTCGCCGCAACCTCTTTTTTCAAGAGGTAAAGGGTGACAGGGGACAAAATATGAAAAGGCGTTTACTTGACGCTACTGTTTTGGATATCTGAAACTTCGCAACTTTCACATCCCATTCAGAACAGAGCAACGGTAGATGTTCTCGGGTGTATATACATATCCGATTATTCTGTTTTCAACCGAAAACAGAAATTGTATGTTTATATACGGCGTGGACTTCGACGTTGCTCGTTTCAATGGGATGGGCATGCGAAGGCCTCAGATTGAGAAACGGGCAACAGGTAGGGGTTCCCGCTTTTTCTTTGGCACCAGTCCAGCCGATTTATCGCATATCATCACCTTTAGGAACCGAGGATTCGAGACAGCAATCAACAATAGCGACATCATTTTCGCCGGACACAAAGAAGAAGTGCGGGATGCCATCCGCGTTGTAATAACCTATGAGGCAGAAGGTACCTATAACAATGGTTATCTATTGAATTTCAAAACCTCAAATAAAAAGCAATCTCTCTCCACCTTTTAAACCTTAAAATCTAAAAATGCGAATAGAGGCCGAATGTTCGGCCTCTATTCATATCGTACTACTTCTGATAAGTGGATTTACCGCACCACCTTCTTCACGCACTTCCCCTGGCGTGTGGCTACGGAAACGAGATATATTCCGTGGTTATCGCCCAAACGACTGCTTTCGATGGTTACGAAACCGTCGTCACCTACCACAGGAGCATCTTCCCACAGAGTACGGCCGCTCATATCGACTACAGACAAGCGGACAGCCTCTCCCTCCAGACCGGAACAACGGATGCGGAGCAGATCCGAAGAAGCAAAGAGCGCAAAATCACAAACGGCGCGGTCGTTCCAGACATCACGGATACCGTTCGCAGAATCTTTCATCTTTTGCAGATATAAATCGTAGTCGAAATCAGGCAAGTAATAGCTGAGATGCGGCGGCTGGTTGTAGGCCACATTCTGCCAAACAATGCTCATCCGGTACAGATGGTCATGCATAAAGGTCGGAATGACATCTTCCGTCGGATAAGGAGAGGTGAAGAGCAGCAGTTTGCTCTTGGTGGCATTGTCATAATAGATGATCTCCTCACGCCAGTCGCCCAAAATATCCGCCTGCAGTACCGGCACGTTCTTGATAAGACCGCAGCCGACACCGTACTTGCTGACAAAATCAATCAGGTTCTTCGACGATTTGCCACGGGTATCCCATTCATCCAGTTTACCCTCTTCAAGCACCTGCTGATAACGATAATTCTTAAAATAGGTGGCAAAATTCACACTCGGACGACTTCCTGAGAAATTTTCGCCCCTGCAGGTGAAAACCGCATTGGTCTTGGAACCGGTGCTGTAATCCCCGATAGGCCAGCATTCGGCGCCACGCTTGGTGGAATCGATATCGGCACAAAGTCCACGACCGATATCATTGCCGCTCTGCGCCAATCCCCAGATAACCTTGCCGGTCTTGGCATCGCGGAACTCCGTATCCCACGGGAAGGAGCTACCGGTCTCCTCATGCACCATGAAAACTTCCAGCCCCTCTCTATCCGGATCGAAGTCACCCAAATGCAACGCGTCGCCATGACCGAAACCTGTGCGGTAAAGCAGACGGCCGTCATGGTCGATGCAGGCGGAGCCGTAGGTAATCTCGTCGCAGCCGTCGCCATCGACATCACCGACCGCAAGACTGTGCGCGCCCTCGCCGTAAGCACCTTGACCGGAAGTTTCGGAGCTATGCAGCCAACGTTTGGTAAGACTATGGCCATCAAAATCCCAAGCGCAAAGATAGGAAGCAGTATAATAACCGCGGCACATCACAATGCTGGGATGTTTACCGTCCAAATAGGCTACACAGGCCAGATAACGCTCGCTGCGGTTAGCATACGTATCGCCCCACTTACCGCTGCCCTTACCGTCGGCCTGAACGTCACGGCTTGGCTCATAAGCCACCGTAGCGAGATTCTCTCCGGTAAGACCGCTGAAGACCGTCAGATATTCGGGACCGGTTTTAATGATACCTTGACAACCGTTATAGGTTCCCCGATAGTCGGCATTGGGATCGTCATTACCCATCAGCACATAGTTGCCAAGACCGTCGACCGTGCCGGGAGCAGTCTTACAAGCCAGTTCGGCCTTGCCGTCACCGTCGAAGTCATACACCAAAAACTGGGTATAATGTGCACCGGCACGGATGTTTCTTCCCAAGTCGACACGCCAAAGCTTGGTACCGTCAAGTTTATAACAATCTATGAGAACGTTGCCTGTGACAAATTGAAGGGATTTGTCGGGCTGGCCGTTATCGGTCAGATTCGTTGGATCCCATTTCAAAATAATTTCATACTCACCATCACCGTCGACATCGCCTACCGAGCCGTCGCCGGGGGTATATGTATAAGCTCCGGTCGCTGTCGTGCCGCCGGAAGGACGATCGATAGGAATTACGAGGTATCCGGCAGGAAAATAATGGCTATCCGGCTTCTCGGAGATCTTTCCATTTTTGCGGGCATAGAGTTTATAGGTATCGGAGGTCGTTCCTGTGGCATCGAGATAACTGATCGCTTTGCTGTCGGTCGACGTGTAGATTTTTTCACTACCATTCTTATAGATGGTGAAGGTTACCGAATCGCAGTCGGTAACAAGACTACGCCAGTTGATGAGCATTCCGCCGCCGTTGGCAGGAATAACGACAACGCCACGGTCCAGCGGTTCCGGATCAAGCACCTGCGGTCCTGCATTTTTGGTCTGCGCCGTTAAAGACATGGCAGAAGACAGGAATGCCGCTGCCCAAAGTGTGTAAGATTTTTTCATTTGCATTTTGTGGTATATTCAGTCTCTTAAAACAAGGGGCAGATACTCCGTTTGCGGACATCCGCCAGTGGCAAAGATATACAGAAATTTAATAATTCAATGAGATTAAATGCTTTTTTCTGTATTTCCGCACCCTTTTTAAGCGTTTTTTGAACCAGCGAACCGCTATTCCGTCCGTTCCCCAGGCATTTCAGAATCCTTTGAACATCCATCAACCGCTATCTCATTGCCCCTGCAGCCCAAGAGATTCCGTTCTACTGCCCGAAACATCGAAAATTCTTTCTTTTAGGTCTAAAATTTGCAGGTCTGCACAAAACTTCTTACCTTCGGGCACAAATATCCACATCCTGAATCATGAAGCACATTTCGACATTATTTCTGCCTTGCATGGCAGCCGTTACCCTCGCTTTTCAGCCGACAGACACACAGGCTGAAATCCGACTGTCGGAAAACGATCTGGCAAACACTTACCACAACGTCGTTTACAGCCGGCGCACATCGGTCCATGACCCCTCGATTGTTGTCGACACGCTGACCGCCCCCACGCAAGAGACCTTTTACGTCTTCGGCTCGCACATGGGAGTCTCCAAAACGAAAGACCTCATCCAATGGACAAGCAATGTCGGCGGAGGAGAGCGTGAAAATGCTACCCTCTACGGCCGGCGAAACGACAACGGAACCATCACGGCCTGCTCTTACAACGAGGCTTTCAAGAAACACGAAATCACGAGCGTCAACGTAATCCGCGACGGGAGCCCGACAACAGTTTCCTTCGGCAATTTCAACGCCGCGGCATGGAACACCGCCCTGGCAAACTTCACCGTCCAAGGCAATCAATGGGCCGCCGACGTGATCTATAACCCCACGATGAAGAAATGGCTGTATTATATAAGCCTCAACGGTTCCCGGTGGAACTCGGTCATCGTCTGTATGGCCGCCGATCGTATCGAAGGGCCGTATGTCTACCAGGGACCCGTGGTTTTCAGCGGATTCAACGTTGAAAGCGGTAGCCCGAGCTATGAAGATTCCGATCTCTCCGTCGTTCTGGGCGAACAGAACGCTCTACCTGCCCGCTATGCGCGCGGAGGGCAGTGGGGGACCTACTGGCCTCATGCCATCGATCCCTGTGTCTTCTATGATAAAGACGGTAAGCTCTGGGTGGCCTACGGTTCGTGGTCCGGAGGCATCTATGTCCTCGAACTGGACGAAAATACCGGACTGAGGGACTATACAGTCTCCTACCCGGCCGAAAACAATACCTCCGCCAGTGTGACCAGCGATCCTTATTTCGGCCGGAAAATCGCCGGTGGATATTATGTCTCCGGCGAAGGTCCATATATCGAACATATCGGCGATTGGTACTATCTATTCATGTCTTACGGCTTCTATAGTCCTGATGGCGGGTATGAAATGAGAATTTTCCGTTCCGAAAACCCTGACGGCCCCTATAAAGACTGTTCTACAGACGCCGGAGTTTCGGCCATCTATACCTCCTACCAGATGAACTACGGCCCCAAGGCAGCTACCAGCCGCGGCATGAAGCTGATGGGCAGCTACCAGTGGGATGTCACCCCCGTGGCCGAATTGGCACAAGGTCACAATTCAGCCATGACCGACCGCGAAGGCCGCTCGTTCGTCGTCTATCATACGAAATTCAACGACGGCACCGCCGGACACCAGGTACGCGTGCATCAGCTCTTCGTCAACCAAGACGGATGGATCTGCGCCGCTCCATTTGAATTCTCAGGCGAAACGGCAACCCAGGCAGACATCGCCGACACCGAAATATTCAGTCCGGAAGAGATCGCCGGCACCTATCAGCTCCTGCGCCACAACTACCGGATGGACTACGAGAACTATGCCTACAACACCCCTGTCGAAATCATCCTTCACAACGACGGTAGTATCTCCGGAGCCTATGCCGGAAGCTGGACCACCACACCGGGAACCTCTTACATCACCCTCCGGCTCAACAATGTCGACCATAAAGGAGTCTTATGCCGTCAGACAGTAGACTACACCGACATTCCGGCCGTATGCTTCACTGCCGTGAGCAGCAGTTCCGGAACGGCAGGCAACACCCGCGCAGTTTCCGTCTGGGGCGCCAAGTGCGATGCCAAAGCCGCCATCGCCTATACCGCCGATCATCTGCAATCGCCCGTGACCGACGGTGAAAAGATCTACTCCGACCTCGTCCTGCCCACCAAAGGATTGCTGGGATGCGCCGTCACATGGGAATCGAGCGACGAAACCATCCTTTCTTCCGAAGGCAAGATCGCTCAAGCGACTGACCCGTCACCCGTTACCCTCACAATGACCATCGGCAAAGACGAATATATCTACCAACGCGATTTTCATCTGACGGTGGCCCCTCTCTCCGGAGACTGTACCAGCGGACTGAAGGCTTATTACAATTTTGAAAATACATGGAAGAACAACATCAACAATAAACAGATCGGAATTCCGATGGCCGAGACCAATGGCACCAGGCCCGCTTTCGAACACAATGCCGCACTCGGAAATACGGTGCTACGCCAGCACTTCGGCTATCCGTCTGCCCAAAGCAGCAGCTATGTACGTTTCCCCAATCCGCTGGCAAGCGCTTCTCTCACGGAAGGCGCCACCGTCTCCCTGCTTGTTCTCCGCACCGCGGACAATAGTTGGGACGCCATCTGGTCTTTCCTTGACGAAGACAATACAGACGGTGTCAGCGGGCGCCTCTACATGACGGCCAACACCTATCTCGGTTTCAACGGAACGGGCGGATGGTTCGACGCCAACTATCCGACAACTACCCTCAGCGACCTCGGAACATCCGAATGGCATCATCTGGCCGCCACGTTCAGCGCGACAGGATGGAACATCTATATAGACGGTAAAAAGAAATACGACCGGACACACAACGTTTCCTTCAGTTGCAGCAACGACTTCTCCGGCTATGCCTCCGTCCTGCGGCTACTTTCTTCCGCAGCCCATTTCTACTTCGGCTATGGCTCATGGTGGGGCAGCGCCCCGTTGCTGCTCGACGACCTCACCATTTATAGCCGCGCCCTTACGGATGACGATATAATGACGCTCTATGTCAATCAGAAAAACGGGACATTCACCGACCTGACCACGATAGAACGTATCGACAGCGAATCTTCCGCCCGACAGGGCATCCCGGAAATTTACGACCTGCAAGGAAGGAGTGTCGACCATCCGACCCGGGGTCTCTATATTGTCGGAGGGAAGAAAATTTACATAAAATGACTTTCAGGAAAATGCCGTGCAGCCCTTATCCGTGTTTTAACGGAAAGAGGCACGGCATTTTCCCATGACAAGAAAGAAAGTAGCGAACAATCCGGAAATTAATAGCCCTTTTTCTTAGAGATGTCTTCAAAAAGAACTATCTTTGTAGTCCACAATCCAGTGATTACTGCCGGATCAGTGACACCCGCATTCAACAAGAGACGAAGAAGGGGTTGCCTCCGTTCATTTTTAACCGATTAATCAGATTTTACCCACCGTGCCCGACTATATTGTTTCTGCAAGAAAATACCGCCCCGCAACGTTTCAAAGCGTGGTAGGACAAAAGGCGTTGATACAGACCCTTAAAAATGCCATCATGACCGGCAAGTTGGCTCACGCCTATTTATTCTGCGGCCCGCGCGGGGTGGGCAAAACCTCTTGCGCCCGAATTTTTGCAAAAACCATCAACTGCCAGCATCTCACCGCAACCGGCGATGCATGCAACGAGTGCGAATCATGCGCAGCCTTCAACGAACAGCGGTCTCTCAATATCCATGAACTGGACGCCGCCTCCAACAACAGCGTAGACAATATCCGCGAACTGATCGAGCAAGTGCACGTTCCGCCACAGGTAGGCAAGTATAAAGTGTTCATCATCGACGAGGTACACATGCTCACCCAGGCAGCATTCAATGCTTTCCTCAAAACTTTGGAAGAGCCACCGGCCCATGCTATCTTCATTCTTGCCACGACAGAGAAACAAAAGATCCTGCCCACCATTCTCAGCCGCTGCCAGACCTACGACTTCCAACGCATTTCCATTCAGGATATTGCCGAACACCTTTCATACGTCGCCGCTCAGGAAAACATCCAGGCAGAACCTCAGGCCCTGCAGGTCATCGCCCGCAAGGCCGACGGTGGAATGCGTGATGCGTTGTCGGTATTCGACCAGATCGCCAGTTTCACCAACGGCCACATCACTTATCAGGCCACGATCGAAAATCTGGGTATTTTGGACTATGAATTATTCTTCCGCCTTACAGATGCCGCCCTCTCCGGCAATGTCCCCGCCTCACTGCTGATGCTGGATACAGTCATCAAACGGGGTTTTGATCCCCAACATTTCATCGGAGGCTGGGCCTCACATCTGCGCGACCTGATGGTCAGCAAAGATGCCGCTACCGTGGCCCTCATCGAAGCCGGTCAGGAAACCGCCATGCGCTATCAGCAACAGGCTGCCCAATGCGACCTTCCCTTTTTATATAATGCATTGCAAATTGCCAACGACTGCGATTTCCAATACCGCAACAGCAGGAACAAAAGGCTTTCCGTTGAAATCGCGATCATCAAAATCTGCCAGTTGACGCAACCGGCGCCCACGCCGGCACGTCCTGAACAGCAACCGATGCGTCCGGTTTCGCCGCAACAGGCTCCGACACAGTCCCAGGTCGTCCGCCAACCACAGCAAGCCGCATCCAATAGCAATGTAACACCTCCGGCAACACCGCAGGCAGCTCCTACAGCCTCTTATCAGCAAACGGTTCGTCCGCAGGGACAACCGGCGCCGGCAACAGCACCACCCGCAGCGCCGATACGACCGGCCACACCCTCAACACCGCCGACGGCAACGCAGCCCGCAGTCCAAACACAGCAGACGGCGCCCCCGTCAAGATTTGCGCCGATGTCGAGCACCGGAAGAATCATGGGCTCACGGACGACCTCGATACATACTCCGCAGGCACAGCAAACCGCGACACCGCAGGCACAGCCTCAACAGCAGGAGATGAACGAACTGGTCACGGAAGAGGCGCTCCGGCGCACATGGAAAAATTTTGTCAGTACGATACCCACAGAACATTTCCTGGTGAACACCATGCTCGGATGTCTTCCAAAACAAACGGACGATAACCATTACGAGGTGGCCGTGATGAATCAGGAACAAAAAGAAAGACTCGAAGCCCGCCGGGAGGAAATCACCCGTTTCCTGCGGAACCAGCTTCGCAATTCTCATATAGAATTCATAATTACGCAATCTGCTCCCGACACACAATATAAAGCATTTACGCCAAGAGAAAAGTTTAACGAAATGAGGGAGGATACTCCATTACTTCAACAGTTCGTCGATACTTTCGGGCTGGAATTTGCATAAAGCATCCGGGAAAACGTGCCAGAAAAATATTTTCAGCTTATCATATATATCTTTATCCAATTATAGAACCATGAATTTAAAAGTACATTTTCTGTCGTTGCTTCTTATACTTTTTTCCGCTCCCATAGAGGCAGGACAGCGCTCTGCCGACCAATTCGACATTTATCTTCTCATCGGACAGTCCAATATGGCGGGCCGCGGACCGATGACAGGAAGCGACACGACACAAATCATCGACGGGGTATGGCTGCTGAATGCCCAAGGGGAACCGGAGCCGGCCAGGGCCCCGCTGAACCGTTATTCTACAATCCGCAAAGAAATACAGCTGCAACAGATAGGCATCGGCGTAGGTTTCGGTGACATGATGCACCGGTGGAGCGGTCGAAAGATATTGCTTGTCGTCAATGCGAGAGGGGGAAGTTCCATCAAGGCATGGGCTCCCGGAGAAACGGAACATCATTATTTGGAAGAGGCCATCATCCGCACAAAACAAGCGCTGCGATATGGCCGGTTAAAAGGTGTTCTGTGGCATCAGGGAGAGACCGATATTCAGAAAGGAACCCCGAACTATGCAGGCCGGTTTGCAGATATAGCTTCGCACCTGCGGCAAACGTTCAACAATCCGGATCTTCCGGTTCTGGTAGGGGAAGTCGGGCAATGGAATTGGGAAAAAACGGAGAAGATAACCCGCTTCAATGATACGATTCTGCCGTCGATCTGCCGGGAAGTGCCTCTATGCACAAAAATACATAGCGACGACCTGAAACGACGTTATAAAGAAAAAGAGCGGGACCCGCACTTCAGTCGTGAGGCCCAGCTGGAACTGGGGCGCCGCTATGCGGATGCTATGCTGTCGCAAACTGAAGACATCTATGTCTCAAAATTCCGGGGAGATCGCCCGGCAGCCATCAGCTTCACGTTCGACGATGGAGATGAGGAACACGCAACGCTGGTCGCCCCAGAATTGGAAAAAAGAGGCATGCGCGGCACTTTCTGGATTATCGGAAACAATGTCGGTACCAAAGATCTGAAACGCCCGCGTGTCACCTGGCAACAACTCAAGGCCATGGCCGATGCCGGACACGAAATATCCAATCATAGTTGGTCCCACCCCAAGTTAGTACAGATGTCAGAAGAAGAGATCGCTGCTGAAATTCATAAAAACGACAGTGCCATCGAAGTGAATACCGGCATCCGGCCGACGACATTCTGCTATCCCTACAATGCTACAAATCCGCTTCTCCTCCGTTTAGCCTCCGAAGGGCGTGTCGGCACCCGTCTGAAACAAACTGGAGTCGGACAGCAGAACAATAAAACCACAGCCGAAAAACTTACCGCCTGGCTTCACAACATCATCGAATCCGGAGACTGGGGAATCACCATGACACACGGTATCAATGTCGGATATGACAAATGGTATCATCCGGAAGTTCTCTGGAACTTCTTCGATGAAGTGAAAAGCCATGATCATGAAGTCTGGACCGGCACATTCCGGGAAATAGCCGCCTATCAGACAGAAAGAGATAATCTGAAACTCCATATCCGGCGCCGCAAAAACCGTTGTATCATCACTCCGGAACTTTCATTGGATAAAAAACTCTTCTGCGAACCGCTTACTTTGGTGCTCCAGGGAGATTTCATGACGAAAAAAGAGATCTCCGTAATCCAAGGGAAACGGAGATTGCCTGTAACCGTCAAAAACAATAAATTGATATTCGACTTCCAGCCCGGAGGAGGTAAGATCCGTATCAAATGCTCGGAATAAAACCAATGGAGAAGTTCCTCCCGGACTTCATCGGCCCTTTATTGTAGGAACAATACATCCGTCTTCGATACGGATAATCCTGTCGCTCATGGCCGCGAGGCTTTCGTCGTGCGTTACGATAACAAACGTCTGCTGCATGCGGTCCCGCAAATCGAAAAACAGACGGTGAAGCTCCTGTTTATGTTGTGTATCAAGACTGCCGGACGGCTCGTCGGCAAAAATAACATCCGGATTGTTGACCAGAGCCCTCGCCACGGCCACACGTTGCTTTTCCCCGCCCGACATTTCCGCCGGCTTGTGGTTCATACGCTCCGACAGATTCAGATCATCCAATAACGATTCCGCACGTGCCCGGGCAGTACGGGAAGAGGTTCCTGCAATCAACGCCGGAATCATTACATTTTCAATCGCGGAGAACTCCGGCAATAATTGATGGAACTGAAATACAAAGCCGATGTGCAAATTGCGGAATGCGGATAATTCCCGGTCACGCAAGGACAGAATATCCTTACCGTTAATACGGATCGACCCGCCATCCGGACGGTCCAACGTCCCTAAAATCTGCAGTAGCGTTGTTTTTCCCGCCCCACTGGGTCCGACAATACTTACAATTTCCCCGCGGGAGACCTCGAGATCCACCCCTTTCAGTACCTGCAAATTGCCGAAACTCTTGATGACACCATGTGCTTCTATCATGTTATATTTATCTTTTCAGGATACAAAATCCGCCATTAAAAAATCCAAGGGCAAAAGTACAAAGAAAGATCAAGATAGGACTATGAATCCGGGACATTTTCATGATATATTTTGTACTTTTATCATTTTGCGCTATCTTCGCGCCACTAAACAAGGAAATAAAGCAAAGGCAAACCGAATCACTTCGCCTTGCCTTTTTAAACGGAAAATTTTCAAACCAGTATCGTGGTCCCACTTGGGCTTGAACCAAGGACTCCCTGATTATGAG
>CAZMOE010000047.1:0-17049 GCA_964567855.1 uncultured Prevotellaceae bacterium
CTGAGGCCGCCATATAAGAAGCGTCATATCGCTTGACAGGGATATGTATCGGAGTAGGAATCCGCAAAGGAAATTTCTTACACCGATACATATCTTTGTTTTATGGGCGGATTCTGTCTCCCGAAGGCTGCGGAATGGAATAAAAACACCGGAAATTTTGTCATTTTTCTTTTTTAAAGTATATTCGCCACGTTTAACGGGGAACGGCAGGTGTTTGCTTTGGTCAGGATACCAGCATCAGGTCTGTCCGCACGGTTCCGTATTCTCCCCGGGATTGAAAAAATGAAAAAGTACATGCTATATGTCTTGTGATAAAATGGAGTGGGACCGCCTGCTCTCTACTTTGCGCTTCGGTCAGGAGCATTTGCGTGAATATCGCCGTCATGCACGGACGGAATTCCAGCGCGATTACGACCGCCTGGTCTTCTCCTCTCCGTTCCGGCGGTTGCAGAACAAAACCCAGGTGTTTCCGCTTCCCGGTAGCGTGTTTGTGCACAACCGGCTGACCCATAGTCTGGAGGTCTCCTGTGTGGGGCGTTCGCTGGCGAATAACACGGCTGCTTATCTGGCCGAAAAATATGCCGGTGAGGATTGGATCGGCAAATTGCAGAGCCTCGATGATATCGTGGCCACCGCCTGTCTGGCCCATGACCTGGGAAATCCTCCCTTCGGCCATAGCGGCGAACGGGCCATCGCCACCTATTTCAGCGAGGGCAACGGGCAACGTTATAAAGAGATGATCAACGAACAGCAATGGAACGACCTGATTCATTTCGAGGGCAACGCCAACGCGTTCCGCCTGTTGAGCCATCGCTTCAACGGTAGGCGGGAGGGCGGCTTTGCCTTGACCTATACCACACTGGCTTCCATCATCAAATATCCTTTTGCCTCGACCCATGCCGGCCGGAAACCCAAGTTCGGTTATTTTGAAAGCGAGGGCATTGCTTTCCGCCGCATCATGGATGAATTGGGAATCCTGCCTTTGGACGATTCCGGCAAGCGCTATTGCCGTCATCCGCTGGTTTTTCTTGTCGAAGCTGCCGACGACATCTGTTATCAGATCATGGATATCGAAGACGCGCACCGGCTGAAACTTCTGACCAGCGAGGAGACCTTTGAACTGCTTCTGGCGTTCTTCGATGATGAGCGCCGCAGCAGTGTCAGCCGCGGAATGACTTATGTATCGGATGTGAACGAGCAGGTTTCTTATCTTCGGAGTTGTGCCATCGGAACATTGGTGCATGAATGTTCGGAGGCCTTTAAAAAACGGGAGGAGGAGATCATGGCCGGAAAGTTCATGACACCGCTCATCCAGCTGATTTCCGAAACTCCGGCCAAGGCTTACGCCCGCTGTTCGGAGGTGGCCTACCGCAAAATATACCGTTCGTCGGATGTGGTCGACATCGAGGTTGCCGGCCATCAGATTATTTCGGTCCTGCTCGACAAGATGCTCGATGCGGTGATTCAGCCCGACAAGTCTTATTCGAAGCTGCTCCTTGACAGGATTCCGCAGCAATATGAAACCCGGGCGGAGGATATTTACACGCGGATTCTTTCGATTCTGGATTACATATCGGGTATGACCGATGTTTATGCATTGGATCTGTACCGGAAGATCTACGGCATGAGTCTTCCGTCGCTTTAAACGAAGGATGCGGCGGTACTTTTTTGCGGGGAAAAGCCCGGGATATGCAGCGAAAACGGTTTTTGAAAATATTTATTATGAAACATTCTTGTTTGATTTCTGAAACATTCGCTGTGAAAACCATAGCCTGGGTTGGAACTATTTTATTTTTCAATGTATATTTGCAATCATAAACTTTTATATCATGGCAAACTTGACTGGAAAGATTGCCGTAGTCACTGGCGGAAGCGGTGTGCTCGGCAGCAATGTCTCACGTGGCCTTCTTGAAGCAGGAGCCACAGTTTTAATTATCGGTGCCCACCAGAACAAGGTCGACGCGACGCTGGAAAAGCTGCGCCCTTACGGTACGGTGGAGGGCCTTGTATGTAATGTCCTCGATGCGGAAGAGATCAATAAAGCCCGTGACTATGTGATGGAAAAGTGGGGGCGTTGCGATATCCTCGTCAACGCGGCCGGCGGCAATGTGCCGGGTGCCACTATCATGGACGATCAGGCTGTTTTCGACATGAAGAATGAAGATCTCCGGAAGGTGATAGATCTGAATCTCTACGGTACGATTTATCCCTGCTTGGCTTTCGGCAAGATCATGGCCGGGCAGAAAAGCGGCAGCATCATCAATGTTTCCTCTATGGCGGCCTATGACGCCCTGACCCGTGTGATGGGATACGCCATTGCCAAGGAGGGCGTGAACGCGCTGACGAAATGGCTGGCTCAGGAGATGGCTATCAAGTACAGTGAGAAAATCCGTGTCAACGCCATCGCTCCGGGCTTCTTCATCGGCGAGCAGAATCGCAAGGCGCTTCTGAATGACGACGGCTCGCTGACGGAGCGCAGCCATAAGGTGATCGCCAAGACTCCGATGCGTCGTTTTGGAGACATCACCGAGTTGAACGGTCTGGTTTGCTTCCTCTGTACGGATGAGGCATCGTTCATTACCGGTTCCATCATTCCGGTGGACGGCGGTTTCAGCTCTTTCTCCGGTGTGTGATTTCAGAAGGCCGGGAGTACCACTCCCGGCTGTATTTGTTCAAAAATATTTTCAATAAACAATCAGATAATTATATGGAAAAGACATGGCGCTGGTTCGGCAAGAAAGATAAGATAACCTTGCAGATGCTGCGGCAAATAGGGGTGGAGGGTATCGTTACCGCCCTGCACGATATTCCGAATGGCGAAATTTGGACGTATGAGGCCATTATGGATATGAAAAATTATATCGAAGCGGCAGGTCTCCGCTGGTCCGTGGTCGAGAGCCTTCCCGTCAGCGAGGCTATCAAATATGCCGGTCCGGACCGCGACGCTCTCATCGAGAACTATAAGGTCAGCCTCGCCAATTTGGGCAAGGCCGGTGTCAGGACCGTTTGTTACAATTTCATGCCGGTGCTCGACTGGGCGCGTACCGATCTTTGGCATCCGTGGGAAGACGGCGGTTCGTCGCTGTATTTCGACAAAGTGGAATTCTGCTATTTCGAACGTTATATCCTGAAGCGTGACGGGGCGGAAAAAGACTATACCGACGAGGTGAATGCCGCTGCCGATGAAAAGGCAAAGACGATGACGCAGGAGGACAACGACCGAATGGTCGATTCCATCATCATCAAGACCCAGGGATTCGTGAACGGCAATATTTCCGAGGCCGATTTTGATCCGGTGGGCAAGTTCAAGGCGCTGCTGGATCTCTATAAGGATATCGATAAGGACAAGTTGCGCGAAAACATGCGCTATTTCCTGGCTGCCATCATGCCGACCTGTGAAGAGTGGGGCATCAACATGTGTGTGCACCCCGACGACCCGCCGTTCGCATTGCTCGGACTGCCCCGTATCGTCACCAGCGACGAGGATATCGACTGGTTCCTCCGTGCGGTCGACAATCCGCATAACGGGCTCACATTCTGCTGCGGTTCCCTTAGCGCCGGAGCGCACAACGACGTGCCCGCATTGGCACGGAAGTATGCCAAGCGGACCCATTTCGTACATTTACGCTCTACCAATATCGAGCCGGGCGGCAATTTCATCGAAGCCGACCATCTGCATGGCCGCGCCAATCTGGTGGAGGTATGCCGTATCTTTGAGGAGCAGAATCCCGACTTGCCGATGCGTGTCGATCACGGCCGTTGCATCCTCGGCGATGAAGACAAGGGCTACAATGCCGGTTATACCTTCCATGGCCGCATGATGGGCCTCTGCCAGATGGATGGGGTCATGGCCGCTGTGAAATATATGAAGGAACATCCTGAGGCCTGAGCATTTCTTTATTGAATGCAGGCTTTATTATCACGTCTGCCGGAAAGAACGATAGTGTTTTTCCGGCAGACATTCTTTTTCATGCTTTTCTTTGTGAACCGTATCCGCTTTCGGTTGTGTTGTTTGTAGCAGATTTTTTGAAGTGCAGGGTTAGGATTCCTCTTTAGGATCTGTTTGTTCGGCTGTAGATGTTTTGTATTTTGAAGTACCAATGTCATAAGGATGGCGAAGGATTGCCGCTGTCATGCGAATGGCTATATCTAATTTATTAGTCAGATAAATAATTCTATGCGGGGTTGCCGGCGTTAAATTATTCTTTTATATTTGTGAAATAATTATAAATGGAATAAAAATCATGACTAAATTGTCTCCAAAAGGTCTGAAATGGTTGAAATTTTTCCATGTAATGGCCGCAGTTTGTTGGATCGGGTGTTCTATTGGGATGAATGTCTTGAAACATACCGTTCAGCCTGAAAATCCTGACCAGATGTATATATTGTCTTTGGCTATCAAGATTCTTGATGAAGTTCTTATTTATGTGGGAACTTTAGGCTGTTTGGTAACCGGCATCATTTACGGAGCATGTACCAAGTGGGGATTTTTCAAATACCGCTGGATCAATGTTAAATGGGTCCTCACGTTCGCAATGATTTTGTTCGGCACCATTTTTACCGGCCCGGCCGTAACCGGAAACGTGCAGGCGATAGATTGGTATGCCGGCAATCTCGGCATTTATGAATCTAATCTCAGTACTACGTCTCTGTGGGGAGGCATCCAGCTGTTAATATTGGTGACAGTGTTTTATCTGTCGGTCTTCAAGCCATGGATGGGCAAGAAGGAGGGCCGCAAATAATGGATGTGGCCAGGTAAAGCCTCGCAGGCTGGTTACACGATTGCTCTGTTGCCGGAGCGGTGATATCAGCGATGCTTCTGCATGATAGTCTTGATCCGAAATATCGAGTTATGGTGATTTTAGAACCGAATCGCGTCTTTTCCATTGATGATAATGGAAAAGACGCGATTCGGTAAACGGTTCACCTTTAGTGGTTGCAGTAAAAATGAATCTTTTTGTTGCAATCTTCAAAGATGGACATTATTATCAATTTATTTTTTGAGTTTCCCGCTCAGATATCCGGTGGCCAGCTCTATCGCTTCGGGCAGATTATAGGAAAAACCGTGGTCCTCATTTTCGAGCAGGTGCAGGGTGCTGTGTTTATAGCCCTGGGCATAACGCTCGCCGTAGGTATAAGGCACAATGCGATCCGCAATGCCGTGAATGACGCATACATTTCCCTTGTACTGGAACGCGGTTTCATAGATGGGCAGGGTCTGAGCCGAGAGGATATAGTCGCGGCCGAGTCGCATGTTGCCGAATAGTTCGACATATTCCGGCGGGTTCTGCGCGTTGTAGATTTTGCCGAACGTGTTGCCGCGGATCGCATCGTCGCGAAGCACTGCCGCCGGAGCCATGAGCACTAATGCCTTGATTTTCTTGCCGAGTTTTCCCGCTGTCATGCTTGCCACGACACCGCCCTGCGAATGCCCGAGCAACGCAATGCCCTTGACGTAAGGGAGCGCGGCAACATAGTCATAGACGCACATCGCGTCTTCGATTTCTTTCGGTACGGTCATGTCCTGAAACGCTCCCTCGCTATTTCCGTGACCGTTGAAGTCGAAGCGGATGCTGGCAATACCTTGTTTTTCCAGTGCGTCGGCAATGCCTTCAAACATCGGTCCCTCCTTTCGACCTCCAAAGCCGTGCATCAGGATCACCATAGGGCAGGTTTTTCCCTCCTTGAGCGTGGGCTTCTGTATAATGGCCGATAGGGTTCCCTGAGAGCCTTGCAGAGTGACGGACTCGGTGGCGGCTTGGGCCGTCCATAAGGTAAACCAGAGGGCAGATGCCAGAAGTATTTGTTTCATATCGATGGATAGTATTTGATTTATACGGGCAAAGATACGAAATCTTGAGAGAACAGTGTACTTTTTCCATGGACTTCTTCATATTTTTCCGAAGAACGGTAATTTTCAAAAAATGAACTTCTTGAAGAATATGGGAGCCCTTGCCGGCGACGGGAAATGGGCCGACGATATCGATGCTTCTCCTTTCGTGGATGCGGATGGTACCGTCTATGTCGTCTGGGGTGGCGGATGGATTGCGCGGACGACCGATGACATGAGTGGAATGGCCGAGGCGCCGCGGATGCCCCTGCTGATATCGCCTGATACGCTTCCCGCTCATCATGCAAGGAGCAACCACGGTCGTTGCGGTGCTTCCGACATCGGCCATGAGGGCGCCTACTTGTTCAGACGCGGTTACCTTTATTATTTAACGGCCGCCGATCAGCATGAAGGTCGTTACAGCAGCATGGTAGCCGTTGCCGACAATGTGTATGGTCCTTCTCGCCTCCGCCATGAGGCCGTCCCCTGTAGCGGAGGTGCCGGCTATTTCCGCGATCATCAGGGAAACTGGGAGTGTATCTTCTTCGGCAACGACGCGCAGGCTCCTTTCCGTGAGATGCCCGCCATGATTCGGGCCGACTTCACTGCAGACGGACACATCATTCCAGCCCAGTAACAGCCGATGCTGAATGCGGCCGAGCAGGCTCAGCGGAGTGTGAGGTGAAACCGTGTGTGGAAAGATCGGTATAAGTAAAGTCTTTCCTGCGCGGCTGCAGATGTTCTTTCTGCCCGGTTTTTGTTTTTCGGAACTCCGTTTTTGGTTATTTTCATTAAAAAATGTATCTTTGTGCCTCTATCAGAACAAGATAATTTGAACATCAATGGAAAAAACAACGCCTTCTTCGTTCCTCCATCGTAACAGCCGGACGATATACGCATCGCTCGTGGTCATTTTGACCGTATTTTTATTGTTGGATTATATCCCCGCCTTACGGGGACTCTCCGGCTGGGTCACTCCGCCGGTATCTCTGTTTTTAGGTCTGGCTTTCGCGCTGGCCTGCGGCCGTGCCTATCCGGCATTCAATAAAAAGGCCTCGAAATATCTGCTGCAATATTCTGTGGTCGGTCTCGGCTTCGGCATGGATCTGCATGCCTCTTTGCAGTCCGGCAGCCAGGGGATGGCTTTCACGGTCATTTCTGTGGTGGGCACGATGCTCATCGGGTGGCTGATCGGGCGCAAGCTGCTGCATGTCGACCGCGATACCTCTTATCTCATCAGCTCCGGCACGGCTATCTGCGGCGGCAGCGCCATTGCTGCCGTGGGGCCTGTACTTAAGGCCAAAGATGCGGAGATGTCGGTTGCCCTGGGTACGGTTTTCATTCTCAATGCCGTGGCGCTGTTCATCTTCACGCCCATCGGCCATTGGCTGGGCATGACGCAGGAGCAATTCGGCCTTTGGGCTGCCATTGCCATCCACGATACCAGTTCGGTGGTGGGTGCCGGTGCCGCCTATGGCGAGGAAGCGCTTGAAATTGCAACGACCATCAAGCTGACGCGCGCCTTGTGGATCATTCCTTTGGCTCTTGTGACCTCATTGATTTTCAAAGGTAATGGTAAGAAAATCAGCATTCCTTGGTTTATCTTTTTCTTTGTTCTTGCCATGATTGTCAATACCTATCTGCTTTCGGCCAGCGAGACAGGTATGGCGGTAGGTCGCTTCATCAACAGTTTGGCACGAAAGTCCTTGACGCTGACCCTCTTTTTTATCGGTGCTTCTCTGTCCATGGATGTGTTGAAGTCCGTCGGCGTGAAATCGCTCGTCCAGGGCATTCTGCTTTGGATCATCATCAGCACGGGAACGCTGGCTTATATCTATTGGATGTGAGGATTGCCGGGGGCAGCAGGTTCCGGGAAAGGACGTAGCCCGGGAGGATACATATCCTCCCGGGCTACGTTTGTGATTGCAGTTTCCCGTATTTTATTTCGTCTTATCCGCTTCCTCGTTATTGCTTTTTTCCTCTTTGGGTTTTCTGTCGAAGAACGGGTTTTTGCTTTTGGCGCTGAGCGGGATGGCCAATGTATTGTTGCAGCCCGTACATGGCCAGCCGAGCCTTTGGGCAGCTTCGCCGGCGGAGTACATGATTCTTGTGTCGATGCGTAAATCGGCGGCCATGGCCGCAGCCGAACCCACAGCGATGCCTAAGTCTACCGTATTGAGGGCGCAGGGAACGCCGTGCGCTCTGCCTTCGCAGGTGGCGAAGCCGCAGCGGCGGCAGTTGAGACCTTGCGGCTGTTCGCGGGTGCCGATAATCAGGACGGCCTCGGCGGCGAGAATGTTTTCGGCGTCGCGCAGGAAGAATTTAAAACCGTTTTCAGAGTGAATCCTGATCATTTCTTCGCTGAGGCGGTTTATTTCTTCCCCGGTCAGTACGCAGATTTCAATTACGTCGATACCTTTTCCCTTGGGGGCGGTTCGTGCGGCCGTCATTATCTGTCTGGCAGCCGCAAGCACTTGTTCCTGGCGGATGTTTCTTTCGTTCAATATCATGGAGTTTTGTTTTTTCGTGCCGAAAGGATCACCTCATGCCGGCAGGTGCGGCTCTGTTCTGCCGGCGGTCGTTGCCGGCCGGATTGCAACGCGTGCGGCGGTTTTCCGCTCTGCTGCCTGTCATGACCTGGATACAATCGGGAGGGCTTGAAAAAAGACGACTGCGCGAAGCAGGGGATAAGTCCTGTCGTCGCGCAGTCATAATGATTTGTACATTACTTGCTTTGTTCCAGTTTCAGGGTCATGGTCGGCTGGTCGCAAACCTCCGACGGACCGAAGTACTGGATAGGACCGGGGTAAACGAAAGCGGTTTCAATGGCCCATTGTTCACGATGTGCCTCATATGCTTTAAATGGTGCGCCGTCCAATTCCACAAGGGCTTTCTTGATTACCGGTTTCAGTTCGCCGTTACGTTTCTCGATGTTCATCATCATCGTGATCGGGATACCGCCGGCGATCCATTCCTCTGCGGGAGCCACCGTGTTTTTGATGGATGACATATAACCGGTCTTGCCTGCGGCGATCAGCATAGAGGCATTGAAGCCGAGGGAGTAGCAATAATCGGCGTCGAAGTTGGAAGGCGCAGCGCAGCGGCCCTCGTAGCCGAAGAAGTGATGCTGTGTAGAGAACTTGCCGACGAATTTTCCCTCTTTTTTCCATTCATCCAGCTTCTTGGCTGTCATTTCGGCCAGGAGTTGTTCGGTTTCGATCAACGATACCTGGACATTGCCGTGCGGGTCGCGTTCGAGAGCAAGCTGTCTGGAGACGCTGGCCGGCAGGCTTTCAAAGATTGCTGCGTTTTCGGCCGAAAGATGCTTGATGACGTAAGCGATCTTTTCGTCGGTAGAGATGGCGTCGAATTCTTTCTGATTCTTGGCCAGCATGTCGTTCAGTTCGGCGATGAGTTTCTTGATAGCCGGCACGAATTCGATCAGTCCTTCGGGGATGAGAATGGTTCCGAAGTTGAGACCCTTGGCAGCGCGGGCGGCTACAACGTTGGCAATATAAGTTGTGATATCATCGAGCGTCATGTTTTTGGCTTCTACCTCTTCGGAGATGATGCAGATGTTCGGCTGGGTCTGAAGAGCGCACTCTAGGGCGATGTGCGAGGCCGAGCGACCCATCAGCTTGATGAAGTGCCAGTATTTCTTGGCCGAGTTACAGTCGCGTTCGATGTTGCCGATTACTTCGCTGTAAACCTTGGTCGCAGTGTCGAAGCCGAAAGAGGTTTCGATTTCGCTGTTTTTGAGGTCTCCGTCGATGGTCTTCGGGCAGCCGATCACTTGTACGTCGGCACCGATGGCTTTATAATATTCTGCCAGCACGCAGGCGTTGGTATTGGAGTCGTCGCCGCCGATAATAACGAGCGCCTTGATGTCAAGCTGCTTCAGGATCTCCAATCCTTTATCGAATTGCTCTTTCTTTTCGAGTTTGGTACGTCCGGAACCGATGATGTCGAAACCTCCGGTATTGCGGTATTCATCGATGATATCGGCGGTGAGTTCCATGTAGTTGTGGTCTACTAGACCGCCGGGGCCGAGGATGAAACCGTAAAGGCGATTGGCCGGATTGAGTTTTTTCAGTCCGTCGAAGAGACCGGCAATGACATTATGGCCGCCGGGGGCCTGTCCGCCGGAAAGGATAACGCCGCAATTGACGGCAGCGGTCAGCTGCGAACCTTCGGTTTCTTCAAACCGCAGGGATGGCATGCCGTAGGTGTTCGGGAAGAGTTTCTGGATTTCTGCCTGATCGGCCACCGATTCGGTCGGTGCGCCTTCGACAACTTTCAATGTACCGCGCAAGGCCTTCGGTAATTTCGGCTGGTAGGCGGCACGGGCAATTTGCAATGCGCTTTTTTCCATCTTGAATTATAGGATTTTTATTAAAATGCTGAATTGTGGGCAAATTTACATTTTTCTTTTATAACACTCAAATACTGCTTGTATATTTTTAGCCTCTGCAACCGATAATACGTTAAAA
This sequence comes from uncultured Prevotellaceae bacterium, assembly GCA_964567855.1. Classification (GTDB taxonomy): domain Bacteria; phylum Bacteroidota; class Bacteroidia; order Bacteroidales; family UBA3663; genus Liminaster. The sequence continues at coordinate 10,321 of CAZMOE010000047.1, forward strand.
TAGAAGCCCCATTTGGCAACCGTCGTTTTCTTGTGCATGGAAAGTTGTTCAGGTCGGGGCCAATGAAGATCTTTTTTTGTGGATGGCGAAAAAAACGTCCCTGTCAGGCCTGTAAAACAAATGCCCGGCAGGGACGCTCCCCAATATAAATGAACGTTATTTGACGATGATTGTTTTTCCGCTCTGTCCGTCGCTGATCAGATAGCCGCCGGGTGTTACTTTCATGGCCGAACGGTCTTGGAGCGTGATTTCTCTGATCAATTCCCCTCCTTAGGAATGGATATAGAGTTTTACGGCCGTTGCTGTATTGTTTTTCAGGAATATGACACTCTTGCCGGCCGTAGCGGACCATGTGGCAGCGATGCCAATTTGCTCGATGGAAGATGGAAATTGCGCGATTTCCTCGATATTAGGGAAGTTGCGCCATCCCGGCGTATTGCGATATACATCACCGCAGCCGATGGGAACGAACAGCGTAGCGTTTTCCGTACATCCGGCAAAGGGCCATTGTCTGCCGTCAGTGCTTTCCAGGGCCGGCGGAATGTTGGCCGGACAGTAGACTTTTTTCACGGTTCCGGATGTGAATACCTGGCTTCCTAAGAACTGGAGAGAGGCAGGCAGCAGAATGTCTGTCAGCAGATTGTTATAGAATGCTTCTCTTTCGATGGACGTGAGGTTTTGCGATAGTCGGAGACGGGTGCACGGAGTCCGTTTAAAGGCCCCCTCCTCGATGGTAACGACATTGTCGGGAATGTAGATATCTTCTAATTTGCAGTTTTCTGCAAATTGGGCCGGAATGGTTGTAATACTTGTCGGGATATTGAGGTATTTCAGTGAGTTGTTATTGGCAAATGCGGATTCTCTGATCTTCTTTATGCTTTGCGGCAGTCGGATGGTATCGATTGCCCCCATTTCGGAAAATGCCATGAGCCCGATAGATTCTATACCTTCTTGCAACGATATGGATTTGACTAAAATGTTTTGATAAAACGCCGTGTTGCCAATATGTTTCAATGATTTTGGCAGGGTGATATGCTTGATGAGGAGACAGGAGTTAAAACATGCTGTAGGAATGGTGTCTATACCTTCTGGAACCTGTAGCGTATCGAAGGCGAGACGGCCACATCCTTGAAATGCGGCGAATCCGATTTTTTGGAGACAGGTCGGAAAGTTGATTTTACGTAGTCTGGAAAGATTTGAAAAGGCAAGTTGCCCGATAGTATGTATATCATCCGGCAATATGATGTTGACGATTTTGGACCTTTCTTCATCCAGATAAAATGCTTCATCGGGAAAGGTCTTGTTTTCCACATCGGCAAATTGTAAATTGATAGTAAGACTGTCGCAGTATTTCAGCAGGCTACGTAAGGCTGAAAAATCGAAGTCGTTGATGGGTCCCCGCACAATGATGGAGTCGATTTTTATGTTGCCGGTGGCCAGACTGTCTATTAAAGTGCCGGCAGTTGTTAAAGTAATGTCCCGGTAGGAATTGGAGGCGGATACGGTGGGAGTGATGCTTCCTAAGATACCTATCCATATGGAGACAAGGAGCAAGTAAAGAGTCTTTTTCATAATTTCTCTTATTATAATAATGCTGGAATGTTTAACTCGTATAACGATGTATGCTTTTTGCAGTCATAACTAACTGTAATTTGTAGGGCGAAGCCCTCTTACCTTGCAAATTATCTTTAATTGGTTCCAGATTCGCCCATTGATCCTGTTTGTACCACTCGGCTAAAACTTGAAACCGTCAAGTTATTTCACGATGACCGTTTTTGTGCGCAGCCCGTCGCAGATCAGATAGTTGCCGGCTGTAACGGCGAAGCTTTTCCGACCTCGCAGCTCGATGGAGTTGATCCGCTCTCCGCCTAAGGAATAAACATGGAGCTTTGCGGGTGTTGCGCTATTGTTTTTTAGATGAATCATACCCTTTCCGGCCGTAGCGGACCATGTGGCAGCATCGCCAATTTGCTCGATGGAGGATGGAAAATGCTCGATTTCCTCGATGTTCGTGAAGTTGTTCCACCCGGGCGTGTTGCGGTAGGTATCCCTGCAGCCGATGGGGACAAATAGCGTCGTGTTTTCACCACATCCTGCAAAAGCCCACTGTCCTTTGTCTGTGCTTTCCAATGCCGGCGGGATGTTGGCCGGGCAGTAGACTTTTTTCACGGTTCCGGATGAGAATGCCTCGTTTCCTAAAAACTGGAGAGAGGCAGGCAGGAGGATGTCGGTCAGGTTATGAGCGCGGAATGCTTCTCTCTCGACGGTGGTGAGATTTTGCGATAATCTGAGATAAGTACATCTTGTGGCACAGAATGCCCCTTCTTCAATGGTGATGACATTGTCGGGAATGTAGATGCTGTCCAATGCGGTGTTAAAGGCAAATTGAGCCGGAATGGTTGTAATACCTGCCGGGATGTTGATATATTTTAAAGACCAGTTTTCTGCAAATGCCTCTTCTCCGATTTTCGTCACACTTTGCGGCAGTCGGATGGTATCGATTTCTCCCATTCCGCTAAATGCCGTATGCCCGATATATTCCAGTCCTTCTTGAAAGGTGATTGATTGAATTTCATACGTTTGGTTGAATGCCATATGCTCGATACGTTTCAGTGACTTGGGAAGGAGAATATGCTTAAGAGAAGCGCAGTTCCTGAAGCATGAGCTAGGGATCGTTTCCACCCCTTCCGGAACCTTCAACGTGTCCGGGGCCAGGCCTGAGCAGTAATAGAATGCTTGATTTCCTAATTTCCGGAGATGGGTCGGCATATTGATATCGGTGAGGCTATAAAGGCGGGAAAAAGCATTTTTTTCGATTGTATGGATATCATCAGGCAGGATGATTCTCCTTATCTGTTCACTTATAATATCTTCGGAAAAAGCTTCTTCCGGAATGGTCTTGTTTTCCACATCGGCATAAGCGAGGTTGATAACGAGACCCTGGTTATATATTGCAATATTACGCAGTGCTGAAAAATCAAAGTCGTTGATGGGTCCCCGCACAATGATGGAGTCGATTTTTATGTTGCCGGTGGCCAGACTGTCTATTAAAGTGCCGGCAGTTGTTAAAGTAATGTCCCGGTAGGAATTGGAGGCGGATACGGTGGGAGTGATGCTTCCTAAGATACCTATCCATATGGAGACAAGGAGCAAGTAAAGAGTCTTTTTCATAATTTCTTTTATTATAATAATGCTGGAATGTTTAACTTGTATATATTGTTTGGGTTTTCGCAAACATGACAGGCAATATTTTTGTAAGGATGAGATCTCTTATCCTATTAAAAGCCTTTGGTTATTTCCAGATTCGCCCATTGCTCTTGTTTGACCTGCTCTGGGAAATCTTGAAACCGTCAAGTTATTTCACGATGACCGTTTTTGTGTGCAGTCCGTCGCAGATCAGATAGTTGCCGGCTGTAACGGCGAAGCTTTTCCGACCTCGCAGCTCGATGGAGTTGATCCGCTCTCCGCCTAAGGAATAAACATGGAGCTTTGCGGGTGTTGCGCTATTGTTTTTTAGATGAATCATACCCTTTCCGGCCGTAGCGGACCATGTGGCAGCATCGCCAATTTGCTCGATGGAGGATGGAAAATGCTCGATTTCCTCGATGTTCGTGAAGTTGTTCCACCCGGGCGTGTTGCGGTAGGTATCCCTGCAGCCGATGGGGACAAATAGCGTCGTGTTTTCACCACATCCTGCAAAAGCCCACTGTCCTTTGTCTGTGCTTTCCAATGCCGGCGGGATGTTGGCCGGACAATAGACTTTTTTTAAACGATCTGCAGGGAGTGCTTTGTTTCCTATAAATTGGAGAGAGGCTGGTAGCAAAACTTCGGTCAGTCGGTGGTCTCGGAACGCTTCACGCTCGATTGTACATAAGTTTTCCGATAGGCGGAGGTAGCTACACAGTATCCCGCTGAAAGCACTTTCTTTAATGGTAATGACATTGTCTGGAATATAGATGCTGTCTAAAATGCTTGATACGGCAAATTCAACGGGGATGGTTGTAACTCCGGCGGGGATGTTGATATACTTTAAAGACCAAGTCTCTGCAAATGCGGCCTCTTCGATCGTCGTTACGCTTTCCGGTAGTCGAATGGTGTCGATTACACCGACACTGGTAAAAGCCATGAATCCAATAGATTCCAAACCCTCTTGAAAGGTAATGGATTGGATCCAATAATCTTGGTTGAATGCTGCGTTCTTAATGTGTTTCAAAGATTTGGGAAAGACGATATGCTTCAGATGGGTGCAGTTGTCGAAGCATAGTCTGGGTATGGTTTCCAAACCTTCCGGAAACTTCAATGTATCCGGAGCGAGACCCGTACATCCCTGAAAGGCAGACTCTCCCAATTCGCGCAGGCCGGTGGGCATATTGATATTCTTGAGTCCGTAAAGCATAAAAAAGGCTTGCGGTTCAATCGTATGTATATCTTCTGGAAGGATAATTCTTTTTATTCGTCTTTTTATATTATCGTCATAAAAGGCGAGGCTTGGAATGGTCTTGTTTTCCACATCGGCATAAGCAAGGTTGATAACGATGCTCTCGTTATATTTTGCAATATTGCGCAGTGCTGAAAAATCGAAGTCGTTGATGGGTCCCCGCACAATGATGGAGTCGATTTTTGTATTACCGGAGGCCAGACTATCTATTAAGGTGCCGGCGGTTGTTAAAGTAATGTCTCGGTAGGAATTGGAGGCGGACACGGTGGGAGTAATGCTTCCCAAGATACCTATCCATATGGAGACAAGGAGCAAGTAAATAGTCTTTTTCATAATTTCTCTTATTATAATAATGCTGGAATGTTTAACTCGTATAACGATGTATGCTTTTTGCAGTCATAACTAACTGTAATTTGTAGGGCGAAGCCCTCTTACCTTGCAAATTATCTTTAATTGGTTCCAGATTCGCCCATTGATCCTGTTTGTACCACTCGGCTAAAACTTGAAACCGTCAAGTTATTTCACGATGACCGTTTTTGTGCGCAGCCCGTCGCAGATCAGATAGTTGCCGGCTGTAACGGCGAAGCTTTTCCGACCTCGCAGCTCGATGGAGTTGATCCGCTCTCCGCCTAAGGAATAAACATGGAGCTTTGCGGGTGTTGCGCTATTGTTTTTTAGATGAATCATACCCTTTCCGGCCGTAGCGGACCATGTGGCAGCATCGCCAATTTGCTCGATGGAGGATGGAAAATGCTCGATTTCCTCGATGTTCGTGAAGTTGTTCCACCCGGGCGTGTTGCGGTAGGTATCCCTGCAGCCGATGGGGACAAATAGCGTCGTGTTTTCACCACATCCTGCAAAAGCCCACTGTCCTTTGTCTGTGCTTTCCAATGCCGGCGGGATGTTGGCCGGGCAGTAGACTTTTTTCACGGTTCCGGATGAGAATGCCTCGTTTCCTAAAAACTGGAGAGAGGCAGGCAGGAGAATGTTTGTCAATGCATTGTAATAGAAAGCTCCTTTTGGGATTGTGGCGAGGTTTTCCGATAGGCGAAGTCGGGTACATGGGTTACCGCTAAACGCTCCTTCTTCGATGGTAACGACATTGTCCGGAATATAGATCTCTTTCACGTCGCAACCTTTGACAAATTCAATGGGAATAGTCGTAATCGCGGTAGGAATATTGATATACTTTAAAGCAAAGTTGTGTGCAAATGCAGCTTCGTCAATCATCGTTACGCTTTGCGGCAGCCGGATGGTATCGATTTCTCCCAGTCCGCGGAATGCCACGAACCCAATGGATTCCAGACCTTCCTGAAAGGTGAGAGATTGAATCCTAAAAGCGTTGTCGAATGCTCCATTCTTGATATGTTTCAGTGATTTGGGAAAGACGATGTGTTTAAGTCGAGTGCAGCCGGAGAAACACAATCCGGGAATGACTTCCACCCCTTCTGGAATCCTTAACGTATCCATAGCCAGGCCGGAGCAATTAAAGAATGCCTGCTCTCCTAATTGGCGGAGACCGGTAGGTATATTGATATCGGTAAGACCAGAAAGAGATTGAAACGCGAAGTCTTCGATTGTATGAATATCGTCGGGTAGAACGATGCGTCTTATGTGATCACGGATGGTATATTCATAAAAAGCATTTTCCGGAATGGTCTTGTTTTCCACATCGGCGTAAGCGAGGTTGATGACGATCCCCTTGTTGTATTTTGCAATATTGCGCAGTGCTGAAAAATCGAACTCATTGATAGGTCCCCGCACAATGATGGAGTCGATTTTTGTATTACCGGAGGCCAGACTGTCTATTAAAGTGCCGGCGGTTGTTAAAGTAATGTCCCGGTAGGAATTGGAGGCGAACACGGTATGGGAGAATGTTCCTCCCATACCTGTCCACACCATCAAGAGCCAAAAGAATGCAGACGTTTTCATTAATTTTGTATTTATTTGTTCAAAAATGACGCTTACAAAGGTATTTATTTTTTCAATATGATGTTGTTGTCTATCATATTTTTATTTAATATCAGTTGAATGGAGGTGGCTCCTGCCGGCAGGGTTGAAATATCGACCTGCAACTGACTTTCCTCTTGTCGGATGGGAGTGTCTATCCATACCCGGCTATCAGTGATGGCCTGGGCACGGATGTAGGCATCTTCTTCCTCGATAGGCTTGCTTAATTTTACCGTAATCAAATCTTTTGCCGGAGAGGGATATACCGATTCAATACGGGGAGTGTTGGTATTTTTATTCTCGGCATTTTCCGCGCGTCTTTGAGCTATTTGTGCTTTGAC
>CAZMOE010000048.1:0-17003 GCA_964567855.1 uncultured Prevotellaceae bacterium
AGAGTCCTGAAAGGAGACAACGGAGAGAGAGAGTTGTTCTTTTCAGGGCTTTCTTATACGTAAGGAGGAACGGTTTAGGATTGAAACGGCCGAATATAACGAAAATCGGGAAAATTAAGCAAATAGAATTAAGTGATAAAAGTATTCATCACTTGAAATTTATAATATTATAATGAGGAATTATTCTTTATTGATTTTTCTTTTGGGATTTTTATCTTGTATTGAATCTGAAATGAGTAGCAGATTCAGGAGGATAGAACAAAGTATGAGCCTTGCTCTGGATATGGACAGCGTTTTTTGTACTTTATCCGCATTGGAATGTGACACAGGACTTATGTCTCCTAAAGAGCTGGCCCATTATGCAATCTTGAAAGCAGAATTTGTTTATAGGACTACTCAAAAGATTGATAACCTTCTTTTGCAAACTGCAGGAGCTTATTATTTATCTCATTCTTCCACATCGATTACTCGTGACCGTCTTCTTTATCGCCTTTTGTCTTCTATATCTGAATACACTCGAGAAGAGTATTTGTCTGCCTTTGATGGGCTTTTGGGGGTTCGTGCTTCAGTGGAAAGTTTGTCTGATCCCTATTTGTCAGGTGTTGTTCATTATTATCTTGGACGTATTTATTTGCATCATCGTCTTTACAATCGGGCTTTATCCCATTTTCGTCGGGAACGCGAGTATGCGTTGCAAATAGGAGATATCAATAAATTGGTTAAGAGCGATCATCATTGTGCTTTATCTTTTTTAACTTTGGGAGCTGTTGATTCTTGTTGGTTCTATTTGTCTCAATCATTGCAGTGCTTATCACGTCTTGATACCCTTCGCCGTCGGATGGTTCTTGATAATGCTATCTTTCTTCAAACCGAATTTTTTCCGGACAGAGATTTACCATTATATGGTTATTGTTCAGCAGCAGGTGATTTCTTCGATACATTATCTGTTGGAAATAGTATCCAGACGAAATTTTATTCTTCTTATTTAGAAAGAAGGATTTCACATTTATCCGGACATGAATCTGGGCGTATGCTGCATAGTTTGTTCAATTATCGTCGTTGTAAACAGAATGGTGATACTAATTCCGCTCTTTATTATTATGAAGATTATAATTTCTTCAAGTCTAAATATTTTGCAGGTCTTCGAACTGCAGATATATTGGAGATAGAGAATTCGTATGAGCGAAATCTTAGAGAAAGGTCTCTTCTTCAATATCGGGGCCGCTTCCTTTTTTGTTCTCTGCTTTTTTTGCTTTTGTTTTTTCTGTTTTTATTCTTATTCTGTTATCGCTATAGGCGAGAACTGCAGTTGTTGACGGCTATAGAGGAGCTCAGGAATGCGATTTCTTATCGGGAATCTATGTTGGAGGAAATGCGTACTCGTATTGATATTTTCGAACAGGAACGCCATGTCCGATCTGGCCGTCTTATGGCCTATCGGGATTTGTTATCTCGTTTAGTTCTTCGTTTTATGCTTAAAAAGGAATCAGCCCCACTCTATGGACGGGATTTTGCGTTGTTAGTAGAAGATTATGCTGCGGGATCATCTTCTAGTGGTCGATTTGTCCATTTACTTCGTTCCCTGCATATTCAGTTGAGTGATCGGGACCTATTTATCTGTATTTTACTACGGGAACATGGAAGTAGTGGAGTGGACCTTACCTCAGCTATAGGAGCAGCAAATCGCAATGCCTTCAAGAGTGCAAAGAGTAAGATCAAATCACGGTTGTTGTCTCTAAAAAGTCAGGATCGTGATATTATTCATTTACTTGAACAATTCGGATAGTTACTTTTTCTATATATTATATTTTTTAATATTCTTATATTCAGATTGTTATTGGAAAATATGGTAACCGGATATTGCATCGTATATTTAAACCTTGTATTTTTGCAGTGCATTTTTTACCAATATAGAAAATAACAAATTATGAACAAGAGATTATTGCACTTTATAGCTTTGTGCCTGTTGTAGGCCGCGTTTGTTCTTTCGATCCGCCATACTTTGTATAGTACGAAAGTGGAATATGACAAAGTAATCAGTTATCCCAAAGAATTTGTACTTGATGAATTGGATTTGCAGCGCTCGATTGAGCCTGGTGCCATTTGGGAGCCTGTTTTTTTGGACGAAGGGAATGTGAACGGAGATTTTTCGGGCATATTACTTTCTGATGAGATTTTGTGGCTAGGTTTTTCCGTTCTAGTATGTCAAAATTTGGCAAGGATTCTCCAAAATGGGCTTTCTATTATGGTAAAACGGATTGATGACAACAGAGAAATGGATGATCTTTTACAGGCAATGGTTTATACTTGTCGCTATGTGGTGGTTTTGTCAGAGGAGTATGATGCAAGTTGTTTCTATGTTGGCTGATTTGCGGTAGAATAGAGTGTTTTCATACATTGGATATTGTTGTTGTCACGGGTTAAGATGCCCGTATAATTAATTATATTAGCCTTAACTGCATGCTCTACCGAGTTAGTGAGAAAACTTCCGTCAGGCGTCTGTTTTCTCTATATAGAGGCTCAAATGCCATCCCGAAATTACAAAGTTGGAATGAGAAAAGGCGGGAGTTTTTCTTTTGGGGAGCATATTGACGACGGTGAGATGCCTATTCTTTACTATGATTTACGACAGGGCTTTAAAAAAGTCCTGTCGGGGGTACCGGTGCGGAAACTCTGTTTCTGTGACCGGTGCCTTTTTTGTGTATAAAGGTGAAGATATAGGGGCGTGCGGAGGATGGGGGATCGTAGATGTATTGTCGAAGAAATGAAAAATGGGGATTTTGGGAAAGGTCGGACTGGGGAAAAGAAGAGATCAATAAGGAAAAGAATTGATATGAGAATGATGGGTGAATAGAGTATGAGATTTACTATAATTGGGGATAAGATTGTTATTAGAAGAGGAAATGATTTAATTTATATATGATTTTAATGCTAAAAAGAAAGTAAAGGCTCTGTTGTGATTGAAATAGGAGATGGTCTGCCATTGTTATTTGTCCGTTGTTAGATGGAAAGTTATACATTGGATTTTGCAATGGCAGTATTGTATTTTCTATTATTTTCAGGAAGCAAAATTTGGACGGTGAACGCTTTTAGTTGGGAACGGGTTATGGAGGTATATGATGATGAAATCAGGATTGCATGGAATAAGGATAATTGGGTGGAACGGTTGATGAATGCAGCTTTTGGGGACTTAACTTTCGCTAAAATTTTCCTCTTAAGCGAATGCCAAAATTTCGTTGCGGTATCTTTAAACCGAGGAATTAGTTTGCGTTTATGCTCTGTTTTAAAGAAAGAAATGATTAAAAAAATCTACTTTGTTGTGAATTTTAGGAGAAACCCTTATTTTTGCAAGACTTAATTGATTTTATTACTAACATAAAATATTGTATTGAGAATGAAAAAAATCAGGGCTGCTATCGTCGGGTATGGTAATATTGGTAAATATACGTTAGAGGCTTTACAAGAGTCTGCAGATTTTGAAATCGCGGGTGTCGTTCGTCGTTCCGGAGCGGAAAATCGTCCGCAGGAATTAAATGATTATCCTGTGGTCAAAGATATTCGTGAATTGAAGGATGTAGATGTGGCCATTTTGGCTACGCCGACCCGCAGTGTGGAGACTTATGCCAAGGAAATTCTGGCTCTTGGAATTAATACGGTAGATAGTTTCGATATCCATACTCAAATTGTCGATCTGCGCCGTTCTTTAGGTGCCGTCGCCCGTGAACATGGAGCGGTTTCTATTATTTCTGCAGGTTGGGATCCGGGGTCGGATTCCATTGTCCGTACTTTGATGCAGAGCCTTACCCCAAAAGGTATTACTTATACTAATTTTGGTCCGGGTATGTCTATGGGACATAGCGTTGCCGTGCGGGCGATAGAAGGGGTGAAAGATGCTCTTTCCATGACGATCCCTGTAGGAACCGGAATTCATCGTCGTATGGTTTATATCGAATTGCAGGATGGATATGATTTCGATATCGTGGCAGCAGCCATTAAATCTGATCCCTATTTTGTTAATGATGAAACTCATGTGATGCAGGTGGATTCTGTGGATAGCGTGAAGGACATGGGACATGGCGTTAATTTGGTTCGCAAAGGTGTTTCTGGTAAGACCCAAAATCAATTGCTGGAATTTGATATGAAGATCAATAATCCGGCTTTGACCGCTCAGGTTTTAGTGAATGTAGCGCGTGCTTCCATGAAGCAACAGCCGGGATGTTATACCATGATAGAATTGCCGGTCATCGATTTGTTGCCGGGCGATCGAGAAGAACTGATCCGTCACTTAGTTTGATTTAGGCCATTCGGGATATTTTGTCCTATCGTCTGCGATTTTGGACGTTGCAACGTTAGAGGAGGTATCCAATGGTTGATATTTTCTCAAGATATCATTTTGAGGAGAGATGCTATAGTTTTACTTTGCATACTTCCGTTCTTAAAACCATGCAAAGTAAAACTATAGTATGTCAAAATTGGGAATTCGGTTGACAAATAAATCAGTTTTTATCAAGGGTTATCGGATGAGAGAATAAAACAGCTATGGTTCCTCTTTATAGAGTGACAAGATGATCTCTCCTGATAGAGAATAGCGGCCTCTTCGTGGTTTCGATCTTCAAAAAATGCCGGAACTTTTTTAGATCGACCGATTGGAGATAGCTATTCCTGTATCGACATCGCTTCAGCGGAGCGAGGCGCACTTTGTTACATCGTATTTATGCCCGGTTACATTATAAAATCAATTGGAATCAATCAATATCTTAATAGGAAGAGGATAAGCCATTGGATCTGCATGGTTGTTGGGAGGATGCTGGTTATGGTCAACTTGCTGCGGATACATTCGGGGAATGCTACTTTGTTTTACGACATCGGCTGTAGTGGTTTATCTTTTATTTATGATACTTTAGCCGTCGGGAGGTTTCGCTGACGGGTTATTAGGGTTGCAGGAGGTCCGTTTGTGAAACAGCAAATACTGCATTCTCGATATATCACAATTACAAATAAAACTAAATGTTCAAACCTATGATGAAAAAAATATACCCTCGTACCGGCGATACCCAAACGGTTTATCTGAATGCTGTAGTTAAAGACCCGTCTATTGAGGTCGGAGACTATACCATTTACAATGATTTTGTTTCCGATCCCCGACTGTTTGAGCGAAACAATGTATTGTATCATTATCCGATTAACCATGAACGTTTGCTGATCGGCAAATTCTGTTCCATAGCCTGCGGTACGAAATTTCTGTTCAATTGCGCCAATCATTCGCTGAAATCGTTATCAACTTACACATTTCCATTATTTTTTGAAGAATGGGGTTTAGATAAAGCAGAAGTGGTATCCTCGTGGGACAATAAAGGAGATATTGTGATCGGTAATGATGTGTGGATAGGCTATGAAGCGGTGATTATGGCCGGTGTGCATATCGGAGACGGGGCAATTGTCGGAACGAGGGCGGTTGTGACGAAGGACGTACCGCCTTATACCATTGTCGGTGGTGTCCCGGCCAAGGAGATACGGAAACGCTTCAGTCCGGAAGTGATAGTCCGGTTGCAGGCATTGAAATGGTGGAATTGGCCAGTGGATAAGATACGGGAATATTTACCTTATTTGATGCGTGGGGATTTAGACAAATTGCCGGCGGTGGACAATATATGACCTTTACGGCATCAAAAATACTATAGTCTCTATTGAATACTGTGTTTCTTGGAAAACTCTCCTGAAAGTTCGACGGAAAACTTTTAGGAGAGTTTTCATTTTGACACCGTTTCATTATCTGCTCCATTGTCGGTGGCGTAAAGGTCATTGGGATGGTATTCTATTGTATGTTTGAGGGCTATATTCTTTGTTTTCGGATGTCGACAATGTCCGGATTGATGCTACCCGGAATCGCAAATGTTTTTTATGGAATTTATTTGTCTCCTATCAGTCATGAGAATATCCTATCCCAAGGAGAACCTACTCTTTGCGAATGATTTTTTTCTGACGTAAAACGTATTTCCCGCAAAGAAATTTTATACGATCCTTATTCTTCTCTTTGTGGAACGAAAATGCCGGGAGAAAGGAGCGATTCTTTTCCGTTCATTCTGTTTATTTCTCGGTTATGCCGGTTTCTGCCTGCATTCTGGCTCCCCAACGGGTGAGCGGGTAGGCAGATGTCAGAGATAGGCTGTTTTCTGACAACCGGAAAAGTTCCGGCAGGCTGACGGTCATGCCGCAACTGCGATCGATGTAAAGGTTTTCCCTACCATCAGAAAAAATTTCGCTATGGTAGGTATAGCGGATCGTATAGTTCAGAGCATTCAGAATGGCTGTAACGTCTGTACCCAAACCGTTTTCCTCCGCTTGGCCTGCTATCTGGCGGATTACATCCTCGAAATCGTAAAAATAATAGAGAGCTCCGGTTCTGCGGCGGCCGTAGCGCTGCAATTTGCTGTGCCATGCGGCCGGAGAGGTCGCCATATCGGTTAAAATCTCTGCATGCCGGTGTCGGAAAGGGGCATATAAGTCTGCCAGATTTTCCATACCGGTCATATCGATCAAAGAGATGGTTCCGTTGTCGCTGTATTCTTCGGCAAAGGTCTGTGCCGTTTTTACCAGGGTCGGTTCTATAGCGGACTTCTGCATTCGGGCAAGGATCGGCACGATCTTTCGGTATGGAAATCCGTTGCCCATGATTTCCGTCGGTGCCGCCAGCAGATAGCGGGCCACATCTTTCAGTTCATAGGCCGTTTCGGCAGAGGCGAAGTGGCAGGCGTCCATCAAAATGTAATCCAAGTCCGGAATCTCTTCCAGAACGGACCGTAAGTCCCATAATTCCATATAGTTGTTTCCGTCCTGTCCGAAATACGCCGGTGCAGTTTGCGGGCCGGATGCAGAGGGTGAAGTTGCTGCCGGCGCCGTGACTGAGGTTGCGGGCCGGAAAGTAGGGGAGGGAATCCATGACATGGCATGCGACCATAGTACAATGCCATTCAGTGGTGTATGGTAGAGGGAAAATGCCTCGTCAAAGACGGCTCGCATTACAGCCGGAGAGGTTGCATCTATAGAGGAGTCATACCGGGCAATATATAAGGTATCGATTCCATGATGTTTATTGCGGCACAATTGAAAAAGTGCCGGTTTTTCCGCCTTGCTGCCGTTATCTTTGAAAACAAGAAGGTTCAGATTCTCGTTGCAGTCAAGCAGCCCCTGTTGCATACTGATGATATTTCGGTTGGCAATGTCGGACAGATTGTTGTCGCCGGCAATGTAGACGAGTAACGTATGTGCGGCCGGATTTTGAAAATCCGGGTCTTTGTCTTCAGAACATTGTGGAAAGCAGAAAATGACAAGAAGCATCGCGATGGTGCCGATGCTGCGATAGAGCGTATGAATGACAGAAGATTGTTTCATCGGGATAGGGATTAAACGGAAGAGGAGGGCGCTTGCTGTTGTATTTTCTCTGTTCCTCCTCTTCCTCATAATTCTATAGTCTGGCGCATCGGTTTAAGAGATAGTAGTCCAGAATAACCATTGCAGCCATCGCTTCCACGATCGGAACTGCACGTGGCAGAACGCAAGGATCGTGACGGCCCCGGACGGCTAACTGCGCCGGATGAAGTTCCTGGTCGATGGTTGTGATTTTCTGCAATAATGTTGCTACGGGTTTGAAGGCGGTGCGGAAATAAATGTCTTCCCCGTTGGAAATGCCGCCCTGGATTCCTCCCGAATGATTCGAGATCGTACCTACGTGCCGGTCCCGGACGGTGAATGCGTCCATCATTTCACTGCCCCGCCGGCCGACGTTGCCGAACCCCATGCCATAGTCAAACCCTTTACAGGCGTTGATGCTCAGCATGGCGTTTCCCAGTGCTGCATGCAGTTTGCCGAAAACCGGTTCTCCCAATCCGGCCGGAACACCGGTGATCACACCGGTGATCACACCTCCGATGGTATCTCCTTCGGCCTTCACCCGGCGGATCAGTTCCTCCATTTGTGCCGCTGTTGCCTGATTGGGGCAACGCACAGCATTGTTTTCGATCTGTGAAAGGTCATAGTCCCGATAGCCTCCCGGCAGGATGATGTCGCCTACCTGAGATGTGAAGGCCGTTACCTGGATTCCCAGCTGGTGCAACGCCATTTTAGCCAATGCCCCGCCCACACAGCGGGCTATGGTTTCACGGGCAGATGAACGTCCCCCACCTCTGTGATCCCGGATGCCGTATTTTTGCGTATATGTATAGTCGGCATGCGACGGACGGAACAGATTCCGGAGGTTATCGTAATCCTGGGAATGCTGATCGGTATTGATGACCTCGAACCCGATAGGCGTGCCGGTACTTACCCCTTCGAATACTCCGCTCAGAAGCCGGACTTCGTCGGCTTCCGAGCGTCCGGTGGTGATATCCGATTGTCCGGGACGACGACGGCGCATTTCGTTTTGCAGAAATTCCATATCGATGGGAATGCCAGCCGGCATTCCGTCGATGACGCCGCCCACGGCCGGGCAATGGCTTTCACCGAAAGAGGTAAGGGTAAAGATATTGCCGAAACGGTTCATCTGTCCGGACGATTATTCATGATGATGGCCGCAGTGGCAACCCTCGCCGTCATGGTGGTGACCGCATCCGCCCTCGTGAGAATGGTGGTCGCAGTTGCCGTCGCAGTCATGATGACAGGAACCGCATCCGCAGTCGCATTCCACATTGCAGGTGGCGTTCATATAGGCCTTTTTATCCTCTTCATTGGGCTCTCTCACCTCCTGCACATAGCCGACGTAATGTAATGTCATGCCGGCCAGCGGGTGGTTGATATCGCAGATTACTTCCGTATCGGTGATTTTCTCGACCGTGGCCTGGATGATGTCGCCGTTCTGGTTCTGAAGGGGTACCTCGCCGCCTTCAACAACATATTGCGAAAGGAATTTGCCGTCCTTGTCGCAGAAATACTTCTTGGGCAACGCAAGGATCTTTTCTTCCTCATAGTCGCCGTAAGCCTCGGACGGGGTGAGCATGAAATCGAATTTGTCGCCGGGCTGGAGGCCTGCGATGTTCTTTTCAAAAGCGGGGAGCAGGAGTCCCACGCCATAGAGGAATGTAAACGGCCGCTCCGGAGTCGTTTTCTCGATGTCTTCCGGTTCACAATCTTTCTCAAACCCCGTGAGGGTATATTGTATGGCTACGAATTTGCCGAATTCTATTTGCATGATAACGTTTGTTGATGATAATTTTTCAGATTACGGTTTACTTAAGATTACATCCGGGGCAGATCGGTTTGATTTGCTTGAAGAAATCATTGCCTTTGTCGTCTACCAAGATGAAGGCCGGGAAATCTTCCACCTCGATTTTCCAAATGGCCTCCATGCCCAGTTCCGGATATTCGAGGCACTCGATACTCTTGATATTGTTCTGGGCAAGAATGGCTGCCGGGCCGCCGATAGAGCCGAGATAGAAGCCTCCATGTTTCTGGCAGGCGTCGGTCACCTGCTGGCTGCGGTTACCTTTGGCAAGCATGATCATGCTGCCGCCGTGGCTCTGGAACAGATCGACGTAGGAGTCCATGCGGCCGGCCGTCGTGGGGCCCATAGAGCCGCAGGCCATGCCCGCTGGAGTTTTGGCCGGCCCCGCATAATATATGGGGTGGTTCTTCAGATATTCCGGCATGGACTCACCGGCATCGAGCCGCTCTTTGATTTTGGCGTGAGCGATATCACGACCCACGATGATGGTTCCGTTGAGCGAGAGACGGGTTCCCACGGGATATTTGGTCAGTTCGGCCAAAATTGCAGGCATAGGCTGATTGAGGTCGATGCAAACGGCACCGCTTTCACCGGCTTGACGAAGCTCTTCGGGGATCAATTCTCCTGGTTTGTCGTCCATCTTTTCAATCCAAAGCCCTTCGGCGTTGATTTTGGCCTTGATGTTTCGGTCGGCGGAACAGCTGACGCCAAGGCCGACAGGACAAGAAGCACCGTGGCGGGACATGCGGATGACGCGGATGTCGTGGCAGAAGTATTTGCCGCCAAACTGGGCGCCGATACCGAGTTCCTGAGCCTTGCGCTTCAGAGTCTCTTCCAGTTCGACGTCGCGGAACGAGCGGCCCAGTTCGTTGCCCGTGGTGGGAAGATTGTCATAATACTTGGTAGAGGCCAGTTTTACCGTTTTAAGGTTGGTTTCGGCCGATGTGCCGCCTATACAGAAGGCGATGTGATAAGGAGGGCAGGCGGCAGTGCCAAGCGATTTCATTTTTTCGACGAGGAAGTCGACGAGCTTCTCCGGGGTGAGCAATGCTTTGGTCTCCTGATAAAGGTAGGTCTTGTTGGCCGATCCGCCGCCTTTGGCGATGAAGAGGAATTTGTATTCGTCGCCGTCGGTAGCATAAAGGTCGATCTGTGCCGGCAGGTTACAGCCGGTGTTTACCTCTTTATACATGTCAAGAGGGGCATTCTGTGAGTAGCGGAGGTTTTCCTGGGTATAAGTGTTGAAAATGCCGTGGGAAAGGGCCTCTGCATCACCGCCGCCGGTGTAAACGTTCTGACCTTTCTTGCCTACGACGATGGCCGTACCCGTATCCTGGCAGAACGGAAGCTGACCTTTGGCCGCGACTTCTGCATTCCTCAGCATGGTGAGGGCTACGTATTTGTCGTTGGCCGATGCCTCCGGATCATGAAGAATGGAGGCTACTTTCTCGTTATGTTCGCGGCGGAGAAGAAACGAGACATCGCGCATGGCATGTTGCGCCAGCATGGTGAGGCCTTCCGGTTTTACACAAAGCATCTTGTGCCCGCCGAAATCTTCGACTGACACGTAGTCTTTTGTTAACAGATAGTATTCTGTTGTGTCTTTTCCGAGGGGAAAAGGTTCCTGATATTGAAAAGATTTTGCCATGATTATGTGAATTTGTTGTTTCTGAATGATATTGCTTTTTACAAGTGGGTCGGGGATGTGTCGCGGTAGCTCTTGCGCCGCCTTTTACATCTGTCTATGAATTTAACACCGAACGGGAGGCAAAGATAAGTATTTCCGATGATTTATAGGGGAAAAAGCTTCTTTTTTTAATTTTGTCGTAAAAAAACACCGATAAAAAAATGGGTGTAAATCATAAACGGCTATATTTGCAGTGTGATTTGAATCCTGAAATTGACGAATAATTTTTTAATTACATATTTCATGAAAAATACAATAACCATTTCTGCAATTGCCTTTATGGCCGGAGTGACTTCTTTGGGCATGTTTTCATCCTGTTGTGAAGAGAAGAAAGCCGACACTCATCCGCTCAGCATTATCGAATCGACCGATTTGGTGGGAATTTGGCAAAAAGAGGCCGAGGTGACTATCAGTGATGAAGATGGCAATGAATTCAGCCTCATTCAGGCGACCAATCTGTATAAGTGTATTTTGGGTGACGGCTCTTTCTTTTTATTCCGGGCCTATACGGATAGTCTCGACAACAACGTCAGCCGGGTGGAACTGTATGGAACTTATACGTTGAGTGCCGACACGCTGTGCTCCGAAATCATTACCTGTCATTGCACAAATCCGTCGCTGACCGGTATCGCCAGTGACCTGCATTACAATATGCCGGAAAAAGATGTGCTCAATGTCTGGTATAATCTTAAGAACTCCGACGGAACGAGCGGCAGCAACGAGTGGACTCCGGAGGTTTGGCGCCGCGTGAATTCCAAAAAGTGATTTTGAGACGTTCTTGACGCCGGAATTCCAACATTATGTATTCCTTATTATACCCGTTTCTTCTTCAGCAAGAGACGGGATATTAAGGTTATATCTGAAAGACGCTGCCATAATAGACCTCATTATTATGTTTTCACACCTATT
The DNA here is from genome assembly GCA_964567855.1 of uncultured Prevotellaceae bacterium. Taxonomy (GTDB): domain Bacteria; phylum Bacteroidota; class Bacteroidia; order Bacteroidales; family UBA3663; genus Liminaster. The sequence goes on from CAZMOE010000048.1 coordinate 11,814, forward strand.
CAGGACTATCGTTTCAATTCATCCTCTGTTCCGCAGGATTCCGTACCGGCCCGACTTTCTGACGACGACTTTAAGGAGGTGACCGGTTGGTTCGACATCTCTGATCCCAAACTGCTTATGGTCGGCAATGCTGTGAGCGACATTAACTGGAATGCCTATGTAGCTCCGGCAATCCATCAAAAGCAATCGGTATGTTCTGCAAAATGATAAACAAGGCCAAACAGCAGAAGTTGTCGGAGGCAGACCTTGACAGTTTCAAGACTCTGTCCGATCCGTTTTTCGCAATTGCCTGCAATTCATTTGCACAGCCACCAAACGCAAATGTTTTATTCGTTTTTCTTTGTCTCGGAGGTTATGCTGGAAAAGAAGAACGGCCTGCCGTTGATATGAAAAATGTTGCCGATGAAAGTGTAAAAGGAGAAGATTGGTAATTACTGCAGCAGCATATAAACTCCAGATCCGAAGCCGTAGAGGGCGATGCTGAACATCAACAGAGCGATGCTGCGGTTAATGATTTTCAGAGTGCGGAGCTTGAAGTGATTGCGTATTTTATTGATGATCCAGGTGATGAGCACCCACCAGCTGACCGCTCCGGCGACGATGCACCCGAACCCGAGAATATAGAACCACCAGTGTTCGGCGTCGGCATTGAAAAGAAAGTTGGTGCGGGCAAAAAGAGCCAAGTAGAAAAAGACAATCAGCGGGTTGCTGATGGTCAGTCCGAATCCGGTGAAGAAGAACTTCATCCAGCCCCGACGTTTGTGTGTGGTGGATTGTGAAAGTCTGTCGGAGGTGCCGAGCGAGGAGGCCGGATTGGAGAACCACAGATAGAAGCCGTAAACGACGATGAACAGACTGCCGCAAAACTGCAGAGTGATCTGATAATGCTGTATCCAGTCGACGATGAAGGCAATGCCCAGCCCTGAAATGATGGCATAGAAGAGATCCGAGAGTACCGCTCCCAGCCCCGTCAGAAATCCGGGAAGCCATCCTTTATTCAGGGTACGCTGAATGACAAGAATACCCGTCGGGCCCATTGGAGCCGAGACAAGAATTCCAATCAAAATCCCCCAAAGAATGGTAAATATGGCGGTGGTAAACATCTGTTAGTTGCAAATTTTCGGCAAAGATAAGACGAAAATTAAAATGAGGGGCAGGGTTTTCAATAAAAATGCGTATTTTTGCAAAGTGGAAGCATTCGGACTTCTTTTCCGGTGTTGAAAACTATTATTGTTTCATATTTATAAGTATGATTTTTTTCTTCAAACAACCGTCTGACACTGTTCTTGCAGTCGACGTCGACCATCAGCTTAATGATGAAGAGGCCAAACGTCTTTGTTGGCTGTTTAGTGATGCAACTCTTATGCCCGCTGCCCGATTGGATGGCTGGTTTGTCGGCCCTCGTAAGGAAATGATTACACCTTGGAGCACCAATGCCGTTGAGATTACCCAAAACATGGCTCTCACCGGCATTGTTCGTATAGAGGAGTATTTCCCCGTCGATGGACCTGATGCAACGTTCGATCCGATGCTTCGCCGTCTTTACAACGGCATCGGCCAGGATTGTTTTACTATTGAAAAGCAGCCGGATCCGATTGTCTATATCGAAGATCTGGACGCCTATAATAAGCAGGAGGGGCTCGCGCTCAGTCCGGAGGAAATCAATTATCTGAACGATGTCGCCCAGCGTATCGGCAGACCTCTGACCGACAGCGAAGTGTTCGGTTTTTCGCAGGTGAATTCCGAACATTGTCGTCATAAGATTTTCGGGGGTACGTTTATCATAGACGGTGAAGAGAAACCCTCTTCTCTGTTTGCCTTGATTAAAAAAACCTCGCAGGTACATCCCGGCAAGCTGGTGTCCGCCTATAAAGATAATGTGGCTTTCAATGCCGGCCCGGTCATCGAGCAGTTTGCACCGGCCGATCCGACGACCGCCAGTGAATTTGAGATCAAGGATATCGAGAGCGTGATTTCGCTGAAAGCCGAAACTCATAATTTTCCCACTACCGTAGAGCCGTTCAATGGCGCTGCTACCGGTACGGGCGGCGAGATCCGTGACCGTATGGGCGGTGGCAAGGCTTCAATGCCGATAGCCGGTACGGCCGTTTATATTACCAGTTATGCCCGCAATTCGCAGAACCGCCCGTGGGAAGAGGTGATGCCCGCCCGCAAATGGCTGTATCAGACTCCGGAGCAGGTGCTCATCAAGGCTTCGAACGGTGCTTCCGACTTCGGTAATAAGTTCGGCCAGCCGCTGATTTGCGGTTCTTTGCTTACGTTCGAGCATAAAGAAGAGGGTGACGGTGCTATCCGTTACGGCTTCGATAAGGTAATCATGCTGGCCGGCGGTGTCGGTTATGCTAACCGTCGGGATGCTTTGAAAGGTGATCCGGAAGTGGGAGAGAAGGTTATCCTGATCGGTGGCGATAATTATCGCATCGGTATGGGTGGCGGTGCCGTTTCGTCTGTGAATACAGGAAAATATGCCGGGGCGATCGAACTGAATGCGGTTCAGCGTGCCAATCCTGAAATGCAGAAGCGTGCTGCCAACGTCGTGCGTGCTTTGGCCGAGTCAGAAGATAACCCGATTGTTTCTATCCATGACCATGGTGCCGGCGGTCATATCAACTGCTTGTCCGAGCTGATCGATGCTACGGGCGGTACCATACACATGGATAAATTGCCTATCGGCGACCCGACATTGTCGGCCAAGGAAATTGCCGGCAACGAAAGTCAGGAGCGAATGGGTTTCCTGATCAAGGATGAGGCTATCGACCGTGTGCGGACCATTGCCGAGCGTGAACGTTCTCCTTTTTACGTGATCGGTGAGGCTACGGGTGATATGCGTTTCACCTTCGAGCAGAAAGACGGCGTGAAACCGATCGATCTGGAGCTGAAAGATATGTTCGGACATGCTCCGAAAACCTATATGAATGACAAAACCGTAGAGCGCCATTATGCTCCGGTGGTGACTGAATCCGGCAAGTTGCAGGAATATATTCAGAATGTACTTCGTCTGGAATCCGTAGCCTGCAAAGACTGGCTGACCAACAAGGTCGACCGTTCTGTGACCGGCAAGATCGCCCGTCAGCAGTGTCAGGGTGTCATTCAGTTGCCGCTCAGCGACTGCGGCGTGGTTGCGTTGGATTATCGCGGTCGCCGGGGTATCGCCTCTTCTATCGGTCATGCGCCTCAGGTAGCGCTGGCAGATGCTGCGGCGGGTTCCGTCATGGCTGTGGCCGAGGCGTTGACCAATATCGTGTTCGCGCCGATCGAAGGCGGTCTGGAAGGTGTTTCTCTTTCTGCCAACTGGATGTGGCCCTGCCGCAATGAGGGCGAGGATGCCCGTCTGTATGAGGCCGTGCAGGCTTGTTCTGACTTTGCTATAGAGTTGGGTATCAATATCCCGACAGGCAAGGACTCTCTTTCCATGACGCAGCAGTATGCCGACGGCAAGGTGATCAGTCCCGGTTGTGTGATTATCAGCGGCGGTGCCGAGGTAACCGATATCCGCAAGGTTGTCAGTCCGGTTGTGGTTCTGGACCGTTCGACCTCTTTGTATTATATTGACTTCTCGTTCGATACCTTGAAGTTCGGCGGTTCCGCCTTGGCACAGACATTGAAGCGTGTGGGCGATGAGGTGCCTACAGTGGCCAATAGCGAATATTTTGCCGATGCTTTTGCCGCTGTGCAGAAGGCAATCAATGAAAATCTGGTGTTGGCCGGTCATGATATTTCGGCCGGAGGTATGTTGACCACACTTTTGGAAATGTGCTTTGCCAATACGGAGGGCGGTTTGCGTATCAACCTCACGGAGTTGCCGGAAGAAGATCTTACGAAGATCCTCTTTGCCGAGAATCCGGGTGTCATTTTGCAGGTGAAAGACAAAGTCGCATTTGAGAAACTTCTCAATGCCGCCGGCGTGGCCTATATGAAGATCGGTTATCCGGCCGATGAACGTGTCGTGAGCATCCGTAAGGGTGATTATGTGGAGGATTTCGATATCGATGCCTTGCGGGATGTCTGGTATGAATCTTCTTATCTCCTCGACCGCAAGCAGAGTGGAGAGAAGTGTGCCCGCGAGCGCTTTGACAATTACAAGAAGCAACCCCTTTATTATCTCATGCCCAAAGGCTTTACCGGCAAAATGAGCCGATATGGAATTTCTGCCGATCGTCGTGCCAAGACCGGTGTCAAGGCCGCCATTATCCGTGAAAAGGGTATCAATGGCGATCGTGAAATGGCCTATTCGCTTTATCTGGCCGGATTCGATGTGAAGGATGTCCACATTACCGATCTCATCAACGGACGTGAGGATCTGACAGATGTCAATATGATCGTATTCTGCGGCGGCTTCTCTAACAGCGACGTCCTTGGTTCCGCCAAGGGCTGGGCTGCCGGATTCCTTTATAACGAAAAAGCGCGCAAGGCACTTACTGACTTTTATGCCCGTCCCGACACGCTTTCTTTGGGTATCTGCAACGGTTGTCAGTTGATGATCGAACTGGGGCTGCTGACTCCGGATGATGACGAGAAGCCCCGCATGCTGCATAACGATAGTCACAAGTTTGAATCTAATTTCGTTAATGTGCGCATTCCTAAGAACAATTCCGTCATGTTCGGAAGTCTCGGCGGTGCCCGTTTGGGTATCTGGGTCGCTCACGGCGAGGGTAAATTCTATCTTCCCAAGGGTGTGGAGAACTATAATGTCATTGCCAAATACGGCTATCAGGCTTACCCCGCCAATCCCAACGGTTCACCGGAGGGCGTGGCAGGTATTTGCTCCGCCGACGGTCGTCATCTTTGCATGATGCCGCACTTGGAACGTGCCATTTTCCCGTGGCAGTGTGCCTACTATCCGGCCGACCATCGCGGCGATGAGGTAACTCCTTGGATCGAGGCTTTCGTCAATGCCCGCAAGTGGGTGGAAGCTCATAAAAAGTAAAAAATCGCTTTTAGAGTCCATACATATTTATAATCATGGAGACTATGACGTATGAAATATTACGTCATAGTCTCTTTTCATATTCCAGGACCCTAATGCGCTTTGAGGGCTACGGATGTAGGTTTGTCTCTTTGCCGGAGTATTTTGTTTTGTCGGTTCTGGCTGATGACCGAATAGGTACAAAGCAACATCAAGAAGATTGCAGAACATCGGAAGGAATTTGAGACAAAAAATGAAGATTA
>CAZMOE010000049.1:0-6798 GCA_964567855.1 uncultured Prevotellaceae bacterium
CCACGCTGCCGGCGGCAACGATGCAACGGTTGCCGATGGTCACTCCGGGACAGACGATGACGCCACCTCCCAGCCAGCAGTCTTCTCCGATGGTGATGGGATGGGCATATTCTTTCTCTTCGCGGCGTTCTATATAATCGATGGGATGCTGAGGCGTGTATAATTGGCAATTCGGGCCGATGAGGGTATGTTTGCCGATGCGGATGTATCCTCCGTCAAGAAAAACGCAGTTATAGTTGATGAATACACCTTCGCCAAGTTGTATGCCGGAGCCGTGATCACATCTGAAGGGCGGACAGACGGTGACCGAGGCGGGAATGCCCGGGATCAGGTCCTCGATGACAGGCCGGTAATCATCGTCATAGATACTCATGGTCTGCAGCCGGGCGCAGACGGCTTTGGCATGAATGAGGCTGCGCTGTATTTCCGGGTCAGAGAAATAGGCCAGTTCCTCGCTACGCATTTTCTCAAATTCTGTTTTCATTCTCAAATTCTGTTTATAGACCAAAATTCTTCAAGAAGGACTTTGATGCATGAAATTTGTGCCAAAGATACAGATTTTTCATAACCGATGATTGTCGGGAGGGCAAATATCTGAATGTTTTGTTCTTCAAATTGGAAGAAAGTAGTGTTTTTATTCGAAGAAGAGCGTGTCGGTGAAACGGGTAAAAACTTTCACGGGCGGGAAATCGTTTTGGATCCCGCCCGTAATAGTTTCTATAGAAAGGGGGATGTTGCAGTTATAGTTGGAACCGCAGTTTTATCTTAAATCCATCATCGCCGCTTTTGATGCGGATGGCCGATGGTTGGCTGCCGGGACCCAATTCGGAGATGGTCTTCATGGAGCGCATGGCCGGAATCTCTAATAGGAAAGAGAGATCGCCGGCCGGGAAGCGTTGCATGGTGTTTTCCCCGTTTCGGCGCATTTTCGGCTCTTCGGGAGTGAATAACCGGAAATAGAGTCCGTCCGTTTCGGTGTAGACGGTCCATGCCGGGGTGTGGTTGGACTGAACCGTTGCCCAGTAAAGGCCGGCATGATAGCCTTTGAACTCCGGATAGATGAGGTTATCGAAACTTTCTCCGGTGATTGTGTTATTATAGTCCTTTTGGTGTAGGTCGTAGTTCGTGCCTTGTATTCGATTTTTCCAGACACGGTATGGCCCTCGTCCCATCCATTGCACCCCTTTAACGTCATCTTCCGGATAGGAAAACGTAAAGCCCAGATGGTCGATTTTTTTATCGAAAAACGGCTCTTTCATTCCTCCGCCGTTCGGGCGGTTGAGAATCTCAGCATCCATGCTCAACAAGCCGTCGGAATTCATGCACCAGACGATGCTGTCCACAGCTCCCTGATAATAGACTACGTAACGTGCTTCGTGATTGCCTGTTCTGGTTTCGCCGCGCAGGAACCGGGCCTTCATGCCTACCGGCAACGGCCCTCCGGAAAGCGGTATCAGCCGGTTGCCGCGGCGTATTTCGGTAATCATGCCGTCTGCCGATTGGAAAGTAACGGTCAGATCGTTGTGGCGCAGACAAACGGAGCTGTCGGTAACTATGGCCTCGGGGCAGGAGATCTCTTTTCCCTGATGGTCGCCGGCTGCTTGCCGGCGTTGACCGGTGAAATATTCTTCGGTGGGCTTAATGGGGAATGTGCGGGTGCATACTGCTTTCCCGTCATTACTGTAGGCGGTCAATTCAAGGATGTCGGCATCGAAAAATGCTTCCGGAAGTGTGAAGTGTGCGGTTCCTGTCTCACCGGGTTGCAGGTCGGGCAAGGTGACTTCGCCGTCTTGTAGGATGTGTCGTTTCGGCGTCAGCAGCGGAGAAGTTATCGTCAGTAACCGATAGGTCATGCGGCATTCTTTAAGTGTTGTGTAGAGATATGCGTTGCTTATCTTGAAGCGGCCGGAGAATGACCGTGTGATGCGCAATGGTTCGATGCGGATCGGCGACCATACTTCACGTACGGTCCAGAAACTGCCCTCTTTTTCCCGATAGGGTCCTACGATGCCGTCGGGACCATTGGGGCCGTCGCTGTCGAGGATGTTTCCGAGGTCAGTGCGTCTCACGGCCTCGTCGACATAACTCCAAAGGAAACCGCCTGCAAAAAGCGGGTTGGAGATCCATTGCGTCCAATAGTCACTGAGTCCGGCCCCAAGGCCACGGTCATAAAGACCATGGAGGAATTCTGTCGGCATGAAAACGTTCTGTCCGTTGGCCAAGCGGTATGGTCCCGTTTGGTATGCCGGATAATGGTGTGTGTCGATACCGTTGAAGTCGGACCACGGATGAACAACATGACGGTGTTGAGGGTCGAAATCGGTGAAACGGCTATCGAGCTGCTTGTTCCATCCCCCTTCGTTACCATTGCTCCAGATGAAGATGCTCGGATGGTTGACATCCCGCTTCACCATCTCTTCAAGAAGTCTCATTCCGGTTGTATCGTCATACGCGTCATGCCATCCTGCCAACTCATTCAGATAAAGCAGGCCGAGGCTGTCGCAGATCTCAAGAAAATGGGTGTCCGGCGGATAGTGTGAACGTACGGCATTCATGTTCATTTCCTTGATCAGCAAGGCGTCTTCGAGGCTGAGCCCGCGATGGGTGGTTCTTCCGCTTTCGGGATGAAAACAATGTCGGTTCGTACCCTTCACGAGTAATTTTACTCCGTTCATATAGATGCCGTCTTTCGGTCTGAATTCGATGGTACGGAATCCGATACGCTCTTCACGGGTGTGGAGCACCTGTTTTTCGGCATTTAGCAACTCTAAGCGCAAAGTGTAAAGACGGGGATGCTCGCAATCCCAGGTCGAGATGCCAGGCCAATGGGTGGTGATGCGTTGTACTTCCGTGCCGGTCAAAGCTGTGATTTGCGGAATTGAAGATATCGTTTGAGATGCACCTGCGGGAGTGATGGACGCGGCAATGAATCCGCCGGTGGGAATATTCTGCAAATGCAGGTCGGCGATCAGTGTGCCGTCGGCACGGGCATCGACCGCGGCATGTTCGATATGGCTTACCGGGACGGCTTCCAGATAAACCGGGCGATAAATGCCGCCGAAAAGCCACCAGTCGGCGCGGCGTTCTGCCGCATTGACAGACGTATTGGCAGATTCCTTGTGAACGAGTACCTCCAGAAGGTTCTTTTTGCCGTAGCGGAGCGCATCGGTGACGTCGTAGCTGAAGCGGTAGAATCCTCCCTGGTGGCGTTGTCCGATATGTTTGCCGTTGATGGAGACCTCTGCGTCGGTCATGACCCCTTCAAAGACAATGCTGACACGTTTATCTTTCCAGTGGGCGGGTACTTGGAATGTGTGACGATAAAGACCGCTTTCGTCACTTGGCCTTGCTGTTTTGTCGAGGTAGAATCGGCCGTAAGTGTAAGATCCGAAACCTTGGAGTTCCCAGCAGGAAGGAACTTCGATTTTGTGCCAATGGCCGCTGTTCATTCCGGCGGAACATTTGAATTCCCAAGTACGGGTATCTTGGGCGTCACGGCCTGCACCTGAGAGGTAAAGGGTTTCTGTGTTTTGGGCCGGGGCGTGTTGTGGAGACAGGAAAGTCTCCATGCAGAGGAGAAAATACAAAATGAATTTTTTCATAACGGATAAGAAGTATTATTTAATATGATGCTTCGAGCGGGAACATATAGAATTTGCGGGCAGGTTGGAAATCTATCATCCATTGGTCGATGACAACATGCGGATCGAGGGCAGTGATGGTCAATGTGTGTGTGCCTGATGTTAAATGATGTCGGGTTTCGCACACGGCTTGGCCGCGCAATACGTTTTGCTTCCAGCGTTCGCTTCTGAACGGTTCTTTAAACGATACGATTTGCGGCTCTTCGCTATCGATGCGCACGCTGAATCGTATATCGCCTCTGTCATTGGGCTGTGTCGGGATGACTGCCGTCCGGAGTACTGCCTCGCCCGTTTTTGAGCAGTTGAACGAATAGATCACTGAGCCGCCTTGCGGCAGAGATACGGCATTCATGCTGTGACCGAGTGCCTGTACCGTTTCTGTGCCCAGTGAGGCGGAATCATAGTTACAGGCATTGCCCGCGATACAATCTTCGGTGGGAATTGTATCTGGCAGATTCATGGACGGTTTCGTTTCGGGAAGGCATTCTCGGATTTCGGCCTCGGAGAGAGCCACCGGAAGCGAAGGCGCATGAAAGACATAGAGGTCGCGGGGATGGTCGCACATCGAACCACGCCATTTGCCGTTAGCGAGGCTGTCGTTGTAATAGGCGGTGAGCCGTCGGATTTCTTGATAGGCGGTCTGGCTTTTCGCACAGGCCCGGTAAAGTGCTTTTTGCCGTGTCCAACGGGCCTCATTATAATTTCCGGCTGCTATTGTCCTGGCTTTTTGGGCTTCCAGCATTTTTTCGGCCATAGCTACCGCACCTTTGACCGGATATTCGATCTGTGCGAAATATGCATCCTGCCTGTCGGCGGGAACGAGGGGACGGATTCTGTCGAGGGCATGCATCAGACTTTTATATGCGCCAAGGTAACGGGCTGCTTCATTACCGAATTCTGTAAAACTGAGTTCGGTGTCGGCAACCGGCGACCATCCTTTGGGATATTTTTTCTTGTCCAGCTCGACTTGTGACCATCCCATGAATTCCGGCTTACGGATGGCAGATAATCGGTAGAATTCTTGCATGACGGGCAACAACTGATGACCGGCAGTTTCTCCGAAGTCGCGGCAGAGCCACGTTTCCAGATGTCGGTAAATAGAGGAGGAACTTACGGCGTCGATATTCCATGCCAGATCTAAAAAGAGTTCGAGATCGTAGGCTGCCGGTTTCATATCATGGACATTGACGATCCAAAGTTTCCGCGCCTGATGGTCATAGGCCTGTTTCATCTCGTTGTAGATAAGCCCCGGTTGGGTAGTACAGAGCCACATGTAGTCGTGTGGACGCCCCCAGTAGCTGAGATGGTAATATACCCCGGCGCCGCCGGAGCGTTGCTGTTGCAGGCTGTCGCTGAGCCGGGTCATATAGCCGTAATTGTCGTCGCACCACATAAGGGTGATGTCTTCCGGCACATCGAGGCCGTTTTCCATGATCTGTAATACCTCTTTATATGGTACGAATACTTGTGGAATCTGTTCGACGTGGCTGTCTATATGTTTGGCAAGCAGCTCGCGCTGGTCATAAAGTACTTGTTGTAATGCGCCGGTTTTCTCCTGTAGGGTTTTGACGCCTTCCATGGTGCCGTCGTGAATGCCTCGCATTCCTACGGTGTAAAAGTTTTCATAGCCGCGGACTTCACGGAGACGTTCTTCCCAATAATCCAGTACTGCCTGCCTGTTGGTTATATAGTTATAATTTCCCCTTTGAGCGATATCCCATTCGCCTACATTGTTACGCATCAGCGGTTCGCAGTGAGAGGTGCCGATGACGATACCGCAGCTGTCGGCGGTCTCTTTGGCCCCGGGTACGAAATAAAATGGAGTCGAGATGCCATGCATACCCGGCCAAATAGTATTGGCCCGGAGGCGGAGCAGGAGTTTGAATATTTCCTTATAGGTTTTGGCGGAAATCAGGCCGGGGCGGTCGCTTGGTGAGAAACGTTGCCAGCTCCATGGCTGTAGGGTCCAGTCTTCATCGTTCAGGAAAATGCCCCGATACTCTACTGAAGGGCTTTGCAGGGTCTTGAAGTCGGAGGAAAGCACGAGTTTTTCTTTGCGCTTGGGTGTCACGTCGCCCCACCAGACCCAGGGGGAGACACCTGCCAGGCGGGAGATTTCGAGGATGCCGTATGCCGTGCCCCGTGCATCGCTACCGACGATCACTATTTGTCCTGCGTCGGTAACCGTGATGAAAAACGCCTCTTTCCGGTTGCGGAGTTCGTCGACCGGGACGTTCCATGTTTCCAACTGGCGGGTGGAAATCTTTTCTTTGTCGAGTTGGATGATTCGGAGCGTGGCAGAGCCGGGAGCCTCTTTCCTGATTTCTTTTCCCGTCACCTGGCGGAGGTCTTCGTTCAACATACCGAGGGCAATTTGCACGACGGGAACGGCAGAGCGGGTCATGTGATAGGTGACCGGATGCGTGCCGTCGTACCAGACTTTCTCGTTGGAGACAGATGTCGGGCTGTTGTCGGCACGAAGCTCTGCCGAAAGGAAAAGACCGGGGCAGAGGAGTGTGCAAACTTTCAGAATGCTTTTAAGAAAAAAGTGTCGCATGATACTATCTTTTAATGTTATCGATGATGAGGCAAAGATAGTATCGCGCATTAGGGCGGAGGGAGAATTATATTTATTTCAGGTCCGAAAAACAATGTTTCGACTCTTTTTGGACATGTTTCGACCACCTTTTATCAAGTTCTTGCCGGTTCCGGCAATTCTGGAACCGTTATCGACTTAATAGGAAGAGCCGGATTTTTGGCGGGAAACGGCTCGAAGCTTGTCGATAGCCATGACGTCAAGATTTTAACGGGCGTCGGTTTTCTGTTGGGTGCTTAGCTCCGATGGCAATACGCCGAACTCCTTCTTGAAGCAGGCAGAAAAATATTTGGGGTCATTGAAACCTACCTGATAGGCCAGATCTGCAATGCGGATTCTCGGATTCTCTATGATGAAACCTCTTGCCGCTTTGAGGCGGATACTGCGTATGAAGGCGGACGTGTTCATACCGGTCAAGGTGGCGAGTTTATTGTGAAGTGATGACCGGCTTATCGACAATTCTTCGGTAAACCGGGTAATGTCGAAGTCTGGGTCCGAGAGATGCCGGTTGACACATGCCGTGGCTGCTTGAAGAAATTTTTCGTCAGGATCTGTATAGAG
>CAZMOE010000049.1:6898-9390 GCA_964567855.1 uncultured Prevotellaceae bacterium
TTGCTGTTGGTTAAGAGCTGTGAGTTGCCAGGTGCTGTCTTGACCGATGAGGCGATAGGCGAAACGACAGTTTTCTTCAGTGTCATAGGAGGGAGCTGAGAAATGGAATGAAAGACTGTTGACCGGAGCGGTGAGGGTGAGTTTCTGTGTGAAAGGAGCGAGTTTGTGTTGTTCGGACCCTTTCGTCGTAATCGGGGTATCGTTCCATCGCCGGCCGTTGATGGTAAAGTCGGCAATGAGGAACGCCAAGTGTGAGGTTCTGGAGGTTATTTCGTCGGGGCGAAAGATGACGATTCCTTGACTGCTGCCAAAATAGAACGTGCCGTCATGGACACACGAGGCATCGCGGTGGAAAAAATTGTCGGCAAGGCCGTCGGCGGTTGTGAAGACTTTGGCTTGCCCGTTGCCGTCTCGTCCGATGGTAAGACAGGCCAATCCGTTACCGGTGCCTAACCAAAGACGGCCGTAGGAATCCGTTTCTATGCTGTTTGCCATATCTCCAGGCAAACCGTAAACTTTGTGACAGGAAATGAACCGGTCCTTAGCTCGGTCGTAACGGCACAGGCCGCTGCCCTCCATGCCGAGCCACAGATTGCCGTTCCCGTCGGTGTGGAAGCATTGCGGTGTGCCGGCAGGGAGGCGGTTGCCGGCAAGCGTGTAGGAACTGCAACGGAGGCTGTCCGGCTGCTGTAAGTCTCCAGAAACCCGTATGACCTCATTGTTTTGGGCGATCAGCCAAAGGTGACGGTCATCATCTTCTGCGATGCAGGAAATTTCTTTGGCGAATGAGGAATCTGCTCCGGGGAATTTGTTAAGGCAATATTGCCGGCCGTCTTTATAGTGTACTCCCAGCCCTTTGTATGTACCTGTCCACCAATTGCCCTGGCGGTCTTCGTAGACGGTGAATACGAGGTTGTCCGGCACGAAACGGCAGTTGCTTTTGCGGTAATGATGGGAAATTTCGGCCTGATGGGCACTGTAGAAGCCGCGGTCATGGGTGGCTATGAGGACTTCGCCGGTGGAACGGCTGTAAGAGATGTGGTACGGACGGTCTGAGCGCAGGATGGTGCGTCGTTGTTTCCCCTTCATATAATCTACTCCGTAGCTGAAACCGGCCCAGCAGGCTCCTTCCTCGTCTACGAGAATGGTAGAAATGTAATCCGAATAGGTTTGATGCGCATTGCGCGGGTAAATCATATTGAATGGCGGTCTTTGTGCATCTGAACGGAAGATTCCTGCACCTTTGCATCCTATCCATTTTCGGTCGTTATTATCTTTGAATATGGTGTGCACTTCATATACCGGTAGTTGCCTGATGCCGGCCTGCAAATGGTCGTGATAGTTGAAAAAGTGCCCTTCCGTTTTATAATCCATGATGCTGATACCGTCGCGGGTGCCGATCCACAGACTTTGGGTCGACGGGTCGTCAAGTAAGGTATAGATATGGCCGGAGGGGAGGGAGTCGGGAGTGTGTGGGTCCGGCGGAAAAGTTTCTATGGAGAGGTCGCTATGGTCAGCTGAAAAAGAAACTTTGTGCAGCCCGGAGCCTCCGCTACCTAACCATGTGTTTCCGTAACTGTCCTGCCGGATGGAAAGGACGGTTTGGTCGCCGGGGAGGGTAGTGTAATGGATGAAATGATGGTATTTCGGGGAATAGCGGTACAGCCCGTCTTTCCATGTGCCGATGAGCAGGTCTCCGTTTTTGTCTTGGGCGATGGCCTGAATATTGACCTGTACGGGAATTTCTCCGCGGCAGTTTTCACGGTTTAGCAATATCAAGCTGTCTTTGGGCTGGTCGTAATACACGAGTCCTCGGATGTAGCCGAGATAAATTTCTCCGTCGGAAGTGATGTATATGTTGTTGAGGCGTTGCTTGTTGATGTTCGTAACGTTTCGGGAGCAGAGGCGGCCGGTAGTCTTGTCGAGGATACAAAGTCCGTTCTCCGTCCCGATCCAAAGGCGGTGCCGGCGATCTTCTGTAAGACAAAGGATATTGTTGCTGGGCAGCAGGCCCGGGGTATCATCGGAAGACTTGTAAGCTTGGTAGCTGTTCCCGTCATATCGGTACAGCCCGAAGTAAGTAGCGATCCATATATATCCGTCTGAGTCCTGGATGATTTGATGAATCATATTGTTCGGTAATCCTTCGGCAACGTTTATTTGCCGGAAGTGGAGGCTGTCAAGTGCGATTTTGGAGAAAAGCACGTGAGGGAACAGTAACAGATATAATAGGGAGATGATGATTTTCAGCTGTTTCATTGGTATGGGGCGAGTAGGGTATTTCTGATGCAAAAATACTGAAAACTTTTGAAATTGAGGATAACGATTACTTTAAAGTTGAAATATTTGAAGGGTATATTGGTTAAATAAGAAAGAGAGTATCAATAAATGAACTTAAATAAGGCGGACCATATAGGAAATATGATCTGCCTTATTATGTTGACATATATTGTTTTTTAAGCGGTGATACTTATTATATAAAGAATAAGCAC
>CAZMOE010000049.1:9490-16420 GCA_964567855.1 uncultured Prevotellaceae bacterium
GAGCGTTCTTCGCCGCCTACCCACGTTCCGCTGATCAGCGAAGGGGTGAATGCCATGAACCAGCCGTCGGAATTATCGTTCGTGGTACCGGTTTTTCCCCCCATGGGTGCTTTGATATTATAGCGGTAGCGGACACGTACGCCGGTGCCGTGATCGATGACGTCGCGTAGGATGGGCAGCATCTTGAGATAGGAATCGTAACTGAAAACCTCTTTATGACGGGGCTGGAAGGTGGAGATCGTCAGGCCGCTGTTGTCGGCAATGCTCTTGACATAGAGCGGTGTGACACGTTGCCCCTTGCCGGGGAAGGCGGAGTAGGCAGTCACCATTTCCTCAACCGATACATCGCAGACACCCAGGCACAGCGACATTACCGGATCCAGCTGATTGCGTAAGCCGAACGAGTGCAGGAGGCGTACAAAGGCATCGGGTGAGAGTTTGGACATCACACGGGCCGAAATCCAGTTGTTCGAGGTCATCAGACCCCATCGCAATGTCACCATTTCGCCTACACGGTCGTTGCCTGCGTTTCGCGGTTTCCAGGGGCGACCCATCTCGTCGAAGATGACCGGCTGCGTGTTGCTTTCTTCGTCGCATGGGGTTCTGCCCTCTTCCATCGCCAGCGTGTAAAGCAGCGGTTTGATGGTGGAGCCCACTTGCCGGCGGCCGGCGGTCACCATGTCGTATTGGAAAGCCTCGAAATTCGGTCCCCCGACGTATGCTTTGACATATCCTAAGGTATCCATACACATGAATCCGGCCCGCAGGAAATATTTTTGCCAGCGGATGGAGTCGTAAGGTGTCATGACTGTATCGATTTCCCCTTCCCAACTGAAGAGTTTCATCGCCACGGGAGTATGGAATGCCTTTTCGATTTCTTCTGTCGAGTAACCGGATGTTTTCATCGTTACATAGCGCTCGCTTTGCCGCATCGTGCGCCGCATGGAGGCCTCACGTTCTTCTTCGGTCAGCTTTTTGCTGAATGGAGCGTATTTCTGTCCTTTCTTTTCGGCAAAGAACTTGGGCTGCAGTTCGTCGCGTAGCTGTTCTTCGACCGCCTCTTCCGCATAACGCTGCATTCGGGAATCGATGGTCGTGTAGATACGTAGTCCGTCGGTAGTCAGATTATAATGGTTGCCGTCCGGTTTGGTGTTTTTGTTACACCATCCGTAAAGCGGATTTTCTATCCAGGCTATGCTGTCTTCGCGATATTGCTGAGATTGCCAGGATGCGTAATTTTTCCGTTTCGGTTCTTTGGCGCGCATGATCTTGCGGAGATATTCACGCAGATAGGGGGCAAGCCCTTTCTTATGATCTGCTATGTGGGCCAGTTTGTAACGGCCGTCGGCATGGGTCTGCGGCAGGAGAGGGAGATTTTTCAGCGAGTCGACCTCGGTCTGAGTGAGGAAGCCGGCTTTCTGCATCTGGCCGAGGACGATAGCACGGCGGCCGGCCGTTTTCTCCGGGCGGCGGATGGGATTGAAGAGGGCAGGGTTCTGACACATGCCGACCAGCATGGCAGCCTCTTCAATGTTAAGGTCGCGTGGCATCTTGTCAAAATAAATGCTGGCAGCAGAGCGGATTCCCACGGCGTTGTAACAGAAATCGAACTTGTTGAGGTACATGTTGATGATTTCTTCTTTGGTATAAAGCCGCTCTAACTGTACCGCGATGACCCATTCGATGGGTTTCTGCAACGCTCTCTCCATCAGATTTTCCGCTTGAGGGGAATAGAGTTGCTTGGCCAGCTGCTGGGTGATGGTGGAGCCGCCGCCGGCACTCTTTTGTCCCATCAAAACGGTTTTGAAGGCCGCGCGGAAGATGGCTTTGATGTCGATGCCGGAATGTTCGCTGAAGCGACTATCTTCGGTAGCGATTAGCGCCTGGATGAGATAGGGCGACAGCTGGTTATAGTTGATATAAACGCGGTTTTCTTTCTCCTGACTGAACCTGCCGATTTCAACGGAGTCGCAGGTGTAGACAATGGTGGCAAATTTGTTTTTAGGATTTTCCAGTTCTTCGATGGCCGGCATATAGCCGATCTTTCCGTCGGCGATTTGACGGAATACGAACCAGGCGGAGATGAGTCCGGCTGCGAATAAAATCCATAGGATAATCAGGATGATTTTGGTCCAACGGGGCATAAGAGAATATTATAAAAGGTTGGCGACACAGTCTTTCACCCGGCGCATGGCCTCCACGATTTTGTCGGCCGAGGTGGCGTAGGAGAAACGGATACAATCAGGTGCTCCGAATGCTGTTCCCGCTACAGTAGCGACAAGTCCGGTTTCGAGGAAATACATGGCAAGGTCATCGCTGCTATTGATAACGCGGTCTTGATAGCGTTTGCCGAGAAGACCGCTGATTTCCGGGAAGAGGTAGAATGCGCCGTCGGGTACGCTGACATTGAAGCCGGGGATCTCGCGGGCCAGCGATACGATCAGGTTGCGGCGCGTTTCGAAGGCCTGGCGCATGATGGCGACGCAATCCTGAGAGCCGGTATAGGCAGCTTCGGCTGCTTTTTGGGCTATAGAGGAGACGCTGGAGGTATATTGTCCCTGGAGTTTGGTGCAGGCCTTGGCGATCCATAGCGGAGCGGCGCAGTAGCCGATGCGCCATCCGGTCATGGCGTAGGCTTTGGAGACGCCGTTGACGACAACGACGCGGTCGGCCATTTCCGGGAACTGGGCGATGCTGTGATGCTTGCCGGTATAGTTGATGTGTTCATAGATTTCATCGGCAATGACGATAATCTGGGGATGTTTTACCAGGACGCGTACAAGATCGGCCAGTTCCTCGTGGCTGTAGACGGCGCCCGTGGGGTTAGAGGGTGAGCAGAGGATAATGGCTTTTGTGGCCGGGGTGATAGCGGCTTCGAGCTGGTCGCCGGTGATTTTGAAGCCTTGTTCATAGCCTGCATAGACGGGCACGTTGATGCCTTCGGCCAGTTTTACCATCTCGAAATAGCTTACCCACGCCGGGGTGGGGATAATTACTTCGTCGCCTTTGTCTACAATGGCGAGGATAGTGTTGCATACGGCCTGTTTGGCGCCTCCGCTGACGACGATCTGGGCGGGTGCGAAGTGGAGGCCGTTTTCTTTTTTGAGTTTATCGCTGATGGCCTGGCGTAAGGTCATATAGCCCGGCACGGGGGTATAGAATGAGAAGTTATTATCGATCGCTTGTTTGGCTGCCTCCTTGATGTGATCCGGGGTGTTGAAATCCGGTTCGCCTACGCTGAGGTTTATGACATCAAACCCTTGTGCCTTGAGTTCCTGGCTTTTTTGAGACATGGCCAAGGTGGCCGACGGGGACAAGGTTTCCAATCTTGCTGATAACTGTTTCATCTTTTCTAATATATAATTGGGTTCTGTTATTATAGCTGCGTGAAAAAGCGGAGCGCCGAAGACTCCCTTGTGCCTGTTCGCGGCACGATGCTTGCAACAAGGTGCAAAGATATGAGTTTTAGGGAAACCGACGGCGATTTTCTGTTGGAAATTTGAATCTTTTATATATTTCCGCAATCTTGCCAGGGCCCTTTGTCTGCTGTCGGGTTTGTTTACAGATAATTTAGATTAGGTGCCGTCACGCTATTGGCTGGTGGCTGAGTTCATTTTTCTCTTGCCTTTGCCGTATCGGACAATGTATTTCCGGTACCAGATACATAATTTGTTCCAGAACCGGCGGAAATAGATGAGGTAGGCGTCCCAGTCGAACAGGGTGGAGTCGTTGATGGCTCGCCAGGTGAGGAAAATTCCGACGGGGGCGAGCACATAAGAACTGAGCCAGACGCCGGCCCACGGTGCCCACTCTCCGTTGACGGCGAGCTTCTGCCCTGAGTTGTCGATGAGGAAATAAATGATGAAGAATATTACCGACACGATGATCGGGACGCTCAGTCCGCCTTTGCGGATAATGGCGCCGAGCGGTGCACCGATGAAAAAGAAAATCAGACAGGCGATAGAGAGTGTGAACTTCTTGTGGATTTCAATTTCGTGGTGTGAACGGTTCTTGTTTTCGTAAGCCTGGTATTCTTTGCGGGTGTCGAACCTCCGAAAGACAGCTTCCGTTTTTTTTCGGGCACTTTCTATGACGCGCGACATCTGTTCAGGTCGCAGAGAGGCATAGACGGAATCCAGGTCGACGGCTGTCGAACGGGCCTCGGGGGCTGTGGCGGCCGTAAAATAGGCGGAGTCGTTGCGGGCCTGAGTGCCGAGGGCCTGAAAATAAGTTTCATTGCGGAGGCGACGGCCATAATCATGATTGCTGTTTGCGATACGCTGGTCGAGAGAGTCGACCGCGATGCGTAATTCGCGCAGATTTTTGCCGACATGCCTGCTCGAGAACAGGGATTCGTCAGATTTCTCAAAGTCGTTCTCGTAAGGGATGTAGACCTCTTTACAAATAAATGATTCGCGGCGGTATTTTTTGTCATTGTTGGCCGCGGCCCGTCGCTGGTTGTTTTCTTTGAAGGTCCCCAACTGTTCGCCGGACCACAGGGTGAGTTTCAGGTGCCGTTTGTCGCTTCCCATCTGGATGCGTGCGGAATCGGCTACCGTTACGGTCGCATTCTCGATGTTGGAACCGTCGAAAATATAGATAATGACATCATAGAGCAGTCCCGTTTTATGATTCTTCCTGCCGACGTAGATATTGTAATCCTGTATTTCTTTATAAAATACCCCTTCGGGAATTTCCAGTTCCGGAGACTTGTTTTTGATACCGTATAGGATGGAATACATTTTGGTGTTGGCACGGGGCAGTACCTCATCCTGGAAATAAAATGCCCCGATGGCCAGGAATACGATAAAGATAATGAGCGGCCGCATGATTTTGATCAACGAGATGCCGGAGGCTTTCATGGCCGTCAGTTCGAGGCTTTCTCCGAGGTTGCCGAAAGTCATCAGCGATGCCAAGAGGACGGCAAGCGGAAGCGCCATGGGAATCAGGGTCAGCGCGGCATAGAAGAAGAGTTCGCCCATGACGTCGATGCCCAATCCTTTTCCGACAAATTCATCCACATAACGCCACAGAAACTGCATCAGTACGATAAAAAGACAGATGAAGAAGGTCATGCAGAAGAGCGGAAGGAACGTCTGCAGGATGAATGTATATATGCGTTTGATTTTGAACATGGGTAGCTGTGTCAAATGCCTTTCTGATCCGGCACCGGGCGCCGGTCCATTGTTTTTGAGGGCGTAAAGATACGCTTTTTTTCTGAAACCTCTTCTTTCAGCCCCTCGAATGGTAGAGAATCCCGGCTAAAATCCGCTTTTTTCGTTCTCCTTGATATATCGGGTGACTTTTAGGAAGTAAAATGCTCAACAACAAAAATGAACAATAGGTTCAGAGTGCGTGTTTTCCAGTTGTAAGGGATATTTATTTGGTGGTAATAAAGAAAAAGGATATGAAAAACAAAGTATTAGTGTTGGGAATTGGCGATATTGTATTGCATGACGCAACGACCGGCCTCCAGACGGTACGTCAGATGCTCTCTTCCGTAGAGTGGCCGGGCGATGTCGACGTCATACAGCGTTTAAGCGATCAGTGCCAGTTGCAACAAGAGTGGTTAAGTTATGAACATCTGGTCATCGTGGTCGCTGTGGCCGATGGAAAGTCAAAACCGGGGTCGGTGCATGTCGCCCGAGCCCGCAGTGCCGACCGGGTCCTGTCGTGCGGCCTCGTCTCTCCGGGATTGCGCCGGCTGGTCGATACCTTGGTGCAAGCTCCGCAAGGACCAGAAGTCTACTTGGTTGTCGTTTCGGTCAAAGAGCCGGTGCTCAACGATTTCCATATTTCGCGGGCCGTTGCCTCGCTGGTTCCGCAGGTGCAGATGTTGCTGCGGGGACTGGTCGGCATGTTGACACGACAGCAGGAATGTGTCTATTATTGAAATAATCGTTTGATATAGATAAATGTTGTTATTCATTCCCTGTTTCGTCGCTCTTTGGAGGTCGATGGAACAGGGGATGAATTGTTCAGGGGGTCGGCGTCTCTGCGCGATGTCGCAGAATCTCCTCCACGTGCTGGTCTCCCCATTCTGCCAGGGCCTGCAGGTGTGGAATGAGTGTTTTCCCGAGTGGCGAAAGCGTGTATTCCACTTTGGGCGGAACTTCCGGATAAAGCGTGCGGCAGACGAGACCGTCGGCTACACATCGGGCAAGTGCCTTTGCCACCATTTTTTCCGATACGGAGGGTATTTGCCTGTAAATTTCATTGTAACGCATTGTATCGCATGCATGCAGTTTCAGCAAAATGACTGGAATCCACTTGTTGGAAAGCCATTCCAGAATCGGGGTGGCAGGGCAATATCGGTAGTCTAATTTTTTCATTTTTGCGGATAAAGGAGATGTTTTTAATGTGTTTTCAAAGTGTTGCTGCCGGAATGCTAAGCCATGAATGGCGCATATGGTCGCTTCATGGGGTGGGGCGTTGTGCTGTACCGGATAAAGAGCTTCATCCGGAGGTTTGGCGAAGCTGGCGCAGAATGTCGGATATCTGTCTTGCCATACTGTCCGGATATAATACGTGTCGTGTCTCCGATTATTGTTTAAACGAAGCATGAAAAAGTGAATGGCAGATATGGAAACCAGGCGGGGGGCGTGGCCGATGAACTGTATGCAGATTGATTGGTAAAAAGAACTTTGGGGCACATGATAAACCGTTATTACGGTTTTATGTATATATTTGCGCTTGATAAAATAATTTGTAATGAAAAAGATTATTTCATTTATTGTTGCCTTTATCATTGTCGCATCGGTTTGCACGGGGGTATTTATGTTATTCGGGCATTTCCCTTTTACGGATGCGGCGATGTTGGGTATAGGTGCTGCCATTGCAGGGACTTTTGCACCTGTGATCGTTGCGTGGTCGGACAAATGGTTTGGCAGACGAAAGCAGTAGAGGATATGGTAGCGGATGGATTTACAA
>CAZMOE010000050.1:0-16120 GCA_964567855.1 uncultured Prevotellaceae bacterium
GTCTGTCCCGGAGTGACCATCGGCAACCGTTGCATCGTTGCCGCCGGCAGCGTGGTGACCAAAGACATACCGGATGACTCTCTCGTAGCCGGAAATCCGGCTACCATCAAGCGTAGACTGAACGGAAAATAGGCCGCAACGGGCAGGCATACACTGTGAGGTCGAAAACTTTCGGAGGCAAGCGGCATCCATACTCTCGGAGGCGGTTTCTCTCCTCCGGCAGACAGCTCCGATATCGACAGAGCCGGAAAAATTCCGACGGCGGACACCGCTCATCTTAAAAATGATTGTTACCTTTGTGCCGCAACAATCACAAATCATCTGATTATGATCATCAAGCAACTTTCCGTACTTATAGAAGACAAGGCCGGCCGTGTCTGGCAAGTCTTTCAGACCTTGGCCGACAGCGGAGTGAATATCCTTTCCTACAGCATCGCCGACGGCACCGACTTCGGCATCCTGCGGCTCATTGTGGACAACCTCAAGCGGGCCAACGACACTCTTGTCCGGGCCGGGTTCAAGACCATGCTGAACGAAGTCTATTCGCTCAATTGCCCCAACGAAACAGGCTCCATGTCCAAAGTGCTCAAACGGCTGGCAGACCGCGAAGTCTCCATCAATTACATGTACGCGTTCCAATATATGGGCATTTCGCAGGCCATCATCCACGCCAAGGACATGGAACGTCTTAAAACGGTATTGACCGAGTACGAAAAAGAACGATTATTGTAAAACTGCACCATATCAGATTACAGAATACTCATGGATTTCATCTCAACCCATAATCTGCTCGGCCTCATTATTGCCGTAACGACATTCCTCATAATCGGTCTGTTCCACCCCATTGTCATCAAGGCGGAATATTATTTCGGCACCCGTTGCTGGTGGGCATTTGCCGCCGCCGGTTGCGTTTTCCTCGTCGGTTCGCTGCTGACGGCCAGTACGCTTATCTCTGCCATACTCGGCGTGACGGGATGCTCGTCATTCTGGAGCATTCTGGAAATCTTCGAACAACGGAAACGGGTACTTAAAGGATGGTTTCCGATGAATCCGAAACGGAAACACGAATACATACAAAGCGGTATGAAAGCATAAAAAAATGCCCGCTCCCCTCAGGTTGGGGAAGCGGGTATTTTTTATATAAGAAGGGGCCATAAAGGCCTGGCAATCCTGACAAGAACTACTCGGCAGAAACATCTTCCATCGGAGAACCTTCCGGGAAATAAGGCTGAGTCACAGAGGATACACGAATGGCATCCATTTCAAAATCCGGAAATTCCGGTGTGGGCATAAACTCATCAAACGGGAAATAAGCAGTTGTTTTCATAGGCTGTAGACTTTAAGGATTAACGATATTGTGTTACTACCATGGCAAAGATTACTTTTTTATATCAATATTCCAACAAAAACATGATTAAAATTTAAAAAATAAGATATTTAGACCAATTTTCTTTACATTATGCCTGTTTTATTAAAAAATATGAGATCTTTTGCAACATTTGAAGAGTTATCATCCATAAATGGATACAAAAAATCGGGAAAGATATGCCATCTCTCCCGATTTTTTGTATTGATCATCTCCTTTGAAGTCTCCGCGGAGAGAACGAGATTCGAACTCGTGGAACCCTAATCAGGTTCGTCGGTTTAGCAAACCGGTGGTTTCAGCCACTCACCCATCTCTCCATTGCATTTCCTTCCGGATTTGCGGTGGCAAAGGTAATATCATTTTTCAACAATCCAAAATATTTCCTACTTTTTCTTCAAAAAAAGTGAGGGATCGTCTCTTTTAGGCTATCTTTGTCCCGCTTTTGGAAAAGAGGAGCTCTCTATTCTTAATTTTATCATCCATGACAAAAAAGAAAAAGATCACACTGACGGTATGCTCTGCAGCCATTCTACTGCTGACGCTTTCCGGCATCGGAGTGTACGGTTTCTATCATCTGACACGCCGACCCATCGTCATCAAAGAGCACTGGATTTATATCCGCCCCTACGACAGCCACGATAAACTGACCGCGCAGATCCGGCCGGCACTTGAAAACGAGGAGGCGCTTTGCTGGTTTGAAACGGCAGGACGTCTTTACGACCTTGAGACAGCCGAAAAATCGGGAAACCTGCGGGGCGCCTACCGACTGACCCCGGGCATGACAGCCCGACAGATAGCCCGCGACCTCAGCCGCCGGCAGGAGACGCCCGTCCGACTGACCTTCAACAATATCAGGTTCAAGGAAGATCTGGCAGGACGGATAGCCCGATGTCTGATGGCCGACTCCACGCAAATCATCGATATGCTGAACGACAGCCTCATTTGCCGCAGCTACGGAACTACCCCCGAAAATATCGGCAGCCTTTTCCTGCCGGATACATACGAAGTCTACTGGACCATCACCCCCCGGGAATTATTGTCACGCATGTATCGCGAATATAATAATTTCTGGACCCCAGAACGGAGGGCCAAAGCGCAGGCTTTAGGTGTTTCACCGACCGAAGTTTCCATCATCGCCTCCATCGCAGAAGAAGAAACACGCGACCGGCAAGAGCGGGGCATCGTGGCCCGCCTTTACTGGAACCGCCTGCAGCGGGGTATGCTCCTGCAAGCCGATCCGACAGTCAAATATGCCCTCGGCGACTTCACGTTACGCCGCATTCTGGAACGGCACCTCAGCACCGACTCCCCCTACAATACCTACCGGCACGCCGGTCTTCCTCCCGGGCCTATCAGAATCGCCGAAAAAGCTACGATCGACGCCTTTCTCGACAGCAGTCCGCATCCGTTTCTCTACATGTGCGCCAAAGAGGATTTCTCTGGCCACCACAATTTCGCCCGCACACTGGGTGAACATAACCGGAACGCTGCCCGCTACCATCAGGCACTCCGACGCCATAAGATCAGATAAAAATGCGGAATTTTCACCGTCTTTCATCTCATTTAAGCCATATTTCCGCAGGCAAATTCTGTTTTAAGAGGTCAAATCGGCAATAAATTTGTTTTTGCCTGAGGCTTTTACTATCTTTGTACGCTCAACGAAATCAACCGCAAGTCTTCGGGCCTTATCGGAACCGAAACCGGCCAAGAATCACATTTATAGCATGCCTACTATATCGGAACGCGGCACCCAGATGCCGCAATCGCCTATACGCAAACTCGTCCCGCTGGCCAATGCTGCCAAAAAGCGCGGCGTAAAGGTCTACCATCTCAACATCGGCCAACCGGACCTGCCGACAATGAATGCCGGCCTGGAAGTGTTGAAACATATCGACCACAAAATACTTGAATACAGCCCGAGCGACGGCATTCTCTCTCTAAGGGAGAAACTGGCGAAATATTATCACCGGTTCAACATCAACGTCGATGTCGAAGACATCATCGTCACGACCGGCGGATCGGAAGCGGTGCTGTTCGCGTTCATGTCATGCCTCGATCCGGGCGACGAAATCATCGTTCCCGAACCGGCCTATGCCAATTACATGGCCTTTGCCATCGTAGCGGGAGCCGTCATCAAATCAATCCCTACCTATATAGATGAGGGGTTCGCACTGCCGCCGATAGAGAAGTTCGAGGAATTGATCACCCCCAAAACCAAGGGCATCCTTATCTGCAATCCGAATAACCCCACCGGTTATCTCTATACCCAGAAGGAAATGAACCAGCTCCGCGACATCGTCAAGAAGCACGATCTCTATCTGTTCTCCGACGAAGTCTATCGAGAATTTTGCTACACCGGCGCACCCTATATCTCTGCCTGCCATTTAAAGGGTATCGAGCAAAACGTCATCCTCATCGACTCAGTTTCCAAACGATACAGCGAGACCGGTATCCGTGTCGGCTCCATCGTCACCAAAAATGCGGCCGTAAGAGAGAATATCATGAAATTCTGTCAGGCCCGCCTATCCCCTCCGCTGATAGGCCAGATCGTGGCTGAGGCCTCCATCGATGCCGATCCGGAATATATGCTGGACACCTATAACGAATATGTGGAGCGGCGCAAATTCCTGATCGACGGCATTAACCGCATCCCTGGCTGCTATTCCCCTATTCCTATGGGAGCCTTCTACACCGTGGCACGGCTGCCGGTCGATGATGCCGACAAGTTCTGCGCATGGTGTCTGGAAAGTTTCGAATACGAAGGCGCCACTGTCATGATGGCTCCGGCATCGGGCTTTTATGTCACCCCCGGCATCGGACGCAATGAGGTACGTCTGGCGTATGTCCTGAACAAGGAAGATCTGCGTCACGCCCTCATCGTTCTGGCCAAAGCATTGGAAGAATACAACAAATTACCGAAATAACATTTCCGTCCCGGCGACACACGAGGTTCTGCCGGGACGCCTGATTTCAGAAAGCATAAAGGAAAAGACTGCATCGCCCATGTCTCTGGCCTATTTCATTGCCCAAAGGATACACTTCAGCCGCGTCCGTGACGCAGGACAACGGGTTTCTCCGCCCGCCGTCCGCATCGCTATCGCGGGCATTGCCATCGGCCTGACAGTAATGATCCTTTCGGTAGCTATCGTCATTGGCTTCAAACAGGAGATCCGCGACAAGGCGATAGGCTTCGGGGCGCACATGCAGTTACAGGCATTCACAGCCAACAGGACCTTCGAGACGGAACCTGTCGCCCTCCCGGACACTCTGCTGGACATACTGCGCCAGGTACCGGACATCCGCAGCGTGCATCCTTTTGCCACCAAACCTGCTATCCTGAAAACCGACGAAGATTTCCTGGCCGTTACCTTCAAAGGTATCCTGACGGAAAAAGAAGGCGGCGAATTCTTTCGCAAATATCTGAAAACCGGAGCCGTTCCCGCCTATGAGGCGTGGGGTGAAAACGAAAGCATGCCCTCTGCCGGCATCGTCATATCCCGGATAATTGCCGACAAACTACATCTGGACATCGGCGACGAGGTTGCTGCCTATTTTGTCAAAATGGAGCCCTCCGATCCGTTTTCCTACGGCAATATGCCGACCTCGGTCCGTTCACGCCGTCTGCGCATCGAAGGAATTTATGAAAGTCACTTCAACGAGTACGACCGGCTGTTCGTTGCCGCCGATCTGCACCTGCTGCAGTCCGTCAGCGGCTGGCCGGCCGACGTGGCCAGCGGGTTAGAGATAGAACTCTCTGACTTCAGTTCTCTTGAAAGGGCCTACTCCGATACTTTCGATGCCCTTGCCAGTTATGCGGACGCCACCGGCGAGAACTATTATCTCCGCACCGTCGAACAGATCAACCCACAGCTGTTCAGCTGGCTTGCCCTGCTGGATACAAACGTATGGGTCATCCTGATTCTCATTGCCACCGTTGCCGCATTCACCATGATCAGCGGTCTGCTGATCATCATTCTGGAACGGGCCAACATGATCGGTATCCTCAAAGCCTTAGGCTATGATAATCGGGGACTCCGGCACGTGTTTATGTATATCGCGCTTTTCCTGACAGGCAAAGGACTCCTCTGGGGCAATGCGGCGGGCCTATTGTTGTGCTTCATCCAGCAACAATGGCATCCGCTGCGTCTCGACCCGCAGAACTATTATCTGGAATGGGTGCCCATCGCCCTATCTCCGCTTCATCTGCTATTGTTAAACCTCGGCACAGTCGCCCTGACGCTTCTTGTCCTGCTGGCGCCATCGGCCCTGGTCGCACATATTCGGCCGACGCAGGCCATACAAACAGAATAAACGCCGGAAAACCGGACTCCATTCACGGAACCGGTGACCGGCGCGAATTTGCCGTCGGGAAAAAGGAAAATACAACCGTCTGCCCCGAATCATAAAAATACCGCAACCGTCATCTCCGTCCCTTAACCCGGGCAGCGAAAGCATAAAAGAAACACAATATTTGTTGTAATCCGCAAATTTGCCTATCTTTGTCGGGTAAAAACAAAAATACCCGATACAAAATCATTTATACATTATATCTATGAAATTCACCTCTTTCGTTTCTGCGGGAATGACGCTCATGCTTCTGCTGTTTTCAGCTCATTCCTGCACTCCCTCCTCACCGAACGCTTTCGGCAGCAGACAGGGAGACCTGCAAAGCTATCAGACCGGACTTCCATTTTCTATGGAACCCGTTCATCGGCCCATCTTCGACACTTACAGCGAGAGCATCACCAGCTTCGGCGGTGTGGGTGACGGTATCTTCGATAATTCAGAAGCTTTCGCCAAGGCAATGAAAGGTATCTCCGAAAAAGGAGGCGGCCATCTTGTCGTGCCTGGCGGAGTCTGGTATACGGGGCCCATCACCTTTGAAAACAATGTCGACCTCCATCTCACGGATGGCGCCGTCATCCTCTTTTCCGACAATTTCGATGATTATCCGATCATCGAAACTACCTTCGAAGGTCTCGATACGCGCCGCTGTATCTCTCCACTCAATGCAGAAGGCAAGACCAACATCGCCATTACCGGCGACGGCACTATCGATGGTAACGGCAACGCATGGCGCTGGGTAAAAAAAGGGAAACTGACCGGCTCGCAATGGAAAGCGCTCCTTGCCCGCGGAGGATGCCTCAACGAAAAAGGAGACATCTGGTTCCCAACAGAGGCCGTACGCCGCGCCTATGACATGGCCGACATGAATGTAGTCCGCGGACTCACGACCGACCAGGAATGGGAGGCCGTCCGCGATTATCTGCGCCCGGTATTGCTCTCGTTCCGCAACTGCAAGAATGTACTTCTGGAGGGCGTTTGCTTCCAAAACTCCCCGGCATGGAATCTTCACCCTTTCTTGTGCGAAAATATCATCATCAACAATGTCATGGTCGTCAACCCCTGGTATTCTCAGAACGGCGACGGTCTTGACCTCGAATGCTGTAAGAACGCTCTCATCGTCAACAGTAAATTCGATGTCGGCGACGACGCCATCTGCGTCAAATCGGGCAAAGACGAGGACGGCCGTCGCCGCGGCATCCCGTGCGAGAACGTTGTGGTCGACGGTTGTGCCGTTTATCACGGCCATGGGGGCTTCGTAGTCGGCTCCGAAATGTCGGGCGGCGTGAAAAACGTCTCTGTTAAAAACTGCATGTTCCTGGGAACTGACGTCGGACTTCGCTTCAAATCGACCCGCGGCCGCGGAGGCGTGGTCGAGAACATCCATATCGACAACATCAACATGATCGACATTCCGACCGAATGCCTGCTCTTCGACCTCTATTATTCCGGCAAGTCCGCGTCCGAAGTGCTGGCTGAAGGCGGCGACGCACCCAAAGAAGAGATCATCCCGGCCGTTACAGAAGAGACGCCTTGCTTCAAAGACATTTATATCAGTAACATCACCTGCAAGAATGCCCGCCGGGCCATGTATTTCAACGGTCTGCCGGAAATGCCCATCACCAATATCAATGTAACCAATGCCAACATTTCGTCACAAATCGGTGTAGAGTTGTGTGAAAGCGATGGCGTAAAACTGGAAAACGTCAGAGTTTCTGTTGCCCAGGGACCCGCGCTCAATATTACGAATGTCAGGAACCTCAATGCCACTGGCTTTGAATTTACCGGTGCCACTCAGGAAGGTGCCAGAATCACGGGCACTCGTACGGCCGATATCGCCATCACCTCAAAATCTATTGCCGGGGCCGCCAAAGACATTCAGGTCGACGCTTCCGCTGTCTCGATTCAATAATAAATCATTCATATCATCATAACCCACAATGAAAAACATTTTTCGATATCTTGCTGTCACAATGGCATTCGGTACAGCCATGGCAGCGTGGGCACAGATGCCGGAGATGCAACATGTCGCCACGGCAGCACAATTGAAATTATCGGAACCCTCCGAAAATGTCACTTTGACCATCAAGAACCCCAATAAAACGGCCGTCAAAGATGCTCCGGTCTGCATCGTCCTGCCTGCCGGCACGCCCTACAAAAGCGCGACCGTCACAGTCGGGAAGAAAGAAATCCCCTCCCAGATGGATGACCTGAACGGTGACGGTATCAAGGACGAACTCGCCTTTGTGCTCGATTTCAAGAAAAAAGGAAAGGAAACCGTCGCGGTAAAATTCAGTACCGAAGAAGCCGATGCCGACCGCTATCCGGCCCGGGTGCATGCCCAGATGTTTTTTGCCGACAAAAACAAAAAGCACAAGGTAAAACAGCATATCCCGACCGACACCGTATCGGAACTTGTCGACAACATGTACAGCAAAATGCACCACCACGGTCCTGCATTTGAATCCGACATCGTGGCCTATCGTGTCTATTTCGACAAAAAGCAGTCCACCGACCTTTATGGCAAGCGCATTCCGCAGATGGAATTGGCCGAAGGTCTCTGGTATAACGACACGGCTTCCCTCAGCGTTCCTTATGACCTCCGCAAGGACAAACAATTCGGGGATGATATGATTCTCGTCGGCCAGACCATTTCCATCGGAACGCTACGCGGCTGGGACGAATCACAGGAGAACCCGATGGTAATGATCGATCCGTTCCAGTGGCGCCAGGCCCATATCGTAGCCAAAGGCCCCGTCCGCACGGTAGTGGATATGAACGTACAGGGCTGGCAATACAAAGGTCATACCCTAAATCTCAAAAGCCGCTATACGCTTTACGCCGGCAACCGCGAATGTGAAATCATCCAGCAGTTCGAAGGCGATACCAAGGGACTGGAATTTGTCACCGGCGTGATGATTGTCGGCACCCTGCCTCCGCTCAAAGACGGAGCTCCTGAAGGTGAGCATTATTCTTTCAAGGATGACGCCGGCCTCTGTGCCTCCTGGGGCCGCAACTGGCCCGACGGCAACCGCCGCCTTTATCCGGAGCAAGCCACCTCGGCACTGGCCGTCACCGTTCCGCAGGAATACGTGCTCCGCTCCATCGAACAACCCACCCAGGTGCTTTACGGGGTAAAGACCAACAACGAGAACGCCCTACTTTACCGAATGGCCTTTGCAGCTCCCGATAAAGAAACCTTTGGTAAAAAATGGACACCGGAATCTTGGTTCGACTGGTGTAAAACGTGGAAGAATACCCGACCGGTGGAGGTTTCGCTGAAAAAATAACAACCACATAGTTTATCATACCATTACCATACAGCCAAATAACGGAAGATTCTGCCCCACAGAGAGGGCAGAATCTCCGATGGATAATTATTACCTTCCGGAACGGCCTTAAAAAGATAACGACAGCCGATTTTGCGAGGGGAAAACCATTCAAATTCCCCCTAAAAAATAAATATCGATGAAAAAGACCCTTAAGGTAGTAACATTTTGTTTTTTATATTCGTTAAGTGTTGCTGCAAATACATTTACCGATTATGAAAACTGGCACGGAGCACAATGGATTGGAGGAAATGCCGATGCCATACCTTTCCATAGCCAATATCTACCGGTATTTCAGCTTTCGTTCAGTCTTCAATTGTCACAAGAATGCAAAAGCGCCGGCATCATATATGGCGCAAACGACCTTCGCCTTACCGACTCCCGAAAAAATATATACGGGATCTGCAATGGGGCCGATAGTTCTTATATAGAATTGCAGTTCAGACATGACAGTCTGCATGTAATTCGCAAGGGTTATTCCCCTAAAGACGGAAAGGGGAAGTTACTTCAGTCCTTCATACTCCCGCAAAATATAGACATGACGGTTCCCCATAATATTGTAGTGAACAGCAACGCCGGAATTACCGCTATTTTTCTCGACAGAGCAGAGATCGGGAAACTGAATGTCAGTCCCACAGCCGGAGGTGGCGATTACACGGCCTTTCCTGTTGTAGGAGACGTAGGATATGACGTTAAAGGCGGAACCGTTACCCTGAAAGATTTCGAAGTGAGAAATTTCCGTTCGCCTCACAACGTTTTAGCGAAATGTAAATTCGGCGAAATAAAAGGTTTTAAAATCACACGGTTGCCAGGAGTGGGGACCACCGCACTGCGATGTCGCTTCCATGTCAAAAGCAAAAAGATCAAAAGAGCTTCGATACAGGCCACCGCACGCGGCATATATGATCTGTATCTGAATAAGTCACTTATTATCTCGGAGAAGTTCCTGAATCCGGGTGCGAGCCAGTATAATAAATCCCACTACTATCAGACATACGACATCACCGATCTCCTGAGAAAAGGGGATAACATGCTTGGTGCATCTCTTGGCGAAGGATGGTGGAGCGGGGCCCTCTCCTATGAACCTGGCAACTGGAACTGGTTCGGAGACCGACAGTCTTTGCTCTGCCGGCTCGCCATAGAATATGAAGATGGAACAAAAGACGAAATAATCGGCAGTCCTCACGACTGGGAATACAGCACAGACGGGCCTATCCGTTATGGAAGCCTTTTTCAAGGGGAGATTTATGATGCTTCCAGATCGTTATTCGATGGCGGGAAATGGCGAAAGGCGCAAATTGTACCCCTGGCCGGAGTAATCACAGACGAGGCCAACGAGGGATGGCCATTGGCAAATGATTACAGCCTCCTTACATTGTTGCACGACAACGATGCCGGCGTGCAGGTTTTCGACACCATCGAAGCACGAAGTGTCCGCGAAATCGGCACAAAGCAATATATATATGATATGGGGTATAATCATGCAGGAGTTCCGTCTATTACATTCCGCAATTTGGAGAAAGGCCAGGCCGTGACCATCAGATACGCCGAGGTTCTTTATCCCGAACATCACGCATATAAAGGGCGATGGGGCCATCCCATGATGGAAAATCTACGGGCGGCAATGGTTCAGGATATATATATAGCCTCCGGGGATTCGGCAGAGACCTATACACCGCGTACTACCTACCACGGTTATCGCTACATGGAATTAACCGGAATCGAACGACCGTTGCCCCTCTCTGATGTATCGAGTCTGGTTCTGAGTTCGGTGCAACATTTCACATCGGGATTTGAATGTTCCGACACATTGGTCAACAAACTCGTCGACAATATCCGTCACAGCACTCTCAGTAATGCTTTCTCGATTCCAACAGATTGCCCCCAGCGTAATGAACGCATGGGATGGAGCGGCGACATCTCTGTTTTCGCCACTGCCATGTCCTACCTTTTCGATGCGCAAGCTTTCCTCGGCAGACATACAAGGGCCTTGCGCGATACCCGCGAAAGCAATGGTGCCTACTCCCCTATCGCCCCATTCGGCGGCGGGTTCGGAGGACCGTTGTGGCAAAGTGCCGGAATTATTTTGCCTTGGCAACTCTATTTGCAATATGGAGACACCATCTGTTTACGTGATAATTATACCGCAATGAAAGAATACATTGCCATGGTCACTGCGGATTATATCAACCGTGATGACGGACATTTCCAAGGAACCGGCACATGGGTGGATCTTGGAGACTGGCTCGGTCCGCAATGCAGACAAAACGAAGAACCGCTGTTATTCGATAGTTATTTGATTTATGAATTGAATCTGATGGAGCGTATTGCGAACGTTCTCGACGAACCAGAAGATGCTGCCTGGTATGCGACGGAACGTGAAAAGCGCATCCAATTTATCAACGACACCTATGTTGACCCGGCAAAGGCCCTGATTGTCGGTCAAGGTTTCGGCGAACAAGCGACCAGCTGGGCCGGGCCTCTCGGCGGACAGCCCACCGGCGCAAACATTACCGCGCATACGAGCTATGCAGTGCCATTGGCCCTCGATATCTTCAACAAAACCAACAAACCGCTGATGGCTGAACGGTTGCACGAATTAGTCACAAACGAATCGATGGGCGACGATGGAAAGTTATATGCTCCATACTCGCTTATGACAGGATTTATAGGTACGCCATGGATATTATATGCACTGTCCGACAACGGATATGCCGCCGATGCCTATTCCGTTTTGCTACAACGCTCTTACCCGTCGTGGCTTTTCCCTGTCGAATTAGGGGCCACCTCTATATGGGAGCGGCTTAATTCCATGACTCGGGAAAACGGCTTCGGCACGCACAACAGTATGAATTCGTTTAATCATTATGCTTTCGGATGTGTCTATGATTGGCTTATACAACGATGTGCCGGCATCACCCCAGACCCGGATTCTCCCGGATTCAAACACTTCAACATATCTCCGGTAGTAGATCCGACCGGCCGAATGACTTTCGCCAGAGGGTGGTATGACACCCGACATGGCCGCATAGAAAGCAATTGGCAAATTAAAAATGGAACCGTTTACTATGAGTTTATAATTCCCGCCCATACTACGGCAACCCTGATACTTCCCGATGGAGTAAGGACCCTGACAGCCGGGAAATATAATTGTGTCCCTGCATCACTGGAGAGTGTTGATAAATCTTATGGAGGCGATATTACTCAGGAAACAATAAGAGCTGCATTAGGTGGAGATTGTGAGAGATCCCGTATTAATCACTAAGGCACTGAATTATTACAAAACTCTCACTAACGGAAGAACAGGCGTTTTAGCAACAGATGATTTAGAAAAAATGGAATCATTGATGTCAAAACAAATAAGAGTTTTATTAAATTTGAAACCTGAATCGGGTGATGTTGAACATATGGTCGTGATGAACAGTATAGTTGAAAGAAATTATATGTCTATTAGTGGTCGTGAATTCAGTAAAAAGATATATTATGTAATGAATCCCGCTAGGAAATCATTACAGTCAATAAATGCTTCTGAGATTATGCGTTCAAATATAATTTTATATTGTCGATAAAGATGAAAAAAGTTATCTTGACATTATGTTTTTTGATACAATTTATGTTTGTGGCTTCAGCTCAAGAAGCCACAAACATAGTTGGAATTCTGGGTATTCAGCAGCAGATTGACTCATTAGAAAATAGGATTAATAAATTAATACGTCACTCTCCATATTTGAAACATATTCCGAATCTAAAACAATATCACATACTGGAACTTTATGCAACGCAAGATAGTATTGAGCATTTGTTTGACAGTGTAGATAATGTTAAATACCTTTCCTGCTATTATTCAAAATCGAAAAGAAATTTATTTTCTGCGGGAAAACGGTTTTTAAAGACTTCTACTATTATCTGCGATTCGTTAGACCATGTTTTGGCTATTGGAGACTGCCATAATCTTTACAGGGTAGATTCAACTTTGTTAACAACAACGTACAAAGATAAAAT
This sequence comes from uncultured Prevotellaceae bacterium, assembly GCA_964567855.1. Lineage (GTDB taxonomy): Bacteria > Bacteroidota > Bacteroidia > Bacteroidales > UBA3663 > Liminaster. The sequence goes on from CAZMOE010000050.1 coordinate 13,042, forward strand.
GGATTTGGTACAATTCCTTTCAAATCGTGAAATAATATGCGCTTTTCGATTGGGAATTGCTTCATCTAAAGGGGATTTAAAATATATGAGTTTAACAAACATATATGGCATAGATTTAAAAAATTTCTACATATTGAAATCAAAAAAAGAAAATGGTTTGGAACGTATTGTTGTAAATTCTGAAAATAAAAATGAAATCATTAACGATTTATTTTATTTTATACGAATACTTGAATAACGAGCCAAAGCATGGGATGCAATGTAATCCCACATGTATTACTTCGCTTGGCCGTATAACTAACAATTAACCGTTTGCAACTCGCACAAATTTTTATTGTGTGAGTTGCAATTTTGTATGCTCGGCATGAGTATTGTCTAACGGGTGTAAGTCCCCAACGAGCCCTGATAGTGGGAATCGCATAGCCAGGAAAACAAGAGTGTTCATTGCGAGGTGGAATCTGAAAGAAGTCTGCGGCCAAACATCCAACCTAACGAACAAAAACTTGATATGAGGCTAAAATATGTGGATAAAGTGGCAAAATGCACTGAAGTCCGATAGCTATCCTGAGCATACATTGATCATTTTTAAACAATGGCAGTTCTGTGGTTACTCTTGGGCATTTAGTGATAACGTATATGAACAATTATCTAATAATATAGGCGATTTCTTGTGGGGAACTATAGGAATCATCTTTACTTTTACTGCCACACTATTCTTATTCATAACATTCAGGGAACAGAGAACAACTTCGCGTAACCAAAGAGCAAAGTGATAAAGCGCGTTTTGAAACCACCTATTTCTACATTTTAAGAATGCTCAAACAGGTACAGGATACCGTCAATGCAAATATTAGTTCAAACTATAATCATACTACTGCTAGAAATCTGATTGAATATTACAATCACTTCAGAGAATCGTATAGAAATCATCTCGTTTCGGACAGCAATTTGGCCGAATTTACATCTTCATTTGTTCCAGTTAGCGCCAACATTGCTTCCATTGAACAGTTGCAAGGATTGTTAGCAGCAGAATATGAAAACTTTATAGAATCTGTCGATTGTAATATTGGATACATGTATAGATATATTTTCAATACAATTAAGTTTGTAATTGACGATGAATATAACAAGCATGATATTAAATTGAGAGACAAATATTTGAATCTTCTTCAAGCCCAATTATCGAACGAGGAACTTTGTTTGATTTTCTATGATGCCATTTCGAAATATGGCAAAAACAAGGAAGGTCATTATTATTTTAGAGAGTTAGTTGGAAAAACGCATTTTTTGGAGAACATAGATTCGACGTTCTTATTGGATAGGAAACATTATAAGTTGTATCCTCATACGATATTCAATTTTTTGAATTGAAAAATCGATAAAAAAGATAAGCGACAGCGACCTACAAAGGATATTGCTTTAGATATTTTACCGGCACACGTCTTCCCGTTCTGGGAGTCCGCATTCTTCCAAGAAATTCGTTTTCATACTGGCTTCGAAGTGACCGGTTTGAAAAAGGGACTCCCGTATCATACAATAGAGGCACACACAATTTCCCTCATCCGATTCAATTGAACACTATAAAACATGCCAAGATTGTGAAAAGCCATGCCATACCCCAGAGTTCCAGACTCTGAGAAATAGCGGATCGCCTTTGTGGTATCTGCCACTACACCGATACCATGCAAGAATGCTACGCCCAAAACGTTTTGAACAAAGGCATCCTTTTCATAATTTTGTGATTCGATGAGCAGATTAACTACACCAGTTCATGATAAAAAAGTAGTCTAAAAATTGGTAACCACAAGATTTATTTCATATATCGAAAACCTTGCATTCAAATACAATCTTCTATTTTCTTGCTAAGATTCGGATATTTGCATAACTTTGACCCCACAAAAACAAACACCGCTTCATAGTTCATGAAAGTTTATACCCTCTACGAAAAAAATCCAGATTTGCACACCATTGAGCAAATCGCTACAGTCATCCGGAACGGCGGTATCATCATTTATCCGACCGACTCGGTCTATGCTATCGGTTGCGATGCCCTGAATGCCCGTGCCGTGGAAAAGATTTACAAATACCGCGGACAGGAAACGGCACGCGCCCCTCTGTCCATCATCTGCCGCGACATCAGCCAGGCTTGCGAATATGCCCGGTTCAACGATGACCAATTCAAACTGATGCGCCGTAACCTGCCGGGACCGTTCACTTTTATTCTCGAAGCTGGCCATAAATTGCCGAAAATCTTCAAGGCTCGCAAAACCATCGGCATCCGTATCCCGGCTAATAATATCCTGCATACTTTGCTCGAAGAACTGGACGCTCCGCTCCTGACCGCTTCACTCAAGTATGACAAAAACGACAACGAAGATAACGAATACATGACCGACCCAGAACTGATTGCCGAAGCATTTGCCAACCAAGCCGATTTACTCATCAACGGCGGTTACGGCAACGATCAACCCTCGACCGTTGTCAACCTTGCCGACGGAGAGATCGAAATCATACGGCAAGGGATCGGAGATCTGGGGTAAACCGACATCTCTATTGGGATCGCTTCCTCCATGCCCATCATAGTTTCGTTCAACAACGAATAAATATACTACATTTACCGGTATGTGAACCAATCCGGAAATATTTTCAAATCCCGGAAAGTCTTTCAGGACAAACTTCCGAAGAGTATGAAGTAATAGAAGATAACATCAATGAATGTAAAGTAAATTTAAGCATAGGCATCGGAGTGCGATGGCCAGCATCATAGAGTTCTACAATACGAAAAGACCGCACAGGAGCAACAGGAAAATGCTGCCGCCAAGGAGGATGAGAGAGACATTGACGGCGCTCTAAGGCTTCCCCTTGGAGGCGCACCTCCAAGGGGAAGGGATTCCGAATTTCTGAGCAAGGTTTTTATTGTTTTATTTGCAATGTGAAAAAAGTCATTACCTTTGCGGCTGTGAACCGTTTTAGGAAACAATGGCACCATCTGTAAAGTCTTTCAGGAAAGAGTTCCTGAGGATGTGAAGTGAAACAGGAAATAACAACAAATTGTGTGAAGTAAATTTAGGCATAGTCA
>CAZMOE010000051.1:0-1323 GCA_964567855.1 uncultured Prevotellaceae bacterium
CCTGTTCCGTAAGATTCTCGACGGCTCTGTCCGCATTCTTAGCCGTAAAGAGGTGATCGACCGCACGAAGGTGGTTATCTATCAGGATATCAACAAAGGCGGCGACCGCGAGGACTATATGACCCCCTCGGGATTATTCAAGGGGCTTTATCAGATGGATGACGACGGCGAATGGCTCGATAACATCACGTGGTTTAAGAAATCCGGCCGCTATCCGGCCGTGCCGACCGTCTACAAGCTGGCCGATTCTTTGGCTCAGACTTTCGAGGTGAAGGTCCGTTCTTCCAATTTCTCCAAGCGCTGGCCGACCGTTGCCGATAAAGTCAGGGAGTTCAACACGCTTTTCCCGGAGGAATATACGGGCGATGCCTATTTCTCCCGTGTCGAGAATGCCTGGGTCGGCTACAATCCTTATGTCAAAGACCAGCTGGCGAAGGGTTCTGTGCCTTTCCTTTATAATACCTGCGAAAGAATGGACGTTGTCTTCAATCAGTATTCTTTGATGCAGTTGCGTGAAACGGCCGACCGTCTGGACTTCTATCTTACCAATTACCGGACTGATGAAACAAAGCTCCGTACAGATACCATCCGTATTTATGGTGCCACTGCCGAGCCGGAATATACATTGGTTGACCGCGCTTCGCATCAGCCGAGCCATATCGTTGCGACCTGGACGGACGGGGTCTATACCCTTGCTGTCAGTCATAACGGTCCGCTGGATCTTTCTGTCCGCTGTGCGGGTAGCGCTACGGATCGCCTGACAGGGGTAACGCCCTCCAAGATTGTTCCTCCGGCCGCTCCGTCGGTTTATACCGGTCCCCGTCAGTATGAGGCCGAGAGCTTCGATTATAAAAACATCGACCGTTGCGTTACGAACGGATACTATTCTAATGTGCGTGGTTTTACCGGTCAGGGGTATCTTTCCTTCGGCAAAAATGCAGGGGCCGCCGTGCGTGATACGGTGACCGTGGATCGTGCCGGTTCCTATCAGCTCCGTCTCCGTTATGCTGCGCCGGAAGGAGCCGTTCGTACGGTCAATATCTATGTCAACGGCGCGCGTGTAACGACCATGAATCTGACTAAATCCAAAGACGGGGAATTTTGGAAAGAGTTTACCCGTAAGATCAAGTTGAAAGCCGGCCGTAATGAGATCCGCTTCTCTGCGTCTTCCGCCGGAACGTATAATCTTTACCTCGACAATATGGTGGTCGAGGCTGTCGATAATGCACGGCGTTACGACTTCGCCGGAGATGTCGCTACCACGGCGCCCGGAAATCCCGCCGCTGAAATGGTTAGTCTTTGCAGCGGTGCGGCAGGCGTTGT
>CAZMOE010000051.1:1423-11699 GCA_964567855.1 uncultured Prevotellaceae bacterium
TTAAGCATTGCCTCTTCCGGCACTGACGCAGTGCGTCCGCTTTCCGCTTATGTTTCCGACATTACGGCCGCAACCGGCGTTCCGGTATGGTATCGCGCTTCTGTTGCCGGTGATATGCTTCAGTTTGAATGTTCTACCGACAGCCTTACGTGGCAGGGCGCCGCACAGACCGTTGTTACGGATGCTGATCACACCATCGGAGCCACTCAGATCATCTGGGGCTACGAAGGCGCCACCACGGGCTGGACAATGGATGATATTACTTTATTGCAGTCGGGATTAAGTGTTTCCCGCACCTATCTGGATCATTTCTCCGCCTATTTCGGCAGGACCGATAGTGAACCTAAGAGTTTCTATCTTTCCGGAACGGGTCTGGTTGATGATATTCAGGTGAGCGTCGACGGTAATTATGAAGTCTCGTTGAGTGCAGACGGGAACTATGCCGAGGCGTTGACTCTCGCGCAGGTTTCCGGTGAGTTCGCCCGGCAGGAAATCTTCGTCCGTTTGAAAGACGGATTGGAAATGAATGATTATACCGGCACGATTACCATTGCCACCGCTTTGGTTCCGGCACGTACGATTGCATTGAGCGGAAAGGTTGTTCCACCTGCTGTATCTTTGAAATATGACTTTGAGGCCGATGCCGCCACAACGATTTCGACACCGATTCCTGCCAAGGATGTTACTGTCGGTACCGGTAATGGGGCTAAGGCCGGTGTGGTGGATTATACCGATGCAACCGGACAGAGCAGTCATTGGCTCAAGGCTTATGGCGGCGGTTTGCGCAACGGCACCGGTATCCTGAACCTCACTCGCTTTACTGATTTGGCCACCGACTATTCCGTAACCTGGAAACAGGCGCTCACCACGGCCGACGACAGCTATAAGGTCGGTGTTCTCTTGCGTGGAAACAAGTCTAAAGTCGGTACCTCTTCCACCGGCTATGTACAGGGAATGATGCAGGGTTATGTATTCATTGTCTATAACAACCGTTCTGCCGGCAATTCGGAGTTCCGTATTTATAGCTCTACCGCTTCGACCAATCTTACGATGTTGGCCAACGGCATCGCCGGCGATTTGAATCCTTCTGCCGGTCAGCCTGTATGGTATCGTGCTTCGGCACAGGGTGAGAACTCCGTGACCTTACGGTTCGAGTATTCTACCGATAGTCTGAACTGGAAACTTGTCACCCTCTTTACAGATGTGAACGGCACCTTCACCAAGGGATCCACCCAGGCCGTCTGGGGATTGGCTGCCGCTACCCAAGGTTTCTGTCTGGATGATATTGTTTTCGACGGTGTCACTTATGATGAGTCCGTATATTCTCACAATTCCGGCATTCTGCAGGATGGAACCCTTGTCTCGGAAGAATTTTACACGCTTACAGGCCAACGGGTGGCTTTGAGTGCCGCAGAGCGTAATGGCCTTTACATTGTACGCCGTACCTATTCCGACGGCCGCGTGGAAAGTGCCAAGGTATGGCTCCGGAATCGATAAATGAAAAACTCGTATTGACAATGAAAAATGTTTTATGTGTTATTCTTTCCCTCTCCGCTCTGTTTGCTTCGGCAGCAGAGCCGGAGGAGCGGGTTCCGACAGCGCCCGGAGCCGTTCAGATGTTCACGAATCCGGTGCTGTGGGCGGATGTGCCTGATCCGGATGTGATTCGGGTAGGAGAATATTTCTATATGGTCAGTACTACGATGCACCTGATGCCGGGTGCACCGGTGATGCGCTCCCGCGATTTGGTGAACTGGGAAACTGTCAGCTATTTGTTTGACCATCTCGAAGAAACTCCCAAATATGACATGCAGGATGGTACTGTTTACGGTCGCGGACAGTGGGCAACGTCGCTGCGTTATCGTGACGGCTGGTTTTATGCCCTCTTCTCGCCAAATGACGACCCTTACCGCTCTTTTATCTATAAGACCCAGGATCCTGCCGGCGGCTGGACATTGCACGCGCGGATGAAACATTTTCATGATGCCTCGCTCTTTCTGGACGACGACGGCCGTGCATACGTTTTTAGCGGCACCGGGCGTCTCACGGAACTGGAATCCGATCTCTCTGGGGTGAAGGCCGGCGGCGTGGAAATGCAGCTCTTCGAACGGGATGCCTCAGAAACCGGCTTGCTGGAGGGTAGCCGCGTCATTAAACATGATGGAAAATATTATTTGCTCATGATCTCGTGGCCGAATGGCGGAAAACGCCGTCAGGTATGTTATCGGGCCGATCAAGTTACCGGTCCGTATGAAAAAAAGGTCATCTTGCTGGATAACTTTGCCGGTTTCCCCTATGTCGGGCAGGGATGTATTGTCGATGCCGCCGACGGACGGTGGTATGGGATCATTTTCCAGGATCGCGGCGGTGTCGGCCGTGTTCTGACTTTGATGCCTTGCCGGTGGGTGGACGACTGGCCGATGCTGGGCGACGAGCAGGGACGGGTTCCGCTCACGATGCCGCGCCCGGTTCAGGGTCAGAAAGAGATGCCTTTGGTGGTGAGTGATGATTTTTCCGGCCGTCAGCTGGATATGCACTGGCAGTGGAATCATAATCCCGTGCCCGAAGCCTGGTCTTTGTCCGAACGGCCCGGATTCCTGCGCTTGAAAACCTCTCGGAAGTCCGAAACTGTCTACACTGCTCCGAATACACTGACGCAGCGCATGGAGGGACCGCGTTGCAGCGGGGTCATCGTTATGGATGTGGCCCGCATGGCCGACGGCGACCGCGCCGGACTGGCTGCTTTCAACGGCCATTCCGGAATGCTGACTATCTCTCGGGAAGGGAGAAAGAAATTTCTGACCATGAGCTCTTCCGTAGTGAGTCTTACCGACAAAGAGAAAAAAGTGACGGCTGTCGACAGCGAGGAGCATGCCCGTGTCCAGCTGAAAAAGAATAAAGTCTATCTGCGGGTCGATGCCGATTTCCGGTTAGGTCGCGATATTGCCGTGTTCTATTATAGCTATGACAATAAAACATGGATTCCGATCGGCAAAGAGTTTAAAATGATTTTCGATTACCGGAAATTCTTTATGGGCACCAAGTTCGCGATTTTCAATTATGCTACGAAGCAGACCGGCGGTTATGTAGATGTCGATTGGTTCGAGTATAAGAAGGACGAAACCCTTCGGTGAAAGACTGGAGGCGCAGATTATCTGTTATAAGGACGTTTTTTTCATGGTATTATTATATATAAAAGGAGGTATGCCTTCAGATGTGATATCTGGAGGCATATTTTTTATTTAGGTGGCCGGTTCTGGAAGTCCGGTGGCGGAGCGGGTGGGATTCGGGAAGATATTTTCATAGCGGCCGATCGGTTGAAGTTTCTTTTATCTGTGGGGATGATTGAGCTTATCGTTAGTTATCGAACGAATGGGGGATTTTTCTGTTTTTATAATAGAGAAGATTGACTTATGAGAAACTTCGGTAAAAAATTGTGTCTTGTCCCTTTAGTCGGTGTTATCATCGGATGGGCGGCTTGTAGTTCCTCCCGGAGGGACAAGGAAAAAACCGTCGATGTAGCGACTGTCAAATCACTGGATATTGCCCGCTATATGGGCCGATGGTATGAAATTGCCCGCTATGATCATCGTTTCGAGCGGGGGATGACCCACGTTATGGCCGATTATACTTTATTGCCTGACGGGAAGATTCGGGTTGTGAATACCGGAGTGAAAAATGGTAAACGGAAGCAGATTACAGGTAAAGCGAAACAACCCGATCCGCTCCGTTACCCCGGTCGGCTGGAAGTTTCGTTCTTCCTGTGGTTTTATTCCGATTATTATATATTGGAGTTAGGGGAAAATTACCGCTATTCCGTGGTCGGAAGCAGTTCGGATGATTATCTGTGGATCCTGAGCCGCACACCACAGATGGAGAAGTCCTTGCTGGATGGCATTCTTCTCCGTCTGGAACAGCGTGGATATGATTTGTCCCGCCTGATATTTGTCGAACAATAGATTCGCATTTTCCACATTTACGGGAATCACGGCATCCATTCCATGATGCCGTCTACCGGATGCCGGGCACGCCATTCCTGCAATTGTTCGTAGGTGCGGACACCGTCTCGCAATACCGCCTGATAGTATTCCACACCCATGATTTTTTCTTCGGCAGGAGTTTCTTCCTTCAAACGCAATATGGCCAGACGGGTTTCATCGGTCAGTACCGTTTGGATGCGTTCTGCCATGCGCTCGAAGTAACCTTCATAATGGGCGCCGTACGGCATGTGGATCATGTCTATTTGCCACGTTCTGCTTTCTTCATCCGTGTACTCTATCTGCCATTGTAAGCATTCATCCGCTTCTTGCAGCAGATTGAGGCAGGTCGCCTTGCCGGTATGGGGCTGTCGCATGATTTGGGCGATGGCCGCAAAACTATCTTCTATCCGCAGCGGAGACGAATAGATGTGGAAATCGATGTCGCGATGCTTCATCAGCAGTCCCATGCGCAGGGAGCCTACCAGATGAGGTTCCGCCCCGACTGATTGCCAGGCCTCTTCGATGCGAAGCTGTCGGATTATTTTCCATGCTTGCTCCTGCATCTGCGCGGAACGGTTCAGAATTTCTTTGTCTTGTGCTGTCATGAGTCTTTTTGTCTTTTAGCGTGCTCCATCTGTAGATACAGGGCCTATTTTTGTGATAGCGATGAAAAGAGCGGGTGTTACTGTCGAATGGGGAAGGGTTTGTTTTACGAAACCGGTTGTCGTCTGCTGAACGGCAGGTCGTTCTCGTATGCCGGGAAGAGATGCTTCTCTGCTTGAAGACGGTATTCCCGTTGCGGCTGCAAAGATACGGAATCGGGACAATATAAGATCGGGATGAAGTAGGATAAAATCGTTTCAAATTAAATAAAAAACAGAAATTGATTCTGTCGGGTATGGTCGGAATAATGCCGGTATGATATTCGGGCCGGTTCCGGTCTTTATCTTTGCAACCCGGTTGCAGGAAAAATGCTCTACCTTTGCAGCAGTCAAGATTAAATTTTTTACTGGATATGAAGGAAATATTCGAATTGGTGAACGAAATGTCACCGTATCTGCTGCTCGGTTTCCTGTTGGCGGGACTGATGCACGCTTTTCTGCCTGCCCGTATGTGGCAGCGTTATCTGGGCGGAAATTCTTTCCGTTCTGTATTGAATGCGGCTTTGTTGGGCATTCCTTTGCCGCTGTGTTCCTGCGGCGTGATTCCGACAGCCATGTCGTTACGTAAAGAGGGGGCATCCCGCGGGGCTACGGTATCGTTTTTGATATCTACGCCTCAGACGGGAGTGGATTCCATGATTGCGACCTATTCTCTGTTGGGGTTGCCTTTTGCCCTGTTACGGCCGATTGTGGCCTTGCTGACGGCTTTGCTGGGCGGCCAGCTGGTTAACCGGTTTGCCGGCGCGGTGGCGGGCGAAGAATCTTGCACCGCAGGTGCGGAAAAGGCGGAGGCAACGAAGAAAACTTTCTGGCAGAAACTTCGGATAGCGTTGAACTATGCTTTTGTCGAAATGATGCAGGATATCGGCAAGTGGCTCGTTGTCGGGCTTTTGGTGGCGGGAGTGATCACGGTCTTTGTCCCCGATTCATTTTTCGCCCTTTTTGCAGATAATTCGTTGTTGAGTATGCTGCTGGTGCTGGTCTTTGCCATTCCGATGTATCTGTGTGCTACCGGATCGATTCCGATTGCTGTAGCGCTCATGCTGAAAGGTCTTTCGCCGGGCACGGCGCTGGTGCTACTCATGGCGGGGCCTGCCGCCAATGCGGCGTCGCTGCTGGTGGTCAATAAGGTGCTCGGCCGGCGTACGTTGCTGATTTATCTGGTGTCGATAGTCCTTGGCGCCGTCATTTTTGGATTAGGCATAGACTATTTGCTGCCTCGCGAATGGTTTTTGACCCCTGTCAACCAGCTAAAAGCCTGTTGCCACGAAGAATTTTCCTATTTCAACGTCGTGTGCAGCGTTCTCCTTTTGCTGTTGCTCATTAACGCGTTGGTGAGAAGGTTCCGGCGTGGCGACGCAACCTGTCATCATTGTGTGGACGATGCTTCCGGCGACGCGGGAGAGACCGTAATGCTGGTTCGTGGTATGACCTGCAATCATTGTCGGAGCAATGTCGAACGCGCATTGTCTTCTTTGTCCGGAGTGGAACATGCCGAGGCTGATCTGGCAACAGGCCGTGTCACCATACGCGGACGGGCCGACCAGGAAGCTATGCGCCGGGCCGTAGAGGATCTCGGGTTCACTGTCGTCTCTTTTTCCTGAAAAACGTCGCCCGGCAGCCGCATGCTGCCGGGCGGTTCTTTTTTATCTGCTGTCCTCCTTTTCTCTATGTTTGTGGTAGCGGACCGGAATTTTTCGGCTATCTGTTTTATAATCGGAACGATATGAAAAACGCTCTTTCCAGTTTATCCTGTCAGAAGGATCGGGAAAGAGCGTTTTATCGGTGATATGGTATTTGATTCCGGTCGCCGGATTATTTCAGATGTTCTTCAAAATACCGGGTGATGATTTCGTGCAGGTGGACGCGGTCAGGTCCAGTGACGTTGTGCTCGTGGCCAGGATAGAACAGAAAGTCGGGATGTGTACTGTTCTTGACCGCATTTTTGAGGAATTGCATGGAATGCTGCGGCACAACGACATTGTCCTGGTCGCCGTGAATCAGCATCAGCCTTCCTTTTAATTTGTCGGCCTGATCGATAAGCCGGTTGGCAGCATAACCTTCCGCATTGTTTTCGGGAGTGCCCATGTAACGTTCGCCATACATTACCTCATACCGGCTCCAATCCAGAACCGGACCGCCGGCTACGCCGACCTTGAAAGTCTCGGGATGATTGAGCATCATGTAGGACGTCATGAAACCACCGTAACTCCATCCGTGGATGCCGATTCTGGTGGAATCTACAAACGGTAGGGAACGCAGGTAGTCGATTCCACGCATCTGGTCGAGGCTTTCGATATAACCTAACCTGTGCCAGATGGCCTGCTCAAAGGCCAGACCACGATTGTCGGAGCCGCGCCCATCGATGGTAAACACAACATAGCCGAGGTTGGCCATGTGCAGATCCCAGCCGCGTGCGGCATAGTTCCATCCGTCCGTTATCATCTGGGCGTGCGGACCGTTGTAGAGATATACAACGGCCGGGTATTGTTTGCCGGCCTCGAAATCGGTCGGTTTGACGATGCGGTAATAAAGCAGGGTGGAGTCATCGGCGGCGGTCAGGGTCCCGACGGAGATTTCGGGGACTTTCTTTCCTTCATACGGGTCTGCAGCGGTGTGGATCGGATACCTTTTTCCGTTTTTTACCGTCACAAGCTGGCAGTTGCGAGGGGTCGTATGATTGGAATAGGTATCATAGAACGCCGTGCCGGCTTTATTCATGATAACGCGATGAACGCCCGGTTCGCTGGTCAGTCGGCGCAGCCTGCCGCTTTTTACTTCCACGCTGTAGAGGTGGCTCTCCAGCGGAGAGGCCTCTGTTGCCGTGATGTAAAGCGATTTCCCCTGCGGGTCGGCGCTTACAATGCCGGTGACGGCCCATTCCCCCGAGGTCAATTGTTTCGGTTCGCGGAGCGTGCCGTCGGCCGAAGCCGTGGCGCCCAGATCGTAGAGATAGAGATGGTTCCAGCCATCGCGTTCGCTTTGCCAGATGAAACGGTCGTTGCTTCCAGGTAGGAAGAAGAGCGGCGCCTCCGGTTCCACATACTTATCATGTGTCTCGGTGAAGAGAGTCCGGATAAAGTCGCCGGTAGCGGCATCGTAGGCGTTCAGTTGCATTTCACGCTGGGCACGGTCGAGTTCCGCGATGAAGATCTGTCGGCCGTCGGGCCTCCAGGTGACACAGGTGAGATAGTGTTCCGGGTCGGACATAACGGTGCCGTCGGTGTTGTTGCGGCCTTCTCCGCGTGTTTTCAGATAGATCGTTTGCCGGGTTTCGGGATCATAGACGCCGAGAGTTACCTGATGACTCTTCATGCCTGCCATAGGATATTTTACCCAGCGTACTTCCGCCTCGCGGGCGTCTGTATTGACCAGCGGATAGGCCTGTACCATGCTTTCGTCCATCCGGTAGAATGCCAGCTTATTGCCTGCCGGCGCCCAGAAGGTTCCTTTGGCGATGCCGAACTCATTACGGTGCACGGACTGTCCCCAGACAATATCTTTGGCATCTGGAACGGAGATTTCACGGCGTTCGCCGGTCTCGTTATGGACGATGAAGAGGCGATTGCCTTCATTTTGTGTCGTCCACAGACCGTCGGCACTGGTTTCTCCGCCTCGCGGAGTGTTGGGGTTCTTTTTTTCGGCAAGAAGGGAGTCTGCCCCGGTCCGGGAAATGCCGGATAGCCTCTTCCCGTTGGCCGATAATGTGAAAACACTATCGGCCAGGGTATAGGAGAGCGTATTATCGTCGTTCCAGCGTACATTGAGCGGAGCGGTGGGGTAGCGGTAGTTTTTCCCGCCGGGGATCAGCTCGTCGAGTGTCAGTTTCTGCGGTTCTGCGAATACGGTACCCATGCCGGCAACGGTTATTGCGATGAGGGTTGATATTTTCATTGAATCGATGTTACAATCTTAGTCTTTGGAGGTCTCGTTATCCTGCGGTTTTGTGAAATCCAGAATGTTGGCTTCGACATTGAAGTCGCGGTGGAACAACGGCCGGTTGGGGTCGAACTTACGTTCTCCGCGGGTACGGAATTCCCCTTCTCTTTCTTCATATTCTCCTTTCTCGTTACGACGGAAATTGCCGCGCGGCTCATGAGGCCTGTTGTCGGAGGCAAAGCGGTTGTCGCGTTTGCCGTATTCGGGCCGCTCTTTTTTGAATGATTTCTCGCCGCGGAACGGTTTTCTGTCATTCTCATCCCTGCGCTCTTTGCCTTTGAACGGTTTGCGCTTGTCGTCGAATGTACGGCGTTCGCTGCCATTCTTGAAATCTTTCTTCTTATCGTCTCGGCGTGCCGGTTTGCGATCTTTGTCGAAAAAGCTTTCTTTCCGTCCGGATGGTTTGCGGTCATCATGTCGGTCGCTTTTCCTGTCCATATGCCGGATTTTGATATATTTGCTCTCCTGGTCGGACCGCTCGCTTTTATCAAGGGCTCCGCCTTCAGCGCGGAAGTCATTGAACCGACCTTTGAACATCTCATACTTGCGTAATTCGCAGTCTATGCCGCCGTTGTTGAGCTGTAATTTGACGGAAGGCTTCAGCCCGATGTGGTTGAAGGGTTCCTCTTCGGTGGAAATGATCCACGCCTCGCAGTTCTGGAATGCCTGTTTCAATACGGTGCCTACCATTTTGTAGAAGGTGGGGATGTCGGTGAAAAGACGTTTTCCGTAAGGCGGGTTGCAAACCAAGAGGCAACCGGCGGAGGGCGCCTTTGTATAGGTTTCGAAATCTTTCATCTCTAATGAGATGTATTTGCTCAGGCCGGCTGCCTTAACGTTGGTTTCGGCGATTTCAATGGCCGGTTTGGAGATGTCGCTGCCATAGATGCGGTGTGAAAATTCACGTTCCTGGGAATCGTCGTTATAGATGTTGCTCCACAATTCCTCGTCGAAGGCATTGTCTCCCAGTTGCCAGTGCTCGAATCCGAATTCCTGACGATATATGCCGGGAGGGGTGTTGGTGGCGATCAGGGCAGCCTCTATCAGAAACGTTCCGGATCCGCACATAGGGTCGATCAGGTCTCTTTCGCCATTCCAGCCCGCTTTCAGGAGAATGCCGGCGGCCAGGACTTCATTGATGGGCGCATCGGTCTGCAGTTCTTTGTATCCGCGTTTATAAAGAGGCTCTCCCGAAGCGTCGAGGGATAGGGTACATTCCTCTTCGGCAATATGCAGGTTGATCTGGATGTCTGCACTTGTCACGCTGACCGTCGGCCTTTTGTCACCTCGTTCTGTAAAGAAGTCGCAAATGGCATCTTTGGTGCGGTAGATGGCAAACTTGGAATGCCGGAACGTTTCGCTATGGATGGCTGCGTCGATGGCGATGGTCTGACCGTTCGCAATATACAGAGACCAGTCTATTTCTTTGATTTTCTGATAAAGTTCGTCCGGGTCGTTCGCTTTAAACGAAGCGAATGGTTTCAAAATGCGTACAGCGGTGCGCAGCCACAGGTTGGCCTTGTAAAGAAGGGCTTTGTCGCCGGTAAACGACACCATGCGGGTCCCCACGGCGATGTCGGTACCGCCGATTGCTTCTATCTCGCTCGCTAAAGATTCTTCCAATCCTTTGAAAGTCTTGGCGACAATCTTAAATTTTTCCACGATGGTAATTGATATGAAGTTTGAATGAAATTT
>CAZMOE010000051.1:11799-15957 GCA_964567855.1 uncultured Prevotellaceae bacterium
TTTGAATGAAATTTTTTTTGCGGGAATATTCTCTTGTTTTCCTCTTTGGCAATAGACGACGGTTATTTATAAAAAAGTTTGGAGTTGGCAGGCACGTCCTGTGTCACCCAGAGGTTACCGCCGATGACGCTGTTGTCTCCGATATGGATACGTCCCAGGATAGTGGCGTTGGCATAGACAACGACATGATTGCCAAGTATGGGATGCCGCTCGATGCCTTTTACCAGAGTGCCGTCGGCCTCCTGTGGAAAGTTTTTGGCTCCGAGCGTGACGCCCTGATAGATGGTCACGTGATGGCCGAGAATGGCTGTCGCACCGATGACAACGCCCGTTCCGTGATCGATGGTAAATGAATGTCCGATAGTGGCATCTGGATGGATGTCGATGCTTGTTTCACTGTGGGCCATCTCAGAAATCATGCGGGGGATAAGCGGCACTTCCAGTTCGACGAGTCTGTGGGCCAGGCGGTAGTTGCAGATTGCCCTCAGGCCGGGATAACAGAGTATCACCTCGCCGGTGTTGTGCGCCGCCGGGTCATTTCGGAAATGGGCGAGGACGTCGGTGGTCAGGAGTTTGCGCAGCTCCGGTAAGCTCTCGACGAAAGCGCGCGCTTTTTCGCGCGCAGCTTCCCACTGACGGTTCAGGTCTGTCCCGCATCGGTCTGCGGTAAATGCGGAACCGGCGAGGATCTGCCGGACCAGCATCTCATATAGGCGTTCGGTCTGAACGCCTATATGATAGCCGATCGAATCTTCGTCGATATGGCTTTTACCGTAATATCCGGGGAACAGAAGGCTTCGGCAGAGGTTGATAATCTCCCGCAGCTCTTCCCCCGAAGGAAAGGGGACGGATTCCTGTCCGTAATGGTAGAGGTCACTGCCGGTGAGCGCCGACAGTTGGCTTACGGTCTCAGCAAATTTCATTTAATGCCGTATTTCTTGCGGAGTTCCTTGGGTACGGCGTTCTTGTTGACGACAATATTCATCGTTTTATAGCGGCAGAACTCAGGTGTGGCATACCAGATTCCGTTGTATTTGCCGGCATTGCCCCAGGAGTTTTTAACCATATAATAGGGATTGCCTTCCTGATCTTTGGCGGTACCGAAAATCAGCATGCCGTGATCGTCGGTAGTCTCGTAGTTGTCATAAGCCTTCTGGCGTTCCTCCGGTGTGCAGACTTTCTGTTTCAACGGAGCTTTGGTAAGTTCGTTACGCTTCTCTATCTTGGTCAATTTGAGCCAGCGGGCCTGATCTGAACCAAGTTGTTCGGGAGCGGCATCTACGTCAGGATATACAGCCAGACCGTCGCGGGTAAAGCCGTCTTCGCTGACGTCGCTGCCCCAGGCGATGGTGTAACCTTCTTTGATGGCATTGTCGAAAACGGCCATCATATCGTCCAGCTCGAAGTTGAGAGATTCACCCCAACGCCAGTTGTCCTGAACCTCGATAATGAAACCTTTGCCGATGTTCTCGCCATAAGAATAGGGATGGTGGGTGAATGAAGTGATGGAAACATAATCGTCGGCATTCAGTTTGAGGCTTTCATAGAAAGACTTCGGAGTGTATTTTTTACCTTCGTAAGTAAATTCTGTGGGGCGTTTGCCGAGATATACATCGTAGATACCTTCAAGAGCTTTCTTCCAGAGTGGAGTTCCGTCGGGCGACATCTGAAGTGAGCGGAGGTTGCCCTTTGCCACGGCGGCTACGACAGGTTCTGTCAAGGCGGAGAGCTCGCTGTGATTGGAGAGCGTGTCGCCATACATGACGCCGGCCGGCATTTCGCAGTCGGGAACGAGTCCGAACGTCTTCATGCCGTAAATCACGTCGTAGAAGGAACCTCCCTGAGAGAAGGATACGTCGCCGTGCATCCGGACGGCCTTGTCGGCACGGTCCATATAGGTGTTGTAGACGATAAACATCTCGCTGAGGTCATATTCCTTGCCGGTTTTCTTCAGGAGTTCGGATTCGATGAAGCCGAGGGTGGAATAACACCAGCAGGTGCCTGCATTCTTCTGATTCTTGACAGGTGTGATGGCTACCGAGTCGATTGTAGTGAACTGGAAACCTTCTTTCTTGGTCTCGGTGCTGTCCTTGCTGGCCGGTTCCTGGGCTGTAGCTGTTGCGGCCATAAGCATGATGACGCCGTAAAGTAATGTTTTTTTCATTTTGTGTAATGAGTTATTTAGTGATTATGTATAAATTTCGGAATGGAAAACCGGGAAGTCTCCGCCAACGGTTTCTTTATCGTCTGTTTTTCTTTCTTTTGCCTTTGCCGGTGACAGCGGCATCTTTCGGGTGGCCGGAAAGACTCCGGGCGGCCTCTATCTGCTCGGCCGAGGGGCTGAGCAATTGGATGTAGCGGCTCTTGTCGGCCAGCAAAGCTGCGGCTTTTATGCTGAGGGAGTCGATGAGCAACATCTGTTGTCTGCCGCCCCGTTGATAATAGTAGC
Organism: uncultured Prevotellaceae bacterium; assembly: GCA_964567855.1. Taxonomy (GTDB): domain Bacteria; phylum Bacteroidota; class Bacteroidia; order Bacteroidales; family UBA3663; genus Liminaster. The sequence continues at coordinate 14,249 of CAZMOE010000051.1, forward strand.
GCATGGCGATTTCCTGATTGATGAGGCTCATGATTTCGCTTTTGAAGGTCTGTAGTTCGCCGTCAAGGTTCTTGCCTAACTTGGCCTCTAAAGAATCAAGCTCGATTTGGGCAACTTCGGCATATCCTTCCACTTGGGCCGCTTCACGCAGCTCCTTTAACTTCTTGTTGCTGATGCGGGCATAAGAAAAGTTCTTATTTTTGAGACTTTCGCAAAAATCCGCATAATCTGCATCGGTGATGCTGAATGTCGCGGCGTCGCCGATGGTTTCGTGCTGCATGCGGTAGAGGTTGGCGTAATCGAAAATATAGTTCCCAATTTGCAGATAGTAGGCCAGTGTGGAAAGTTTCTGCGGATTTAGCTCCACGTCGGGCCTGATGCCGCCGCCGTCTCTTACCTCACGCCCTGCGCGGGTGTGGAAAACATGTGTCAAAGAGTCTGGAATGCGTCCCACGCTGCCGTCTTCGTTCCGGTGGCTGTAATCGATGGCCTGGATGCATCTGCCGCTTGGAATATAGTACTTGGCAGAGGTAAATTTGATCAGCGTATTGTAAGGTAACTGGTGGGTAGACTGTACGAGCCCCTTGCCGAAAGAGCGTTCGCCCATAATTACCGCCCGATCCATGTCCTGCAGGGCGCCGGAGAGGATCTCGGCCGCTGAAGCGGAACCGCGGTTCACCAGAACGGCAATCCGGGTGATGGAATCCAGCGGTTCGGCCGGAGTTTTATAGGTGCTGTTCCATTGAGGCAGTTTGGCCTTGGTTTCGACCACCGTACTTCCCTTAGGAAGAAAAAAGCCTAAGATTTTTACCGCTTCGTCCAAAAGACCGCCGCCATTGTCGCGAAGGTCGAACACCAATCCTTTCATGTTCCCCTCCCGCCGCAATGTCAGCAGGGCCTCCTGCACTTCCTGAGCGGCTTTGTCAGTGAAACTTTCCAATGAAATATAGGCGATGCTGTCATTTATCCAGCCGTAAAAGGGTACAGCCGGCAGGGTGATTTTCTGGCGGGTGATTTCAACGATGCGCGGCTCCGTTTCGGTGGGGCGAAGAATTTTGAGTCGGAAACTCGTTTTCGGTTGGCCGCGTAATTTCTCGCTGACTACGTCGGTTGTTTTCTTGAGCATGCTTTCGTCGTCGATGCTGAGGATAGCATCGCCCGGTCGCAATCCGGCCTCGGCAGCGGGTTGGTTTTCATACGGATCTCTGATGTAAACCGTGTCGCCGCGCTGCATGATGAGGGCCCCGATGCCACCGTATTCTCCGGTCGTCATCGTGCGGAAGTCCTTTTGGTCCTCTTCGTTGAAAAATTCGGTATAGGGATCCAACTCTGCGAGCATTGCGTCAATGCCTGCGGTCAGTATTTTAGGATAGTCGATGCTGTCTACATAATACATTTGCAACTCCTTGAGGGCGGACCCGAGGATTTCTACGTATTGCCGGGCATCAAATTGCTGACGCTGTGTTTTGTTTTGCGTGTTTGCTGTCGGCGCTTCCTTTTTGGTTGCGCCCTTTCCGCCTTGTGCGTCTGCTGGTGTCGTTCCGATGGAAAGGGCCAGCAGCAGGCTGAAGAAAATACGCCATATATCTCTCAAAACTTGATTCATGAACATGACAATATATTATGCGGCGCGAAGTTACGAAGAAAATCCGAAAAAAGCGGGGTAGATGATTTAAAAAAATAAAAAGACGGGATCGCAAAGCCCGGCG
>CAZMOE010000052.1:0-13977 GCA_964567855.1 uncultured Prevotellaceae bacterium
ACATCATCGATCGAAATCTGACGCTTCTCACCTGTCGCGGGATCCAGAACAACAGCCATACCGCCCGTCGTGCTCTCTCCAAGAGTCGCCGAAACATCGATACCGCCATCACCGTCCATCACCAAACGACCCCCGATCAGATACACCCGACCACCCCCGGACAAACGAACCTCTGTCACAGAATTCATATCCGGATTCACAAAAACGCGAGCCTCTGCCTCACGAGCCTCTGCCAGCGAACGCGTCTCCTCGTCATAACGGTCCGAACCGCCAAGAATACGCTGGAAAACCGAAGCCAAAGACTGGGCCGTATTCAACTCCGAAGCCGTCGCGCCAGACTCGTAAAGATCGCGCATCGCCCCAGAAGGATCCTCGACAACCTTATCCTCGAACGCATCGAACCGATCCCGGCCAATCTGTCCCAGAAGCTTCTCCTCCAACCCTGACATCTCTGCCCGTGCGGCACCGATCTCATCCAGCCCGTAATTCCGGCCCTCGTCATAACTCTCCCCGAACAACCGAGCATAAGCATCAACCTCCCGCACCTTCGCATCTGCCATATCAGCACCGCGCCGCGCCTGCAACGATTCTTTAAATATATTGCCAAACGTCCTGCCCCTTCTTAAACTCTATAAAATCACACATTTCATCACAAAGTACAATTTTTATCATATAATATTTGCACAATCGTAAAAAAACAAATAAATTTGCACCTGCTTTTACGGTTCCGTAGCTCAGCTGGATAGAGCAACAGCCTTCTAAGCTGTGGGTCTTGGGTTCGAATCCCAACGGAATCACCTAAAGGTCTCGATTTGTTACCAAATCCGAGACCTTTTTTCATATCCATAAACAAATGAGTACAAATCCATTAGATTTTCGCTTAAAGTAATACTCATCAATTCCTTAAAAATCCAAACTCACCAGAACTTCTATACCCAGCCGTCACAAAACAGGATTCCAAAAGCCGACTTTACACCAAGTGTATCACAATCCAATTTCCAAATATAGCTACTACAAAAGAATTACCTCCAATATCATAAAACATTCAATTCGAAAAGCAAACGAACATCGCCATAAGAACAAAAAATCCTAAAGAGGATTCAACAGAAAGGAAAAGCGACATATTTAATTCAACGAACCACGCTATATGATCAAACAGACATGAGACATAGTTACGTTTTCTTATCATAAAGATCGCTTTGCCACAACCTTATGAAATTCAAAAAACTGGTTTCGGTTTCTGTAAACAACAGCGGGATGGATCTAAGATCCATCCCGCCCTTAAAATTATCAATGATATAACCGATTAGGCCTTTTCTTCTTCGCTCCAATCCATCTTCGACATGCGAACATAAGACTGATAACGTTTCTTGGCCATTTCTTCTGCCTGCTGGAAGAGTTCTGCGGCTTCAGCCGGGAACTGCTTTTGTACAGAAGCATAACGAACCTCACCCTTCAAGAAATCCTGGAAGCCTGCCCATTCAGGTTCCTTAGAATCGAGAATGAACGGATTCTTACCTTCCTCTTCGAGCTGCGGATTGAAACGCCAGAGGTGCCAGTAACCACACTTAACGGCCTTTTCCTCTTCAGCCTGGCTCTTGCCCATACCGGCCTTCAAACCGTGATTGATACAAGGAGCGTAAGCAATGATCAAAGAAGGTCCAGGATATGCTTCAGCCTCCTTGATAGCCTTCAAGCACTGAGCCTGATCAGCACCCATAGCGATCTGAGCGACATAAACATAGCCATAAGTAGTGGCAATCATACCCAAGTCTTTCTTGCGGATACGTTTACCGGCAGCGGCAAACTTGGCAATAGCGCCGAGAGGTGTAGCCTTAGAAGACTGACCACCGGTATTGGAATAAACTTCGGTATCGATAACGAAGACGTTAACATCCTCACCAGAAGCAATCACGTGGTCAAGACCGCCGTAACCGATGTCATAAGAGGCACCGTCACCGCCGATGATCCACTGGCTACGTTTAACAAGATGATCTTTGTAAGTCAAGATATCCTTGCAAGTATCGCAGCCGCAAGCCTCGCACTTCTCTACGATCTGAGGAGCGAGCACCTTTGTAGCGGCAGCATCTTCCTGTTTCTCAACCCATTCTTTCATGAGGGCCTTCAACTCGTCGCTGCAGCAAGTGCATTCCTGAGCCTCAGTCATCAAACGAGTCAGGCGCTGTTTCATCTTCTTGTTGGCAATGGCCATACCGAGACCGAATTCACAGAAGTCCTCGAAGAGAGAGTTAGCCCAAGCCGGACCCTGTCCCTTGGCATTCTTAGTATAAGGAGTTGACGGTACGGAACCAGAGTAGATAGAAGAACAACCGGTAGCATTGGCCACGATTTCGCGATCACCGAAAAGCTGAGAGATCAACTTCACATACGGAGTCTCACCGCAACCGGAGCAAGCGCCAGAGAACTCGAAGAGAGGAGTTGCAAACTGAGAGTTCTTGACATTAGAACTGATGTCGACAAGATCCTGCTTAGAAGTAACCTTTTCTACGCAATATTTCCAGTTATCAGCTTCATCGAGTTCCTTTTCAAGCGGAACCATGGCAAGAGCCTTACCACCGAGCTTCGGATTTCCAGGACATACGTCAACACAGTTGCCGCAGCCCAAGCAATCCAACACGCCGACCTGCATACGGAAGTACATTCCCTTCATTGCAGCCGGAGCCTTCATTTCGATCTTGGCGGCGTTGAGACCTTCGGCCTCTTCGGCAGTCATTACGAACGGACGGATACAAGCGTGAGGACATACATAAGCACACTTGTTACACTGGATACAGTTATCAGGATTCCAAGTAGGAACGAAAGCGGAAACGCCACGTTTCTCAAACTTGGCCGTGCCAGCATACCAAGTACCGTCTTCGATGCCCTTGAAAGCGGAAACAGGAAGAAGATCGCCATCCTGGGCATTGATAGGACGAACAACCTTGTTGATGAAGTCGTCGCCATCACTGTAAACTACAGGCTGAGCTTCCAGAGAAGACCAAGCCGGGTCAACGGTCAATTCCTTGTATTCGCCACCACGGTCAACGGCAGCATAGTTCTTGTTGACAACATCTTCACCCTTCTTGCCGTAAGACTTGACAATGAAGTGCTTCATTTCCTCAACGGCTTTCTCTACAGGAATTACGCCGGTGATACGGAAGAATGCAGACTGGAGAATCGTATTCGTGCGGTTGCCGAGACCGATCTCTTGTGCGATCTTCGTTGCGTTGATATAGTAAACCTTGATATTGTTGTCTGCAAAATACTTCTTAACCTTGTTAGGCAGATTGTTAACAAGATCCTCGCCATCCCACATGGTATTGAGAAGGAACGTACCGTTCTTCTGGAGACCACGGGTAACGTCGTACATCTGAAGGTATGCCTGAACGTGGCAAGCTACGAAATTAGGAGTAGTTACCAAATAGGTAGAATGGATCGGTTCATCGCCGAAACGAAGGTGAGAACAAGTGAAACCGCCGGATTTCTTAGAGTCATAAGAGAAGTATGCCTGACAATATTTGTCGGTAGTTTCACCGATGATCTTCACAGAGTTCTTGTTAGCACCTACAGTACCGTCGGCACCCAAACCGTAGAACTTGGCCTGGAACATACCGGCGCCACCCATAGCGATTTCCTCTCCTACCGGAAGAGAAAGGAAAGTTACATCATCGTTTACGCCGAGCGTGAAGTGGTTCTTGGGCTGCGGCAAAGCGAGGTTATCATAAACTGCAATGATCTGTGCAGGTGTAGTGTCGTTGGAACCAAGACCATAGCGGCCGCCGACGAGAGTCACCTTGATGCCAAGTTCATCGAGAGCGTCCTTAACATCGAGGTAGAGAGGTTCACCGTTAGCGCCCGGTTCTTTAGTGCGGTCAAGCACGGCAATGCGTTTTACTGTAGCCGGAAGAGCCTCTTTCAAATACTTCAAAGAGAACGGACGATAGAGGTGAACAGCAATCATGCCGACCTTTTCGCCATTGGCCAGTTTGTAATCGATAACCTCACGGATACATTCTGTAGCAGAACCCATACAGATGATGATGTTCTCTGCATCGGGAGCCCCGTAATAGGTGAAGGGACGATACTTGCGGCCGGTGATTTCTGAAATCTTGTCCATATAGTCAGACACGATGTCGGCCACAGCATCATAATATACATTGCTGGATTCACGGTGAGCGAAGAATACGTCAGGATTTTCTGCCATACCACGCATCACAGGACGCTCCGGAGAAAGGGCACGTTCACGGAATTCCTTCAATGCCTGCTGATCTACAAGCGGGAGAAGGTCTTCCTGGCTGACAACCTCCACCTTCTGATATTCGTGTGAAGTACGGAAACCATCGAAGAAGTTCAAGAAAGGAACGCGGCTCTTCAATGTTGCCAGGTGAGCGACACCGGCGAGATCCATAACCTCCTGTACGGAACCTTCAGCCAACATGGCGAAGCCGGTCTGGCGGCAAGCCATGACATCCTGATGATCGCCGAAAATACAAAGCGCATGAGAAGCAAGTGTACGGGCCGAAACATGGAATACGGTAGGAATCAACTCACCTGCAATCTTATACATATTGGGGATCATCAGAAGAAGACCCTGTGAAGCTGTAAATGTAGTAGTCAATGCACCTGCCTGAAGCGCACCATGGACGGTGCCGGCGGCGCCACCTTCAGACTGCATCTCCTGAACCAAAACCGTCTCGCCGAAGATATTCTTACGACCCTGGGCGGCCCATTCATCGACGTTTTCAGCCATCGGTGAAGAAGGTGTGATAGGATAAATGGCAGCTACCTCTGTAAACATATAAGCCACATGGGCAGCAGCGGTGTTACCATCACATGTCAAAAATTTTTTGTCTTTTGCCATTGTTTTTGGGTTTAAAAAGATTTATTAGTTAGTAGTATCTTAATGTTATACATACTTTGCTTTAATAAAGGAAGCCGAACAACCAGAGCGGAATCACGTTATCATGTCCGATTTCATAGTTGTCGATGGCATAAAAATAGTCCGGATTGTTCTTGGTACGCACCACCCAATCACAGACACGGAAACGATCCTTGCGGTTGACAAGGAACTGGACATTCCGCTCGGCACTCTTGTTGAGGCGGTTGTCCTTGTGAAGCATATTGTAGAAAAACGTCTCCCGGAGCTGTCGCGGCTCGACCTCGTTGAGGCAGGTCGGAAAGAGAATGTTGGTATTGTGCATATACACTACCGCCGGCTTCTTGGGGAACTGCTCATCCACGCTGTAAAGCATATTAATGAGGCGGGCCTCTTTCAAATAACTCAAATAATTGACCACCGTGGCTCTGGATGTCTCAATGCTCTTGGCAAGAAGGCTGACATTGGGCGAACAAGGTGCTTCCTGCGCCAGGATATGCAGCAACTTCTTCAGTTTAGGCAGATAACTCAGTTCTATTTCCTTCAGAAAGAGAATATCCACCTCCAGCATGGTGTTCATATTCTTGACGAGCATCTCCGAATAGTTTTTCTTCTCCAGGAAAAACGGATAGAAGCCATGGTGAATGTAATCCTTGAAATAGCTGAGGGGTTTCACTTTTGAACAGATCTCTGTCGCGATGGCCTGATGATTGACCAGCAGCTCCTCATACTTCACCGGCTGGAAAGAAGTGCCGGCAACAAGATTCATATACTCCCGGAAAGAAAATCCCCGCAAATTATAAGAATCGACCAGGCCGTTCAAAAGCGGGTTGGCCTCTTTGAGGCGCATGACGGTAGAACCGGCAAAAATAATCTGAATCTTAGGATATTGATTATGAATAAATTTCAACTCTTCCGACCAATTGGGATATTTGAATATCTCATCGATCAGCAAAGTGCGCCCTCCCTGCTGCTGGAATTGGGAAACGAATTCACGCAACGTATGCGTATAGAAATAGAAATGGTTCATATTAATATAGAGACACCGCTTGTCGTCAGGGCCGTATTTCTCCAAGGCATACTGCAGCAGGAAAATGGTCTTTCCTACTCCTCGGCTACCCTTAATGCCAATTAAGCGGCTACTCCAATTAATTTCGTCCATCAATCCACGACGTACCGGGCTGTACACATGTTCAACCAGATATTTGTGTGTTCTATAAAATGTCTCCACAACAATCCGTTTTAAGAAAAAGTTTTACGAGTGCAAATATAACAAATAATATTAGTACTGCAAAGTCTAAATATCACTTTTTCGCGATTTATTTTAAAATTATTTATTTTTATATCTGGATAGAGCAAAACGGGCTACGGAAGGAAAGGGCAAAAACAGGCTTTGAAACCGCCCGAAAAAGGCAGCGGCACGTGATCGCAATGCAGGAGAAATCGGCCGGAAGGGCCCAACCGGCACGTATAAGAACACCGGCGGAAACCGCAAGGCGGGAAACATCTCCGATTCTGTAGCCAAGGCTTCGGCCGTTATGGGAAGCGCCTCGCAGTCACTTGAAAATTCCCGCCGCCAGCCCGGAGGTCACCCACAGACAATAAGAAACTCCTGCCGCGCCGACGCGACAGGAGCCATGCCCGCAGATAGCCAGCACAGTACCACAGACAGCGCCGTACAGGGGCTTCGTCACCGGCCGAATTTCTGCCGATACCACTCCAATACTGTAGTTACCTTTTCCTCGGCCGGCACAGCGAAATCCAGCCAATGGATAGGTATCCCCCGGCGCTCCATACCGCGGAACCAGGTCATCTGACGTTTGGCAAATTGAAAAATAGCGATTTCCAACTGGCCCACCATCTCTTCATAAGTGAGCTGTCCGGTCACGTGCAAAGTCAGATATTTGTATTCCAAGCCATAATAGATCAGAGACTCGGGAGCGATCCCAGTGGCCAACAAGCCGCGCACCTCCTCGATCATTCCAGCCTCAAGACGCTGCCGCAAACGGGCAGAAATGCGTTCCCGACGCAGCTCGCGATCGATAGCGACACCTACGACCAAAGCCGGAACGGCCGGATATCCCGTCAGCGATGCCGCATGGGTACGGTAATACTCCCGAATTTCGATTTCACGGATCGCCCGCTTGGCCGTATCGGTATCGGTTTTATTATGAAGGGTCTTATAGGTAGATAGAATCTGTTCCAACTCGGCCAACGTCTTCCCTTCGAGCGAAGAGCGCAACTGAGGATTTTCCGGAACCTCATACATCTCATATCCTTTCAGAACCGATTCTACATAAAGCCCCGACCCGCCGCAAAGCACCGGAATCCGGCCCCGCCGCCTCATGTCGTCATAGACCCGATGAAAATCGGCCTGGTATTCATAGATGCTATATTTATAACCGGGCTCACGAATGTCGATCAAGTGATAAGGTACGGGACGGCCGGCAGCGATATAATCGCCCAGATCCTTGCCGGTACCGAGATCCATGCCCCGGTATATCTGGCGCGAATCGGCACTGATCACCTCGCTGTCCAATGCGGCCGCCAGATCGACAGCCAAACGGGTCTTGCCGGAAGCCGTCGGGCCGATAACGGCGATCAGCGGCATATCGGCCATGGTAGAAATCTCGCTCATTTTATAATATATAATATAATCCGTTGAAAAATCTCCGACAGAAATCAGTAAATCACCTCAGTCCGCGTATTCACAAAATAATGTTCCAGTATTTTCCGATAATCATAGCCGCGCAAGCTCATGCAGGCCGCCCCGATCTGGCACAGACCGACCCCGTGCCCCCAGCCTGCCCCCCGAAGGCGGAATGACAGTTCTCCCCCGGACGAAATCTCTTCGTTCACGACGAATGCGGAACTGTAGAGGTGACTCTCCGACAAGGCCATGCGTATCATCAGCTCCTTGCCGATCACCACCGTCCGGCATTCTCCCTCTATCTCCAATTCATAGATACGGCCCGAACGCCCTCGCTTCAACGGACGGAGATGCAGAATACGCCCTAACCCCAGATGTGTCTTTTTCTCCACCAAAGCGGAAAGTTCCGACTGCCCGTAAGTGACTTCCCAGCGATAAAAATCACGTGTCGTTCGGTCATAATCATTCAGGACCTGGTGAAGCACCTGCTCGTCGTCAGTATTGCAGAACGACGGGGCGGCAGCCGATTCGATCCAACGGCGGGCACCCTCCTCGGTATCCAGGGCCAGCGCATCCACACCGGCAATTCCGTCATCACCGGGAGCATCGACAACCGGGCGGAGATAATCATGCGGCTCGTCCTGCCAACAGATTTCAAAGGCCTCGCTGACGCCGCCACAGCACTTTGAAAAACGGGCGTCGCAGATATTTCCGTTTCCGTCCGTAAGCACCTCGCCGCGGGTCCCGGCAATGGCCCGATCCACTTCGACCGACACCACACGGGCGAGCCCCTGATAGCGCTGGCAATGATCGTCAGCGCAAACATCGTAAAGGGTGTGGTCATCGTGGTCGAACCAGCGGATCAACCGGTTTTCCACCTCTCCGACCGGGATTGTCTCCTCGGGACGCGATACGGGCGCCGCACTCCTGTCGATCTGTCTCAGTACCCATGAGCGGGAAATAACAGCATGTGTTTTCAGCAATTCCGGATTGTTCAGGGCCGACATCTCGGAGGCAATCACACTGCGCAGATAGTCTTCTACAGCCACATAGTTGACAGCATGAAGCCGCCCCTCACGGGCAATGATCCTCAACACACCGCCAAAGGTCTGGTCTTCCCTCTTTTCCCAGTGAAACTGCTTGCCTATCGTCACCCCGTGCAACGTGAAAGGCGACAGCAAGGTCCAATATTCCGCCATCGGGCGCCCGTCGGCCTCAAGCAGGTTTTCACCCCGATAGACGACATGATGAAGTGTCCCTTCTACAGAAAAACCAATTTCCGGTCCCTCCATGATTCCGACGCGCAGAACAGGCTCCCGCCGTGCCACCTGCCGAAAAACGTCGGAAAGCAGCGACGCATCCATCTTCAGAAAATCATTCCGCACCGCCAGTGGCACAAGGCCGCAAAATTCCAAAGTAGCCGGACTGATGAGGCAATGTTCGTCTCCCTCGGCAAAATACTGCCGCGGCCGATGCAAGGCGCGCCGAATCACCAGCCAGCGCATCGTCCCGGCGTCAACATCTTCCGACGGTGCCCAGCACGCGACATTCAGCCAATCAGAATCCCCGATTTCCGGCGCCTGCGCTGTCGTCCCCCACATAACCCGCTGTTCTTCACTCCAGGAAAACAGGGGTACCAGCCGCTTGGGAACCGCCTGAAAGTGCATGTGGTCAGGAGCCGAGGCTCCGGAACGCGCTCCGTTGAAAAAAACGACATAGTCCGGCAAAGACTGTGCCAGGCGCTCCATATCCCCGATCCGGTCAGACAAAGACTGCGCGGCATGTTCTTCCGCAACAATGGTAAAATGATGGTCTACAATAGGATAAGGATTAACTAAAAGTTCGTACCTCCGGCCACTGACGGGATCCGTATAATTCAGAAACATCTGTGAGGCAGGACGCGCCGACCGGCATAGGAAACAAGGACGCTCCACTGCTCCGTTCCGCACTGCAGCCGAGGCGCTTGCCAGCCGGGTCGGATTATGTTGCAGCCGGAACATCCGCCCGTCGACCTCCAGCAAACGGGTTTCCGTATTTTTCAATGCCTCGTAATGGTCGCAACACAAAGGCCATGTCTCCAGCTGCTGACTGAACAGCCGTTCCAAGGCATCCTGCAAATACATTTCTTTCATTTCCTTATTTTGAGTTATCGATACGGTTCTGTCTTATCCGCGCCTCCATCTCGATGGTACGGATCTGGTCTTTATAAAAATTATTGCCGTTCAACCGCTCCGGACTCAGTGCCGCATCGCTATTGCCGCTCCACCGGCGACAGTTATACAGCGGCTCATAAATCCGCCCGATGACGTACTGGCGACTGATCCGCAACATCGCGGCATAGTCCTCTCCGTAACTGGTATTAGGCAGAGGATGGCGCAACAGAAGTTCACGGCAGAAGCCGCGCGGCGCCCCCAGCCCGTTAACACGAAGGGCATTGTTCATGCCATTTTCCGCTGTCCATTCCCGGTGGTCGATGACTCCGGGAGGCAATTCGTTCAGCTCAAAATCGGTCAGCCGGTAACTGCCCACTACAGCCATACATCCCTGCTCCTGAAAGGCCCGGACCATACGTGCCAACGTATACCGGTCGGCATAGAGATCGTCGCTGTCCAACTGGATCACATAACGGCCGCAATGCTCCGAGCTGACCGCCTTGTTCCAGCATCCCCCGATCTTCAGACCCTCCTCCTCCGGAACGATATGCCACAGACGGGGCGAAATTTCCCGGTCGCCATATTCCCGGCTGAGAGCGGCAAGGAGTTCCGTAGTCCCATCGGTGGAATGATTGTCGACAACTATGACATTGTACGGGAAATCGCATTCCTGTGACATGGCCGAGCGGACGGCCTCTTCTATGGTATTGGATCGGTTATAAACCGGTATTACGACCGAGGCAAGCGGACGCGGGCCGGCGACGGATTCCGCCGGCCGCATAACGTCATCCTGCTGATCAATGCACGGCTTCAGCGCAGCGGCATCGATCCAGGCAGAGATGTTCCTCAGATACTGGGTAACGACCGCTTCATACTCCAACTGCACGGCCCTGTTTTTCGGATCGACATAATCGAACTGGCCGGAAGAGGTAGCGGCGGCAGGACAGAATCCGTAAAGCACCTCCTCGAGATGAAACGGCAGCGCCTCTTCACAAAGCGACAGCCTCAGTTGATACCATCCTGCGAAACGGTAATCGCCCTTCATACGGTCCAGGGCCCGCCGCAAAGAGGCACTTTTGATCAAAATCAAGGCTCCGAAATCAAAATCGTCGCGGACACTGCCTAACTGGTAAGCGATGGTCCGGCATTCGGTCGGTAAATTACCGCATTGCCTGTAATTCCCATACAGCATGGGAGCAACGACATCCTCCAGAACGCTCTGCATCCTAAGCAATTCCCGTTCGGTCATCTCTACCTGACCGGGTATAAGCTGGAGCAGCACAAAAGGTTGCAGTCCTCGGGCCGGGTCCTCAAGCAACCGGCGCAACTGCTCCGTCGATAAAAGCAGCGAGGGCAACTGGACAAAACTGCACCGGCCTACTTCAAATCTATCCGATAAAATCATAGCAAAATCCATTTTAGGCGACAAAGATAAGCCAAAGCCCGTAAAATGTGAAACAAAAAATGGCTTTATTCTCCATTCCCACCCTATTGTATCCTCCACGACATGGTTTGCAATAACTTGTTTAAAAAAACGAACCAATCCCGACATTCTTTCGTTTCTCTTTCAGCTACACGAGACCTAACCATCGGGAATGAATGCCCGTGGCCGTGTTTCTGCAAAAATCACAAACCTAAAATATTAAATAGTTATGAAAAGATTTTTACACTGGGTGTTTGCAGTTGCTCTACTGTCCACCGTTTTCCAGACCTCCAAGGCTCAATATGCGTCAGGAACCTCTGCAGGCAACATTGACGTCAGTCTCTACGAGATGGATCTTCTCTCAGGAAGCAAAATCGTGGATCAGGGCATCATGGTCGTCCTCTCCGAAAACGCCCCTGACCACTATCAGGCCCCGAAAATCCCCCGCTTTGCCATCATCGGCAAAGACAAACAGTTCTACCTCGGCATCGGCGGCTACGTACGCGGAACGGTTTCCTTCGACTTCGGCAACCCGATCGATGACCCGAGTTACTTCAAGACCTCCCAGATCCGGAAAGTCGCTCCCGGCAACGGCGGGAAAACCCAGATCAGCATGGGAACGACCAACATCTTCTTCAACTTCGTCAGCCTGCCGGGCAGCAAGAATCAGATTGGTGCGTATGTGGATTTCAACTTTGACAAGGACAAATACGGCCTCGATCTCCGTCACGCCTATTTGAGCTGGCGCGGCTTCATGGCAGGTTATAACTACACGCTGTTCTCCGATCAGCAGTGCGTTCCCACTACCGTCGACTTCGAAGGTGCGCCGTCTCTGGCCAGCGTCAAGACCAGTATGATCGCCTGGACAATGAACAGCGACCGCTGGAGTGCCGGTGCCGCCATCGAATCGCCGATCTACAGTGTGACCGAAAGCAGCACTGCCCAGTTGGTAAATCAGCGTACCCCCTCGATTCCCCTCTTCTTCAAATTCAAATGGTCGGACAACAGCTATACCCGTATCTCCGGTATTGCCCGCGGTATCCAGTACCGCAACCTTCTGAAAGATAAAAATAAAACCCGCCTCGGCTTCGGCGTGCAGCTCAGCGGTATCTGGAGCATCTTCGACATGTTGGACATCTACTATCAGGGAATTTACGGTAAAGGTATCGCAGATTACGTCCAGGATCTCAACGATATGAATCTGGACATCGTCCCCGACATGGATAATCTCGGCAAACTCAAAACCACTGAACAGTTCGGATTCATGGGTGGCGTCAGAATCAACTATTCTCATCGCTTGTTCTCCAACCATATGTTCTCGCAAGTGAGAAGTTTCGTCGACCGATATAATAACGCTACTGCATACGGCACCGGCACCGACGAAATGATGCCATGGGGCGACCAGTACAAATACGGTCAATACCTTTGTAACAACGTATTCTATACCATCGGCCAGTTCCAGGTCGGTCTGGAATACATCTGGGGCGCACGAAAAAATATGGGCGGAACATTTGCTCATGACAACCGCCTGCAGTTCGTAGCGCAGATCAACTTCTGACGCTTCACCTCCAACCCCTCACAAGGATATTCCTCCCGCGGCCCTACCTCACAGCGCCGCGGGAGTTTTTTGTGCCGCCATTTCAAAACGCCCCTCGCCGGCCACAGCCATGAACGCTTCAAAATCGTTTTTTATAAAACCTTTATCACTTTTGGTGGCAAATTGATTTAGGTAAATTGCAACGGCAGGGTTATGCTTACTATGAACGGGGAACATTCGCAGAAACTCGACAGCCCGGGTCTCCAGCATTCCCTGTGCGCACTGTAGAAATTCAATAAAACCATTGACGATTCTGCCCTTACCTCCATTGCCCTATCCTTGAAAGTCATTTGGTCGTAGAAGAACATTATACGCCTCTTCCGCGCTGCCGCGCGTCCAACCTTTATAAATCTAGTAAAAGGTTTAGGTTAATAAAAGGCCAAGGCCTTTTAGCTTACGCGAAGGAAACCTTAAAAGGCCGACGAAACTAATCGCCGACTTCTGTCTGAAGCTACATCAGACGCGCGTTCGTCGCGTCACTGCGTTTACTCCTTACTTACGTCCTCTTTCACTTCATCCTCTTTCGGAGACGGCTGTAAAGCTTTAGAAAGACGAGCAATGTCCGAAGACAAACGGGCAGTAAGTTCAGAATGATCAACAAGATCAAAATCAGGACTGCAAGTTGGATCAATACATTCAAAGTCTGGATCGTCATCATATATTACATTTCGGCCAATAGCTGGCATACATCCGCTATTAAAACGTAATATTAACTCCTTTATTGTATAACTGTCATCGGGAACCGTAACAGATTCTCCGACACACTTAAGTCCTACCCTTTTAGGGTCACAAAAATAATGTTGCATTAGATACCAGGTGTTGAATATTTAGATTTGGCTCGACAAGCCGCTATTTTTGTGCTACGATGCTACCAACGCTCTGCACTTCTCCCGCCTCGACTTTCAAGATCTCGCAGAAAGCGGGACATCAAAAGGTCCACTTTCCTCTTTTATGAACATGCACTCACCCGGATTCAGGCCCTCTTTTTTCTCTCCCGCATAGAACAATCTCTCTCCATAGTTTCTTTAGACTATTCAATATAAAGAAACCGAAAGTCAAAGAATATAAAGATAGAAAATTGATCATAATTCCGGATGCCCCCAAGAAATTCCGCAGAAAGCATAAGAAAATATATAGAAACAATACAAAAAATATGTGCGGATTCCTAATGGTATGACAACTATAGATAACGTGGCGTTTATGTCAGTAAATATCCGCCCCAGAGTCCATCCCACATCGACCACAGTATCCGTCACACAAAAAAAGTGCCGGCCCCAG
>CAZMOE010000053.1:0-13757 GCA_964567855.1 uncultured Prevotellaceae bacterium
CTGCTTTCCTAACGGTCATCGAATCCTCACCCGCGCGCCGACCTCCTCCAAAAGAGTTTTCATCCGGTCTGCCTGCAAATACGGCACCTTTTCCATCAATACAGAGGGAACAGCTTCTATCAAAATGCGAATTTCGTCCGCGGTCTTGTCATAGACGCCTCCCATAATGGTACGAACCACCTCATCACAACGATCTCCGGCGTCCAATAAAACCACGTCATACAGATCATCGCTCTCATGCTTTTCTTGGAGCCCTTCAACCTTCGGCCCTTCTTTTATAATAGTCGTCGAGGGACCGATTTTCTTCTCCGGTTCAGACGTCTCAACCAAAGCCGCCTTTTCTTTAGATGCCAACACTGCCTCTATCCATTCTTCCGGAGTCTGCTCCCGACGTTCCGGAGCCGCCTCTGTAGTTACCGGCGGGACATCTTGAGAAGCAGGACGCCGGAACGGTGTAGGTGAAGGAGTATCATTATTCTGTTGGAGTTTCAAAATTTCATAAGAAACGACAAATGCGAAACCGGAAATAACAGATGTAAACAAAACACCGATGAAACAGCAAACATACCCCACACAATGGATGAGAACCAACACTATTCCAAGAGCGAAAAGCTGCCAAAAACGGCCTTTTGTCATCTGCCAACTTATATTCATAGCTTTCCAGGCATTGCAACTACGGGTATCGATGATGAGAAGCACTGCATACATCAACCTGACAAAACAACTTCCGATAAGCAAAAGCAAAAAAGTCAGCGCTATAAGCATAATGACAAAATCCTCTGTTTCCACAAAATATTCAGCTCTTTTGTATAGTATACATACGCAATAAATCAAATATAGGATAAAGCCTATCCAGATAAGAGCCATTATAAAACACACCAATATACAATGAAAATAAGTATGCACCGGCAACTTAAAGGCTGAAAAATTAGGAGCTGTTCCTCTCATAGCGCGCAGATACATATTATACACTCCTATATTCAAAATCGATTGAATTATAAATATGATAAGTATGGCGAACGCCCAATAGATCAAAAAAACTTTCAAATCTTCCAGCTCCAGATTTTCAATATCGGAAGAAGGGAACCAAACAGAAAGCGGAGACCAAATAATTTGTCCCAACACGTAGGCAACCATACCGGCGACGAAGCTAAAAAGAAGAATCGGGGCCCAATGTTTTTTCGCCAATTCCCATGCACGGCCCAGCACATCGGAAATAGATAATTCAACAGATGACATAATGAGATGATTTATTTGATGAATAATTCAATATTTTATATTTCATAACTTTTGTGCCGCCGGCGAAGGATCCGACACAAAAGATTGCAGCAACAACGTTACGTGAAACGCTGTTCACGCGATTGTCAAAGGCTTCGCTCAATAGTAATAATCTCGCTACAGGCGTGAATATCCACAAACTGAGACCAATTCCACCACACATCAGCTAAACGGCTGTGCGAAAAAAATGCCTCTTTCGCTGAGAACAATGGGGAAAACCCTGTCAACCGGGGAAACCGTAAGGCAGACATTCCTGTAGTCAACCGCCCTCCCTCTGACGAGAGAAACAAAAGTCACACCTGAGAACGGATGTAACAATGCATAGAAAATGCGGCAACCGGATGTTTTCATATCTCAGATGCCGCAAATATATTAATTTTTTACCGATAACTTACAAAAGTCCTTGTTTTTAATTAATATGATGATACATATTAGCAAAAATCAGCGGCTTCGTGTAAAATCTTCAGTCAGCCTCGCCTTCAGCTTCTGTTTCACATCGTCGGCGGCAGCAGCCACGTTGAATGTGAACGTTCCGGCCTCGGCCTTCCAGCATCCCGCCTCATCGTCATAGTAGGCAAGATCGGAGGCCGCAACCCGAAGCTCGACGGAGCGGGTTTCTCCCGGCTGGAGATAGACCTTGGAAAATGCTTTCAACTCTTTTTCCGGACGCAGGAGGGGCGCCTTGTCATCTCCGACATACAACTGCACGACCTCTGCCCCGGCAACCTCTCCGGTGTTGGTGACAGGAACGGTGATAACAACGGTATCGGCCGGCTGGAACCGATCAACCGAAAGCTCTGCCCTGCCATAGGAGAAAGTCGTATAGCTCAATCCATGGCCGAAAGCGAACAACGGACGGATACGCTTGGTATCATGCCACCGGTAGCCCACCAAAATATCTTCCCGATAGATTTCGCGGTAGTCTTTGCCCGGATAACAAAGCGTGTCGAAAGCATGCGCCCCGCAATCGCTCAGTTTTACCGGGAAGGTGAACGGCAAATGACCGCTTGGGTTCACCTCTCCGCCCAGGACGTCGGTCAAAGCATATCCGGATTCGGAGCCTAAATACCAGCCCTGCACTACGGCAGGTACCCGGTCGATCCAGGGCATGGCGACGGCATTTCCGCTAAACAGCACTACGACGATCCGCGGATTTACCTCCGTCAAGGCCGTGATCAGCTCATCCTGACGGAAAGGAAGGTTCAGCGACTCACGGTCACCGTCTTCACAATCCTGGCGATGGTTTTTATTCAGACCCCCAATGTATATAACAAGGTCGGCTTCTGCCGCCAACTTCACAGCTGCCTCCCGCAACGAATCTTCCAATGCCACAGGCACCGGATTGACCCGCCCGTAAGAGGCTTTTCCTGCCGCATAGCCCTGAGTATAGACTATTTTCTCGCCATAACGGGCCTGCAAGGCCTGCAATGGAGAAATCTCCCGCTTCGGCTTCAGTTCCGACGAACCTCCGGCCTGGGTCAGACTGCGCACAGCATTTTCCCCGACCACCAGAATACGGTCATAACGTTCTTCACGAAGCGGCAACAAAGTAGCCGGACGGGGACGCATCAGCCGCGGGGCCACCGTCCCGGTGGGATCGGACGGAGGCATATTTTTAACAGAAGGCACCGTCTTGTCATTCTTCAGCAGGACGACACCGGCACTGCCCACCTCCCGGCAGACCGCAGCATGCTCCGGCGAAGCCAGCGATCCGAAGGGTAATGTCCGGTCCATTTCCGTGCGGTAAATCAACCTCAGTATCCGCCGGCACTTGTCGTCGAGCGTAGACATGGGCACCTCTCCGGCTTTCAGCATCTTTTTATACGGATTGGCCAGAAAATACCCATCATACGAAACGGATCCATCCTCCGTAAGCCCGTTAGTAGATGTTCCCATCTCCAGATCCAGCCCGTTCAAAGCCGCTTCTCGTGTATCGTGGGTGCCGCCCCAGTCGGAAACCACCGCACCGTCGAAGTGCCAGTCGCGTTTCAAAATATCGTTCAACAGGTATTCATTATGGCAGCAATGCTGTCCCTTATACCGGTTATAGGCCCCCATCAGCGACCAGGTTCCGCCCTGCTGGACAGCCGCTTTAAATGCAGGCAGATAAATTTCATATAGGGCACGGTCGGAAACCTCCACATCCGTCTTCCAGCGGTGAAGCTCCTGATTATTCAGGGCGAAATGCTTGACACAGCAGGCCACGCCACGGCTTTGGACACCATGGATATAAGGCACGCACATCACGGATGACAGATAAGGATCCTCACCCATATATTCAAAATTGCGACCGTTGAGCGGCGTACGATAGATGTTGACGCCTGGCCCCAGGATAACCGATTTGCGACGATAACGGGCCTCCTCGCCCAAGGCCTCACCGTATTTTCGTGCCAGCGATGGGTCCCATGTGGCCGCCAGACAGGTCAGAGCCGGGAATGCGGTACAACTGTCGCTGTTCCAGCCGGCATATTTCCAGGTGTTCCACTCCACTTCGGCACGGACACCATGAGGTCCGTCGCTATAACGAAGTTCCGGAATTCCCAAACGCGGTACCCCTGGCGTGGAGAATTTACTTTGAGCGTGGCAGATGGCCACTTTCTCGTCTAACGTCATACGGGACAAGGCATCCTCGACACGCACCTCGAGCGGTTGCGTGTCGTCGAGATAGGCAGGGATCTGCTGGACCTGAGCATAAGAAAAAATACTCCCAACAGCGCCAAACATTCCCCAAGAAAGAAAACGTATGATTGCGGTTTGCATGCTATATATGATATAAATTATGTCATTTGAAAAACAGACATGAAAAGAGGGGCATTCCTCCCTTCATGTCACTGGGTGAATCTCTTTCAATTACAGGCTTCCTTTCGCCCGCTTCTGTTCCATCAGAAAAGCCTCGGCGCGCACAAGGTCCTCGGGAGTATCGATGCCGACAGTCTCAATATCGATCACACGAACGGTAATGCGGAGGCCATTCTCCAGCCATCGCAGCTGCTCCAGGCTTTCCGCCTTTTCCAAAGGAGTCTGTTCCATAGCGGTAATCCGTGCCAGAATTTCCGGCCGATAGGCATAAAGACCTATATGTTTGTAAAAAATATGACTACCCAGCCAGTCTTCCTCGACAACGCCACGAAGATAAGGAATCACCGAGCGGCTAAAATAAAGCGCCTGACTGCGATTACCGAGCACGACTTTCGGGCTATTGGGATTTTTCAATGCCTCCAGACCTTCTTCTTTGTGGAAAGGCCTTACCAAAGTCGCGATATCGGTTTCCGGCTGCAAAAAACAATCGGCCACGGCACGGATCTGATTGGGAGCGATAAAGGGTTCGTCTCCCTGGACATTGATAACGACATCATAGGTCATACCGAGGGCCTCGGTCACTTTCTGATAGGCTTCCTGAACCCGGTCGGTACCGCTCTTATGATCGGACGAAGTCATGACCACGCGACCGCCGAACGCCGTGACGGCATCATAGATCCGATGGTCGTCGGTAGCCACCACCGCCATATCGACCAATGGAGCCACTTTCTCATAAACCCTTCTGATAACCGGTTTGCCACCCAACACAGCCAGAGGTTTGCCGGGAAAACGGGTGCTGGCATAGCGAGCCGGGATAATAGCGATTACTTTCATAAATATTGTATATAATGGATTGTTGACAATGATTAAACGGTGCGAACCTCTTCCACACCTTTCACCTGCTCGATAATCCGGACCGCTTCGGCAAGCTCAAAGGCCGACGGAACCTGAATCCGGACATGGGTGGTGACGATATAATCCTCGGTTACGGTATGAAGAGAGTCGATGCTAAGATGCAGTTTATTGGAGATGACCTCTACCAGATCCAATAAAAGACCGACACGATCCACACTATTGATCGTAATATTGGTGGGATAAAAACGTCCGGGAAGGATGGGCAATGAAACATCCACGATGGAATCGCCGTCTTTGGCGGAAAGGCTGATGGCCGACTGGCAATTGCGTTTATGAACAAGAATGCTCCCATCCGCCTGCTTGAAACCGGTAATTTCATCACCGGGCAACGGGTTGCAATCCTGGCAAAGCTTATACGGGAAATTAGGCGCGCTTTGGCCGTTCTTGTTGATAGCCGCAGTGACGGAACGACGGGCTTTGTAAGTATTTACATGCTTCAACCACTCCTGTGTAGGCCAGATATAATCGCTGGTACCGACTTCGACGCGGTCGCCACGCTTTAATGTCGTAAAAATAGAACATAGCTTTCCGTTAATGCGGGCAAAATTGGCATGGTTGCCGATATTGGTATGGATCTCATAAGCCATGTCGAGCACCGAACTGTTTTTAGGGAGCATAATACTGTTTCCCTTGGGCGTGAAAACAATGATATCATCATTATAGAAAGAAGAAACCACGCTTTCCATAAATCCACCGTCACCACCGGACTGCGCAATATCGCGCAGAACGTCCTTAAACTTGTTGACCCACGTCTCTATGGTTTCGGTACGGTCCATGATACAGCCCAGTTGCGAATTGCGGTGCATGGTTTCCGTGCTGATATGCACTTCCGCCCAGCCTCCCATGTGCGTCATCACCTGAACATGCAGGCTTTGGTATCCGTTTTCTTTAGGCTGATCCACATAATTGATCATACTGTAGGGTCGCTCTTTATAGAGATCGGTCAAAAGACTGTAGACGGCAAGGCAACAATTTTTTTCAGACAGCCCCATTTCCGGATCATAGGGAAAAATGATGTTGACAAGATGTACATGTTCAAGTTCCTTGAATGTAAGGCCGGAATTCTGCATCTTCCGCCACAGGGCATAGACGCTCCGCGGCCGGGCATAGACCTTGGCATGGTAACCGGCGTCCTCCAGCGTCTCGCGAATCGGCCGCAGAAACTCTTCGATATCGTCCTGATGCAGGCGCATGTAGCTGACAATCTTTTTTTCCACCCGCTCATATTCCTGCGGCGAACGGAACTTCATCGAGAGGTTCTCCAGTTCCGACTTGATCTCATACAGACCCAAGCGATTGGCCAGCGGGGCATAAAAATAGTCGGTTTCAGAGGCGATTTTCATCTGCTTGTCAGCACGCATACTGCCCAAAGTACGCATATTGTGCAGACGGTCGGAAAGTTTGATGAGCAATGCCCGAATATCGTACTGAATGGAATCCAGCATCTGCTTGAAATTATCGATTTGCTTGCTCACCTTATATTCGGTCCGCTCCTTTTTTGTCAATACATCGACCAGAAAAGCCACGTCTTCACCGAAACGCTCCCGGATATCGGTAATCGTATAGTCGGTATCCTCTACCACATCATGCAACAGAGCCGCAATGATAGGGTTGGTACCCAATCCCAATTCGACGCACGCAATTCGGGCCACGCTGATAGGATGAGTGATATAGGGAATACCGCTCTTACGAATCTGAGAAGAATGAGCATCGGCTGCCAAGTCATAAGCGGCTTGAATACGTGGGATATCGACGGCCTGAACCCGTTCCTCCACTCGCTGAAAAAACTCATCCTTCATCTCATCGACCAAGCGCTTAGCCTCTTCCGGGGTCAATGGTTTGACAGTTGTATTCATAACTGAAAACAATCTTATTATTGATATTATAGTTTTTCAAATTCCTGAACAATGGCATTCAACTCGTCACGCAATCCCCGCAGCCGCGAGATCACCTGCTGGACACATTCTTCCTTATCCCCTCGCTCGGACAATTTCTTTTTAGCACCGGCTACGGTCAGTCCCTCTACCCGCAAAAGCCGGTAAACCATCTCTACCCGGGCGATATCCTCCTCCGTGTACCGGCGCGTAGCCCCTTGGGAACGGTGCGGGCGCAGATAACGCGGGAAATCAGACTCCCATTTCCGCAAAACTTCAACAGAAATGCCGAATTGTCGGGCAACTTCGCTGATGGAACGGAACTTTTTAACGCCGGACTTCTCATTCATAAGCCAATACTGAACATTTATCCGATTAATCCAATATCTGCCCCACATTGGCGGCACGCTGCACCAGTTCATCATATGCTTCGGGCGTCAGATCCAGATAATAATAGTTTATCGGATTCTGTGCTACCCCGCGCAGCCACACCTCGTAGTGCAAATGAGAAGCTGTCGACTTGCCGGTATTGCCGACCTCCCCGATTTTATCTCCACGTTTGACGATCTGGCCTTTAATGACGTTCTTTTTACTAAGATGACCATACCGCGTCTTATAGCCGAAACCATGGTCGACCTCGATGCAAAGGCCATAACCACGCTGCCAGCCGGCAGCAACTACCCGTCCGTTGCCAGTCACAAAAACGGAAGTTCCCTGTTCTGCCGAAAAATCCATACCAGAATGAAATTTACGGGTATTATAGATGGGGTCAATGCGCCAGCCATAGCCCGACGCCATTCGGCGCAATGCTTTGTCGGCCACAGGCTGAATGGCAGGAATGCACTGCAAACGTTCCTCCTGATTGCGGCTGAGAGTCACCACTTCATCGAACGACCGGGATTGCAAATAAAGCTGTCGCTCCAGTAAATCCATCTTACGACTTACAGAAACGACCAGGGCCGCGTCGGTCAGAGAAAGCAAAGAGTCGTATCGGTTGGCATTATCAATGATGGCATTCCGGTTATTCTCGCCAATCGGCTCCCCCTGCAGGATCATCCGGTAGAGATTATCGTCGCGCTGCCCGATATCCGACATAACATCAAGCGCATCGTTCAACCGGGCCTCCAACAACATATACTGATGAAGCAGCAACCGATGTTCCTTTTCCAGTTTCCACTCCCCAGGGGATCCGACGAAATAAATAAAAAGATAAATAAATGTTCCACCGATACAGATACCGGAAAGCAGATGGCGGACGATCATCAGCAGATGCCGCCACGGAGACGGTTTGCTGCGCACATACCTGCCTTTCTTCTTATTATATTTAAAATGTATCCAGTGACTCATCTTGCGACTCTTTTTCCGCTTAACAGAAATATCATTTTATATTTCCGAACTGCAAATTTGTAATAAATTCGTCACGTAAGCAAATTTTTATAGGGTAAAGTTCGATAAAAAAAAGTTTTTCCTCTATTTTTGCACTCCAATAATATGGTTATCAGTCCACAAAGGCAGATTATATCAATCATTCAACAATATACATCACTACGAAATGTTAACAGCTAAAGAGATTCGCGAATCTTTCAAACAGTTTATGGCCTCCAAAGGACATACTATCGTCCCCTCGGCCCCGATGGTCATTAAAGATGACCCGACATTGATGTTCACCAATGCCGGAATGAATCAGTTTAAAGATATTATCCTCGGAAACAGCGCGAAAAAGTTCAACCGCGCAGCAGACTCCCAAAAATGCCTGCGTGTTTCAGGCAAACACAACGACCTGGAAGAGGTCGGGCTCGATACTTACCATCACACGATGTTTGAAATGCTCGGCAACTGGTCATTCGGGGATTATTTCAAAAAAGATGCTATCGATTTTGCCTGGGAATATCTTGTAGATACCCTTAAACTGGATCCGAAAGATCTATATGCCACTGTATTCGAAGGTTCCGCCGAAGAAGGTCTGAGCCGGGACGATGAAGCTGCCGCCATCTGGCTGAAACACCTTCCGGAAGACCACATCATCAACGGGAACAAGCATGACAATTTCTGGGAAATGGGTGATACCGGTCCGTGCGGTCCCTGCTCGGAAATTCATGTAGACAGTCGCTCGGAAGCCGAGAAGGCCCAGATTCCCGGAAGGGATCTGGTCAATAAAGATCATCCTCAGGTGATCGAAATCTGGAACCTTGTCTTTATGCAATACAACCGCAAGGCCAACGGATCGCTGGAAGAGCTGCCGGCCAAGGTCATCGACACCGGCATGGGCTTCGAACGTCTGGTCCGCGCCCTTCAAGGCAAAACCTCCAACTACGATACGGATGTTTTCCAACCCATCATCAAGGTAATCAGCGGCCTCAGCGGCAAGAATTACAATGACAATGCCCAAAGCGACATCGCCATGCGGGTCATCGCCGATCACATCCGTACGATCGCTTTCGCCATCGCCGACGGACAGCTGCCCGGCAATGCCAAAGCCGGCTACGTTATCCGCCGAATCCTGCGCCGCGCCGTCCGATACGCTTACACCTACCTCGGACAAAAAGAGGCATTCCTTTACAAGCTTCTCCCTATCCTTATCGACACTATGGGCGACGCCTATCCGGAACTCATCGCACAGAATAGCCTTATCGTCAAAGTAATCAAGGAAGAAGAGGAAGCATTCCTGCGTACCCTCGAAACCGGCATCAAGCTCATCAACCGGGTTATGGAAAACGCCAAAGAGGCTGGCAAAGCCAAGGTCAGCGGCAAGGATGCCTTCACTTTGTATGACACCTACGGCTTCCCGTTAGACCTGACGGAACTGATTTGCCGGGAAAACGGCCTGACCATAGACACCGAAGAATTTAATGTCCATATGCAAGCCCAGAAAGAACGTGCCCGCAATGCGGCCGCAGTAGAAAACGGAGACTGGATGGTTTTGCAGGAAGGTGAGGAAACCTTTATCGGATATGATGAAACGGAATGCGAAACGGAGATTCTACGTTACAGACAGATCAAACAGAAAAACAAGACATTCTATCAGATTGTGCTCCGATGCACACCTTTCTATGCCGAAATGGGAGGACAGGTCGGTGACACGGGATGGCTGATTTCCGACACGGAAAAGGTTCCGGTCATCTCGACAAAGCGGGAAAATAATCTGGCCGTACATATTGTTGAGAAGCTGCCGGCCGACCTGAATGCGGCATTCAAAGCTGTTATCAATAAAGAGGCCCGCATGGCCACGGCCTGCAATCATACAGCCACACACATCCTGGATTACTGTCTGCGCAAAGTGCTCGGCACTCACATCGAACAAAAAGGCTCTTTTGTTTCCCCCGACTCCTTGCGTTTCGACTTCTCCCATTTCCAGAAAGTCACCGACGAGGAACTTCGCGAGGTAGAAAAACTGGCGAATCAGATGGTACGTTCCAATATCAGCCTCGAAGAACATCGCTGCATGCCCATCGACGAAGCCAAAGCTCTTGGCGCCATCGCCCTTTTCGGCGAAAAGTATGGAGATGAGGTCCGCGTCATCAAATTTGGCCCCAGCATCGAACTGTGTGGCGGTACCCACGTCGCCGCGACCGGTCAAATCGGTATGATTCGTATTCTCAGCGAAAGTTCTGTGGCCGCAGGTATCCGTCGTATCGAGGCCATCACCGGCGCACAGGTCGAATCTATGATGTATATACAGCAAGATATGGTGCGAGAGATCAAAAAGTTGTTTAATAACGCTCCAAATCTTCTTGCAGCCATCCAACACACCCTCGACGAGGATGCCAGCCTAAAAAAACAGGTCTCCGAGTTCAAGAAAGAGGTCGAAACCAGACTGAAAAAGCTTCTCATCGAAAAAGCCGAAACAATCGGTGAAATGAAAATCATCCGCTTTATCGGAGAGGCCGAACCGGAAATGGTGAAAAACATCGCATTCCAGATAAGAGGAGAACAAAACAACACAGTTTTCGTCTGCGGTACATCGCACAACAACCGCCCCATGCTTACGGTGGCCTTCAGCGACGATCTGGTCAAACGCGGACTGAATGCGGCGGCTCTCGTCAAAGAAAACGCCCGGCTCATTCAGGGCGGCGGCGGCGGACAACCCCATTTTGCTCAGGCCGGCGGAAAAAATCCGGAAGGTCTTCAAGCTGCTGTCGACGCCATCCTGAATCATGTGAAATAACATTTCAATACAAACCGAAGGCAAGTTGTTATATACTCAGGCATCATAACAACTTGCCTTTTCTCTCCAATCATAATAATGTTCAAACAATGAAAAAAGTAATCAAATATACCCTGGCAGCGCCCGGATTCCTTCTCTCACTATTTCTGGCCTTCGCGGTTTCGACCCCGCTGCGGGCCGACAAACGGGCCGAAATCTCTTTCGAGAAGCAAACTCACGACTTCGGTACCGTCTCGGAAAATGACGGCGACATTTCCTGTGAGTTCAAATTCACCAATACCGGCACAAGCCCTCTTCTCATTATCCGGGCCCAGGCCTCCTGCGGCTGCACCACTCCCGAATATCCGAAACATCCCATCCGCCCCGGGGAAAGCGGTGTCGTCTCCGTCACCTATCACGCCAAAGGCCGACCGGGAACATTCCAGAAAAGCATATACATCTACGACAATTCCACTGCCAACCATCGCACCGTCCTCCTCATCACCGGCAACGTGATATCCAGCAAACAACCCGAGGAAATCTACACTCAAAGTCTCGGAGCCGGCCTCCGGATGAAAAACCGGTCCCTCTCATTCTTCGACCTCTATCCCAACCGGCCGAACCGCACCCGCAGTCTGACAGTCTACAACGAAAGCGACCAATCCATTCAGCTGGCGTTCAACAACGTGCCCAAACATATCTATGTGGAATCCGATCCTCAGATTATCGAGCCTAAAAAAGAGGGTAAAATACTGATCACCTACTACACCTCGCGTGTAAAAGACTGGGGGTTGCAAAAAGATTTCTTCAACGTAACGGTCAAAGGCAAGGAGACGCAGATGAAAGAAAACCGGATTGCCGTCACTGCGGATATCTGCGAGGATTTCAGCCGGCTCAGCAAAAAGGAAAAGAGCAATGCCCCGGCTATCGACGTAGCCCAGACAGCCGTTAACTTCGGCACCGCCACCCAAGACAAAACCATAACGATTCCCATCCGCAACAACGGTAAAAGCAAACTGCTGATCAGGAAGATCCAGAACAATGAACCCGATATATTCAGCTGCAAAACCTCCGACACGGTTCTGAAACCCGGAGAAACCGGAAAGCTGGAAATTACATTCCATCCGAACAAGAGCAGACTCGCTTCGATAAACCATCATATCACGCTCATTTGCAATGATCCCCAAAATTCGCGGATCATCATCAATATGACCGCTGACAAATAAATGCAATATGAGCTTGACAAGTAAATAAACAAGTCCACAATTAAACTTTTTTTTCGCACATTCAAAATGGATAAAATCCGGATTTTTGAAGAATAAATTTATCTTTGTCACTGAAATCGAAATAGACAAAAATTATCTATTATTGTACATATACTAAAAACATTCATTGTTATGGCTTATTTAACAGACGAAAAACTTGTCATCGTAGGGGCAGCCGGAATGATCGGTTCCAACATGGTACAGACGGCACTGACCATGAAGCTTACCTCAAACATCTGCCTGTATGACATCTTTGCCCCCGGTCTCGAAGGTGTGGCAGAAGAAATGTACCACTGCGGTTTTGAAGGTGCCAATATCACATGGACAACCGATATCAAAGAGGCATTTACCGATGCTAAATATATTATTTCATCCGGTGGAGCTCCCCGTAAGGCCGGCATGACCCGCGAAGATCTTTTGAAAGGCAACTGCGAAATCGCCAAGGATCTCGGAGAAAATATCAAAACCTATTGTCCGGATGTCAAGCATGTGGTCATTATTTTCAATCCGGCAGATCTCACCGGTCTGGTTACTTTACTCTATTCCGGTCTGAAACCGGGTCAGGTAACTACCCTTGCCGCACTCGACTCCACACGTCTTCAGAGCGCCCTGGCTAAGAAATTCGGCATCCTGCAAAGCAAAGTCACCGGATGCACTACATTCGGCGGCCACGGTGAACAGATGGCCGTATTCGGTTCCAAAGTCAAGGTCGACGGCAAGCCGTTGAACGAGCTCATCGGTACTCCGGCTCTCACCCTCGAAGAGTGGGAAGCCATGAAGAAAGCCGTAACCAAAGGCGGCGCCAAAATCATCGAGCTCCGCGGCCGTTCATCCTTCCAAAGTCCTTCCTATTGCTCTGTCGAGATGATTCGTGCCGTCATGGGTGGAGAGGCTTTCAACTGGCCGGTCGGCACTTTCGTCAACAGCGGCAAATACAACCACATCATGATGGCTATGGATACCACCATGGACACTACAGGATGCCACTATACCGTGCCAGAAGGAACCGAAGAAGAAATGGCCAGCTTAGACGCAAGCTACACACACCTCTGTAAAATGAGAGATGAACTGATCGAGCTCAATATCATTCCTGCCATCAGCGAATGGAGTAAGATCAATCCGAATCTCGGATAAATATTATAAAAATATACCTCAAAGGCCGTGGAGTGGCGGTAAGTTCCTCCACGGCCTTTCATGTTTCCTATTGTCAAGGCATTATTGTAAACCATCATTATTCCGCACAATGAAAAACAAATACCCCATCTCGTTTTCATTACTGTTCTGTCTCTCATACCTCTTTCACACATCTCTTTTTTCTCAATCCGGGCAAGCACAGCCTGCACTTTCTGCATACCTAAAATCCACAACAGAATCAACAGAGGCACAGATCTCGAAATTAGACCGTTACAGCCTACATGTAAAAACTTATTCACAACTTTATCCACAAGAAAAGGTCTGGTTACACTTCGACAATACCGGCTA
>CAZMOE010000054.1:0-13258 GCA_964567855.1 uncultured Prevotellaceae bacterium
GGTCAATCATGCCGAAGAGATTGAGTCTAAGACCTCTCTCAGAAGGGATGTACACATCCTCATCACGGAACTGCCAGCCATAGGGCACATAACCTTCGGTGCAGATATGACTTTCATCCCCGTAATAGAGATCAATGAGTCCGGCAATGGCCTGACGTTCGAGTTCTTGCAGCTTCTCGGTCTTATACCCATAGAGCTGCGGCGAGGGTTTACTCTTGGGACGTTTTCTTATACGTCTATATCTCGCGCCAATGCGGATAAAAAAGCCCTGAAGGTGTTCTCGCTCGCCTCCTTGCCCGAGGCCTGCTGCCAGGCTTCTTTCGCGTTCTTCACACTCTGTCTGTCGTTCTCAATGGCAATGCGTACGGCTTCCTTGTCCGAGCAGTCCATGATTGGTCTCCTTCCTCGTCCAGGACGTGTCTCCAGGCCTCTGATTCCTTCGGCCTCGAAACGCTTTACCCAGGAATTGACTGATATATGGGTCATTTCTGTCTGTAATCCAACTTGCTTTGATGTCAGACCGGTTGATTTCAGAAGCACGGCGCGACAGCGCATACGGAAGGCGTGGTTCTTGCCGTGGCGAAAGCCTTCCTCTAATTGCAAACATTGCTGATCTGTCAGTTGTATAACTTTGATTTTTGCGATAGTCGTAAGTGTTTATGTTTATAACGCACAAAATTACGCAAAAATTTTGATATAAACTAATTTTCAACATCTACTTAACAGAACTATATTCGCCTAAATTTCTGCTAAAAAAATACCTTACAGCCTTTCGGTCGTTACGGAACACCGTGAGACGCAAACAGCTTCGCGGTTTCCGAGTTATGTCAATCCTTGAAAGACCCAGCATTCAGCCAAATATAGTTCATTATGTCGGCGGGGCTCCGAAAATTGAACGACCCACCCCACAGGTGACCCGCGATTTGGGCTTTTACCTGCCCAACAATCTCACTCCGCCTTTATGACAACTCTCCGCACAAATTTTCAGAGCGGAGCTGACATCAATTCCTGCGAGAACCATTCTTCCGAAATCGAAGCACCAAGGTCCATCAATCCGACAACAAAGCCATTTCAAAGAGCGATTCATTCTTTCCGACGGGCAAACCCCGAAAGAAATTTTGACTAATCTCTATCCCCCTGCGACGTCTAAAAAATATAATCAGATCCCATAGCCGGTTTGAAAGCGGTCTGACTGACCCGCCACCGGTTATGGGATCTGATATGAAATAACGGAAAATATATCTGTTCACTCCAATAATGAATCTGCGAGACGGCATCATTTTCTCTGCACCGATCTCCAGTCTTCACCGAACAGAGCTACTATATTATTCCACCCACACTTTCTTTACATGAACACTACCATCCTTACATTTTTCGCGAACGATGACCAATCCCGGCCGAAGCGCTGACAACCGAAGCCCCTGCAAGCTATAATAAGAGACTGAAACCACATCCGCCTCCCCTGCCTGCGGCAATTCGGGCAACGAAGTTCCGTCCGCTGCACGACGCAAGGCCGCCTGAACACCATAATAGGCCGGCTTAGCCTCCAAAGATGCAGTATACAGCAACGGCTGATTCTCACGCCAAGAATAATTATCGGAAAGTCCCCAGATCATCAAATTCGGACAATGGGGCATACTCATCGCAATGCGGGTCACCGCACGGTATTCACGGGCCTGACGAATAAGAGCATCGGAAGCCTTCGGATCGTCCAACGCGATATCCAACTCGGTAATGATACAATTCAATCCCAAATCGGCATAACGCTGCATATTGCCGGCCAACTGAACCGTATCCAGTTCCCCTACCGTAATATGACACTGTAACCCGACTCCATCGATCGGAATACCGCTTTCCTTCAAACGTTTGGCCAGATTATAGAATGCCTCCGTCTTGGCCTTTCCCTTAAACTCGACACCGTAATCGTTCAAATAGAGCTTCGCATCCGGATCGGCCCGATGGGCATACACAAATGCAGAATCGATAAAGTCCTCTCCTACACCGGTAGCCCACACCGAAGGCCGGAGGTCATAGCCGGACGGATTATTCCGGATGGCACTCTGATTGTCATCCAGACATTCATTGACGACATCCCACTCCTTGACACGCCCTTTATAGTGTCCCACGACATTTTTAATATGATTTTCAAGAATGGAAAGCAATTCCGCACGGCTGAAGCCATGAGTATTCTTCTTGCCGTCGGTCGTGAGCCAGTCCGGAACCTGAGAATGCCATGCCAATGTATGTCCGCGCATCTCGATACCATGTCGTTCGGCGAAGTTGACCAATCGGTCGCCGTGGTAATAGCTAAACTCTCCGCGGGAAGGCTCCAACGCATCGAATTTCATCTCATTCTCTGCCACGACCATGTTAAACTGTTCGGCGATAAGGGCAGTCTGAGCCACGGCATCGTCATCCACATCGATGCTCCATACAGGTACAGCCACACCGATCCTTTTTCCAAGACGGGAAGCATAATCACGCAACGGAGTGGTATCCGACGTCTGCAGGAAATCATCATCATCGTCATCATTGCCGCCTCCGCCACCGGTGCCAGGATCATCATCATCGAAGACGACATCTCCCTGACCGCCGTATTCCAGCGACACGACACGGGCCACCAGGCTGAAGCCCTGCTCCGAGGTGCGCTCCTCCACTTCCCAGGTGTAGGCCTTAGGATATTGCACACGGAAATTCCATGTCTGATCATCCAGCGAGGTCTTGCCGGAGGCTGTAAGCAATGTAAACTCATCGCCGACATTCAGCTGCGCATCCTCCGCCAGTACCAACCGGACACGGGGAGTCTTGTCGGATACGGTAAAATCCTGTTCGATATTATAATAATCGAGAGAACCGGAAACCTCTACCTTGTCATAAGACTGAGCGCCGACCAACTCAAAAGAAAGCAAAGAAGAGGGACGCAAACGAAGTGTGACAGGACGATTGTTCGCATAATCGGCAAAATACAGCGTACCGATACCGGCACTACCCGGCTCAAGCTGCCCATATACATCTGTGACAGCGGCAATGCTGCCCGTTCCACCCAACACGGCGCCCTTGAACACAAATACCCCTGTCGCAGTCGCTGCTGCCGGAGTACCGACAGCGCCGGACAACCGCTTGCTCCGGGCCTCCTCCGCGTCATTGTCAATAAGCACACAACCTTCCATGATCCGGAGAGCGCCGCTGATGCAATTATTGTTACCCGTGATCCGATAAGTACCCGCGCCTTCTTTAATCAGGCCCACTTTCTGATCAGCATACGGCCGGCCGTTCTTTTCCGGCGGCGCAATCATTCCTGCCAGAGTAGCGTCTGTACCGCTGCAACCCACCAAGAAATAAGACTGCGGCGTGGAGGCCTTGAAATATCCATAAATACGGCTTCCGGCCTCCATCTGCAACTCGCCAATACGGAACCCGCGGGTTCCTGATTCACAGGCCAAGGCCGATCCGTCATGCATCACGAGACGGTTGTTTTCAAAAGTACGATTGACCTTGTCCGAAGCCAGCGAAGCCTCTACTTCTTCGGGATTGAACGTCTTGCCACCATGTCCCAACACGAGCCCGTAGAATCCGGCATTCGGCACGACCTTCCGGTAAGGATACAGATGGACATCTCCTGTAAAACCGCTCCAATCCGGATAAGATGCGCCTTTGGCATTACCCAGATAAGAGCGTTCTCCGCCACTGAAAACATCCAGCCTTCCGCTACCTATCATATTTGACATCCAGTAACTATAGCGGGACGTAAACACAGTGAGCCGGCGATCGGCCGGCACCTGTATCGGCGTAGAATAAGAGACATAATCGCTTGTGGCCGAACAGAAGTCAAGCGTATCATTGTCAAATATCAGATAATCGTCATACTTCCCGGCCAATGTGATATTGTCGATATAGTAATCCGTATTCTCCGAATTATATCCGAAGTGCAGGACCGCCGAATTATTCGATTCGCTCACCGATGCAAGCGGATAACTTTTCTCCAGCCAGGAACCGGTAGCACCCTGATACGGCCAGCCGTCATCATCGTACAGATGGTCCTGCCCGTAATAGACATCGAAATGCTTCCAATCCCCGCCCTGATCTTCTGCAGGACGGTAAAGATTCAGTTTCAGATAGTCATAACCTCCGTCTGACAACTTCTGCCTGACAGCTTCGGACAAAGGAACCTCGACAAACGTATTCCAGCCTTTCAGCGAAATATGCAAAACCTTGTTATTCGCATTCAACGGATCTGCCTCGACAACGGCACTGGAAGTGATTTCCGAACCATAAAAATTCCATAAAGCAAACTCCTGGCCGATTTCCAGATCCTCAAAATCGCAAAGGACAACCGGCCGCGCATCGGCGGATCCGGGCACACCCAGCAAACCGGACACGGCAAGTGTCCATCCCAAATAGATTTTTTTATTCAAAAACATAGTATTCATTATATATTTATCGGTAATTTCATTTCTAAAACAGACTCTCGAAAAGTCCAAAAGCAGACAGGATAATCCGGACACAACCCTGAATCGTCATCCGTTTCACCTGTCTGCCTGTATGAATTCTGTTCAAAACCCTATACGCCCAACTGCACCGTATAGGTCTTGACAATTCCCTTATAATCGAACTTCACGACAGCGCTTCCGTTCTTCGATGCGGGCTGTGTAATTTCGATTTTTACCCCCGGATCGCTCGAAGAGGCCGTAACCACCGGCGTGCCGACAACATCGGCAGGAAGAGTATATTTCGCCTCATACCGGTCATATCCGACAATGCCATTCGCATTCGTCGACCTCACGGGAGTATCCGGTAGAGCCACCGTCTTTCCGTTCACCATGATTGCCACAGTGGGGACAGCGGGATATTCCAGTTCCCGGTTCTTCATACTGAAGCCCAATCCTTGCAATTCACATAATTCATCCCGACTATTGCCCTCTGCAACCAGATAAATGGCATGTTTCTTATCCAAGCGATCAACAACCTCCGACACATCGACAGTAAACCGAGTAACCTCATGTGCAGAACCGGCGGGAACAACGATTTCGCCGATTTCTTTTCCTTTCCAGACATCATTGTCCCAAGGTCCGTCGAGCCATACATGCACTTTGAACGCCTTGTCAGTCTTCGGCGTGACGAACAGATTGAAAGCCGTCTTGTTGTTTTTCTTAACGCCATTGAAAGCCGGCTGTCCGTTCTTCGTCTTCTTCAATCCGCCGAAACCGAAATATTTATAACCTACGATATCGCCGCTATGGACATTGACCGGCATGCTGTTATCCCAGATATCCCAGGAATCCTGCTGACTTCCGACATTGGACAAGTAGCAGGCATATCCTGCCGAATAATATTTATAAGGATCCATACCATAAATCTGGAATCCTTCGGAAGTTACTTCGGCACCGGTATAGACATCGCCGTTAGAGGCCTTGGCCTCCCATATACCATCTTCGGCGAAAGGATCATATCCGCGAATTACGACCTTGCCGCCTTCCGCTACCGGGGTTTCATCCCATGTGATAGTAACAGGGGCCACCATAGCCTGCCTTGCAAAACCGAAGCCACGGGGAGGACGATGATAAAAAACATACCACTGCCCGTTTACTTCCTGCAAACTACCATGGGTATTATGTGCCGCATTCGTGGCCTGCAGCCGGCTGCCATCCTGATTAAGTACCACGCCGCGAGAATCCACCAATACACCGCCGCTGCGCCAGGGGCCAAGCGGAGAATCTCCGAACGCATAGCGTAAGGTCGAATTAGTACTGCCCAGACCGTAATCGGGACCGGAATAGCCGGAAAAAATCATTACATACTTATTCCCGATCTGCCGGATGGAAGAAGCCTCGAAAAAGTTGAAATCACCCAGTTGCTGTTCCTTATACAACGCAGGATATTCTGTTCCGGCAGGATCCTTGACAACGCCATATCTTGCGCTGGCAGGAATAAAATAGGGAATAATCTCCGTTCCGGGACGGACAGAATACATCGTATTCTGATCCAGCTGTGCCGCCATCGAACGCTGAAAACCCCAGAAACCATAGGCACGGAAGCCGATGTTATAGTCAGGATCTTTCGGATCGGTGATATTCTCTACGAAAATCGAAGGATCGAATCCCAGCACACTGCCGGGCACCGTACGCGTCCCGTCCTCATTCAAGTTGACCGGAGTAAAAGGTCCGTCGGGACGGCTGCTCTTGCAAACCATCGCCTCACGATTATATCCACGGCTGTGAGGATAAAGATAGTAATTCTTGACGCCATTTTTATCCTTGATTTCCACCAGATCGGGGGCATACATGACATCCCACTGATTCTGGATATGATAAGTAAAGATAGCACCCTCATCGCGCCAGTCGGTCAGGTCTTCCACAGGAGCGGACCACATCCGTATATCCGGGCCGCAATAGCTGTCTAACCGCAGATCATGGGAACCGATAATGTACAAACGATATTTGCCGGGATGATCGGGATCCTCGAAAACACGGGGTTCTCCATCAGGAAGATGTTCCCAAAGCGGCAAATAGGGATTACCCGTACCGACGATGCTCCCATCGCCTTTCGCCTGGCGGGCACCCGTTACGGGCTGAACGGCCAGGCCGGCCAATACCGCACAAGATAAAACGATGTGCGAAATCCTCAAATTCAAAATTTTCTTATTCATAATGTTTTTCTATGTTATATATATTTTCTTCCAGAATATTTATCACAGATAAACCGGGGGGGTCAGTCATCCGACTTTCGGTCTCTGACCGGTCAGCGACCCCACACTTTTTCCGTCCGACGGCTACCGTCTGTATAAATTATCGACTTCAGGCCAAGGCCGGAGGCAGGTTTACGCAATTCCCTGCCGGAAAGGTCATAATACCGGACAACGCTTATCTCTTTCTCTTCCGAAGAAACGGGAGGAAGAATGCCTGAGGTATTATATTCGCTCTTGGTAACAGAAATGTCGGCTATGATAGCATCGGCCCAGCCACTGTCCTCCGTGTAAAATTCAAGTGTATAGTTACCGGCACGTTCGATCTCAAAATCCAGAGTAACCACCGTCGAACCCCAGAAAGCATTGCCTGTGTTATTACCGATATTGCAGACCGGAGTAACCGTCTGACTGCATATTACGGCGCCATCGGCATTACGGAGCATCCGGAAACGAATCGGACCGTAGGCCGAGCGATTCCAGTTGCAAACCACATAACGGACATGATGTTTACCGACGGTCAAGGTCAATGCCGAATCGCCCTCAGCAGAGCCGAATTTGGCAAAACCTTCATCGGCACGGCCGTCGATATTGCGGATATAAAGAGCATAGTCAAAATCGCGCGGTGTGCCGGTCATCTGCAGAATACGGCAACCCATACCCAGACCGGTAAGTTCGCCGACACGCTTTTCAGAGCCATCATATACCACCCAACCGTGCGGCAATGTTCCGGCACCGCTTTCCGCAAAATTACTTGCATAGACAACAACGATCTTTTCGGTCTCGTCGACACGCGCTTTATGGTCCAGCATGGCCTGAATGGCCTCTGACAAAACATCGATGGCCTGCAGATACTCATCAGCGACCTCCGAAGTAAACATGCGATACTCCGCTATCACGGCCTCCAAAGCATCGTAAACGCTGCCTCTGTAAATTTCATGTCCGGAACCCTCCAATACCGAGCGAGCCTCCTGCAACTTGGCATAGAAACGGGCACGGATTTCAGAAAGCCCATCATTGGCCTGAGCGAGCGAGGCTTCGGCAAGGACAAAATCGGCACCTTCGGAAGCGGCGGTATAAAAAGAAATGACATAATCGCCCTTTTCCTCGATAACAAAATTAAAAGAAGCGGAAGCTGTTCCCGAAAACGGTCGTGTCGACGAATTGCCGATGTTGACCGAGGGAGTCATCTCATACCCGGCAACCACGGCACCGTCGTCGCTTCTCTCTATAAGACACTCGACATCTGAAAACTGCGGACAATTCCAGTTGGCAGCCAAAAACGACAATTCATATATTCCAGGATATAACGTAAAGCGGGTATCGCCGTCGCTTGCGGCGTAGCGGGCATATCCCTGCCTGGACCTTCCGCTGAGATTCCGTACGAACAAACCGAAATCGAAGTCTCTCGGATTGCCGACGAACCGAAGCAACCGACATCCGGAAGGGTAATGTCCCGACGGACCGGTGCGCTTTTCGGCACCGTCGAAGGTCTGCCAGCCGGACGGCATCATCGCTCCTTCCGTAAAGTTGGAGGTAATCGAAAACTTTTCCTGAGGCGCATTGATATCGATAGTGACCGAATAGGCATCCGTACGGCCTTCATCGTCCGTAGCAACCGCCCGCACCTGATGCTGACCGGCAGAAGCATGCTCCCATACGTAATCGTACGGGGCCGAAGTCAAAGTCGTCAGCAATTGATCGCCGTCATAGAAGGCGACACTGGCTACATAGCCATCCGGGTCATATGCCGTAGCCGACAGCCGTATGGCATCGGCCGAACCGTCCCCGCCGAAAACATTGAAATTCGTACCATTGACCGGGGAAGTAATCTTGACGCGCGGGTCGGTCATGTTGAGCGCATACTTGCTGCAAAAAAGCCAGATTTCTTCGGCAGTCTTCACTCCATTATCGAAATTACGGATCCAGTGACCGCCACCCTGCCATTCTACAAGCACGACCTCAACGCCCTCATCGCCGGGGCCATAAGTGATATAGGTAATATCCGAGGCACCCTTATACGGGGTGGTCTTGCGGGGAGTGGACGGACAGTTGTTACGGGCCACCCATCCGTCGATAATGGCCTGCACGCCGCTGTAGACACAGACATCATCGCCCATGCTGTGAACATGAATGATCGGCACCGGTCTGGAGCTCATGAAATTGCCTCCCCACATCGGATAACCGCTGAGCGGTGCAAAAGCGGCGATCTTGTCGGCCATGTTATTCATGGCATGATATGTAAACATACCGCCCATGGAAAAACCGGAAAGATAAACACGGTTCCTATCGATATCATATTTGGCGGCCATCTCTTCAATCAGGGCACTGACGAAATTGATATCCCGTGAGCCGGAAATGTCCCAGCCTTTGTCGATCCCGTTCGGAAACACAACGGCAAACTTGGCGGTATCGGCGATACTCTCTATCTTCAACATGCTTTTCTGATAGTTGGCATCCTGATTCATACCATGTAAAGAAATCATCAGCGGACGTTTGGCGCCCAAATTTTCCGGAATGTACGTAATGTAATTCCGTGTCAGGTTATCGACTACGATTTCCTCCGCAAAAGCGGAATTCAATCCTGCCACTCCAAAGAAAGCGACACATAAAACAAAAATCAATCTTTTCATCGTTATCATTTATTTAATTACATTCCATTCAAAAACGGTTCCATTCCGGCGGTCGGGAGTAGTTCCCTGCCAGTCGGCGGAATACGGTTCTCCGGTTGTAGGATCGACACCGACATACCGGTGTGTTTTCAACGACAGGAGCATGCACTGGCCGTAGAGCATATCCTGCCACTGAAAAAGACTGGCATCCGTTTCCTCTTTCATCAGACGGACATCGGCAGAAAGACCGGCACCGGTCACCGTAACGAATCCGGTTCCGTTCATAGCCTCCAAAGCGACACAGCCGTTCCCCCTGTCATGCACGCGGAAACGACAGGCATCGGAATCATATTCTTTCGACCCGCGGCCCCTGAAATAAAGCATCCCGTGAGGATTGGCGAAAACCCGCTGGCGGTTTCCTATATTATATAAGGTGATTACTTTTCCAACGGGAAGATTGTCCGTACGATCGGCCATGGGTTCGTCGACACGGAAATCATCAAACAGAGCGTAACCGCCCCCTGCCGCTCCGCTGAAAGCGAAAAGAGCATAGCGGGAACCCTGAAAAGTTTTCAGCTGATAGGGCATCAGCACCGTATCGCCTACCGCCGTGAAATTTTCACCGTCGCTGCTATAGCTGAAGCTCGCCACGTCATGGTCGAAATCACCAGAAATACGCAAATAGACCGTAGACACATCGCAGGGAATATCGACTGTCTTGTTGTTACACTGATCATAATAACGTAAAGTCATGCCACGCCCCTCTTTGGCAAGTCCGATCCATGCATAAGGCATATTCAGCAAGCCTAAACCGGCAACGTCGCCGGATTTCAAATGAGAAGCATCCAAAGTGACCGTAGCGGAAGAAACCGGACCGATGCCACGCTGCGTGAGCGTATTGCGTGCCCAAAGGAAATCTTTCGCAGGCAATGCACGCAAGCGGAGCTTTCCTTTCGACAACGCCCAATGGGAATCTTTCGGTTCGTGGTTCCACTGCCAAACGGACAAAAGGTCTTTACCGTCGAAACCGTCGCTGCGCAGATAGGGCGCATGCGGTGTCTCGCTGGCGCCGGTGGCCGGTTTGACCCACGTGCGCGGAGTACGCCCCAGATTTCCGGCCAGACCGAAGTAAGGCCATCCATCGACCCACGTCACGGGAGACAGACACGTAGTCCGGCCGACAGAGCGGAAATCCTGCATCGACACGCCCCACCAGTCACCGTTCGGCAGATCGACAATGCCGCCCTGGTGCAATGTCGCACACCCCATGCTGTTTTCTGATGGTTTGGAGATCTTAAAGGCAAAGCCGTTTTCCGGCACACCGGTTCCCAACCCTACATTTCCGACACTATATGCGCACTCCCTCCCCATGGTTTCTTTCACGCTGATCGCCGTGGTCTCGTAAGGCCCTTCTATGCGTTCGGCCCGCGCACACTGCATACGGCCCATCGGAGAATAATCGGCACTGATGATATAGTATTTACCTTGTATCTTATAAAAATGATGACCTTCTCCCATCGCATTACCCCGCGGGATGATGATCCGCTCGCTACCCTCCACATAACCGCTGAAATCAGGCTTGATTTCTATCATTTTCACCTCGTCATATCCGTGAACGGCATAAATCTTCCCATTGTCATCAAACAATACGGAAAGATCATAGATATTGCCTCCCATATTGATGTGCTTCCATGGTCCTGCCGGATTCTCGGCAATGAACACCTGCATACCGTGGCCGTTGATATTGGAAAAGACATAAAACTTACCTTCGTGATAGCGGATGCATGGCGCCCAGATTCCCTGACCATAGGCCTCTCTGCCGTTTTCCAGACGAAATTCATCGCCCATATCGAAGCGGTCGAAACAATAGCTGAGGAAACGCCAGTTGACCAAGTCCTTGGAATGAAGTATCACCAGCCCCGGAAGACAGTGCATAGTGGTTCCGGCCAGATAATAATCTTCGCCGACACGAATAATATCCGGATCAGAGAACTCGTCATAGAATAATGGATTGGTATAACTGCCGTTTCCATTATCGGCCGTCCATGAGGACTGACCGGCAAGCGGAAAAATCCGGCCGCTTAAAATCAATGCCAAGACGATGGTCAATTTTTGCATCATATTCATATTTTTCAGTCCGAATGGCTACACGTTCTTTCTTAAAACTTTCAGGATTCCGCACCCGATACTATCCGAAAGGAGGAATCACATTTTTTTACAAGTGCAAAGATAGCGGTTACCATAAAGAGAAAAAGTTAGTTTTGTTACATATATTGACACAAACGAAACATGCCGCAATTCAAATGTATGATATTATTTTCATTATGTTACATTATTAAAATCCACCGTTCCACAATCTCAATTTCTTGTTATCTTTGCAACATTTACAACATATCACATTAACTTTATTCAAACATTCCGTTATGAAAAAATTTTTAACCGCATTTCTGCTAATGACAGTACTGACATTGGGACTGAAAGGACAGACTCCGGATCCCAACTTCCACATTTACCTATGTATCGGCCAGTCGAACATGGAAGGAAATGCACAGATCGAGCCCATCGACAGACAGAACATTCCCGACCGTTTCAAAATGATGGCCGCCGTCAACTTCAACAATCCCCGTCGGGAAATAGGACAATGGTATGAGGCAATGCCTCCGCTTGTCCGCGAAAATACGGGATTGACCCCGGTTGACTATTTCGGCCGCACCATGGTGGCCAACCTTCCGCAGGAAGTTTCTGTCGGCGCCATTGTCGTGGCTATAGGCGGCTGCAAGATCGAACACCTCGACAAGGATTTCAATCCGGCAAGTATCGCCAACGAAGCCGACTGGTTTAAAAATTTTATGGCCGCTTATGACAACCGCCCTTATGCCCGCTTGCTTTCCTGCGCCCGCAAGGCTCAGGAAACGGGTGTCATCAAAGGCATTTTGCTCCACCAGGGAGAATCCAATAACGGAGATCAGAACTGGCCGGCCAAAGTCAATAAGGTTTACACAGACCTGCTGACCGATCTCGGCTTGCAGGCTGCAGACGTGCCGTTAATCGCCGGAGAAGTCGTAGCCAGCGATCAGGGCGGATATTGTGGCGGAATGAACCCGATCATCAATACCCTGCCGGCCACGATCCCGACAGCGCATGTCGTTTCATCGGCCAACCTGCCGCAAAAAGGCGACGGGCTGCACTTCACCGCTCACGGCTATCGCGTCCTCGGCTGCCGCTACGCTACCGCCATGCTTGCCACTATGGGCATCGACGACCCGATTGTGGAATATTCCGAGGCCGAACCATTCATCCCGTCTCCGGAACCGTCTGAAGGCGATTTCGTATTCGACCTGGCCAGTTTCAATCCGTCTATCTGGGAAAATGGTAGCTTCAACGCCGACACCCACGAATTCATCGCCGGCCAATATGGTTTCGGCGGCTGGGAATATAACCGACCGATAGACCTCTCCGGCTACAAATATATCGTGGCAGAACTCGAAGACAATGCCGTCAACGGTCTGGAGTTCC
Organism: uncultured Prevotellaceae bacterium; assembly: GCA_964567855.1. Lineage (GTDB taxonomy): Bacteria > Bacteroidota > Bacteroidia > Bacteroidales > UBA3663 > Liminaster. The sequence continues at coordinate 12,811 of CAZMOE010000054.1, forward strand.
GCGTATTCGACACCATGAGCTATTGGGATACTCCCTACTCCGCCGGATTCAACGGAGGCAAGCTCCTCGTGGCCGAATTGTCCGGAATGATGAAAAACCTCAATACCGGCATCGTCCCACTTAACACCAAAACCATTTACCGTGTAGGATTCTGGGCCTACGGCGGTCAAGGAAACCGGATCAAAAGCGTCTTTGCCACCAACAACGACCCCTACAGTTCCAACCTCGCCATCAGATCCGAAATCATGCAGTCCGACACGACCGTCTATAATCTCCTCGGTCAATACGTTGCAGATTCTATCGATTCAGTAGGACATTCCGGCATTTACATCATCGCCGGAAAGAAATACATCGTAATGAAATAACGTTCCCTACATCAGAAAATCAAATCCGCTTGAGAAGAACTTGTTACTTCTCAAGCGGATTTGATTTTGCGGAAAGACAGGGA
>CAZMOE010000055.1:0-12920 GCA_964567855.1 uncultured Prevotellaceae bacterium
CCCTCGACCCACTGATTAAGAGTCAGTTGCTCTACCAACTGAGCTACGGAGTCAATCATTAAAAATATCTTCTTTCAATATGTCAAAGAACTTTTGGAGCGAAAAACGGGACTCGAACCCGCGACCCCAACCTTGGCAAGGTTGTGCTCTACCAACTGAGCTATTTTCGCAAACAATGTAAAACCAACAGTGGGTGAAGATGGATTCGAACCACCGAAGTCGTAAGACAGCAGATTTACAGTCTGCCCCATTTGGCCACTCTGGTATTCACCCTCCAAAATTTTACCTGCGCTCCAAGATGGGCTTGAACCAACGACCCCATGATTAACAGTCATGTGCTCTAACCAACTGAGCTATTGGAGCATTTTTTAAAGAACGTTATCGCTTCTGTTCCGAAGCGGGTGCAAAGATAAGGTCTTTTTCATTACCGCCAAATATTTTATTCTAAAAATATGCTCTCCACAAGAGATTTTATGTCAAAACCCCACCATTCTTGCTATTTTCGGATAGCAAATCCAAGCCTTTATAAAAATTCTCCGGGCCGTCAGAGCCCGTAACACGGCAAAACGCCACTCAGAAATTGCCGGCAGAGGATAAAGAGACATTTTACGCAACTCGGCAATGATAAAATCAACAAAAGAAGAAGAATGTTGCTGACGGATGAGCAACCGCAGGACATCGGCGGCCATGTAGGCCAACTTATATCGCAAAACCCGTGCCATGCAAGGATCTGCAACCTTCATTTCGGTCAGCCGATGCAAAACCTGCATCATATCTCTCATAAGCCGTTCTTTCCTTTCGGGGGTGAAAGTATGAATACTACTGCCTTCACGCATTATATATATATATGTATAACCAAAACTATAAACAAAAGCATTGGCAGCGCAAAAACATCTTACAACAAATTCCTCATCCTGATGATAAATACCGGCGTAAAAACGGATGCCAGACTGAAGCAGAAATTCCCGACGAAACAAATAACCATAAACAATGCCCAAAACATTATGCCGTTCAAGATAACGATAAGCCGGAGTAAAGACAACGCCATAAGGATGCTGCTGACGGCTGTAAGGTTGAAGCCGCCCCGTAAAATCAATCTTCAACACCTCAACACCCACCATATCAAAAGGCGCGGCCATCCCTGAACAGCCTCCTACACAAGTAGAGGCGCCAGCCGCCACACCGAAACTGGCGACATTATCATCGGCAACGGCTCCCGGCCTGCCAACTCCGCCATCTATTTCCGTATCGTCGGCCGCCGCATTCAAGATATCGACAGGAAACTCGGCGGCATCGGAAAGCGCATCGTCGGCATCGACAAAATAAATATAGTTGCCCCTCGCCTCATCTATGCCAAGATTACGCGCAACACTTTGCCCCTGATTTTCCTGCCGGAAACAACGCATATTTCCATATTTGCCGGAATATTTATCCAGGATCAGGGCAGTATCGTCCGTTGAACCGTCATCAATCACCAAGACCTCGAAAAGCGACGGATCCAAAGCGACCGTAAAAATACTGTCCAGACAAGCCGGAAGATAAGGAGCGGCATTGTAGGCCGGAATAACGAAACTGATGAGGGGTGAAGACGGGACACAGGAACCGGACATAGCTAATCTAAATTATGGAGCGATCCGAATATCAAATCGCGACACAAAGATAGAATCTTTTTTACGAATCGCAATCCAGAAAGAATAGCTTTTCCGACTTTCAGCACTATATCCACGTGTTTTTCAAAATAAATCTGTATTTTCGCAGTCTCGGATTGCGATGCTACCGCCCCGCAGGCCCCGACGAACAGAAAAAAAAGCTGCGACCTCGGCCGTCCATCACCCGAATGGAGACAACCGCCAATCCAATACATATAAAAAAAGAATTGACATGAAAATACTTTTGCTCGGCGAATACAGCAACCTTCATCACACCCTCAGCGAAGCCCTGCGCAAGGCCGGGCATCAAGTTCTGCTCATCTCTGACGGAGACGGGTGGAAAAACTATCCGCGAGACATTGACCTGAGACGCAAACGACCGGGTATCCGGGGTTCCATACCCTATGTCTGGAAATTACTCAGGCTTTTACCCAAACTTCGAGGCTTTGACGTTGTACAACTGATCAATCCCGTTTTTCTGGATTTGAAACCCCGATGGAATGAATGGGTATTCGATTATCTGCAAAAACACAACCAGCAAATCAGCCTCGGGCTCTTCGGCGATGACACCAACGTTCTACACAAAACTCAGAATAACATACATTTCAAATACACAGATCTGTATGCCAACGGACAGCGCATTTCCCATCCACTCAACCAAGAAAGAATGCGGACCTGGTTCGACCCCGATAGAATTTACCTCACCCAACACATCACCATCAATGCCAATCATCTTATCGCCTGCCTATACGAATACTACCGGGTCTATGACACCCAAATGTATTGCCATTGTCTCCGCTACGCCCCCTTACCCATCGATACAAGCGATATGCCCTCCGACTTCGATAAAGACTTCTCCAATCGCAAAATCAAAGTTCTAATAGGCATCCAAAAAAAACGTGGACTCATGAAAGGCACGGACCAGATGCTTCCCCTTTTCGAAAAACTGGCCATCGAACACCCGGACCTGATAGAACTAACCTGTGTGGAATCGGTGCCGTTTGAAGAATACCAGCATCTGCTCCGGCAGACCGACATTCTTGTAGACCAGCTCTATTCCTATACCCCTGCCATGAACGCGCTGGAAGCGATGAAACATGGTGTCATTGTCGTCAGTGGCGGAGAGGAAGAGGCTTATCAGTTCATCGGAGAAGAAGAACTGCGTCCCATCATCAACCTGCGCCCCATGGAAAACGAACGCAACTACCGGCAACTGGAATTTCTATTGCAAAGCCCTCTGCAACTGAAGCGTATGGCTGCCGAAAGCATAGAATATATCCGGAAGCACCACGATGCCGACAAAGTGGCACAATGTTACCTCCGGATATGGAATAAAGGAATTAAAAAAACGGTTTCCAGATAATATACCGCCCCAAAAGAATTTTATTCCCCCTTATTTTTTCACTTTCAGCTGTCCCAACCAATCGCTCAGGTCTTTCACCATGGCATCGTGAAACTTAAAATTTTCACGCGCGCCCCAGCCATGTCCACCTGACGGATAAATATGCAACGATGCCGGCACTCCATTTTGCAACAAGGCCAGATAATAGTGCACGGAGTTAGGCGTAGGCACCGCTTTGTCGTCATGGCTGCAAAGGATGATGGCCGGAGGAGTCTGGCTGTCGACCTGTTTTTCATTAGAATACTTCTCAATCAATCCGGGTGTCGGCTGTTTTCCGATCAAGTTGGTCCGAGAACCCATGTGAGTAAATGCCTCATCCATCGTGATCACAGGATAAAACAAAATCTGAAAATCGGGACGCAGTGCCGCTGTAGGAGCATGTGTGGCCACCGTGGAAGCCAGATGTCCGCCCGCCGAAGATCCCATGATGCCCACATCTGAAGGATTTATCTTCCATTCATCTGCTTTTGAGCGGATATAACGGATCGCTTCATAGACATCGCTTGCCGGAACTTCGGTCACGCCTTGAGGAATCCGGTAATTCAATACGACCAGCGCAATGCCACGCTCATTGAAAAATGGAGCCCAATCATATCCCTCATGTCCTTTTGCCAGATGCGAATATCCACCACCTGGCAAAGCGAGAACGACACGCCCGGTAGGTTTTGCTTTCTGTGGAAGAAAAACTTTCATAAACGGCCGAGGCACCCAAGTACTTTTGGCCGAGGGAATAGAATCTTCCAACCCATTGCTATTCGGAAAACCACTCTCCCACAGATATACTTCAAACGGCTCATTGCCTTTAGCCTGCAACAACCCAGGTGTGAAGATGACCAATGTCATCAAAAATAAAAAAAATTTCTTCATGACGAACTAAATTTAAGTAATTACAATTTTCTATACTTCCACCGGCACATCCGTTCGGAAAATCGCCGGCAAGCCGACTCCGGAGAACAGCTCCCAATAGTAACTCCGGAATAACCGGCTCCTTTATTCGGCCTCCTCGTCCTCAACGAGATACAATCCTTCATCGGTAATCCGAATCAATCCCTCTCTATAAAGAGCACCGGCAGCCTTTTTAAAATTCTTCTTAGAGCATTGCAAGAGCCCCGCAATAGCCTCCGGATCACTCTTGTCGGAAAGGGCCAGAAACCCATTATTCAGGCGCAATGCATTCAAAATAGACGATTCCAGGCCCCCCACTACGTTCCGGTAACCGATCGGTTGGAGAGACAAATCGATCTTATCATCCTCCCGCACACCTTTGATATAAGCCCGCATGCGCTCACCGACATGCACAGGCCGGAAAATCTCATTGCTGTAAATCAGCCCCGAATGACGATTTTCGATGATCGCCTTATAGCCCAATGCTGTAGTCTGAACTATCAAAACATCGACCGCCTGATTTTTTTCATAAACAGGCGGAACATTGTCGAGAAACTTTCCGATACGCTCGGAACCGACAATACGCCCCGTTACATGATCCACATAAATATAAATAATGTAACGTCTTCCCGCAATCATTTCACTTTTCTGTTCGCTGTGCGGTATTAAAAGCTCTTTGGAAACTCCCCAATCGGCAAAAGCACCGACACGAGATACCGAAGTGATGCGCAGCGACGCAAACTCGCCGACAATAGCATAAGGCCGCTCTGTCGTGGCCAGCAAACGCTCTTCACTATCACGATAAACAAAACACCGGATTTCCTGACCGATCTCACACTCCTGCGGGACGTAACGCGTCGGCATCAGAATCTCCACACCGTCACCACCATCCATATAAATACCGAAGTCTACCTTTTTCAATACCTTCAGCACATTATATTTTCCTAATTCTATCATTATTGTCTTAAAAAAAGCCGGAGCGAAGATAACACAAGTTAGTCAAAATGCCAAAAAAAGCTAACGAAACTTGCAGTGACACCGGGTTTACATTATTTTTGTACCCAAAATTTCCAACATTTAATCTATATACACTATGGCATTACAAATTACAGACGCTTCTGCCGCCGAACTGATGGCCGGCGACCAGTTGATCGTCATCGATTTCTGGGCAACATGGTGTGGTCCCTGTCAACGCCTCTCGCCGATCGTGGAGGAGCTGGCTGCAGAATATGAAAACCGCGCCATTATCGGCAAATATAATGTCGATGAAGGAGAAGATCTCGTTGCTACTTACGGCATCCGCAACATCCCTGTCCTGCTATTTATTAAAAAGGGTGAAGTGGTCCATAAAATGGTCGGCGCCGCCACAAAAGCCCAAATACAGGAGAACATCGAAAAACACCTCTGATCTTCATCCTGCCAAATGTAACCCAAAGTTGGCAAACATTCTGACGTTAAAAGCACTAATAACCGAAAAGCCACGAATCTTCGTACAATTACGGCAGATTCTTCAGATTTCAATTATCTTTGCCAACGTTATTCGAGGAAACATTTAAGATTATCAATAAACATCAAAAAACAAAACGAAATTATGCAAATTCAAGACTTTAATTTCAAAGGGCTGAAGACATTCGTTCGTGTGGACTTCAATGTTCCGGTTGACGAAAACTTCAATATCACCGATGACACCCGTATCCAGGCCGCACTTCCGACCTTGAAGAAAGTATTGGCCGACGGCGGCCGCCTCATCATCGCCTCCCACATGGGCCGTCCGAAAAATAATCCCGATCCGAAATATTCATTGAAGCATATTCTCAATCATGTTTCTGAATGCCTCGGCGTGAAGGTTGCCTTTGCCGAAGACTGCGCCAAAGCTGCCGATGCAGTTGCCGCACTTCAGGACGGCGAAGCCCTCCTGCTTGAAAATCTCCGCTTCTATGCAGAAGAAGAAGGAAAGCCGAGAGGCATCGATAAAGAAGATCCGGCCTATGACGCCGCCAAGAAAGAGATGAAAGCCAAGCAGAAAGAATTTGCAAAATTGCTGGCCTCCTATGCCGACGTGTATGTAAACGACGCATTCGGCACGGCACACCGCAAACACGCGTCTACCGCTGTCATCGCCGATAGTTTCGACGCTGATCACAAAATGTTCGGTTACCTCATGCAGAAAGAGGTAACAGCTGTCGAAAAAGTATTGAAATCCACAGTGCATCCGGTAACTGCCATCATCGGCGGATCCAAAGTATCTTCAAAAATCACAATCATCGAGAACCTGCTCAGCAAAGTTGACAATCTTGTAATCATCGGCGGTATGGCCTACACCTTCTCCCTCGCTAAAGGCGGCAAAGTAGGCAAATCACTTTGTGAGCCTGACATGGTGGATACAGCCAACAAAATCATGGCCAAGGCCGAAGAATTGGGCGTGCAACTCGTTTTGCCTACCGATTGTGTCTGCGCCGACGATTTCAATAACAACGCCAATACGCAAACCGTTCCCAACAACAATATTCCCGACGGATGGGAAGGCATGGACATCGGCCCGGCTTCTGCTGAGGCCATGACTAAAGTCATCGAAACCTCCAAGACTATTCTTTGGAACGGTCCTGCCGGCGTATTCGAAATGTCAAATTTCCAGACCGGAACCAAGGCTATCGCTACAGCTGTAGCCACGGCTACCAAGAACGGAGCGTTCTCTCTCATCGGCGGCGGCGACTCAGTTTCCGCTATCAAGCAGTTCGGATTCGCTGACCAGGTCAGCTATGTATCCACCGGTGGCGGTGCTCTGCTCGAGGCCATCGAAGGAAAGGTTCTCCCCGGCATTGCAGCTATCCAGGGTGAATAAAAATATCAGGGCACGATGATTCGAAATGATTCGGGCATCGCCTGACATCCTGCAAACATGACACCTGCTTTTCCCGTGAAAGCAGGTGTTTTTCGTTAAATGGTCTGCAATCGCTTAAAGAAATCGGCTATTTCAAACCATTGCACCATTTCAGGCGTTGGAGTTTCTGTAATTTAACCAAACCCAAAACGTGTTATGAAAATGAAATTACTGACTCCTAGTCTGGCCGTCATAGGCGGCACCACCTGGCTTTTGGCCAGCTGTTCGGACAACATCAACTCCTACTCTTCAACTATCGCTCCCGTCGATGAGGTTGTGTATTACATCTCAGGAACCGTTTACGACAATTTCGGCAATACATTGCGAGACGTTGACGTAAAAAGCAATGGCAAGGAAGTAGAAACCGACGCGCAGGGCGTCTACATCCTTCCCGTGAAGAAATCAGGCAATCACACCGTCACATTTGAAGAAGACGGCTATCTGAAACAAAGCGTCCAAATCTCAATTCCGAGCAACGCCGGAATCTTTTCCGAAGTTCCGCTTTCCATTACTCTTTCCCCCATCTCTACCGTAGAGATCACACCGTCAGCAGCTGATACAACGTTCATCGTTGCATCCAACAACGGTACGTTGGCCGAAGCCGGTACCGATCCCGGCAGCAACGCCCCGACGAATGAAAGCGCCATCGGACTGGAAATCCCGGCCAATGCCACTGACAAGAAACTGCGCGTGTCTTATTACACCTACCCGACAGGGGTGATGACCGCACAACCCGGCAACAGTGAAATCGCACTCGGAGCTGTCAATATTACACCTGATGTCGATAGTTTCCAGGATGAGAAAAAGGTTAAAATCAACATCAGCAACCCGATTCCAGGAACTTACTTTTCCAATCTGGCACTGATCAATGTTGGCAAAAGCGAGAAAATTCAGACTCCATACAATGCTGTCACCAACGAATATGCGACCGAAATCACCCACTTTTCAGACTGGGCTTTTCTGGTTCCCGTACAGACTACATTCACCAGCGGTGAAGAGGTAAAATACATCGATACCGACAACAGCGGCAATACACAGACCCTCCGCAACAAGGAAATCAAGTATTCCTTCACTAACGGCTGGGAAGTAACCGACTGCTCCGACCCGGCTATGAAAGATGTTCTGACACGCCTCGTCACGAACTATAAAGGCTTTAAGTCCGGTGTCGTCAATCGGGCACGCACTGAAAAAGTCAATGTAACTGCCGGCGGAATCCTGCGTTTTACCTATACCCAGAATTACCGTACCGAAGTCTACACATTCACCTTTGCCAATAATAGCAATGTCACTCTTACCGTCAAGCAATATCTCGACCTTACGACCAGCTTCCTGTATGTCGGTCATTCCGGAGGCTCCGGCGAATAACTTGTGACAAACGAAATTTCAACCTAAAAACCTGTTATCGATATGAGAAAAAAATTATTATTATCTTCTGTGCTTTCTCTGTGCGGACTTTCGCTTATAGCACAAAATGAAAATACCTGGGGCCCGTTTGAACCCACCACTCCCTGGAGTAATATCTATGTCGGCATAGACGGTGGTGCTCAAACTATCTGGGGTAACAGCAAATTGTCTCCATTACGCCACAACGCCGACATCCAGATCGGCAAACTATGGAGCCCATTCTTCTCCACCCGTTTAAAATTCGAGATGGGACGTTTCAAAACCACTGAAAACGGCACCGAATATAAGAACAAGCAATTTACCTCTTTCGTATGGCACGCCGACGCCGTATTCAACTTCTCCAATATCTTCGGCGGCTATAAGCCGGAGCGCTTCTATAACATCAAAGGTTTTCTCGGCTTAGGAGCCGAACACACCTGGGGTGCAGGCAACGTTCTCGCCAACTATGAAAGCCGCAAGGCGACACAACTTGCCGTATTCGCCGGTATCACCAACACCTTCCGTTTAAGTCCTGCCATCGACCTCAACTTTGAAGTCCAGGGCGCGTTGATGCCCAAGGAAATCGAAGGCGAGCCGAACCGCGGCTGGCGTCCTCACGGCCAATTAAGCGCCATGATCGGCGTCGCCTACAAGTTCAAACCGAGAGGATTCACCGGCGTCACCCGAAGCGACAACAGCCGCCATGTTCAGCGCATCACCCAGTTGGAGCGGGAACTCAATACCTGCACACAGCAAAACCGCCAATACCAACAGGATCTGCAGAATACCCGCAATGCGCTCCAAGCCGCCCAGGCCGCAGCCCCCAGTTGCGCCACCAATCCGCAGGCGGGCCAGCAGCAAGTATCCTGTCCTACGAATATGGCATGCGGCTGCCCCACCGGCAACTGTACTTGCGGCAAATCGAAAGACAAAAAGCAGCAAAATCGGGCCAATACCACGGTAATGCCTGAAATGGCCGTGTTCTTCAACATCAACAGTGCCAAGATTTCTGCCCGCGAGACTCTCCAGCTTCAGCTTTATGCCGACGCTATCAAAGCGGCCTGCTGCCCATACGTTGTCGTAGGCTATGCCGACATCCAGACCGGTTCACGCGCCTATAATGAGAAACTGGCCCTAAGCCGTGCCGAAGCTGTAGTCAATATGTTGGTCAACAAATACGGTGTCAACCCCTCTCTGCTGAAAGCGCAGGTCGGCAATCTTGACAATCCGCCTTTCACCGACACTATCTACAACCGCACGTCAATCATTCGCGTACCCTGATTCTCTCATTTCCTTTATATCCTATAAATTAAAAGCCCCTTGGACCGCTTTCATCCCGTTACGGAAAGAAAGAACCGTCCAAGGGGTTCTACATATCGCCACCTCAAGAAAATCTGCGGCTTATCTGTCAATATGCCTGCTTATCGCCGGCCACGGCATTGAAAACCGTCATGAACATAATCTTGATATCCAGCCAGAATGACCAATTCTCGATATACCAAACATCTTTCTTGATTCGATCCTCCATCTGACTGAGCTCTTTGGTCTCGCCACGGGCTCCTGTAACCTGTGCCCATCCGGTAATACCCGGGCGCACCCAATGGCGCACCATATACTTGTCGATCAAAGCGGAATATTCTTCCGTATGCCGGACCATATGCGGACGAGGGCCGACAATCGACATATCGCCTTTCAATACATTAATGAACTGAGGCAGCTCATCGACACTCGATTTGCGCAGGAAATTCCCGAATTTGGTCTTCCGTGGATCATCCTTTGTGGCCTGCAGTTTATCTGAATCCGCGTTGACTTTCATCGAGCGGAATTTATAGCAATAAAACTCCTCTCCGTTCAGCCCGTTACGCTTCTGTTTGAAAAAAACCGGTCCGGGCGACGTAATTTTTGTAATCAAACCCACTATGGGATAAATAATCAACCAGAAAGGAATCATAAAAAGTCCTGAGACGAAGATGTCGAAAGTGCGCTTGACGAACCGATTCTCTATCAGCATCAAAGGGTCCTCGCGGATATAGAGTACAGGCACCTGCCCGAGGATTTCCATCTGCATGGTGCGTTTCAGATAGGTCCGGACATTCGGCACGCTGAAAAAGCGGATGCAATTATGCTCGCAATAACTGATAATCGGCCGAATATCCGCCGCCTGAGCCGATGGCAGACAGCAATAGAGCTGCTGCACACGGTTTTCCTGCAGATAAGGGATGACGCTTTCCACAGTTCCGAGGAATGTCATTTGTTCGGGGAAGGTATCCACCGGCTTTTCGCAGAAATATCCCAATACTTTATAGCCGTAGAACGGATTTTTCATCTCCTGATATAGCTCCAGGATATTATCCTTGCCACCGACAAAGACGACCCTATGGATATTGTGACCCAAGCTGCGGAAGTAGCGGATCACACCCTTCGCACAAAAACGCCAGAGAATAAAAGTAACGCATATCGTGAGAAATAAACCGAGCAAACGCCACGGTTCGAAAATGGACATCCGGTTCACAAGCGTCACCACGATCAGGAAACATGCCGCCATGTAGAAGGTGGAAAGAAACACGTTCTGTAAAATGGAGCCTGCACGAGAAGAACGATAGAAAAATGAAATCGGACGAAGCCAAACCCCGATGATATAGCAAAAACTCAGCAAAGTGGTCATCCAATTATACAAGGCAGAAAAATCCGAGAGATTTCCCCCGGAATAAGAAAATTGATCTTTGAAGAAGGCATAAAAAATACCGTTCAACAAGATAATTTCGCTCATATACATAGCCAATTTCAAAGCTCCCGTCAAATGAGTTACTTGCTTCATAAAAAATATTTGTTTTAAATAGATATATTCGACTTGCAAATATATATTTTTTTCATTTACCCTACAACTTTTAACCTGGCAATTTCCGGGCCTATTAAGCTTTTAATTAATTACAATCCTTTTTTTCACACAGGAACGCCCGCAACCTTTCTCCGCAACATCAAACAGCCACAACCCCTTTTATATGAGGATGCGCCTGATAATCAAGCAATGTAAAATCTTCATATTTAAACCCGCAGATGTCTGTCACGGCCGGATCAAGTTGCATTTTCGGCAACGGATACGGCTCGCGCGACAACTGCAAACGGGCCTGATCCAGATGATTGAGGTAAATGTGGGCATCCCCGAGCGTATGCACAAACGTGCCGGGCTGCAGTCCGGTCACCTGCGCGGCCATCAGTAACAACAAGGCGTAAGAAGCAATATTGAAAGGGACACCGAGAAAAATATCCCCGGACCGCTGATAAAGCTGAAGACTCAATTTACCATCGGCCACATAAAACTGGAACAGCGTGTGGCACGGCGGCAAGGCCATGTCCTTGATCGAAGCCACGTTCCAGGCGCTGACAATGATGCGCCGTGAATCCGGATTATTTTTAATCGTATCTATCGCCTCCCGCAGCTGATCAATGTGGCCGCCCTCGTAATCAGGCCAGGATCGCCACTGATAGCCATAAATCGGCCCGAGTTCACCGTCCTCGCCGGCCCATTCGTTCCAGATGCGCACGCCGTTTTCCTGCAGATAGCGCACATTCGTATCCCCGTTGATGAACCAAAGCAACTCGTGGATGATGGATTTGAGATGCAACTTCTTGGTTGTGACCAGCGGAAAGCCTTCCGACAAGTCGAAACGCATCTGATGGCCGAATACGCTCATCGTGCCGGTGCCGGTACGGTCTTCCTTTCGCACACCCTCGGTCAAAACGCGGGAAACAAGGTCAAGATATTGTTTCATGATGGAAAACGTTTGGTTTAAAGTTGCAAAAATAATCGTTTTTGTCGAATTTTCCACAATTCAGACGGATATCTGCGAAATTTATTTTTCTCATCCGGAAACGCCACCGATTGCAGACTCCACTCCTGCCAGCGGATAAGCCGCGGGAAAATGTGTCATGCCACCGCCACTGCAATCCGAGATAAAAAATTAATTATCAACAGTAAATGACACCTATAACATCCGCCGGATATTATCAAATCGAACGTTCCATCACCTTGCAGCCTTCAATCACACCCCATACGACATAGAAGCGCCACCAGAAACTTGCCACTGACACCTGTTCACGGCAAAAGATGGAAAAACAAAAGCACATTAACCGCCATCAAGAAAAGCCACCCTACAACAAAAATGAGCAAATTGACCATAACATAAGACATTCTCCATCGGACCGACAGCCGGACCAGATCGGAAACGCAAATATCAAACGCGCAATGCGAAGGGAGACGGTAATGCCGGATCATACATATAAACCCAGCGATATATATGCTTGCATAGCCGAAGAAAACAATTACACCAACCGCCTTCTGCCACGTAAAACCATCGGCACATGCCATCCAAATGCCTGCAAGCGGCAGTAAACCGGAGAACAGCAGCAGCACGCCCTGCACATAAAGGTTCATCAGCACGGAAACCTGCATATAGTTCAGCCGAAGCACTTTCCCCAAAAGCAACAGAAACTGCTGGCAAAACACGAAAAACAAAGATCCAATAAATGAGGAACAAGAAAATATTTTTCGAATACCCATATTTCTATTTGATTCCAATTGAAATTATACAGCTCTCCATAACAGAATTAAACCACTCCTCTGTTTCAAAATTTCAGTCATTCATCTTCTATCTTAAAAAAAACGCGACAAAAGTACATAAAAAACTTGAGATTTTTACACCGGCAGGATAAAAAATCA
>CAZMOE010000056.1:0-10674 GCA_964567855.1 uncultured Prevotellaceae bacterium
GGAAAATGATTTTCCTGATAATCCGGTTTGGAAGAAGAATAAAATTGTAGTACATTCGCCGTTCAAATTTATTCGTATGAAACAAAAGATGCCGCGAAATCGTCGCATTTATCTTCTGACATTGCTGGGGAGCGTTGTCAATTTTGTGCTGGTGGTGTTCAAATTCATAGCCGGAATTTTGGGAAACAGTTCCGCGATGATCGCAGATGCCATTCATTCCCTTTCCGATTTCATTACAGATTTTGTTGTCATTATATTCTTGCGTATCAGTGAAAAACCGAGCGATGAGAGTCATGATTTCGGCCATGGAAAATATGAAACGCTGGCTACAAGCATCATCGGTATTCTTTTAATTTTTGTGGGAACCGGCATTTTCTGGAACGGAGCGACGCAGATCTGGGATTTCTATCATGGGGAACCTTTGGAGGCGCCGACCATGCTGGCATTTTGGGCGGCTATCGTTTCGGTGGTGTTGAAAGAGGGAATCTATCATGTCACCATGTACTATGGAAAAGGTCTGCACTCCGAAGCTCTGATCGCTAATGCCTGGCATCATCGCAGCGATTCATTGTCTTCTATCGGCACCGCATTAGGTATCGGCGGGGCCATCTGGTTGGGAGAGCCGTGGCATATCCTGGATCCGATTGCCGCGCTGGTTGTCAGTGTCATCATCATCCGTATCGCCATCAAACTCCTGAAACATAGCGTTGCGGAGTTGGTGGAGAGTTCTCTTTCACAGGAGGTGGAGGCCGATATTGTCAAAACCGCTCTTTCCGTGGAAGGGGTTTCCGATTTACACAAGCTCAGAACCCGCCAGATAGGCAATTGTTATGCCATCAACATGCATATCCGCATGGACGGACATATTTCTTTGATCGAGGCACATGCAAAAGCGACGCTTGTGGAGCGTTCCCTCAAGCGTCGTTTCGGTAATAATACGTTGGTCAATATTCACATAGAGCCTTTGGCGAAGGATTATAAGCATACTGCCGATTAGCGGGCGGCAATGCCTTTGTCTCCCTGATGCCAGTTCGCGGGGCAAACCTCGCCCACCTCTTCGTAGAACTGCAGGGCGTCGACCATGCGGAGGGCTTCATCGACACTGCGGCCCAATGGCAGGTCGTTGATGAGAGTGTGGCGCACAATACCGTCCCGGTCGATGAGGAATAGTCCCCGGTAGGCGACAGGGTTGCCATCGAATGTGACTTGATTGTCATCGTCATAATCATATTCCCCGGCCAGCACACCGTAACGCATGGCAACGGTCTTCGATTGGTCGGCAACAAGCGGGTAGGTAACTCCTTCGATACCGCCTTCGCTTCTGGGGGTGTTGAGCCAGGCAAGATGGGAATACGGAGAGTCAACCGAACAGCCTACGACGGCAACATTCCGTTTGGCAAATTCATCCAGTTTTTCCTGAAAGGCTATGATTTCGGTGGGACAGACAAGTGTGAAATCCATGGGATAAAAAAACAACAACACATACTTTTTCCCGTGGTAGTGTTTGTAGATACAGAAGTCGTCGACGATTTCTTTGCCGTTGATGATGGCTTTCTCCTTAAAACGGGGAGCCGGCATTCCGATTAATGATCTCATAAGATTGAATATTTAAAGGTTATCAAAATGGAAACAATGGAAACTTCGATTGGTTTAACTTTCCGGCGGATTCGTACGCCGCAAGAGGCGATCTATCCTGATGCCGAGCGAATTTTTAGAGATTCCTTTCCCCTGAGCGAGCGTCGCCCTTTATCTTCCTTGCACCGGCTGATGACAGACGAGGAGCGTTTTTATTTTGTGGCCGTATCGACCGGTGAGATAACTGGTGCGGGCAGTACGGTTGCCGGTATTCTTGCCTATTGGGATTTTTCCGATTTTCTGTATGTCGAGTATCTTGCTACAAGAAGCGATCTCCGCGGCCGTTCGTTGGGCCGTAAGATAATGGAAACGCTGTTTGCCGAAATTTCTCTCCCTGTTGTCCTTGAGGCAGAGCCCGCCGGGGATGAATTGTCCGCCCGCCGTATTCGTTTTTATGAGAGATTAGGTTTCACGGTAGAGCCGGATGCCTATCAGCAGCCGTCATACGGAGTTGTGCCGGGCATTCCGCTGAAGATTCTGAGGCGCAGTGGTGTCTGCGGCGATCATAAAGAAAAACGTATCCCGACACAGGACATTATCCGCATCCTGCATCGGGAAGTTTATGGTGTCGCCGACTATTCGGAGGATCTTTCCCGGCGACGGTTGCTACCTTCCGGAGCGCCGGAATGATGATTGCCTTCTCTGCCGCCCCCTCTTTTGTTGAATTTCATGCTCATGCCGACCAGAAAATACTGTCCCAGCGTGGTGGTTTCCCGGTCGGTCATGGCTGTAGCCGATATATTGCGGCTGACAGAGCTTTTCTCTTTTAATATATCGAAGACCTTGATAAATGCCGAGAGGTTTTTCTTTTCCAGGAACGACTTGCTTAGCTGTGCGTTCCAGATGGTCTGATTCCTGTTGATGGTCGCGCTGAAACCGCGTCGTGCCGTGTACCGGATGTTGCTGCTGAAGGTCAGATCCCATGGCATTCGATATTGAATGTTGAACGAACCTCCGAATGTGGTCGTAGTTCCGAGATTGCCGGAGGTCGTTACGGTGGCCGTGGCATGCTGTACACGGCAGTTGCCTCTCAGCTCAACATTCAGAATTTCGCCGCGGTATGCAATGCCTGCCTGCTCGCGGAATGTTTTAGTCCGGGTATGATTGAGGAAACTGTCTGTATTTTTGATGTTAGCATAACCGGTGTTGTCGGCATAGCTGACTTCGGTGTCGGTCGTTACATACCACAGGTTATCGTAGAATGGGAATGAGCCGCGGAAATTTCCCCGGATGTTCCAGTCTCCTAATCCGTTGAGGTTGACGGTCATTGTCGTGTCGGTGCGCAGATTGTCGGAATACCAGCGCTTGGTCGTCAGATTGTTGAACGATGCGCCGCCCTGCAGGGTCGCTTCAATTGTGTTGAAAGTCTCTTCGTTGAAACGGCTGAACCTGATATCCAGAGAATTGCTGAAACTTGGCTCCAGATCTTTGTTCCCGAGGCGGATATGTGTGGCACTGGTCTGATTTTTGCGGGCCTGCAACTGATTTATGCCGGGTTGCTGTGTCCGGCCGCTGTAATTGATGCGGAGATGGGTCTTCCGGTTCCAGTTATAGCGGAACATCAGCCGGGGGGAGTAGTTGATGTAATGGCGTTTATAGTCGCGGCTATGGTCATAATCGTCCACATATTCCTGCGACTGGGGCAGAAAGTCCATGCCGATGTTAAGATTATACCGTTCCTGAATGGTCCGGTAGCTGATCGAGCCGGTGTAATTGATGTGTGTGGTATGAGTATTCGAGTTGAACTCCCGATTCGACCGATTGCCGATACTATCGGCATATTGCTGCGTTTTTTCGTCCCAGAAGTGATAGATTTGCTCTCCGGTCCGTTTGGAAACGGCCGCCGCACCGCTTATTTCTATGAAATGCCGTTCGGCGATCGGCTCCACGTGTGTCACGCGGACACGATAGTTTTCGCTCCTGTTTTTTTCTTCTTGCCATTGGTGAATGATGGTGTCATGAGTCAGCGTCAGGTCTGCCACAAGAAGAGAATCATAAGAGGTGTAGGACTGCGTATAATGATCGCCGTCGCTGAAGTTG
Source organism: uncultured Prevotellaceae bacterium (assembly GCA_964567855.1). Lineage (GTDB taxonomy): Bacteria > Bacteroidota > Bacteroidia > Bacteroidales > UBA3663 > Liminaster. Next base: position 3,676 of record CAZMOE010000056.1, read on the forward strand.
CCGTTGGCACTGAGCGTGATGCTGCTGCGCCGTTTTCCCCGGTCGGTTTTTTGCTGGTGGCTGTAGGTCATGCTTAGGCCATAGTTGATGCCCTGCTGGCTGATCTGGCTGGACCGTTGTGTCTGGCTGATGTAACGGTTCATCCACTCTCCGTCATACAGGAAAGTGCTGTCTTCATAACGGGTCGAGCTTTCCGACTCTTCCAGCGTTTCGGTTTCATTGTATGACAATGTCGGACGGATCTGTATGCGGTGCTGTTTCTCGTCGCCGAAGGTCCGCTCGAATTTCAGGTTCATCTGTACATTCTGGCTCCGGTTATGACCGGTGTTGCGGGTGTCGGCCACTGTATTTCCGTTTTTCAGATAGTTGATGCGGTGGGTTTTCGACATCTCGTCCTGCACGCTTCCTCCGTAAAGGGCATCCCCGCCGATTGCAAACGGAGTGTTGACATCGCGCATCCGGTTTCCCTTGTCGTAGTTCATGTTGATTCCGGCGCTCCAGCTCTTGTTTAATCCGTCGCCACGCGCTCCGCTTGAGCGGTTGCCCCGCATGGAAGAGCCGCTCATGACCCGATCGCCCAGATCGCCGAACCCGGTGTTGTTGGTATTGTTGCTGTTGGCGATGATGGCGTTCTGATAGTTTCCTCTGAAGTATCCGAGCATGCCGTTTGCCTCATACCGGTCGTCGATATGACTGCCTTCACCCCATGCTCCGGCCATATTTCCGAACCAGCCGCGCCTCATCTTCGGTTTGAGCTTCAGGTTAATGACCTTGCGTCGTTCGCCGTCATCGATACCGGTCAGCCGCGATTCCTCGTTTTGCATATCGACCACCTGTACGCTTTCCAGCATGTCGGCGGTAAGGTTTTTGGTGGCGACCTGCGCATTATCGCCGAAGAATTCTTTTCCGTCGATATAGATCTGCTGCACCGTTTCGCCCTGGGCCGTTATCGTTCCGTCGGGATTGACCTCCACGCCGGGCAGGCGTTTCAGCAGCTCCTCCACGGTGGCATCCGGCTGCGTCTTGTAGCTGTCGGCATAATATTCGATCGTATCTTCCCGTATTACGACCGGGGGAGGTGTGGCCGAAACCAGCGCCTCGCCCAGGATGCGGCTGTCTTCCTGCATATAGACATCTTTTAGATCCAGCGTCTTCCTGAGATCACGCACCTGTATGTTCTTATGGGTCTTGACGTACCCCAGATAGCTGAATGCGATCGTGTACCGGCTGTTTTTTTTGACTTTCTGTGTCGTGAGCCGGAAGTTTCCCTCCTGGTCGGAAATGGAACCGCAGATGAATGTCGAGTCAGGAAGCTGGTACATTTGCAAAGTCGCCCCGGGCAGCGGCGTATCGTCGGTTGCCGACGCTACCCTGCCTGTGATCTCAAACGCCAGCGATGCAGTAATGTGAATGGTCCAATATGCGGCTGTCAGAAATATTTTGAATGATGTCGATATGTGCATTTTTCCGGATAGTCTCAATACGTTGATGTCATTTTATATACTATGATACATTTTCGGGCCGGAAGTTTAAATCGCAAGGCCAAACATTTGCATTTTATGCCTGCCCTCTTCCTGCATCGGTTCCGTTTCAGGGGATCCGGTGGGGCATCCGGCTCTTTCCCGTTCCCTTGTTGCTCCTGTTTTGCAGAAGGTTGGGATTTTGCATATCGAATGAGAAAATTGCCGCTCAGGCGGAGGTAAAACGAACGTTTTATCAGTCATTTCACCTCTCGGGCGAAGAAAAGTCAATTTTAGTGTTGCTTTTCCCTTGCGCAATGACTATATTTGCCGCTTGAACGAAAGGCCTTCCGGCATCGATTTTCACATTATGCAGAATGTATCACCTATGCAACGCGTTTTTTTAATCGGCTATATGGGAGCGGGAAAGACTACGCTCGGCAAGGCACTGGCCGCCGAGATGAATTGGACCTTTGTCGATCTGGACCATTTCATCGAAGCACGTCAGCATAAGAGCGTCAGCCGGATTTTTTCCGAGGTCGGCGAACGTGGTTTCCGTGAACTGGAACGCAGTGCCCTGCGTGAAGTCGCATTGTTTGAGAATACCGTCATTGCCCTTGGGGGGGGAACTCCCTGTTTTTTCGACAACATGGAAATTGTCAACCGGGCAGGCTATAGTATCTATCTTAAACCGTCGGAGGAGGTGCTTTTGCGCCGTCTTGTGCAGGGCAAGGCCAAGCGGCCTGTCATCGCCGACAAAAGCGATGCCGAACTGCTTTCGTTCATCCGGGGCAATCTCGCTCAGCGGGAGCCTTATTATCTGCAGGCGGAACGGATCCTCGATTCCGATCATCTGGAAAATAAGGCCGAGATATCGGTCATGGCCCGCGAAGTGGCCGCTTTGCTGATGCAGGAACAATCGGGGAGGAGGTCCGACGTGCCGCAACTTCCGGATGGGAACCTTTGAAATAACTCCGCACCCCGCCCGCGATAGGGGCGGTAGTCGTCCGGCAGAGATCCGGCGACTACTGTATCAAGGTTATGTAATCAAATAAAACGAATATAAATATGTCAGACAAACCAAAGATCATCGACACGGAGGAGGTGGTAATACGCTTCTCCGGCGATTCCGGCGACGGTATGCAGTTGGCCGGAACGATTTTCTCCACGATTGCCGCTATCCTGGGAAATGAAATCTCCACATTCCCGGACTATCCGGCCGAGATGCGTGCTCCGCGCGGTTCGCTGGGCGGCGTCTCTTCCTATCAGGTGCATGTCGGAAAGCGGGTCTATACTCCCGGCGATGCCTGCGATGTGCTGGTCGCCATGAACCCGGCGGCCTTGAAGCAGAATGCCGGATATCTGAAAAAAGGCGGTGTCCTTATCTATGACGAAGACACCTTCATCAAGAGTGAACTGGATAAAGCCAAGTTCGTGACCGCCGACCCGTTTGAGGAACTGGGGCTTGCCAGGACCATGCAGATCGTGCCGGTGCCCATCACCGAAAGCACCAAGGCCAGCTTGGCCGACAGCGGCATGGATGCGAAGTCCGTATTGCGTTGCCGCAATATCTTCGCCCTCGGCTTTATCTTCTGGCTCTTTAACCGTCCTATCGAAAAGGCGGTGGAGATGCTCACCTCCAAGTTCGGCAGGAAGCCCGATGTGCTGGCGGCCAACACCAAGGTCATTACCGACGGTTACAATTATGGCGCGAATGTCCATGCCTCCGTTTCTACCTATCGCATCGAGAGCGAAGCGGCCCAACCGGGTGTTTATTGCGATGTCAAGGGAAATTTGGCCACCGCCTATGGTCTTGTTGCCGCTGCCGAGAAGGCGGGATTGCGTCTCTTCTTAGGATCTTATCCTATCACGCCCGCCACAGACATTCTTCACGAGCTTTCCAAGCTTAAATTTCTTGGCGTGACCACCGTTCAGGCCGAAGATGAGATCGCCGGCATCTGCACAGCCATCGGCGCCTCCTTCGGAGGTGCTCTCGCCGCTACGTCGACCTCCGGCCCTGGTCTTGCCTTGAAGTCCGAGGCCATCGGACTGGCCGTCATGGCCGAGTTACCCCTTGTCGTCATCGACGTGATGCGCGGCGGCCCCTCGACCGGCCTTCCCACCAAAACCGAACAGACCGACCTCATGCAGGCCCTTTACGGCCGCAACGGCGAATCGCCCTGTGTGGTTATGGCCGCCTCTACGCCGGTCGACTGTTTCCATTCCGCCTATATGGCTTCCAAGATCGCGCTGGAACATAACACCCCGGTCATTCTTTTGACCGATGCTTTCATCGGCAACGGCTCTTCTGCCATGCTGGTTCCCGATGTCGATCGATTGCCGGAGATCCGGATTCCCTATGCTACCGAAGAAATGAAATCCGGTTACAAGCCCTATTACCGCAATCCGGAGACCTTTGTGCGCTACAAGGCCATCCCCGGCATGGAGGGCTTCATGCACCGGTTGGGCGGCCTGGAAAAGGATAATGTCACGAGTGCCATTTCCACCGATCCGGCCAACCATCAGCTGATGACCGATCTCCGCCGGAAGAAAGTGGACTATATCGCCCATTGCATTCCAGAACTCACCGTGCGCGGCGACGAGGATGCCGAGGTACTGGTGGTCGGCTGGGGCGGAACCTATGGTCACATCTGTGCCGCCGTCGACAACGTGCGGGCAAAGAGCGGCCGGAAGGTGGCGCAGGTTCATTTTACCTATATCAGCCCGCTGCCGCTCAATACGGCCGAAGTGCTGCGCCGGTATAAGAAAATATTGGTCTGCGAGCTGAACAACGGGCAGTTTGCAGCCTATCTGCGCGGCAAGATAGCGGGTCTCGATATTCTGCAGCTCAATGAGGTGAAGGGACAGCCGTTCCAGATTTCCACCATCGAGGAGGCCATCGGCCGCTTGTGATTTCCTTTCCGGAGGTATCCGTTTATGTTTCACTATTAAACAACAGAAAGAAAACAATGTACACTGCACAAGATTATAAAAGCGATCAGCCGTTGAAATTCTGCGCCGGTTGCGGCGATCATGCCATAGCCGCCTCCATGCAGAAGGCCATGGCCGAATTGGGTGTTGCTCCGTGCGATACGGCGGTCATTTCCGGCATCGGCTGCTCCAGCCGCATGCCTTATTATATGGGAACCTACGGTTTCCACACCATCCACGGCCGCGGGCTGGCCATTGCCACCGGGCTGAAAACCGCGCGCCCGGAGCTGACGGTGTGGAACGTGAGCGGCGACGGCGACTGCTTAGCCATCGGCGGCAACCATTTCATCCATGCCATGCGTCGCAACATCGATTTGAACATCATCCTTTTCAATAATAAGATTTACGGTCTTACGAAAGGGCAGTACAGCCCTACCAGCGACCGCGGCTTTGTCAGCAAATCCTCCCCGTGGGGCACGGTCGAGGATCCGTTCTGTCCGGCCGAGCTTTGTTTGGGTGCACGCGGCAATTTCTTCGCCCGCTCGTTGGATGTGGATTTGAAGAACAGCGTTGCCTGCATGGTGGCCGCCGCCCGTCATAAGGGTGCCGCGGTGGTCGAAATGCTCTGCAACTGCGTCATCTTTGCCGACGGCATTCACAAGGTGATTTCCGATCCCGCTGTTCGTGCCGACAGGACCATCCTGCTCGAGCATGGCAAGCCGATGGTTTACGGTGCCGCTCGCGACAAGGGGCTGGTGCTCGACGGGCTGACTTTAAAGAGCGTCACGCTCGGCGAAAACGGGGTGACGGAGCCGGATCTCCTTGTCCACGACGCCCATTGCGCCGACCCGACCCTGCATTTCAAGCTGGCCATGATGGGAGGCGATTTGCCGGTGGCCATGGGTGTCATCCGCGACGTGGCTGCCCCGACTTATGATGAGGCCGTCCGCGCTCAGATCGAGGAGGTGAGCGCCAAGAAACCGCAACGCACTTTGCGCGAGTTGTTGCTGAGCGGCGACACCTGGGAGGTGAAGTGAGGTCGGAAATCAGGCATTAAAGATAACCTTCACGCCGCCAGAAGTTCTGAAAACTTCCGGCGGCGTTGTCGTGGAGAGGCTTCCTGTCGGTTTTTATCGGGTTCTGTGTTGTTTTCAGAAAGCCGGTTTTGTTGTTTGGGGATATATAATCCTGTGGATTGATATTTCTGATGGGAACATTTGTTATTTTATATGGAGGGTTATGTATTTCTTTAGTTTTAAGAGATTTCAATCTTTCGGGGTGGTTGTTTCTGAATTATTTATGAGCCAATCGAGAGCATTTTTGATGGCTATTGTATTCGGGTGTCTTTCCCCAAAAACCTCAATTCTTATCTCGAGTGCCTTTTGTAAGCATTTGATCGCCTTATCGAAGTTTCCTTGGGTGTGGTACACTGCGCTAATGCAGTTTAAAGAGTTTACTGTATCTGGATGTCTTTCCCCCAATACCTTAATTCTTATCTCCAGCGCTTTTTGATGATATTCGATTGCCTTTTCGTAGTTTCCTTGGCGGTAGTATACTATGCCAATGCAGTACAAAGAGGTAGCTGTATTCGGGTGTTTTTCCAAAAATATCTTAGTTTGTATCTCTAGTGCTTTTTGATAGCATTCAATTGCCTTTTTGTAGTTTCCTTGGTAGTAGTATACCGTGCCAATGTTATTCAAAGAGGTAGCTGTATTCGGGTGCCTTTCTCCCAATACCTCAGTTTGTATCTCTATTGCTTTTTGATAGCATTCTATGGCTCTTTCGTAGTTTCCTTGGTCGTCGTATACCCCTCCTATATTGTTCAAAGAGGCAGCTGTATCTGGGTGTCTTTCTCCCAATACCTCAGTTTGTATTTCTATTGCTTTTTGATAGCATTCTAAAGCCTTTTCGTAGTATCTTTGGCGGTAGTAAACCAAACCAATGTTGTTCAAAGAGGCAGCTGTATCTGGATGTCTTTTCCCCAATACTTCTATTCTTATCTTCATTGCTTTTTGATAGCATTCTAAAGCCTTTTCGTAGTATCCTTGGTCGTTGTATACCGCACCAATGTTGTTCAAAGAGGTAGCTGTATTCGGGTGTTTTTCCCAAAATACCTCAGTTTGTATCTCCATTGCTTTTTGATAGCATTCTATGGCCTTTTCGTAATATCCTTGATTGTAGTACACCCCACCAATGCAGTTCAAAGAGTTTGCTGTATCTGGGTGTCTTTCTCCCAATATCCCAGTTTGTATTTTCATTGCTTTCTGATAATACTTGATGGCCTTTTCGTAGTATCCTTGGTTATGATACACCAAGCCAATGTTGTTCAGAGATGTAGCCGTATCTGGGTGTCTCTCCCCCAATACCTCAATTCTTATCCCCAGTGCCTTTTGGTGGGCACTCATGGCTTCCTGATATTTGGCATAACGGTGTAGGAAACCGCCTTGTTCTTCCAATAAATCAGCATATTTCTTTTTGTCGTAATCGCATTCCTGAGCTAATGTAACGGCTGTCCGGTAAATATCATCGGTTTTTTTGATACGCTCTTCAATAGAATAGGAACTATCTGCCAACATCACCGAAGCTTTTAAAGAAAGTTCTTCAATGG
>CAZMOE010000057.1:0-9492 GCA_964567855.1 uncultured Prevotellaceae bacterium
TGTCTCCACAGATTCCTTGCTCTATGCAACCAATCGAGCTTTGGCAGCTCTTGGATCTGAACTCAATATCAATTTTGCTCATGTGGCTTAGTATAAATTAATTTTTACGACTTACTTAATAATTATTATTATCATGTTTTTCAAAGATGTCCGGAAAATGGTGCCGATAGCAGATATTATGGAAAGATATCTGCAAATAATACGATTGAATTTCCCATCGGAAGTTTTGTTGTGAAAAGAATAACCAGCGGTAGCAGTAGCGGTAACAACATATCGTATCCATCAGATGGGACGTATTCCTCTAAGATACATAAAATAGTATTTCCTGATGGAGTGCTTGACTATACTCCGACTCCAGAAACTTGGGTCAATATTGGAAAAGGGCATTGGGTAGACCCGTTTTGGACGTGGAAAATAAATGAGCAGTCTGTACCTGTAGAAGGGGATATTAAAATAGAAAAATCCGTGCAACACCCCGATAGATACTGTGCGAAGATATATACTGATGCAGATTATGTTACTATAAATACTGAAAATCCGGGAGAGGTATGTATTTCACCATATTCTACTTATGAGTACTGATGGTACAATAATAACAGTGACTCAAAATTGTGCTGAGAACGGAATGGACGGATCAAAATATGGCATTTTATCTAACGGCAAGGTAACAATTCCAGGCGATAGTTTTGTGGCATCTTTCTTGACGGGGGTGATCCGACTACATGTAGTAGCAGTCGCAAATGTGAAATAGCGTTGCCTGATGGCTTTGATAATCCATTGCCTGAAGACAACGGAGTGACTATGCCTAAATTTACTTCACACAATTTGTTGTTATTTCCTGAATCACTTCACACTTTCATAAGATTAGTCCTGAAAGACTTTACAGAACCTGAAAATATTTCCTGACTTGGTTCACATCGGCCAATGTACTGCATTTATTGCTGATAAAAAACAGAAAAAGTATAGCGGTGGGACTTGTCAATGGGAAACCGGGTGTTTCCCGGTAATAATTCACTCTATAGTCAGCTGTTCTTAGAAATAAGTGGAAGTGCTATACCAATTTGTATTGTGATATAGCTGTGGATGACTTATGCCGCATCGTTCAGCCTCTGTTGCAATGGTCTTTACCGTCTTGTATGGAGAATGACTCGTACATCCTACTTTGAGAATATTTATAAACCCACATTAAATTATGGGATGGTATCCGTTGGAATGAGGTAGGTTGATAACGGGCTGTCTTGATTATCTTCCTGATATTTTCTTTAGGAAGTTGTGGGATTACTTGCGCGAAAAGTGTTATTCCCAACAGGGTGTCCATTGATGAATGTCCTTTCAGGGACTGTGGCGCGTCTGTCGGCGACTGAGATATGGACACTATTGTGGGCAAGGACGGCAGGGGAGCGATACCGACACTTGTCGATAAGAAGAGCTGCTTTCTAATCATGGAGAAACTCAGTACGGGCAAGATGGCACTGCCCCTGGCACATGCCGCTGTCAGAAGCCTGAGGGAGACGGGGCTGCCGGTGAGGATGATAATCACGGACAACGGAACGGAATTTACGGCACACGAGGTTATAGCAAGGGAACTGAATACCACCGTTTACTTCACGCACCTGTATTCATCATGGGAAAAGGGAGCGGTTGAGAACATCAACGGGCTTATAAGGCAGTATATACCAAAGAAGGCGGACTTCAGGGGAATTTCAAAGGTATGGGTGGACTATGTGAATCGAAAATTGAACGACAGGCCAAGAAAAAAGAATGGATTTAAAACACCCAATGAGATGATTTCTAGAAAAATGAATAATTTTGCACTTGCTTATGGAATCCACCGTTTGATGATGGAATGTTAATTGTTTTTAAAAGAACAAAGAGCGGACATTCTTTTTAAGAGAAGTTTTTATTATAGAGGAATTTAGATTATATTTGCATCCTCTACGCATACTCTCTTCATGGATAGGGGATTTGGCGTATACATAAAAGGCAGAAAACAATCATTAATTTATTATTTTTTTATCTCTTATCATTAACAATTTAAAGGAAAAGCTTATGAAGAAATTAACTTTCATGCTGATCGCGGCACTCATGGCCGTGGTTTCCTATGCACAGACTCCCTGGCAGAAAGGCCAGCTTAGCCTTGCTGATAGAGCAAACGCTGAGCAGAGAATCTATCCGGTGAATGGAAAGATTGGGAAGACGGCATCGATGAAGGCCAGAGCTAAGGCTCCAGCTAAAATTATTAAGGTCGACATCGACGCTTTAGCAGGCGAACGTGTGATCTGCAGCTATGCCTATGATTATAGTCAGACGGCAGGTTTATACCCCGCAACACCGGCTACTGAAGCCAATGTTATTACTGTCACGAAGATTGACGACAACACAATTGGACTGGAAGGACTGGTTTATGGTCAGACCACGGTTGTCAAGGCTACGGTTGACAAGGTGAACGGTACGTTCGCTATTGCTGATGGCGACACGCTTTACATGCATAGCTCCTATGGTCCTATTGTCATGGCCAATGCTTCAGGCGATGGCGACATTACAGGTACAATTGATGCCAGCAATGTCATTATTTTTGATGGTCTGTGGTGCTTGATGATTGGTGGTGATGGCCAGTATGCCGGATATCGTTATGGTAACTATTGCGAGTCATCTATTCTCCCTATCAATGGTAGCATGACTTATGCTGACAAAAATTATGCTGTGGCCATTGAACAGGATGCTGACACAAAGGAAGTTCTCGTTTGGAATTTTGATGGCGAGGGCGTTGCTGTTGCTGCATCGCTGAAAGACGACAGAAGTTTTGAGATTCCTGAGCAGGTTCTGTTCTATTATAATTCAACTTATGGATTATTCTCAACAGAAGGAACTATTGTTGGTAAAGGAACTGATACTCAGTTGGTATTCAACGGTACTTGGAGAGTTGCATCTGACCTGGGTTATATCTATGGAGGTGTTCGTGAGGCTGCTACTATCGCTCTCACCGATGGCTCTACCTTCGACTATCCTGTGATTGAAGAGGTGGCTGCCGTGCCTGCCACTCCTTCGGTGACCGACTTCTGGCACTATAACGCTGAACTGGGCTATGCTCAGGTGTATGTAAACATCCCCACACAGGACGTTGACGGCAATGCTATCAAGTCTGCATTGATTACCTATCAGCTCTATGCTGAAGTGAACGGTGAGCAGATTGCTGTGGGCGAGCCTATTGCCTACACCGACGAGACCGTCGCCGTTGACGGAGCTAACCGCATCGTCAAAATCAGTGACATCGCAGTGAAGACCTACACTCGTATGGGTGTGAAGAGCATCTACACTGCTGCCGGTGAGACCAATGAGAGTGCTATTGGATGGCTTACGATTCCTTCTTACATTGGGACTGCTCCCGAGGGCTTGACCCTTGTTGAGTTGCCCGTCGTGGGAACACGTACTCTCAGCAATAACGCAGCAGCTTATAACGGCACTGTGAAACTTGGTCGCAGTGGTAGCGATGTCTACATTCAGGGTCTGTTCTCACTCGTTCCTGAGGGATGGGTGAAGGGTACGATTGCCGATGGCAAGCTCACCATTCCTGCCGGACAGTATGTAGGTATTCGTGAGAGCAACGGCAGCCGCATCTATACACTTGCTTATACGTCTGGTGTAGGTATCGGCGATATCACCTTCACTGAGAAGGGCTACAACTGGTACGTTTCCGATCAGATGATTCTGGAGACTCCTGATCCATCCAACGAGGGTGGCTCTTTCCAGGCTTACTATGCTTCTGGCCTGACCATCGGAACAGAGCCTCCTGTGGCTTCTGGCACCTATTATTTATATAATAAGGAAGCAGAGAAGTTTATGGCTGCCGGTGATGCCTGGGGTACTCGTGCTATCCTGAACACTGCTGGTATTGACTTTGGCGTTGCGCTCGCCGAGGGCAAGTACACGTTCGACTCTAATATCGCAAACAGCGCTGCTAACCACTTCCTGAATGGCGAGTTCACCGACGGTGTTGCTTTCGCTTGGACTGTGGAGAAGGTGGGTGACTACTGTACCATCAGCAACGGCACTCAGTTCCTGGCTGCAGGTGAGAACGACCTCGTGATGCTGGTTGACGAGGCTACCGACGCTGCCATGTGGAAGTTCTGCACACTGGCCGACCGTCTGGTTGCCCTGGAGGCTGCTACTGCCGAGGCTGGCGTGGATGCTACCTTCCTGATTCCCGGTGCAAACTTTGGTCGTAACGACAAGCGCGTGGATAGCTCTTGGAATGTGAGTGCAGACTGCACCAACAAGAACCTGCATGGCGGTGACAATACCAACATGTGTGCTGAGTCTTGGCACTCAACCTTCACTATCTCTCAGGTGCTGGCCAATGCTCCTGCCGGTAAGTATCTGCTCACCGCTCAGGGCTTCTATCGTCAGGATGGCGAGGCTGATCCTGCTCCTGTGTTCTTCGCTAATGACAAGACCGTTGATCTCCCCCTGTTGACTGGTACTGAGAACAGCATGGCCGATGCTTCTGCTTCGTTCACCAATGGTCTCTACACCATCGATCCTATCGAGGTGACTGTGGCTGCTACCGGTGCCCTCTCCGTTGGTGTGAAGGGTACGTCTGTAACACAGTGGGTCATCTGGGATAACTTCCGCCTGACCTATCTGGGCAACCAGATTGACCTTTCAGAACTGATTGCCGCCTACCAGAATGCTTTGGCTGCTGCTCAGAACGCACTCAACGATGAGGCTAATGCCGTTGTGACGGGTGAGGAGCGCACCACTCTGTCTGATGTCGTCACTGCTAATACTGGTGTTGATGAGACTTCTGCCGATGCTCTGACCGCTGCCATCGAGGCCCTGACCGATGCAACGAATGCATTCAATGTTGCCAAGGGTGACTATCAGGCTTTGGCCGATGCCAAGACTTATGTGGCAACGCTGAGCTTCGAGTATGCCGCCGCCGACAAGAAGGCTGCTGCCGAGGAGGCTGCCGCTGCTGTTGCTGCCACTGCTGCCGAGGCTGTCGCCAAGAAGGCTGCGCTGTTCACTGCTTATCGCCAGTATGCTGAGTCGAGCGCTCTGCTCGAGGGCGAAGAGGGTGCCGTCAACATGACCGACCTCATCGTCAATCCCGCTGCCGAGGAGGCTGTTGCTGAGCCTTGGACGCTTGTTAAGGGCGAAGGTTCTGAGGGTAGCATCGGAACCCTGGACAATGAGCCTTGGACCGACGGCAACGACAATTCTACCCACAAGTACTTCGACGGTGGCAACTGGGGTGCCAATGCATGGGATGTTGCCCTGCAGCAGAACATCACCCTGCCTGCAGGTAAGTATCAGCTCACAGTGAAGAGCCGTGCTTCGGCCGAGCTCTCAAGCTTCAACTTGTTCGCAGGCGAGGATAAGGTAGAGATGACGAAGATCGGTGCTTCTAACGGTCTGTTCAATCGCGGCTGGAACGACAACTCCGTTGTCTTCGAACTGGCTGAGGAGGCTACCATCGCTATCGGTGTACAGGGTGTTACCTCTACGGTTAACAACTGGATGTCGTTCTCTGACTTCCGTCTCGTTCAGTTCCTGGGCAACCAGATTGACCTTTCAGAACTGATTGCCGCCTATCAGAATGCTTTGGCTGCTGCTCAGAACGCACTCAACGATGAGGCTAATGCCGTTGTGACGGGTGAGGAGCGCACCACTCTGTCTGATGTCGTCACTGCTAATACTGGTGTTGATGAGACTTCTGCCGATGCTCTGACCGCTGCCATCGAGGCCCTGACCGATGCAACGAATGCATTCAATGTTGCCAAGGGTGACTATCAGGCTTTGGCCGATGCCAAGACTTATGTGGCAACGCTGAGCTTCGAGTATGCCGCCGCCGACAAGAAGGCTGCTGCCGAGGAGGCTGCCGCTGCTGTTGCTGCCACTGCTGCCGAGGCTGTCGCCAAGAAGGCTGCGCTGTTCACTGCTTATCGCCAGTATGCTGAGTCGAGCGCTCTGCTCGAGGGCGAAGAGGGTGCCGTCAACATGACCGACCTCATCGTCAATCCCGCTGCCGAGGAGGCTGTTGCTGAGCCTTGGACGCTTGTTAAGGGCGAAGGTTCTGAGGGTAGCATCGGAACCCTGGACAATGAGCCTTGGACCGACGGCAACGACAATTCTACCCACAAGTACTTCGACGGTGGCAACTGGGGTGCCAATGCATGGGATGTTGCCCTGCAGCAGAACATCACCCTGCCTGCAGGTAAGTATCAGCTCACAGTGAAGAGCCGTGCTTCGGCCGAGCTCTCAAGCTTCAACTTGTTCGCAGGCGAGGATAAGGTAGAGATGACGAAGATCGGTGCTTCTAACGGTCTGTTCAATCGCGGCTGGAACGACAACTCCGTTGTCTTCGAACTGGCTGAGGAGGCTACCATCGCTATCGGTGTACAGGGTGTTACCTCTACGGTTAACAACTGGATGTCGTTCTCTGACTTCCGTCTCGTTCAGTTCCCCGCAGTTGAGGAACTGCAGCTTGCAGAGAATGTAAGCTACTATTGGGAGTCTCCCAACGGTACTCCGAAGGAGTATGGTGGTGTCATCTCTTATGAGAATGGCGACGGCAACCGTCTGAACTATTCGAACAGCGGTTACTACACTATCTGCCTGAACGGTAAGAAGGCTAACATGGACGATGAGACTCCTTCGGCTAATGCAGGCTACATGCTCCTGACCCTCAACGAGGCTGTTGCTGAGGGCGACACAATCGCCATTACTGGTTACATTACGAAGGACAAGTCTTCTAAGTCAAGCGCATATTTGGTGTTCGAGACCGGTGCAACGGCTGAGAGCGCTGTCTTTGGTGATGAGTCTAACATCCATGAGAATCTGGGTGGTGAGATCAACACTAAGAATGTGTTCGTAACTGGGGAAGCTGCCGGCAGTAAGACCATCAAGATAACTCGCGGTCAGACTGGTACCAACCTCTTCATCACTAAGCTGGTAATCGCCAAGGCTAAGGGTCTTACGGTAGGTATCACCAATGTGAATGTCAACGACTTCCAGAACGGTGCTATCTACAATCTCCGTGGACAGCGTGTAGAGAAGGCTACGAAGGGTCTCTATATCATCAATGGTAAGAAAGTTTTCCTGAAGTAATCTCTCACGAATCTTTCAAAAAATCCTGAATATGGAGGGTGTATCAAAATTTTGCTATGCCCTCTTTTCATATATTTCTGAAAAACAAGAAACAAAGCCTCGACTTTCCCAAGCCGGGGCTTTGTCATGTCAAAAAGTTTTTGTAACTTAGTGACATCAAACAAAATAAAATATCTACAAAGTTACACTTTCGGGATTACAATCCTAAACAAACGCTTCTTTTCCCACAGTGTCTTGACAAAGATATTGCGGAAAATGACCCTGTACGTATTGTGGACTCGGTAATAGACCATCTGAGTCTGGATAATTTCAGGAGGCTTTACAAAGAGCGAGGCCGGAGTTCGTACCATCCCAAGATGATGCTCAAGGCAGTCATATATGGATACATGAACAATCTATACTCCTGCCGCAAGATAGAGACAGCTCTCAAAAGGGATATTCACTTTATCTGGCTTGCGGGTTATGAACAACCCGACTTCAACACCATCAACCGCTTCCGCAATCGAGTGAAGGAGAAGATCAATCAGGTGTTCACACAGTTGTTGTTGATATTGGCGGAGCGAGGTTTCATCACTCTGGATGTGGAGTATATATTGATGGCACAGAGATAGAATCCAAGGCCAACAGATACACCTTCGTATGGCGTAAGAATACCGAAAGGAACCGGGCAAAGTTGCTTGAAAAGATAAAGGTACTTCTTGGGCAGATTGACGATGCCATCGCTCAGGAGAACAGTGAAGTGGAGGATGGACAGACTTTTACTTCCGTGGAACTTGTGAACATGGCAGAGGAACTGAATCAGGTTTTGTCCAAGGAGCCGGTGCCTGCTACAAAAGAGGGACGGCAATCCCGGAAGGAACGCAAGAAGCAGATAAGGCAACTGAAGGAACACGCAGACAAACTTGGAGAATATGACCGGCAGTTGGAGATAATGTGCGACCGCAACTCCTACTCCAAGACAGATCATGATGCCACGTTCATGCGCATGAAAGAGGATGTCATGAACAACGGTCAGACCAAATCGGGATATAACCTTCAGATAGGTACTGAGGATCAGTTCATCACCGATTTCGGACTATTCCAAGGTCCGGGTGACCCATTCACGATGATACCATTCTGTCAATCCTTCCATGACAGGTACGGTAAGTTCCCACACACGGCGGTGGCCGATTCCGGTTATGGATCCGAGGAGAACTACCGCTTCATGGAAGAAGCCGGTATCGAGGCTTACGTCAAGTACAATATGTTCCACAAAGAGCTGCGCATGCATTATGAATCCAGTCCGTTCAGTCCGCAGGCGATGTTCTACAACGCAGAAGACGATTATTATGTATGCCCTATGGACCAGCGTCTGACAAGAATCGGCACGGTAAAATCCAGAACCGAAAGCGGATATGAAACGGAGAGTGCGCGATACAAGGCACAGCGATACGAGGGTTGCCCGATCAGAGGCGCTTGTTTCAAGGCAAAAGGTGACAGGATAATCGAAGTCAACCACCGGCCCAACGAATACCGGCGTAAAGATAGAGAAAGATTCACTTCTAAGGAAGGAATCAGGCATCGAGGTCGAAGATGCATCGAACCGGAAGCCGTCTTCGGACAAATGAAATACAATATGGCATACAAACGCTTCCGCCATGTTATGCTTGACAAGATCACAATAGACTTTGCCTTCTTCGCCATTGCATTCAATATAAAGAAAATGTGTTCAAAAATGGATAAATCGGCCAAAAACGGGGGAAATACACCCCATAATGGCCGATTTATCCTGATTCTTGAAGTTTTGACCTCTGAGAATCGGATAACCGGCAATGTTTACTAAAATCGATTGCCTGAAAAATATCAAAACCTCAGAGCCTATAAAATCAAAAGGATGTACCATAATTATGATACACCCTCCTTCTCTTTATGCTTTCGCGGTCTTAACGACGGAGACCCAACTCCTTGATAATAGCACGATAGCGTTCGATGTCGACTTTTGCAAGGTAATCCAACATGCGGCGACGTTTACCTACGAGCATTTTCATGGCACGGCTGGTAACGTGGTCTTTGTGGTTGTTACGCAAGTGTTCAGTCAGGTGGCTGATGCGGTAAGAAAACAATGCGATCTGAGCTTCAGGAGAACCGGTGTCTTTCGCATCTTTACCGTACTTTGCAAAAATCTCCTCTTTTTTAGCAGAATCTAAATACATGTGATTTGTATTTTAAGGGTTAATAATAAAGGTCGAGCCGAAACTCTTCCAAATTAGTTGCTTAAGGGATTCTGTCCCTAAAAAGCGGCGCAAAGGTATGTTCTTTTTTTAATATTTGCAAACTTTGCTGACTTTTTTGTTGGCTTACAGCGGGAAAGCGGTGCTTAATTGTTGTAATGAATAGATATTT
>CAZMOE010000058.1:0-8878 GCA_964567855.1 uncultured Prevotellaceae bacterium
TGCTCTTGCCACAAGAAGAGTGGCCGTCTATTGCAATCGTGATCTTTCTCATTATAATATATTATTATGTCTGTATTGTCAAAACTGATAACCGCATCCCACCGTCAAAGAACCGTCGGCCGCATTATAACGGGCGTAAGAACACTGGAGAGAAAAGCGGGCATGCCTGAAACCGCCGCCGAACGAAACACCGCGCAGAAAACCGCCCATACCGGCAAACTGCCGCTGACGGCGGTAATTATAAGCCGCGGCAAAGTACAGATGTTCGGAAGGAAGCCACTCCAGTCCGAAGACAAGATGATTCAGTATCTGCTCCGAGTTGCTGTAATTACTTTTCGTGCCGCCGGCCTCCACATAATCGGTATCCCAGTCAAGCAACTGCCACGCCGTCAGAGAAAGACAGAAAGGCAGGTGCTCCAATTCTTTGGTAACACCTAAAGTCAACTGAGTCGGAAGCGAGGCATGACGGTCTTCAAACGGCTTCAACTGCCCGCCTAAATTGGAAAGTGTCATGGAAACGGAACGGCCGCTGGCCTCATTATAATAATTAAGACCCAAATCTACTCCCACGGCAAAAGCGGAATAACTGTCATAGGCCGAATAAAGCAAACGGGCCGTAGCACCGCACCTCCACCGATCGTTGATTGGAAAGGCTACAGAACCGCAAAATGCCATATCTTTAGCCGAAAATGTCCCCATGGCCATCCCCGATTCATCATATCGGTCGAACGTTCCATAATCGACATACCGGACTCCGGCCGACCAGGTTCCGGCCCCCGATAAGGCACCGGCATAAGCAATATGCCCCAAATTGATATCGGCTACATAATTGGTATAAGAAACAGAAAGTTGTCCACGCATTTCGGGACAGAGTAAGGCGGGATTCTGATCGGCCAAGGCCAGATCGGGCTCCACAACAGAAATATTGATACCGCCCAAGGCCCCGGTTCTAGCAGAAACCGGAAGCTCAAGAAAGCCATAATTTCCTACTTCCTGTGCACGGAGCATGGTGCAAAACAAACAATATATACCTAAAAAGCAAACAAGTCTCTTCGTCATTTTGTTATTCCTTATTATTTGATGTCTTTCGTAAAAAAGAACGTCATCAGACTTATTTTTGTATGCAAATGTACCTCTTTTCATAGAAAAAAACGATAAAAAGCATGGTGAAAGCAAAAAAAAGAGGGATTTTGAGACCACGTATTAAAAAAAGCACTACTTTTGTGGAAGTAAAAAACAAAATCAAAAGTATCTAACCATAATGGAAATCAAGAAAGACCCCAAAGTAGATCTCGAGTCCAGGAAAAGCATCTATGCCTTGACAGGCCTTGTTGGAATTCTCGCGATTCTCTTCATCGCTTTTGAGTGGACTTCCGTTACCATTCATCGCAACACTATCGTACAGCGTGAGGTTATCGAAGAAGAAGAAGAAATCGTGATGACCGTACAGAACAACACTCCTCCTCCGCCGCCACCGCCGCCCATGCCGGACGTGATTGAACAGCTTACCGTGGTGGAAGACGATGTGGAAATCGAGGAAATCGAAGTACAGAGTACGGAAGACGATGACAACACTACGATCGAAATTATGGACTTGACAGCCGAAACCGGCCCGTCGGAAGAGGAAGAAGCAGACGCTAACCAAGTCTTTACAGTCGTTGAGGAACAGCCTGAATTCCCCGGTGGTGAGGCCGCATTGATGAAGTATATCCAGAAGAACTTGAAATATCCCCCGTTCGCACAGGAAAACGGTATCCAGGGACGTGTGACCTTGTCTTTCACCGTTGAAAAAGACGGTAGCATTGCCAATGTTGAGATTATGCGTTCTCCAGCCGAAGAGTTGAGCAAGGAAGCTATCCGAGTTGTAAACTCGATGCCGAAGTGGAAACCTGGCAAGCAGCGTGGCAAGGCCGTACGTGTGAAGTATGTGCTTCCCGTTACATTCCGTCTCCAGTAATATCAAGGATTCTGAAGGACAATCAGATAATAAAATATCCGCATTATACGGTAAAAGGTCGCATTTTAGCGACCTTTTACCGTATAATGCGAATACATTCAAAAAAAGATCGTATATTTGTAGCATCGAACACGCAACTGAGAGGAAAATAAGGAAAACACATTATGTTTACACAGGAAGAACTGAACACTCTGATCCAAACTGCCATCGATGAAATCGCATATCCCAAAGATGCGACCCGACTATTCGACCCTATCAGATATATATTGGGATTGGGCGGCAAACGCCTGCGCCCCGCATTGGTACTGATGGCCGCCAACCTGTACACCGACGAAATCAAACCGGCAGTGACTCCGGCCATAGGACTGGAAATGTATCACAATTTCACCTTGCTGCATGATGACGTCATGGATAATGCGCCAAGCCGGCGGGGCAAACCGACTGTGCATGTCAGATGGAACAATAATACAGCCATTCTTTCGGGAGATGTAATGCAGGCCCTCGCCTATCAGATGATCGCGGAAGCACCGGCCCCGAATACGCGCAAAGTCCTCGACCTTTTCACGCAAACGAATATTCAGATCTGCCAAGGACAGCAGTACGACATGGAGTTTGAGAGCAGAATGGATGTCTCTACCGACGAATACATCGAAATGATACGGTTGAAAACCGCCGTCCTCCTGGGGTGCGCTTTAAAAATGGGTGCCATTATCGGCGGAGCGCCGGAAAAAGATGTTGATCTCCTTTATAGTTTCGGCGAAAATATCGGTCTTGCCTTTCAACTCCAGGACGACTGGCTCGACTGCTGGGGAAATCCTGAAACTTTCGGCAAATGTATCGGTGGAGATATCACCAACGGCAAAAAAACCTTTCTGCTGATCAACGCCCTAAAAAGTGCAGAGAACGAAGACCGAAAAATCATGGTTGAAGAACTTGCCCCGGAAAGCTCCAGACTGAACAAAAACGAAAAAATCGCCTGCTTCTGCAATATATATAAAAGATGCGGTGCCGAGCAGGCCTGCCGAGAGACTATTCTGCATTATCATAGGCAAGCCCTCGGCCTCTTAGAAAATCTTTCCATACCACAACAGAAACTGGAACCGCTGAAAGCGCTGGCCAATAAGCTTATCAACAGGTCCATCTAACAATCATCAGCCAATGCCATACCGCAGATTACCCAATACAGACAAAGCAAGAATCAACTCCTTGCAACTGGCGATCAGCAAAGACGGTTATCAGGAGAATGGTAAATTAGTTCTCAGCTATCGCACCATTCAAGAGGCTTCGACGTTTTTAAACAAGTTCAAACGGGCCCAGCAACAATATCAACAGTGTTACGACCTGCAGGCTAAAGCCGGAAAAAAATATCGGACCTATCTACGGACCGCCCGTTTGTATGTCTCACACTTCATCCAGGTGCTGAATATGGCAATTTTACGGGGAGAATTACGTAAAGAGATAAAAAAGGCCTACGGACTCGACCCGGAAGACTTCAGTAACCCGGATCTCACTACAGAACAGGCCTTGCAGGAATGGGGAGAAAAAATCATTAACGGCGAAGACAAGAGAATTGCCAAGGGTGGTGTACCGATATACAATCCGACCATCGCCAAGGTTAAAGTACATTTCAACATATTTTCAGAACATTATTTCAACCAGAAAGTACTGCAAAATGCTACCAACAAAGCATTGGAAAGAATCACGAAGATGCGCCCTATGGCCGACCTCCTGATTCTGGATATCTGGAACCGGGTGGAAGAGGTCTATAATGATCTTCCCACAGAAGAAAAACTGGAAAAATGCAAGGCATTCGGACTCATATATTATTATAGGACCTCCGAAAAAGCACGTGAAAAAGCGGCGAAATTGCAGAACGCCATCAATTTTTCAATACAGGATCACAATCATGCCACTGACTGACACCCATTGTCATCTGACCGATGATGCTTTTGCAAGCGACACGGAGGAGGTGATCCTGCGGGCGAAAAATGCCGGAATCGGCCGTATCGTTCTCGCCTGCGTCGATGAGAGCGACTTTTTAAATATCTGCGATCTCTACGGCCGCTATCCGGATATCTGCATTCCTTCGATCGGCATTCACCCGGAGAACATGAGTCAGGACCTCGACCGGCAAATCGAAGAAACTTACGCTCTGCTGAAACAACATCCTGAAATCCGGGCAATCGGAGAAATCGGACTGGATCTGCATTGGGACTGCAGCCGGAAAGAAGAGCAGATCCGACTCTTAAAAACCCAGATGCACTGGGGGCTGGAATGTCAGTTGCCGCTTCTGCTACACGTACGTGATGCCATGACAGACTTTATTGAAATATTGCAGCAGATGCAACAAGAGGCCGACAGCCAGGGAACCCGTATGAGGGGAGTCATGCATTGTTTTTCCGGCACCGCAGAAGATGCGGCACTCATCCGGGAGTGCGGGGATTTCTACTTCGGCATTGGCGGAACACTGACCTATAAGAAAAGCCTGGTCCCGGACGTCGTCCGGGCAATCGGGTCAGAGCGGATCGTTCTCGAAACCGATGCCCCATATCTGGCGCCGGTCCCCCACCGTGGTCACAGAAACGAACCGGCCTACACTGCAGATACGGCCCGGTTTCTGGCCATAACCCTGGGAATTTCCGAGATAGAAATAGAACGGATCACACAGGAAAATGCCGAAAAACTTCTCATGAAATATTAAAAGCACGGCACTTTGAAGAAAAACACAAAAAAATAACGATAAAAAATGAACAATTCGGAAGAAAATGTTCGGCCTTATCTTTTTTTTTTGTTACTTTGCGAGGTGAAAATACTAACAAAAAACACTAATAACCCTATTTAATTCATTAACTAACAAATTTAAACAACAAAATCAAATGAAAAAGTTATTTTTGACTTTGTCATGCATGGGTGTTTTCGCCCTGATGACTCCGGCATTTGCTCAGGAAGTAACGACTGAGGAATCTGCGAGCTTCCACAACGTATTGAAGACACAGTTCATCGACGGTGGTCCGACATTCATGGCATTCGTTGCCCTCGCCCTCGTTTTGGGTATGGCATTCGTTATCGAACGTATCATCTACTTGAACCTTGCAGAAGTTAATACCAAAAAGCTTTTGAAGCAGGTTGAGGATTGTCTCGAAGCCGGCAACGTAACCGAAGCTAAAGAGATCTGCAAAAAGACCCGTGGTCCTATCGCTTCTATCTTTACCCAGGCCCTCATCCGTCTCGAAGATGGCAAGAGCCTCGATGATATCGATAAAGCCATCACCTCTTATGGTGGTCTTCAGTCCGGCTTCCTTGAAAAGAACCTTTCCTGGATTACCCTCTTCATCGCCGCTGCTCCTTCTCTCGGATTCTTGGGAACTGCCATCGGTATGATCATGACCTTCAACGACATCGTTAAGGCCGGCGATATCAGCCCTACAGTCGTTGCAGCCGGTATGAAAGTGGCCCTTATCACTACTATCGCAGGTATTATCGTAGCCTTGATTCTTCAGGTATTCTACAACTACCTCCTCTCTAAAGTTGAAAGCATCGTCAGCGATATGGAAGACGCTTCCATCTCCCTCCTCGATGTTATCATCAAATTCAAACTTAAAAAATAATTACAAAGAGATTTTATAATCATGAAGAAACTTTCAAGCATAACGCTTTGGGTTATTTTCATTGTGACGATCGTCCTCACCGGCATGTTCTTCGGAGGTGCTACCGAGGAGGTTCCGACAGCAACGGGAACAACCGAAAGCCCCGTAAATCTCGACTTATTCCTTCAGTGGAATTATGTAGTTGTGGGAGTCGGCGTTGTGGCATTGTTGCTCTTTGCCATCGCACAGCTCTTCTCGATGTTCAAATCCAACCCGAAGGGCGCCATCGCAACCATCGGCACATTTGTAGCATTCTTCGCCCTTTTGGGTATTTGTTATTCCATCAGCAATAGTGAAGCATATTATGCAGTTGTCAACGGAACCCCTGTAACCTATACAATGGAGGAAATGAAAGTCGTTGACATGTGGCTCTATTCAAGCTACGCAATGTTCGCCATCATTATTGTTCTTATTGCCGGCTTCGGTGCAAAACGACTCATCTCTAAATAAGATCTGACTATGGCAAGAAAGAAAAGAAAGGCACCCGGTATCAACGCTTCTTCAAGCGCCGACCTTGCATTTACATTGCTTATCTTCTTCTTGGTAGTCACTTCTATGGATACTGATGAAGGTTTGACCCGTCTTCTGCCCCGCTGGACAGAGGAACAGACCAATCAGGACATTAAGAAACGTAACATCCTCAACGTTCTTATCAATGCCAACAATGAATTGATGGTCGGCGATAATGTGGAAGATGTTGCTAATTTGAAAGAGAAAGCCAAAAATTTCATCTCCGCACAGGGTGAATTCAGTGGTGATCGCGGTCCTGAATTGGTTCAAGTCAATTTGGAAAAGAGTCCTGAACTTGCGGCTTTTTTTGGTACGAGTACCAAAACAACTAAAAACCACGTCATTTCTTTGCAGAGTGACTACGGTACAAGCTACGAAAAGTACATTGCTGTACAGAATGAGCTTGTAGCCGCCTACAACGAATTGCGTAACGAGTTGGCAAAAAACAAGTTCGGCAAGCACTACGACGAAGAAGAGTTGTCAAAAGAGGAAATGCAGGCCATCAAGGATTATTATCCGATGAACATTTCCGAAGCTAATGCCAAATATTAATATCAAGGAGGATTTATCATGAGTAAATTTAATAAAAACGGCGGCAAGGAAATGCCGGAATTGAATACCTCATCTCTCCCTGACTTGGTGTTCTCTATCTTGTTCTTCTTTATGACGATTACCCACATGCGTGAGGACAACCCGATCGTAACGGTCGTGACTCCCCGCGCCTCGCAGGTAACCAAACTGGAGAATAAGTCATGTGTGACAACTGTTCTTGTGGGTAAACCGAAAGACAAGAAGTACGGCCAGGAATCGTTGATTCAGTTTAACGATGACTTCCTCGATCTTGAAAACATTGTACCGAAGATGACGCAGCAGCGCCAGTCTATGAAAGAGGCCGATCAGCCGAAGATGCAGATCTCGATGAAGATCGACCGCGAAACGAAAATGGGTATCGTAACAGAACTCAAAACCCAGCTTCGTAAGGCACAATGTCTGAAGATCAGCTACTCTGCCAAGAAATAAATTCCTTTGCAGAATACGTAAATCTATATCGAATCCTCCTGCAAATAATGTCTGCAGGAGGATTTTCTTTTCCCACCACAACCTCGATAATCCCACTCAATATTCATCATTCTCTGTATAAGATTGGTAATCCTATCAGAAATCTAAAGATGCGGCGTTAACCTCTTCAGAACTGTATTATAAGACCCGAAATCCGGCCAAACTTTTACAAGGAAGCACCGGGCAAACGTTTTGGCCGCAAAAAATATCACCGGAAATGAAAACGCTTAGCAATGCAGGAACAGACAGAAGCCTCTATCAGGCCTATACAGAAGTAAAAAGCATTTCTCTTCCACTTCGACAAATGAAATTATAAAACCGATAACAACAGAAATCCTGATTGCTATTTCACTACAAAATAACGATATATAAAAAATGTACACCATACCGTTTATGACATGGACTTGGACAAAGTTGTCCGAGCTTTGAGAAAAAGTTGATACTGATACGACCACTACAACAACCCCCATTCTGTTTATGGGATGGGCCAGAAGAACATATGCTCAGTTCAGGATAAAAAAGATCGAATTGCCTAATGGCAACAAATTCGATAAAATACTCGTTGCTCATGAAGGCGATTGGACTACAACAGAGGGCATGTATTGCTACCCGGAATATAAACGCTATGAAGATGTACAGGAAGATTTGGGAAAAGGACTCAGATTTTTAAAAAAAGGTTTCTCGAAATTAAACCGAAGAAGCCTATTCCTATTTGATTTTGCTCCTATTAATGATAATGAAGAATATATCCTGGCCATTCCTACAACCGGAGAGGAAATATGTTTTGAAATATATGGGGTGGATCAATACGGAGGTTTGGTGCTATTAGTCAAACGGGAATTATGAATCATTGTATTTTCGGAGAATCATACTGAAATGGTTTCATAAGCCTATCCAATCAAATATCCCAATCTCAGACAATACCGCCTTGTCAGATAATTACAACGCATATACAACATATTAATCGAGGTGATGTTTATGCTACAAAAGCAGCCGTTAGTCCGCAATTAAAGACTTGGACGCTTAATATTTTCCGACCTTCCTTTTATTGCGGCATTTGGCCGAATTTTATTGCGACATTTGGCGAAATGGAGATTATAAGGTCATAGCATGCGCCTCCACATTTATATATAATAGTATCTATAGAGATTGCTGCCATAATCTGTTTGATCTGAAATGGGAATTTGCCCATGGCAATATCGACCGAAAATAACCTTTTTTATTCAACCCCATTTTAAATGTTTTCAAACTACAGAATTGCCTGTTTTCACGAACCTATGTTCATGAGCAAAGTAAGTTAACTTCGTTGGCAAAGTAAGTTAACTTAAATGGCCGATGAACATATGTTCATAAAAACGTTGATTTAAGGGGGTGACTATGCCTAAATTTACTTCACACAATTTGTTGTTATTTCCTGTTTCACTTCACATCCTCAGGAACTCTTTCCTGAAAGACTTTACAGATGGTGCCATTGTTTCCTAAAACGGTTCACAGCCGCAAAGGTAATGACTTTTTTCACATTGCAAATAAAACAATGAACAACCCTGCTCAGGAATCCAGAATCCCTTCCCCTTGGAGGCGCGCCTCCAAGGGGAAGCCTCAGTGCACCGTCAATGCCTCTCTCATCCTCCTTGGCGGCAGCATCTCCTTGTTGCTCCTGTGCGGTCTTTTCGTATTGTAGAACTCTATGATGCCGGCCATCATG
>CAZMOE010000059.1:0-2552 GCA_964567855.1 uncultured Prevotellaceae bacterium
AAAGTTACGAAAAATCCATGAAAACCGGACGGATGACAGGCGGAAAGTTTGCCGGAACCGTTTTTTATGACAGCTTTGCCGCTTTCCGGCAGGCTGGCGGAGGTATTCATAGAGTGGATGTTCCTGTCCGGAAACCGGCAGGCGTTTCATCGTTTCTGTGTGGGCGCCGGGCCGGGAGGCCGGCGGATGTTCAGTGTGTCGGCGGCGGTTCCGTCGTCGCCTTAGCCGGCGGTAATGGAATGGGTGCCGTTTCCCGGGATGAAGGAAGAGGGGATGATGCTGTCTGAAACGGCTCTCATGGTCAGGCTGTAGCCTCCTTTTTTCGAGGGGGCGGTAACCGTTTCCCTGTGGCGGGGTGCAATAGCGGAAATGCAGGTTCCTGCTACGCTGTTTCGTGCGATTTTTTCAAGTTTAAATGGAAAATAATTGTATTTTTGCAATCAAAAGCGGTCATTTTCGCTGTTTTTTGTCAATAAATCATCAAAAATAATATTTTTGTCGATTATTTTGCGTTAATTTAAATATCTTTGTCCCCCGAAAATATAAAACTATCGAACAGCATGTTTGTCAGTCTGACTTTTATTTCGCAGCCGAACAGTTCTGTCCATTGCTTTTGATAGGTGTATTTGAGGCTTTTGAAAATGTAAAACTGGTTTATTTATCTTAGGTCAAATGAATAAAATTTGTGGATCTGTCTTGTTGGTTGTTGCTATGGCTTTTGCCAATGGCAGCGCTTGGGCTGTACCTGCCAAGCCGGGACTTCTGACCGTGAAACAATCCGATGGTACTGAAATCAATGTACGCCTTGTCGGTGACGAACACGCGCACTATTATCTGAGCGAAGACGGATATTTGCTGATTAACGATAATGATCTTTATTACTACGGCAACATCGACGCAGCCGGCAACGTTGTGCGTTCCGGTATCGTGGCCCGCCCCCAAGCTTTGCGCACCTTTGAGGCCCGTCGGTTTCTTGAGGGTGTCGATATGGCCGAAGTGATGAAGGCCTTGGAGCGACGTGATGTTGCCAAAGCGTCACGTGCGCCGCGTCGCAGCAATGTGGGCCTGTTTGACACCGGCTTTCCTTCTATGGGAGAGCAGAAAGGACTGGTTGTCCTTGTAGAATATAAGGATGTCAAATTTAATTTGAGCGATCCTTACAGCTATTTCAACCGCATGCTCAACGAAACGGGCTTCAATGATTATAACGGCACGGGTTGTGCGGCTGAATATTTCAGGGAATGCTCTATGAATCAGTTCCGTCCGCAATTTGATGTCTATGGACCTATCACGTTGTCGCAAAACATGAGTTACTATGGCGGCAACGACTATAGCGGCAATGATAAAAATCCGCAGAAAATGGCGATCGAGGCATGCCAGCAGCTGAACGCTACGGTCGATTTCTCTGAATACGACCGTGACGGCGACGGATATATAGACAATGTCTTTGTCTTCTATGCCGGTCGCGGCGAGGCCTCCGGCGGTTCTGCCAATACGGTATGGCCGCATGCTTGGAATGTAACCTCAGCGGAATATACGCCTTATATTTTCGACGGCGTTCAGCTGGACCGCTATGCCTGTAGTAATGAGTGGGAAGGCTCCCGCCCCGATGGCGTCGGAACGTTCATTCACGAGTTTTCGCACGTGATGGGTTTGCCCGACCTCTATGCCACCAGCTATACCAGCGCTTTCACACCGGGCGCATGGTCTGTGTTGGATTATGGCCCGTATAATAATGGCGGCTGCACGCCTCCGCTTTATTCCATCTATGAACGTTATTCGCTCGGATGGATAGAACCGACAGAGCTCAACGGTCCGGCTAACGTTACTTTGCAAAACATCAGCGGCAATAAGGGCTGTATTGTCCGTACTGGCGATGAGAATGAGTTCTTCCTCTTCGAAAACAGACAGCAGACAGGGTGGGATGCCTATATTCCCGGACATGGTATGCTTGTCTGGCATGTCGATTATGATCCCTCCGTCTGGAATCAGAATGTGGTAAACAATACGGCAAGCCATCAGTATGTGGATCTTGAAGAGGCCGACGGTACGCAAAGTGATTATTCGCGCGCCGGAGACGCTTTCCCCGGTACTTCCGGCGTTACATCGTTTACCGATGACACGAAACCTTCGATGAAGACATGGGCCGGCCGGCGCCTGAATCTGCCGATTACAGAGATTAAGGAGCAAAACGGAATAATAACGTTCAAAGTAGCTGGCGGGGCCGTCGTTCCGCAGGCCGTGGTGGCCGAAGAAGCGACCGATGTTACTCCCGCTTCGTTCACGGCCCATTGGCAGACGGTTGAGAATGTCACCGATTATTATATATCGGTATATACAAAGGGTGCGGGAAGCTCAAAAACTTATCTCAGCGGATACAGCAAACGAAATGTAGGCGACAAGACCGATGTCGAGGTGACGGGACTTACACCGCTCACGACCTATTATTACACCGTATATGCCGGTAACGAAGGCGTGCTGGGCGAAGAATCCAATGAGATTGCCGTTACTACGTCCGAGATGACATTCGGCTATTTCAAACCGGTGGCTTT
>CAZMOE010000059.1:2652-8313 GCA_964567855.1 uncultured Prevotellaceae bacterium
TTCACGGATGGAGTAAAGAATCTGCCCGAAGGATGGAAGAGCAACTCGACACAGTCTTATGCCAACAAGTCCTATTCGGGTGAGGCCATACCGTCGTTACGGTTCATCCAGACGGGCAACTACATCGAGTCGCCTGAATATCCGCGGCCCGTACGCCGGCTTTCGTTCTGGCACAGAGGTGCGCAGACTACGGAAGACAATAGTATCATTGTGAGCGTACAGACAAAAGAAAGTAAATGGGTCGAGGTGGCATCGGTAAGTATCGAGAACGCTGTCGGCGGTGCTGTCACGGTTATCGATACCCTGCCCGACGACGCCTATAAAATCCGTATTACATACAACATGCCTGGAGAAGGTTCTCTGGCAATCGACGATGTGCTTGTCGAATGGGGCGGAGAAGTAGAGGCTGTCGGGGAAGTGCGGAAAATGGTACAGGCACCGGCGGAAAGTCTTGTTATAGACGGGCTCACGCCGTCTACCGTATATTATTATCGTGTGCAGGCAACAGACGGAGAACAGAAGTCTGCCTGGTCGGATGAAATTCGCGTGCCAACCACGGCCGATAGTAATTCGGCGATAGACCGCATTTCCGCCACCGGTGCAAAAGTGGCATGCCGTTTGTCTGGCGATGTTCTCTATGTCGATGGAGTTGGCGGCGAGACAGTCGTTGTGGCCGATATGTACGGACGTACGGTGTTCTCCACAATCCGATCCGATGCTGACAATGTGGCTGTGCGTCTGCCGGTCTGCGGAATGTATGTGGTGAGAATCGGACAATCAAATGCGATAAAGATAAGAGGTAAAGGCCTCTCATACGCTTCGCCGGAATAAAAGGGGATTTCTTCCGGCGGAGTGAGAACAAAATAATCCCCACAATAGACTATAATGAAAAGATTGTTTACTATTGCGATCATCGCGATGGCAACATCGCTGACATTCGCACAGGCTCCTTTGGCAAAGAAGAGTGCCGCCTCTGGTAATAGACTGGAGCGGATTGCCAATGTGGAGGAGATCGCGAAGAAAGCGAAGGAAACAAAGGAATTGCAGGCTGCAATGGCAGAAAAGGCCGCAGTCGCAAAGGAAACGTCTTCTTCTGTGTTGCGCATGGGCTCTGTAAATGGTGGCCAGGCCAATCGTATTGGAGAAGCAGTGATCAAAAAAGATGGGCTTGATGGCTCCAGAAAGGCATTAACCGCAATGCCGTTCAAGGCTCCCGTGAGCAAGGCCACCGTTCAGGAGGGCAATGTTACTGTGACAACCGATGCTAACGGTATCATCACGGATGTTACAGGTGTAGAGCCGAAGATGTATGAGCGTGCCGCAACCGGAACGGCTTATTACTCATCCAATAACTCGATGGCAATGGCCTCCCAGTCGGGAATGGTTACCATCATTGAGGACGGCGACAATGTTTACATCAAAAACCCTATTACTCGTTATACAACAGGTGCATGGGTAAAAGGTACAAAGAGTGGCGACGTCATCACCGTAGCTGCACATCAGCCGTTGCAGTATAATTCCAATTATTCGACAACAATCAGCCTTCGTTGGGGTGTTATTACAGCTGCTGATAGCATAGCAATTGCTGATGATTATGCTGAGGCATTTACATTCACTATCAATGGAAATGTGCTGACACTTCAAGGCACTGCTAAATATGACGGCACTGCTAATGCTTACTATATGGGCGCATATTGGGATGACGACAACTCTGCTGCCGGCTATGGTGATGCCGAGACCGTGCTGACCTATAGTGACAGTTACGTTGCTCCTTCCACAGAGCTTGTAACTTTGCCGGAAGGGGCACAAGTTGACGCTTGGTATATGAATGCTATTTCCGTATCATCAAGCGGTCAGACTGCTATAAAGAACCAAAGCGTAAATGTTGCTTTCGTTGACAATGATGTTTATGTTCAGGGTATTTCAACGGCCTTCCCCAATGCATGGGTTAAGGGTACGATCAGCGGTACTTCTGTCAAGTTCAACAAATTCCAGTATGTAGGTCAGTATAGTACATACGACTGCTGGTTTATCGGTTTAGATTCAGACGGAAATGTCATAAAGGACGCTACGGCAACATACGATGCCGCAACCAAGACCATCACCTTCGCAGACAATGTGCTCATCAATGCTGCTGAAGACCGTGTATTTTATCTCAATTGGTTCACCGATGTTGTTATCAGCGAGGAAGAAGTTGAGACTCCTGAGCTCGTCGTTCTGCCGAACGGGGCACAAGCTACAGGTTGGTATCTGAATTGTATTTCTGTAGAGGATCAAACGAAAGTTGAGGTGAAGAACCAGAGCGTAAAAGTCGCTTTCGTTGACAATGATGTTTATGTTCAGGGTATTACAACGGACTTCCCCAATGCATGGGTTAAGGGTACGATTAACGGAACCTCTGTCACATTTGCAGGATTCCAGTTCGTCGGTGAGTATTCCGGAATCAACTGCTGGTTCGTCGGTGTTAATCCGATGACTGCTGAACTGAAAGATGCTACGGCAACATACGATGCAGCAGCCAAGACCATCACCTTCGCAGACGATGTGCTCATCAATGCCGCTAAAGACAAGATATATTATCTCAATTGGTTCGCCGATGTTGTTGTCAGCGAGGAAAAGGCTATTTACGAAGAACCTGTGATAACTACCCTTACTGCAGAACTTCCTTATTCCAACACGTTCGACACCGACGAGGAAAAGAATCAGGCTGCCATCTATGACGCTAACGAAGATAACAGCACATTCTCGTTCTTCACACACTCTGACACCAAGAGCATGACTGCTCGTTATCGTTACAGCTCTTCGAATGTAGCCGACGATTACCTCGTATATCCAGGCTTGAACTTGAAGGCCGGTAAGACCTATAAGGTATCTGTCGATGCCGCAGCTTATGGTCCGAACTATCCGGAGCGTCTGGAAGTTGTTGCCGGTAAAGAGGCAAAGGCTTCACAGTTTACTATTCCTGTAATTGCTGCTACAGATGTTACCACCAAGGAATTCGTCACTCTCAGCAACACTGAATTTACTGTAGAGGAAGACGGAACATACTATATCGCCGTTCACGCGATCTCTGACGCAAACATGTTCTACCTCTATGTAGACAACTTCTCAGTTTCTGAGCTTGACGAGTCTGCTCCTGCCAGCGTCAGCGATCTCAATGCTGTTGCCGATGCCGAGGGTGCTAACAAGGCTGTCATTACATTCACAGTTCCTGCTTCGGATCTCAGCGGTGTTGCCATCTCTGGAGATCTCACCGTTGTCGTTAAACGTGAGGGTGAGGAAATCTACTCTGAAACAAAAGCTGCCGGCGCTGCCGTGGTTATCAACGATGATAATGTTCCTTCTGCAGGTTACTATACGTATTCTGTAACTACTTTTTACAACGGTCACGCCAGCAATCCTGCCGAAATAAAGATTTATATCGGTTATGATACTCCGGACGTTGTCAACAACATTATCGTTGCCGACAAGAGCGGCTCTGTAGATATCGCATGGGATGCTCCTACCGGTGGTGCTGAGGGTTATATCGTTAATCCTGCAGATTACAAGTACAACATCTATCCTGTAGAGATGATACCCTTCTGGGGTATGACATTCCCGTCGACAGACTTTGAACATCCTTATGTAACAGGTTTGACTGAAACTTCTGCCAATGTAGAATTTAACACCAACGAAGGCGACCATGCTTTCACCTATTTCGCTGTTACCGCAGAGAACACAACGGGTGAGTCTGAAGATTCATACGGCGCTGTGGTTACCGGTGCTCCTTTCCAGATGCCGATATTCGAGTCTGCAGCAGGTGGTAACCTCTCTTATTGGTGGGGTACTGCATGTGACAGAAACAACAACTCGCTTGACGGCGGTCTGTACCTCGGAGAAAATGCTTCTGACGGCGACGGATACTGCTTCCAGATGGTAGCTGAGACAATGGGCTGGATCAACCTGCAGTCTGGTAAGATCGCTCTTGCCGGTACCGTTAATCCTACGCTTACATTTGACTATGCTGCTGACAAGGCTACTCCTTTGACCGTTACTGTCATCAGTCCTAAGGGTGAGAAAGATGTTGCCACTCTCACAGCAGGTACAGAATATGCTTCTGCTAAGATCTCTTTGGTTGAATTTACTAATGAAGACTGGGTACGCGTGATCATCACCGGTACGTTCTCTGTTGCTGGTGACGCATTCATCGACAACATCCGTATTTTCAACATGCTCGATAATAACCTCGTGGCCGGTAAGATTGCCGCAACTTCAAGAGTTACTGCCGGTGATAATGTTGTCATAACTGTTGCCGTTGAAAATCAGGGTGCTAATGTTGCCGAAGCAGGCGCATATACCGTAGATCTCTATTGCAATGATGCTAAGGTGCAGTCACTTTCTGGTACTGCTCTCGAAAGCAATGCCAAGACAACGTTCGAGTTCACTGAGGCTACTACAGTGATGACTCCGTCTGAATTGGTATGGAAGGCTGTTGTAGAATTCGCTGCTGACGAAGATCTGAGCAACAATACCACTGTCAATGTGAAGACTGTTATCAAGACGAACAGCTATCCTGCTGTAACTAATCTTGACGGTGTGCAGGTAGACAATACTGTAAGCCTCACATGGGGCGAGCCCGACATGAGTGCTGCCGCACCGACCGTCGTAACCGATGGTTTCGAAGACTACGAAGGCTTCACGACAATTGCCGGCGAATGGACATTTGTTGATGTTGACGATGCAGAAGTCGGAGGATTCCAAGGCTCAGACTTTACGGTTAACGGTGTTAATATACTGCAGTCTAAGCAGTCATTCTGGGTACATGATGTAACTGACGGCGATACATGGAACCAGACATTTGATGCTCATTCAGGTACCAAGTATCTCGCTGCAATGTTCCGTTATGACGATGGTATGGTTGATGACTGGGCTATTTCTCCTGTCCTCAGCGGCAATGCTCAGACGATCTCTTTCTACGCTAAGAGCTACTCTGCTGATTATCCTGAGAAGATCGAAGTTCTCTACTCTACCGGTAGCATGAATACTGCGGACTTCATCTCTGTAAGAGCTGCGGAAGTAGTACCTGCAGATTGGACTGAATATACAGTCGAATTGCCCGAAGGTGCTAAGTACTTCGCAATCCGTTCTTGTGCAACCAGCAGCTTCATGCTGATGGTAGATGACGTTACATACGAAACTTCTGAAATTTCAACCGATCTCGCTATCGTTGGTTACAATATCTATCGTGACGGTGTTAAACTCAATGCCGAGCCGGTAGAAGAGCTTACCTATATCGATGCCGATGTAACGGAAGGCGAACACTCATATGTTGTGACAGTAGTTTACGACAAGGGCGAGTCTAAGATCTCCAATGTTGTGACAATCTCTGTTGTCAACGGTATCGAGGCTGTCGCAGCCAAGTCGACTAAGGTTTCTGTAAGCGACAAGACTATCACCGTTGCAAACGCTGCCGGCAAGAACGTCAGCATCTGCACTGCCGATGGTAAGGTGGTTTACAATGCTGCCGGTGCAGACTTTGCACGTGTTCGTGTTGAAAGCGGTGTTTACATCGTGAAGGCAGGTAATGTCGTTGCAAAGACAATTGTGAAGTAAGCGGAGCTTACCTTACAAAGTAATCTGATAATGGCGACCGCCGCACCTTAATGGTGCGGCGGTCTTTTT
>CAZMOE010000060.1:0-4144 GCA_964567855.1 uncultured Prevotellaceae bacterium
CCAACTTCGACAGATTATTGGCAAATGCCGACATACGGGCCTTCGTTCCCTTCATATCCAGCTTTTCGAAGAAGAAATCCAGTATCACCTGATACTCCTTGAACAATTTGTCCTTTTCCTTAAACGGCACATGTCCGACGGCATTCCATTCGGCCATGATCTCACGAATCTGCGATGCCTCCACCTCAGCGATCTTCTCTTTCAGCTCTTTCAGCCGGGCAATGATCGCCTGCTTCTTCTCCAGATTGGACTTCTCTTCCGCACGCTCCGAGCCTACGGCCTTTTCCTTGGCCTCAAAGAATGCATCGCATGCGGCAAGGAAGCGTTTCCAGATCGCATTGGCCTGCTTGCGCGGCACAGGGCCTATCGTCTTCCACTCCTTCTGCAGAGCGATAAACTGATCGGTCGTCTTGCGCCATTCCTGACTGTCTTTCAGCGCCTCGGCCTTCTCGCACAACCGGATTTTCTTTTCCAGATTGGCTGCCTGTCCCTCCTTCATCGTCTTGAAGAAAAGCGCTTTCGCCTCGAAGAATCTATCGCACGATTTACGGAAACGCTCGAACAGCTGATTATTGACCTTCCGGGAAGCAAAGCCCAGCTTGCGCCATTCTTCCTGAATACCCAATACGACAGCTGTCTTCTCCTCCCAGCCTTTCACCGTAGAGATTTCAGTCAGATCGATCGCCTCTATTTTTTCGCACAAAGCGGTCTTTCCCGCCTCGTTCTCGCTTTCTCTTGCCTTTATCTGTTCAAAATGTTCCTGATGACGCTTGTTGACAACCGTCGACGCCGCCTTGAAACGGGCCCAGATTTCCTCGCGCACCGCCGGAGCCACAGGGCCAATGCCCTTCCACTCCTCATGCAGTTCCTGCAAGCGGCGGAATGCTGCCAGCACGTCACCGGCATCCCCCAGACGTTCAGCCTCCCCGCAAAGGGCCTCTTTCTTCTCCTGGTTCTTCTTGAAGTCATAGTCACGAAGTTCCTTGTTGATCTTCAGCAGATCGTAGAAGTTCTCCGTCACCTGGGCATACCGTTTCCATAAGTCGTTGGCCACGGCCGAATCCACCGTACCGATCTCCTTGAACTGCTTCTGCAGATCCATGAACACCGGATAATGCACGTTGATGTCATTCGCATCGGTCGCCAGCGCTTCCATCTGATCCAGAATCGCGGTCTTCCTGGCGCAATTTTCGGCCAGTTCCTTATTGCGTGCCTCCACCATGGCGGCACGATGTTCCTTGTGGATGTTCAGCAATTCCTTCAGACGGTCTTCCAGCTCATCCGGTTTCGATTCATAGGCCAGCGCATCGGCATCCTCGTTTTCCAGCAAAGCCTGCAACGCGGCGTCCGTCTCCTGCTGACGCATTTTATAATATAGCATTTTCAGATATGTCACCTCAGACTTCACGGTATCGGAAGACTCGCTTACAATCTCCTCCAGCCGCGCGATGATCTCCTCGCGTGTCGCGTAGGTTTTCTTTTCCTCTGCCACAGCTTCTGCCATCGGCTCATTCTGCATAGGATCAAGAATTTCTGTCATAACAATGATATTATTAATCAATATTTAATTTTGCAAAAATAGGAATATTTTTTCAATAACTCTCTATTCCCGCCATAATTTTTCTCATTTTGCCTTACTTGGCAACCTTGTTCAAAAGTTCCAGATAACCAAAGCCGAAATTTATCTTGTCTCCCAGCCCTGTTTCGTAAGCCAGTTGCTGCAATTCCGGAGCCATGGCGAGCCGGAAACGGAACATATAGCCGATGACCTTCATTTCTCTCGGCGTATATTGCCGGATGCACACCCCTTTACGTTTCACCGGCGACAATAGTTCCACCTTATATTCCCTCGAACCCGTATAAGGCGCCCTGTGCAACCGCTCATAACGTTCTATCAGTTCCTCGACGGCAAACTGGAAGAAGACCGGATTTTCCGGTGACAGGTATTCGAGACACCGGTTGGGCCGCATCCCTATCATCACGAACGGCGACAGCGTCATATATTCCATCACCTCGCCGAACTCAATAGGGCTCACCATATTGACGGACTCGACGGCAAACATCACTTTCGAGCGCCGGTCTCCCAGCACGACCTCCTGATTCTCGACGCACTGGCGGACAAAAGATTCCGTTTCGTTCTTAGGCCAGAACGAAAGCCAGAACTGCACCCGCGGCACCCCGATATTCAGACGGTCCCCCTCCACACGAATCTTGGGAATGTACAGATTGGATATGGAATAAAGTTTCTGACGCAGATTGTCCTCCGGCCCAAGTCCATTGGCGTACAGCCATTTTTGATAGCGCTCCCCGTTTGAGGTCAGCAACCGGTTCACACATGCTGCCAACTCAAATTGATAGCTTATGGGTAAAACTGTCCCGAAAGCTTCCGGGCAGACAGATAATATAATTTTAAAGCGCATAAATCGAATAATATATTAAGAGAATGTATTAACAGTCTGCCGGATGGCCACCAGTCGTTTCAACAGAGCCCCGACCTTGTCCAACGCCAGCATATTGGCACCGTCGCTCTTCGCCTCGGCCGGATTCGGATGGGTCTCCATGAAGAAACCGTCCACCCCCACCGCCGCGCCGGCCCGCGCCACGGTTTCTATCAGGTGCGGCAGGCCGCCCGTCACCCCGTCCGTACGGTTGGGTTGTTGCAGAGAGTGTGTAATATCCAGAACAACCGGACACCCGGTTTGTTGCATCGCCGGGATTCCCCGGTAGTCTATAATCAGATCCTGATACCCGAACGTGGTTCCGCGGTCGGTCAGCAGGACTTGCGGATTCCCCGCCTCGCGCACTTTCTGCACTGCAAAGCGCATGGCCTCCGGGGCCAGGAACTGCCCTTTCTTGATGTTGACAATCCGCCCCGTCCGGGCCGCAGCGAGCAACAGGTCCGTCTGCCGGCACAGAAAAGCCGGAATCTGGAGTATGTCGACATATTCAGCCGCCATCGCGGCCTCGGCCGACTCATGGATATCCGTTACCACCGGAATTGAAAAAGTTTCCGATACCTTCCGCAATATTTTCAGCGCCTTTTCGTCCCCGATGCCGGTAAAGGAGTCCAGCCGCGAACGGTTGGCCTTTCTGTACGAACCTTTAAAGACCAAAGGGATATCCAGCGCGGAAGTAACGGCCAGCAACCGCTCCGCGATATCCAGCGCCATTTTCTCGCCTTCGATCACACAAGGCCCTGCCAGAAGAAAAAAATTTCCGCAGCGGGAGGATTTCAAGTAATCTATACCTACCATATGTAAAAACACTTATTTATAAATTTCCGACCGGGCGGAAACGCGCGACAGCGGTTCCCTATCCCAGCTCATTGATGACATGCACCGTATGGCAGGCCGCCCAGGCGGCCGTTTCCGTACGCAGCCGGCTTTCGCCGAGCGACACAGGCCTATAGCCTGCCCTTACGGCGGCTGCGACCTCCTCTACCGAGAAGTCGCCCTCCGGCCCGATCAGCACCCGTACCCGCGTACGTGCCGCAAGTTCCCGGCTCAGCAGAAAACGCTCACTCTCTTTATAACAATGAGCGATAAATTTTTGCCCGTCGAACGGCTCTTTCAGATATTCCTGCAGGTCCGTCATCCCATCTATCCGGGGCAACGAAGCCTTCAGACTCTGCTTCATGGCCGAAACCGCGATCCGCTCCATGCGTTCCGGTTTCAGTTCCTTGCGTTCCGAAAAACGGCACCGTAACGGAGTAAAACGATCCAGGCCCATCTCTACCGCTTTCTCGAGAAACCATTCCATCCGGTCCAGACTCTTGGTCGGGGCCACGGCAATCTCCACGCCATACGGGCGGGCCGGTTCCCGGACCACTTCCCTGATCTCTACCTGGCAGTGCTTGGAATGAGCGACCGTGATGACGGAGCGGTAAAAATTCCCGCTTCCATCCACAACCGTTATCTCCTCTCCCTCGCGCAAGCGAAGCACACGCACGGCATGGCCGGACTCATCTTCCGGCAACTGGGGCACTCCGGCTATCTCGGGAGCATAAAACAGATTCATAATCCTGCCGATATGAATGGTTACTTTTCAGCCACGTGCTTGTATTTGAACATCACGGCAAACAGCACTCCGATCACCAGGGCATAGGCGGCAAATATGCCCCACACCGTCGGCCAATCGCCCACCG
>CAZMOE010000060.1:4244-8135 GCA_964567855.1 uncultured Prevotellaceae bacterium
ATCGCCCACCGGTTTGCCTTCCGTAAATGCGTTGACCACATACTGGGCTCCGATCATACCGACCGATGCGCCGATACCGTTAGTCATGATCATGAACAGCCCCTGCGCGCTGGAGCGGATCGAACTGTCGGTCTCCTTATCGACAAACAGCGAACCGGAAATATTGAAAAAGTCGAAGGCCACGCCATAGACGATCATAGAAAGAATGAACCACAGCACACCGGGGAACGACGGATCGCCGATTGCGAAAAACGCAAAGCGCAAAACCCATGCGAACATGGCGATCAGCATCACAGCCTTGATGCCCAAGCGTTTCAGGAAGAGCGGAATCAGAAGAATACACAAGGTCTCGGAACACTGCGACAATGAAATCAGCAGATTGGCATGGTCGACGAAATAAACGTCGGCATAAGCCGGATCGGCAGCAAAGCTGCTGATAAACGGATTGGCATAGCCGTTGGTAATCTGCAGGCTGACACCCAAGAACATGGAGAAAATGAAAAACAGCGCCATCTTCTTCTGTCCGAACAGCCGGAAAGCATCCAGTCCGAGCGCTTCGCAGATTCCCTGTTTGCGGACAGCGGTGTTGGTCGGGCAGGCAGGCAGCGAAAAGGCATAGCAACCCAGCAGCACACCCCACACGGCCGAAACCCAGAACTGCGCATAGGTATGTTGCAGCTCCAGGAGGTCTACCATCCACATGGAAACGATGAACCCGATGGTGCCGAAGATTCTGATCGGCGGGAAAGCCTTGATCGTATCCAGTCCGGCCTTTTCCAGCGCGTTGTAGGAAACGGCATTCGACAATGCCAGGGTCGGCATATAGAAAGCGACGCTGAACGTGTACCACGGGAAGATCTGCGCGAAAGTCACATCGCCGCCCATGGTAAGGCCGATGTATCCCACCGTCAGCATGCCGGCGGCAGCCAGAAAATGGCAATAGGCCAGCAGGCGCTGGGCCTGCACCCAGCGGTCGGCCACGATGCCGATCAGCCCGGGCATAAAGATAGACACAATACCCTGCACCGAATAAAACCAGCCGATGTTGTCACCGATACCGACCGATGACAGATAGCCTCCCATAGAGGTCAAATAGGCGCCCCATACTGCAAACTGCAGAAAACTCATGATAATGAGGCGTAGCTTCATACTCATAATTATATCTGTTTATAAATAATTGACGATGGTGAGCGGACGATGTCCGGAAAATATCCGCATCACCCCGGAATGGCCTCCTTGCCCGCCGCCGGTCCTTTGCCCGAACGACAGGCCTGCCGGGCCGCCACCGGAATGATGCGATCTTCTTTTCAGGGTTTATCCCTGATGCTGCGGGCGAAGCAAGTCATTGACCGTCTTGACCGGGTTGAATGTCTCGATGGGCACCTCTACGAAGACGGTGTTCCAGTCAGACATCGCGCCGTTCCACAAACCGGGCAATTCAAGCGCTTTCAGCTCGCGGCCGTTCTTGGACTTATAGGAGATGAAGCCTGTCTGCGGATCGACATACTTCAACAGATCGAACGGCTTGCCGTTCCTGTCGCGCACGGCGCAAACCAGATCCACCGGATTGAAATGCGTGGCGCTGTTGAAGATGGCCTTGGAAGCCTCGTCGGTCATATCGATCTGCGAACTCTCTAAAATCTGCGAAGAATAGGTTCCGTCCTGATTTCTCGCGATGAACGGACCGCCGCCGGGCTCGCCCACGTTCTTCACCATACCGCACACACGGATCGGACGGTTCAGTTTTCCCTTGATGTAGAGTGCCAGCTCGCTGTCCTCGAGCAATTTGGTGTCGGGGTTCTTGACAAAGAGCTTGGTCTGCAGGAAATAGAGCATTTCGAGCAGCTGCTCGTGCGTGTAATGCCCTGTCTCCAACATCTGCAGATAGCTGAATATCTTCTGCTGCAGAGAAACGAGCACGCCGCCGATGATCTGCTTGAATTTGACCGTCGTCGTTTTCAGGCGATCGGGCACCACGTTGTCGATGTTCTTGATAAAGATGACGTCGGCATCCAGCTCGTTCAGGTTCTCGATCAAAGCGCCGTGGCCGCCGGGGCGGAACAGCAGGTCGCCCTTCTCGTCGCGGAACGGAGTGTTGTCCATGGCGGCGGCAATCGTGTCGGTAGAACTCTTCTGCACCGAGAAGGTGATGTTATACTTCACCGCATAGCGTTTTTCGTAAATCGCTTTGCGTTCCTGGGTCAGAGCCTTGAAAAATTCGATATGCTCCGGTGAGACGGTAAAATGCAGGTTGACTTTGCCCTCTCCGTTGGCGGCATACAAGGCTCCCTCCACGAGGTGCTCCTCCAATGCGGCGCGGGCAGCCTCCGGATAACGGTGGAACAGGAGCAACCCCTTGGGAAGATTGCCGTAATTCAGCCCCTTGGGAAGCAACAGATTCTCGACAACGGCCTTGTATTTTCCGGCTGCAACCAGTTCGGCCACACCGGCCCCCTCGTTCTTCTGGCAGGCGGCATCCAGCACGCCATAGAAAGCGAATTTCTCGATTTCAGCGAAAAACTTCTTCTCGAAATCGCTGGTCGGCTCGTCGTAGGCAGCGCTCAGGAACTCGAACATGTTCTTGAACATACGGCTGGCGGCACCCGAGGCCGGAACGAACTTCAGAATCTGCTTGTTGGCAGCCAGGTATTTGTTCCACAGGTCCTGATAGTAGAGGGCGGCATCCTCATCGATGGCGACAATGCCATAATCCAGCGAGGCGGCGCTCTTCAGTTCAAGATAAGGGAATCCGGTGGCGAACGAGGCCAGCTGTGCCTCCGCCTTTTCCGGGGTAATGCCTTTCCGGGCTAAAATTTCAAGGTCTTGTTGACTAAACATAGATATTACTTTTAGTTTACTATTGTGTTATAAATAAGAAAATTCCATTGGCCGGCTCTTAATAAGCCGCTCAAATGTAATGATTTTATTTAACACAGGCATCAACAATCAGTATTTTTTTTCAAATTTCATACAAAATCGCCGGTGTTTGCTGTGAGCAGTCCGCAATTGCAGCAGCCGAATATCCCCGATTCCCTTGCGGCGCTTCCCGCCGCGCCGTTTCCCTACCGGCCTGCCGTCACCGGCCGGATGCTGCATCCGTCGCCGCGACAATCACGGACCGGACTGCGCCCGTCGCTGCCGAAGTAAAGGCCGCAGGCGTTGCGGATGTCGCCCCCGGCTGCCGTGGCGCTCCAATAGTAGCCGCCGCTGCCGGCGCGGTAAAGCGACGGCCCGCTGTAGCGGCCGGCGGCGGGCAGAAAGATGCTGTTGCCGTTCGGGCCCGTAACACGATAGCCGCTCCGGCCCTCTGCCGACCTCCAGGTCCAGGTACATTCCCGACAGAGCTCCTCCAGCTCCGCCTGGGTAGGCAGCCGCCAGGTGTCGCCCCAGTTGGCGCGGGCGGCATCATGCTGCGGGTTGCCGCCGATGTCGGTCAGGGAAGCGCTGCCGAGAGTGCTGTCGGCCGCCGCATATTCCGGTCTGACGGCAATTTCGCCCCAGGCGAAATAATCGCCGTAGCCGGAAGGGGAAGAGGCGCCCACATTGCAGGTCGCCCACTTCACGCTCAGACCTAAATCGACGTAGTCATGCCCTGCCACGCTGCCGCAAGCGGTACTTTCATCCATCGAAGGGCTTCCCGCCGCGCCGTCAAGAGAAGAGAGCATCATGGCAGGGCTTCCGCCACTCATTTGCCATGTGTAAAGCATGTAGGCACCTGTCGCCAACAAAAGAAAAAGAATCATCCACTGAATTGTTTTCACTCCTTTCATAATTTATATCTGTTGTTTTAAAGTTTTCAATAAGAACAATATCGCTGCGCCGGTCTCCGACCGCAGATAAAGCGCCCGCGGCAAAAATACAGTCGGCGAAATGAGGGCGAAAAGCGCTTCA
>CAZMOE010000061.1:0-7811 GCA_964567855.1 uncultured Prevotellaceae bacterium
TAGTCATAGAGTGCATGTGTGTGCCGGATCCCATGATTATACAGATCCTTCTTTACCGTTGCTGAGGCCGGAGATTCATATCGGCAGCCAGTCGTGGATATGTGCCAATGTATTTGTCGGTCCGGGAATATATGTCGGCGAGGGGGCAATTGTCGGAGCCGGTACGGTAATGATGAAAGATGCTGAACCGTGGGGTATTTATGCAGGTAATCCCGCAAAATACATTAAAACGAGGAAACTAAAAAAAACTACCACATCATCCCAAGCAGCCATAAGGGAATGGCGTTGCCGACAGGATAGTCGGTGTTGTCACGAAGAACATAGTCCGCGATCTTCGGCTTCTTGCTCTTTCCCCCAACCTCCAATGTCATAGATTGTTTGCCGAGTGTGACGACATAAATCGGCGCGATAAATCGCCTGTACCTGCACGCAATACCAATGAAGAGGAATCAGACACCCAGATCTTTTTATTCGGAAAATCATCATACAGAGCCTTCAAATGTATGCTCCAGTTTGCTGCATAATGAATCTCGTCAATTATGGCACCTTCATACCCAAGCATGAATATGTCGTTGATAAGGTCATAAAGAGGTTCTCCTATGATTTTAGGGTTGTCCGCAGAAAAATACAAAAGTCGTTTTCCCTGTGAGTGATGAAGCAAAAAAGTAGACTTGCCGCACCCTCTAGCTCCTGTCAATATCAGGGCATCGGGAAGTTCTCTGAAGTTTTGCGTAAAAAGGCCAGGCGTTGTGGCAGTGATGCCATACGACGTTGCATCGCTGTCAGAAGAGTCTGGTGTATATCTGCTGTCATAAGATATGAATATTGGGTTTATGCTGCAAAAGTAATGTTTTTTCTGATGTAGAAAAAAAAGCGCTCTTTTCTTTCTGATGTAGAAAAGAAACAGCCGATTGCAGAAAATCTTTAGATTATTGATTATTTCCCTAAGGTAAGACTAATTTTAATCAGTTTATCTACAAAATTAGTTTAGACCATAATTTGAGGCGAAAATCCATTATACACATAAAAGACAATACTCTCCATATTGGCAAAATCAGGACATTCAAATTAACACTGGCATAGAAGTCTGCGCTGGAAAATGGATGGAAGTGCGATTGGGGAGGAAACGTTGATATATAATCTCGGGAAAGCAGTAATAGGAGAAAAAGTTGTTATCAGCCATAGAGTGTATGTGTGTGCCGAATCCAATGGTTATATAGCGACGGATATTGGTGTAAGTTTTGTGGGTTTTCTGATAGAAATTGATTATCTCATGCAAAAGTTTACGTCATAAAGCGGGACATTTTCCATCCATCCTTGGTCAGAATGTGGTAACATCGAGAGACGCATACCTTTCAGTTCAGGATATTTGTCAATGTATGAGCGTAATGATTTTGATTTGACATTTACTTCTGCTTTTACCTCAACAGGAATGATTCTCGTTCCGTTTTGTATAAGAAAGTCAATTTCTATCCGAGAGTCGTTGGAACTGAAGTAATATATCGGGATGTTCAAGGGCACAAGTTGGGTGTATACAAAAAGTTCAGTAAAAGCCCCTTTATATTCACGGAAAATGCTGTCACCAATGATAATTGTTTCCGCCGGTGTATCGGTCATGGCTCCCATCAAACCCACATCCAGCATGAATAATTTGAATACAGAGAGTTCTTCATAGAATTTCAACGGAATTATGGGGGCTGTTGAACGGTGTACGCGATATACCAGACCTGCATCTATAAGCCATTGTATGGCTATTTCAAATTCAGAGGCGCGTGCTCCTTTTCTGATGGCGCCATATATGAATTTTCGGTTTTCTTTTGCCAGTTGCGCCGGAATAGAATCCCATACCATATTGATTCTTGGAACTTCCGTCACAGGTGCATGTTTCGAGAAATCACGGCGATAGTCAAATAATATTTGTTGTTGTATGGTACGTACAGTTTGCAGATTGCCGCTTTCAGAATATTCACGGACTGCAGCTGGCATTCCTCCTACAAAATAATATTGTCGTAGACAATCGATTAGCTTTATCGCTAATCCATTCATGGCCTCAATGTCGCCACTCTGTAATAAATTGGCGAGTTGTTCCTGCCCGATTGCCATAAGAAACTCGTCAAATGTCATCGGATACATTTTTATCATATCTACTTTTCCGACGGGAAATGAGACGTTGCCATGTAGCGATATGCCTAATAAGGAACCGGCTACAGCTATGTGGTATTCGGGTGCATTCTCACAGAAATATTTCAGAGAGTTCAATATTATAGGACTTTCCTGTATTTCATCGAATATTATCAGAGTGTTATCCGGTTCAATGTGAATGCCGGTCAAGGC
This sequence comes from uncultured Prevotellaceae bacterium, assembly GCA_964567855.1. Taxonomy (GTDB): domain Bacteria; phylum Bacteroidota; class Bacteroidia; order Bacteroidales; family UBA3663; genus Liminaster. The sequence continues at coordinate 2,335 of CAZMOE010000061.1, forward strand.
CGATATGGAACGGATAATCCGTTTCGTGTCATAATCAAGAGAAAATATATTGTAGAGTATTTCGTTGCGGTCACAATTCAAGTATGCTACATTTTTGTAATGTAATTGGCCGAATTCCTGTAGAATATATGTTTTCCCTACCTGTCTTGCTCCATTGAGAATCAATGGTTTCCTATTTCGACTTCCTTTCCATTTTATCAGTTCTTCGAGTATATTTCTTTTCATGGGATACATTTATTTGCACGAATAATCGATGCAAAGATACATTTATTTGTACGAATAATCGATGCAAAGATACATTTATTTCTATGAATCATATAATTAATAGAATAATATGTCATATAGTTTGCCTAAAATCTGTCTCGCTTGTTCGGCTGGAGGGCATCTGCGGGAGTTACAATTGGCCATTGGCGACATTCCAGAATGTTATCATTGTTATTGGCTTACGTTGAAAACTACATCTACCCAGGTCTTTATGCAAGACAAAGAGCATGTTTTTCTTATCAATTTTCAGCCGGCTAAGCGGTGGACACTTTTTGTCAATTGTTTGCAAGCCTTGTTTTGGGTGATTGTGAAACGCCCCGACGTAATAATCACTACCGGTGCCGGTGTGACGGTGCCGACGGTATTTTTTGCAAAAAAATTGCTGGGGGCTAAGATTATATTTATCAATTCGGCGGCGGATGTTACCCATGCCTCCAAAACACCGGTGTGGATAGAGCGTTATGCAGACTTGTTTTTGGTGCAATGGGAAGAGATGAAACAGATATTTCCTAATTCAATTTGTTGCGGAGTATTATGATTTTTGCGAGTTTAGGAACAATGGATATGCCTTTCTTGCGTATGGCTGAGGCTGTGGATAGGTGGGCCGCTACAAGCGGTGAGGAGGTTGTCGTACAGACTGGCCACACTAAGTATAGCTATCAGAATGCTAAGGCTTTCAATTTTTGTACTAAAGATGAAATGCGTGAGTATATAGAAAGGGCAGATGTCTTAATATTACAAGGCGGTTGGGGGGCTATATCTGAAGCTATGGAATTACATAAACGCATTGTCGCTATGCCTCGAAATAATGGGACAGAACACATTCATGACCAGTATCAGCTTATTCATAAATTGGATGATGCCGGTTGTGTTATTGGCGTATTTGATGAGAATGATTTGGCCGCTGCTATTGAACGGGCGAGAACTTATGAGTTTAGGTATATAAAAAGAGGCAATGCCGAGATTATAATAAAACAGAAACTTAAAGAGTGGTTTTAAACTGTCCAAATAGGTCTGAATACTAGAGATGTGAGGAAGAAAGATAATCCTGTTTTCAGGTTCTTATATATTCATTACGTATAAATTGCTATTGGCCGGAAGCCGAGTCGGGGGAGTATCCCGGCGGAAGAACGGAACGGTCTTTTCGCTAAGGAGATACGTCGGACAGATTGCGGAAGCCGCTTTCTTGCCGCTGTACAGTTATATATTTTTTCCTGGACCTGCGTCTGTCCGGTTCCAGAATCATTGAGCTAATAAAATTTCAACCTTATATGAAAGTTTCAATCATAACCTCGTGCTATAACCGCGAGGCGACCATCCGTGACGCAGTCAGAAGCGTGTTGGAGCAGGATTATCCGGAGATAGAATATATCGTTGTCGACGGATCGTCGAACGATCGTTCGCTCGAGATTATAAAGAGCGAGGAGGCGAGGACGAAGAGCCGGGAGTTTGCAGCGGCGCATCCCAAGTTTACGATGACGGTGGTTTCCGAGCCGGACCGGGGGATGTATGAGGCGATCAACAAGGGGATACGGATGGCGACCGGGGATGTGATAGGTCTTGTCCATTCCGACGATTTCCTTTACGACCGTCATACGGTCTCCTCCATCGTCGTGGAGATGCAGCGCACCGGATGCGATTTCCTCTATGCCGACGGGCTGTTCGTGGATGCCGACAACACCGGCAAGGTGGTGCGCGACTGGATCGGCGGAGCCTATTCGGCATGGAAGGTCCGTCACGGGTGGTTGCCCCTGCATCCCACGTGTTATATCCGCCGGGAAGTGATGATGCGGCTGGGACTGTATAACGAGACGTTCCGCATAGCGGCCGATACGGATCTGCTTGTCCGTTACCTTCTCGGCGGTCATCTAACGGTCCATTATTACCATGGCTATGTGATCCGTATGCGCATGGGTGGGATGAGTACGAGTTCTGCCAAGCGCAAGGTGATGTGGCACGAGGATCTTCGGGTGTACCGCACGCACGGATTCAACTGGCTTACGCTGACCAAGGTGGAGAAGATCCTGTGGAAGCTGCCGCAGTTCATGAAGGCGAGGATAAGCGCCCGGAAATGACGGAGCCGGGAATTGAAGTCCGGAAGCCCGGATTTCAATGGAAACTTCCTTCTTGCGCCTGTCATGGCAGCATTGTGGAACTCACGTCAGATATCGCCGTTGCCTGGACCATTGATTCCGTCCGTAGCGGTTTGCCCTTTGTGAAGAAGAGATGAAGAAGCCGCCTGAACCGGTCATGCATGAAGATACGTTTGAGAACCAGACGGAATATCCATGAAGACATAGGCCTGGACCACTTCAATAGAAAAAAACAATCTGATAAAACTCAATAATACTATGGTTACCGTTATCATCGTGGTGTTGTCCGTTCTGATATTGTCCTTCCTCGGACTTGTCGTATATCTTTCGATCCGTGATGCAAAGAACGAAGTCGATGACATCCGGAAGTTTGAGGATATGGGGAAGAAATCCTGACCCGGCATCGGGGCAGAGGATTCTTTTAACGGGATTCTCCGGAATCTTCTCCGGGATCCGTCAATGCCCGGAATGGAGTTGTCCGTCGTAAATGATTTGACGGCGGCATGAAGCTATCGGGTTTTGCCCGGCAGTGTTTTTTCACGTTTTCCCGCGTCGGGATTCTGTCCCGCACATTGTTTCCCGCAAAGGACGGGGAGCAAGGCATTGGGTTTATACGCTGCGGTTATGGAAAGCAGAAGTGTCGCCTTGCGCGACTATCAGCAGGTGATGAAGAGCCGCCTTTTCGAGGCATGGAGGACTCACCGGAGTGTGATGGTGCAGATGCCGACGGGAACTGGCAAGACGCATGTGCTGGCCTCGGTGATTGGGGAGTTTTCAGAGGCCCCGGAACGGGCTTCGGCAGAAAGAAAAGAGGAAGTTTGGATCATTGCTCACCGCCGCGAGCTGGTGTCGCAGATCGGGGGGACGGTTGCACGGTATGGCATCGGCGACGAACGGGTTACGGTTCGCGCGATGTCCATCCAGTGGCTGTCACGGCATTGGGAGGATGTGGCCGGGCATCCCGTCCTCATTGTCATCGACGAGGCGCACCATGCCTTGGCTGCCACCTATATGGAGATGTGGCGGCGCTACCCGTCGGTCCGGAAACTTGGGCTGACGGCGACCCCCTGCCGGATGGACCGGCGTGGCTTTACCGGCCTGTTCGACACGCTGCTCACGTCGTGGAGTATCGCGGATTTCATCCTCAAGGGACATTTGTCCCTGTTCGACTATTTCACGATCTGTTCCGACAGCCGTGAGCAGCGCCTGATCGACGCACTTGGAAAGTGCGGTGCCGACGGCGACTACCAGGTAAAGGAGATGGAATCTGTGCTGAACCACCGTCAAAGTATCTCCCGTCTGTATTCCAGTGTGGTACGGTATGCCTGCGGCCGGAAGGGAATCGTATATGCCATCAGCATCTCCCATGCCCGCCGGATCGCGGCCTATTACAGGGATCGCGGTCTCCCGGCGGAAGCCATCGACAGCCGGACACCGCCGCCGGAGCGTCATCGTCTGGTGGAGGCGTTCCGGCGTGGCGCATTGCAGGTGCTTGTGAACGTGGACGTCTTCAGCGAAGGATTCGATTGCCCCGACGTGGAGTTTGTCCAGCTGGCCCGTCCGACATTGTCGCTGTCGAAATACCTGCAGCAGGTAGGACGCGGACTGCGGCGTTCGGCCGGGAAGGAGACGTGCGTGCTGATCGACAATGTGGGGCTTTACCGGGTGTTCGGACTGCCGACGGCAACGTGGGACTGGGAGGCCATGTTCCGAGGAGAGGCATCGGGCAAGCGGGCGCCTGTTGCGTCGGCACGGCAAGCGACGATACATTCGACCGAGCCATCCGAGGCGGCGGAGGAAGGGGGCCGGATGCAGCTGGTCGTGTCTCACGAACACCTGCAGGAGGTACTCAGGCAGTCGGACACGGATCCGGCACACCGGGAAGCGGCGGTACCGGTGTTAACGGCCTGGCAGGACAGGACACAAGGACTGTGGGGGCTGAGGTTGGGGGCGAAAAAACTCACGGAGGCGCTGTATATCGAAGAGCCGCTCATCCGCTATGGTCTGGCGGCGGTAAGAGGCCGGGACCGGCAATGCGCTGTGGTGGATTCGGCAGGCACTACGGTCAAGGCCCTCGGGCACTGCCGGACGATGCGCTTTACCCGAAACCGCTTCCTGCATTCCCTATTGAACGATTGGCGGGAATGCTATACCGACCTGCTCAGTTTGCGGACCTATGAGGGACGTCCCGAAGTGAAACGCTACGGCGGCATCGAACTTCTGAAACAGGGCCATGTGATTTACAGCCGCACGCGACGGGTGTATGAGAATGCCCTGCATGTCGACCGCTACCGGATTTTCTCCCACGGCTTCTATCTGACAATCGCCGATCCCCGAGGCCCGGAATCCGTACATCCGACGGCCGGGTTCCCTTGCACAGTCAAAGGCGGGTACGCCTGCCTGCTGGAAGGCGATAGCGAGAATTACTATTGGATGCACCTTCTTCTGGCTGACGGCAGTATCATCGTGACGGACGATGACGGACGGTATTACCATGTCGAAGAGGGGCGGGAGAAAACCTATATCGGCATCTGCGGGACCGCCGGGCAGGACGCCGGTTGCCAGACAAGGATAGAAGAGCTGATCCGCCGGGCGAAAGCGGCGGAACTTCGTCAGGAGGCTGCGAAGGAGGAGAAACGCCGCCAGCTGTTCGCGGCCTTTCCGGACGCGATACCTTTCCGGTCGGGGATGAAATGGGGGTTGAAGGTCGGCGGTCGTGTCATCGTTCCTCCTATCTATCGGAATCTCCGTCCCCCTGTTGGTCGGTATTGCGCCGTAGAGGAAAGTTATAGCCGGTGGGGGATCATCGCCCTGGACGGCAAGGTGATTGTCGAGCCGAAATACCCGGAGGTGGCGATCGCCGACAACGGGACTGCCGTGCTGACCTCGGTGACGGGGAAGAGCATATCGGTGAAGCTGTGAGGGCGATCGCATTTTACCTGTTCCTTCTGTCGGAGCACCGGTAAATGGGCAGGAGGTACCTTCGGTAACGGGGAGAATATAATGAAAACGTGCGCCATGCGTGTTGCAATGGAGTAGAATGGCCGGAACGGCTTTTTCCATACCTGAGGCCGCCATATAAGAAGCGTCATATCGCTTGACAGGGATATGTATCGGAGT
>CAZMOE010000062.1:0-7699 GCA_964567855.1 uncultured Prevotellaceae bacterium
TCTTTATCCAACCGCTTCCGGATTTCATTTTTCTCGGCAAGACGAATCATGATATCCTGAATGTCGGCTTGCGGGGACTTCAATTGTTCTTTAAGCTGCATAATGTCATCACGGACAATAGCATCCTTGAGTTCCAGCATCACACGCGGAATCAGGACACCCAAATTGGCATCAGCCTCGGAAATTCCGAAAGTGGCGTATTTATCAGCCAGCATATCGGTGGCCAGCATACTGATTTCCGGATCCGGATGCGCACTGAAAAAACGGATGCTGTCGAATGGCTGCCGGGGATCTGCAGAATTATCGATCGCCAGCTGAAACATTCTGGCATATAACGGATGACGGAAAGTGATTCCCTCCGAAAAAATTTCATTACCGATAAAATCGACGACGCGCCAGGTCTCAGCCACAGGATTCCCCTCTTCATCCACACCGGTCAGCTGAAAAGATTTACCGCCGTCACGGACCAAATAGCGGATGACGCTCCGCTCGAACCGATCGGTAAGCAACGATTTGCGTTCCGGAACCGAAGCGGTATTCCTGCCGTTGGAAGAGGTGAACATCGTACGAATAGTCTGATCCACCTCCGGTGCCACAGATGTTCCATCCGTCTCCTCATCCGCTTTTTTATCCTCCTCTTCTGTCTCCGCGGCCGGGTTCTGTAAGGCTGCACGAGCCTGATTCTGTGCACGTCGGCGGGCTATCTCCTCCTGCTTTCGCTCGGCCTGGTAGTTATTGGTTCGCTGAAGGTTCACCGCATTGGTCAGAATCTCTTCGCTCACCTCCAGCATACGGCTCGTCTCGCGTATATACACCGAAGTCACAATCGGATCGGGAATAACGGCAATGGTGCGGACGATGTCGGCGATCATGTTGGCACGCTTGATGGGATCATCGGCCGCCTCCTTCATCAGAAGCGAAGTCTTGAAACGCAGGAAGTCGGTTTCATTCTGAGCGATATAGTTGAGAAACTCCTCCGAGGTGTGCTTGCGGGCAAAGGAATCGGGATCCTCTTCATCGGGAAGCAACAAAACCTTGACCGACATACCTTCTTTCAGAATCATGTCGATACCCCGCAAAGCGGCATGAATACCTGCGGCATCGCCATCGTAAAGCACCGTAATGTTCTGAGTAAAACGCTGGATGATACGGATCTGCCCCTGCGTCAATGCCGTACCTGACGATGCAATGACGTTTTCGATTCCGGCCTGATGCATTGAAAGCACATCGGTATAACCTTCGACCAGATAGCAACACTGCGCTTTGCTAATGGCCTGCTTGGCCTGATAAATGCCATAGAGAACATTACTCTTATGATAGACCTCGGATTCCGGCGAATTGACATATTTCTGATTGACACCCTTGGTTCGCGCATCCAGAACACGTCCGCCGAACGCCACGACCTTTCCCGAAAGCGAGTGAATGGGAAACATCACACGGGCACGGAAACGGTCGATCAGCATGCCATCGTTATCACGCTCATAGCAAAGACCGGTTTTCAACAAATAGTCTTTCTTGAAACTTTTCTGCAATGCTTTTTCAGCGAAACCGTTGCGGGAGTCAAGGGTATAACCCAACTTGAATTTTTTAATCAGTTCATCCCGGAAACCGCGCTCATAAAAATAACTCAGACCGATGTTACGCCCCTCGTCGGTATCATATAACTGCGAGGAAAAAGTCTGCTGAGCAAATTCGTTGAGCAACAGCATTCCTTCCCGCTCAGTCTGAGCCGCAAGTTCCTCATCCGAAAGACGGCGCTCCTGTATCTCGATATGATATTTCGCCGCCAACCATCTGATAGCCTCGAAGAAACTCATCTGCTCATGCTCCATCAGGAAGTGAACGGCATTGCCACCCTTTCCGCAGCTGAAACATTTGCAGATATTCTTGGATGGAGAGACGTAGAACGATGGGGTCCGATCATTATGGAACGGACAGAGGCCGATGTAGTTCTGCCCGCGCCGCTTCAAGGTCACAAACTCCGACACGACATCCAGAATCTGCGCCGTGTCGATCACTTTGTCGATAGTCAGCTGATCTATCATTGCCGCAAGCTAACTGTTAAATCAATGAACTGCTGCACGGAAAGCTGTTCGGCGCGCAAATCGAATAACGGATCCTGTAAAATCTCTGCCGCCCGCACCGGTTGCCATGACTGGACCAAAGCGCGCAAAGAATTTCGCATGGTCTTGCGCCTCATGCCGAAAGCATTCTTCACGACGGCACGCAAATCGGCCTCCGGACATGGTAATTCCCGAACATTATTACGTACCATTTTGATGACGGCGCTCTGCACTTTCGGCGGAGGGTTGAAAACATTGTTGGAAACGGAAAAACAATATTCCACATCATACCAGACCTGTATCAGCACCGACAGCACGCCATAGGCTTTGCATCCCGGCCGTGCCGCCAGCCGTTCGGCCACCTCCTTCTGTATCATACCGCTGCAGCACGGTATCTTATCGCGATAATCGACCACCTTAAAGAAGATCTGACTGGAAATATTATAGGGATAATTGCCTATCAAGCAGAACTGACCCGGGAAATAATCCTCCAAATGCAATTTAAGGAAGTCGGCCTCTATGATCCGCCGGTCCAGCGAAGAGGGATACTCCACTTTCAGGTAAGCCACAGATTCCGCATCCAGCTCCACGACTTGTAAATCATATCCTTTTTGAAGAAGAAACTGGGTAAGTACACCCATCCCCGGCCCTACTTCCAGCACCGGCAACTGTTTATAATCTGCGAGGGTATCAGCTATGCGCTCGGCAATAGACAAATCTGTCAAGAAATGCTGCCCCAACGACTTCTTCGGTCTGACACTTTGAAACATACCTTATCTTAATTGAGGGACAAAGATAAACGAAACGGAATACAAATGCAAGACAAGACTGCGGTAATTGCGAAATTATCAGTAAAGACCGCCGCACGAAATGACGGAATACGCCCCTAATGCGACACCGACACAACAGCCAATTACAAGATTCTTATCTGTACCGTCTCCGAAAAATGACCCGAAATAACCACAAAGCCCCGATGAGAAGAAGAAAAAACAGGGTACATAGAATAACCGGATTCTCACACCGGACAACCTAACTGCCCCCTTTCCCTCATAACAGAACGGGGCTAAGCCCCGATACCGTTGACAGGTCTCACGTTGTTTCTATACCTCTTTACTACCTCCGTATTGAAATCGGGACAATCTTTCAATCCATATAATACGGCCGTGCGCCAATCATTTTTACTATACATTCGGACATGAAGATCGATAATGACCTCCAACTCCTGCCTCAATATCGCATCGGAAGTCGCCGTACAAGTCATAAAGGTCTGTGTCATAAATTCATTGATTGATTTCTTCAGGCGTTTATTCAAACGGATGTGGTCCATTTGGGAGACCAGACGATCATAAAGTCCGTTGTTACCCAAAGCCTGCTTATCGATAAGCAGTTGTACATGCACACACCCCCTTATCACCGTACATCGGGCGATAAGAAACCGACGGTCGGGGAAATCCTGATAATACGGATGTATAAATTCCTTATATGACTTCTGTCCTTTCAAATTATTGCATGTACCGCATAACGGAACAAGATTGAGGCGGCACGTGGCCAGCTGACCATAGGTGTCTTTGTCCATAAAATGATCGAGCTGCTGCGGTTCATTGATACTGCAATAGGGACATTTATCGACTTTCCCCATCAACGACTTACGGATATAGACCAAATGATTGTCGCGACCCGTATGAGTTATTTTACCGGAGGTTTTGGCATATTGTCTCCTGATTATCTCTTTCTTATCTTCAGTCGCTTTGAGTTGGGCATCGGTTACGGCTCCGCCTCCATGGTCATAATCGACATACAACTGCCGAAGAGTGGTCCGATCGGCATCTTCAAGCTCCTTGCAATGGGCAATAACGGTCTCGATGTCTTTACATGCATCGGCCAGCCGGGGTTTTAAAAGCTTCCACATAATTTTCAAAAGGCTATTCTACCAATTCAGGATAATCGTCGGCAAATTTGCCGATCAGGTAAGAGATAATTTGCGGTGTTACCTTGCCCCGGAGATGCGTTTCAAAAGACCCCAGCATCTCTTCGATACTTCCCCAGGCTTCTTCACGGCTCCACCGCTCATACATATAATCGAACGCATTGTAATATTTGGTAATATCCGTAGTTAGGTCAAATACCTCGCTCGTAATTGCGGCGATATTTGCCCCGTAAGTCTCAATCGTAGGATGGGAGATAACAGACAGTTCGCCATGATTGCGCACCACAAATACGTTATTGGCGAATGTTTCCTGAATAACAACCGGCGAATGAGTGGCCACGAGCATCACAGACTGATATTTAGGCAGGATTTCCCGCAAAGTCGCCATCATGAAAGAGAGCATGGGCGGATGGATATGATTCTCCGGCTCATCGAACAAAATAAGGCAATCCTCATCAATATAGGCTATAATATGAGTCAATGAATGCAGAAAAAACTTATAGCCGGTGGATTGAGACAAAAACATATCCCTTTTCTCTTCTTTTGAAAAACAGTAATATAGTCCGGTCATTGTCTCATATATCTCAGGAAAGTGTACCTTGCTTCTCTCTGCAACGGCCTTCCATAACTTTAATTTTTCATTATCGATCTCGATCGCCAGCATAGCCAGAGCGCATTCCTCTGCCAGCGCCTTAATCGGCTTAAGATGTGTGGCGTCGAGCCTCACGTCCTCAAACAGCCTGTCATATGTCTGCGGATCCGGAGTATCCAGCAAAGACTCGAATTCTTTTTTTATATCCCTTATACCGCAAAAGATAAACCGCCCCTCATTATTCTCCATACCGTTCAGAATAAGACGGTAATCTTCTCCACCGATACCGGGAAGAACAAAATTGTCGAACGGACTATAAGAAATTAAGAATAATTTACTTATACCCATGTCATTGGGGCTTATCTCGCCCACTTTCTCTTTCAACCGGAAGCGTTGATCCGGATTGGCATAAATCAGCTTGGCAAGATTATATATCGCAGTACTTTTCCCCGATCCGTTCTTCCCGATAAAGGCCACGACACCGTTCGGAATAAATCGGGAAGACATATCCGGAAGAGAAGAAAAACTCAATGTGATGGAATTATCCGCATGCGCGAACTTGACAGTCACATCCTGCTGCTGTAAATTATAATGAACGGCCCCATCCTCGAGTAGTGCCCGCCCTTTCTTTAAGGAATAACTGTCTATAGAGGCATCGCGCAACAACCCATCGACAAAACATCCATCCGTTCTCACCTCTTCATAATAGGGACTATCTTCCCCGAGAATCAGATGCATCGCCTCGACAAATATCTTTCTATCCTCTGGCTTCAGGTATTTTACAAGTCCCTTGAATACATCCACAGACAATGTCAAAGAAACATAATCGTCCGGCAATTTCTCAAAAACATTCCCATTCGGCAACTCCTTTCCCAAAAGATATATACTATCTTTCGCCTGCCCCATCTTCATGATTCGGATATACCCCAAATAGACATTCCCAAGTCCCGTCAGCTTATCAGTCGCATGGAGATGATACATCACATGATACCCGTAATCATTCCATTCATTTTCTTCTATCAGGAAATCGGCATCTCCCCCGGCTACATTACTGGCATCCTGGAAACACTTATCAATCAATTTAAATTTCATCCCCTAAATATTTCCGTTATCGTTAACTATTCGCAAAAATATGCCATTTCCCATACGCAACCAAATAAAACTGTAAAATTTACAATACCTGATCCACACAAAGATCAACTACCAATCCTTTTAATATAAAAGGACATTACAAATTGATCCAAGAAATGCCAATAGACACACTTCGAGTAACAGGGACTCCAATTATAACTGCCACTTCCCAAAACGAAAATACTATTTTCCTAAACGCCGCAGTTTTTATTTCTTCAAGTACATTCATGCAAACATCCTAACTACAATCGCATCACCTTTCTACATGTATCGAATACAACATTCCAAAACAGCCTTTGATATAAAATGCACCTTATACTTGAAGATTATATCTTTAAAAACTATATTTGCCAAATCAAAAAACATAATATAAACAAAATACTATAAATTATGATATACGACAACGATATGATAAACAAACCGTCAATATTACTCATAGGTATCGGCGGTGCCGGAAATAATATTTTACATCATATATATACCAAGATAAAACATTGTGCCAATATTGATTTCCTGGCACTGAATACCGACATGCAAGCCTTGAAGGCATTATCAATTCCCCTATCTGACAAATTACTGATGGGAGAAAGCCTAACACGAGGCCTGGGAGCAGGAGCTGATCCCCGTAAAGGAAAAGATGCTGCCATAGAAAGCTCACTTTTTATACAAAAGAAAATAAACCAGCAAAATTATAAAATCGCATTTATCATAACCGGTATGGGAGGAGGAACAGGAACTGGAGCCTCTCCAATCATCGCAAAACTCTGCAAAAATACAGGAATATATACGATCGCAATTTGTTCTACACCATTTTCCTTCGAAGGCATATTGAGACAAAAACAAGCCACTATTGGAATAGAAGAATTAAAAAATGAAGTTGACAACATTGCTATATTTTCAAATGACAATATTATCAACTCACAAACCGATATCACACTTTCAAATGCTTTTTCTCTCTCTGACGAAATATTTTATACTCCAATAGAAATTATATTATCGACCATAAATACCACAGGCATTATAAATATTGATTTTGCAGATATTCTAACCACATTGAAAGGCTCAAAATTGGTAACCATCGCCAGCGGAACAGGACAAGGAAAGTGGAGAATTACCAAAGCGCTTAAAGATCTGAGAGAGTCACCGTTCATACAAAATCTGGAAATAACAAAAGCCAATAAAATTCTTATCTACATTACTTTCAATGAAACATTGATAATGGACGAATTGAGAGAACTTCAAGATTTCTTTCAAAATTTCAACAATAAGATAGAAATAATCTGGGGCATTGCCCAAGATAAACATTTATCCCCTGAAAAGGTTAAAATCTCTGCTATAATAACAGGGGTTGAAACCGAAGACGAAATCATCGAATATTCAAACTTAAACGAAGTTTCAATTAGAAAAAGTATTCCCAAAGAAATAGAACAAGAAGTAACCAAAATAAGGAATGAATTCAAAAAAACAAAGATGATTGCATTCCTTATCATGAAATTCGGAACCGGAAAATTCTATGACCAAATATACGAATGCATCCAAAATATATTGGCCAAGAAAAATATCATTGTCCTAAGAGCAGACTATAAAGAATATCATACAGATCTGTACTATAACATCCTCTCCTACATCTATGCTGCGGACTTTGGAATTGCCGTCTTTGAAAGAATCGAAGATGAAATCTATAACCCTAACGTCGCCTTTGAAGTCGGTTTCATGACAGCTTTAAATAAACCGGTCTGCCTACTTAAAGAAAAGACTTTGAAAAACCTTCCCACTGATATTATTGGAAAATTATATAAGACCTTTGATATTAGTAATCTGGAAGAAAGTTTAGATAAAAATATAAATAAATGGACTGATGATAGAGGGATATAACAATACTTTTGTAGAGTTTTTTAACCCGTAAATCTTTTAGAAAATAAAAGAACTATGGATTCGGGAAAATTTGATACATTTTATTGTTATATCAAATGCTCTTAGAAAAAA
>CAZMOE010000063.1:0-7353 GCA_964567855.1 uncultured Prevotellaceae bacterium
TTTGCGGCGTAAATGAGAATTATGCAACGTTTCGTATCTTTCATCGCTTTATGGTTGTCCATGCTTTCGGTCGCTTGGGGGCAGATCAATACGGATCGGGTGCTCTCTATCGGCAGGAATGCGCTTTATTTCGAGGACTATGTACTCTCTATCCAATATTTTAATGAGGTAATCAAGGTTAAACCTTATCTGCCGGAGCCTTATTTATACCGTTCCATCGCCAAATTATATCTGGAAGATTTTCTCGGGGCCGATCAGGATGCCACTTCCTGCATCGAAAAGAATCCGTTTATTGTTACTGCCTATCATGTGCGCGGTATCGCCCGGCAGAATTTGGGCGAATATGCGGCGGCAATAGCCGATTTTGAATACGGGCTTACCATGCAACCAGAGAATAAGGCATTTCTGAGAAATCTGGCGATCGCTTATGCTCAGAAAAAGGAATACCAGCGGGCCGATTCCTGTTTTTCCAATCTGATCAGGCTTTTCCCTTCCGACAATGCCGCTTATCTGAATCGGGCCCAGCTCCGGCTGGAACAGCGTGACAGTACGCGGGCGTTGGAGGATTTGAACCGAGCGATAGAACTGGACAAGAGCTCGGCCTATGCTTTCGGCCTCAGAAGTATGATCATGATGGGGCGTCAGGAATATGAGAAAGCGTTGGAAGACATCTCTATGTCGGTGCTTCTGGATCCCGAACGATCGGCCTATTATATCAACCGCGGACTGGTCAAATATCATCTGCACGATATTCGCGGTGCTTTGTCCGACTATGACACCGCTTTGGAATTGGATCCCCACAGTGTTATCTCTTTATATAACCGCGGGCTTTTGCGGGCGCAGATCGGTGACCGCAATCGTGCCATCGATGATTTTTCGGGGGTTTTGTCATTAGAGCCTGACAACACTTTCGCTGCCTATAACCGCGCTTTGCTGCGTGATGAGGTGGGTGATTATTATGGGGCCATTGCCGACTATACATCTGTTTACGAAGCCCATCCGAATTTCTTTCCGGCTCTTTATGCCCGTGCCGAGGATTATAAGAATCTGAATCAGCAGAAAGCTGCTGACGAGGACTTCAAGGCGGCGTTCCTTTTGGAGCAGAAGGTGAAGAGCGACCACGAAGCGCGATTGAAGAAACTGGCGGAACTCCGGGCTGCCGGTGTCGCGGATCCGGATAGTGTGCTGGCTGCAGGCGCCAGCGAAGAATTGGAGCCGGATGATGAGGAACTTATTCGTCGGGAAAGTGACAAAAACATCCGTAAGTTCAACCGCGTAATGGCCTCTAACCTGAGCGAAAAGGCCAATACGAAATACGGCAGTTCCATCCGCGGCCGCATACAGGATAAGCATTTTACGGTTAAGCTGCAGGATATGTTCGTACTTTCTTATTATGAAAACAGCGAGCAGATCCGCCAGGGAATTTATTTTGAAAAGACCATTTCCGATTTTAACCGCAGCGGCTTGCTGAGCAAACGCCTGAAAGTTGTCAACGACGAGCCTATGTTGACCCAGACGCAGGTACAGGCTCATTTTACATCGATCGACGATTATTCCAGAATGATTGGAATCGCCCCTGACAATATTATCAATTATTTCGGAAGGGCATTGGATTTCATGTTGGTGCAGGATTTTCAGAATGCCATAGAAGATCTTAATCAGGTGCTGATGCGCAAGGGCAATTTCATTTTGGCTTATTTCAACCGTGCGGTGTTGCGTTTGCGTCAGCTTGAAATCAATGAGCGGGTCGGGCAGGGGCGTACCGACCAGAATTTTGATGAATTGAAGAACCTGCCGTTCGTTTCGTCCGAAAAGCAGCCGGGCTCTCATTCCGCCAAAACTGCGGCGGCCGCCCAGATGTATAACGACCATGTCGCCGCCCAGAGAAAGATCGAATATGAAATGGCCATGCGAGATTTCGATAAGGTGATCGAATTGTCGCCGACATTCGTCTATGCCTATTATAACCGGGCGTATGTCTGCTGTATGATGAATAATTACGATGCGGCGATTGCCGATCTGAATAAGTCGATAGAACTATATCCCAATTTTGCGGAGGCCTACTACAACAGAGGTCTGATTTATCTGAAAACGGGACATACCAAGGCCGGAATTGCAGATATCAGTAAGGCCGGAGAATTGGGTGTTGTGGATGCTTATAGTATCCTGAAACGTGCTACAACAGATTGATATATATTTATAAATAAAAAACAAATGCAAGAGAAGATCATTATTTTGGATTTCGGATCTCAATACACGCAGCTGATTGCCCGGCGCGTGAGAGAGTTGAATACCTATTGCGAGATTGTTCCCTACAACAAGTTTCCGGGCGAGACAGCCGATATCAAAGGCGTCATCTTGTCGGGTTCTCCTTTTTCAGTGAACGATGAAAATGCTTTAAAGCCGGATTTGAGCCGGATTCGCGGCCAGTGGCCTGTGTTGGGCGTATGCTATGGCGCACAGTATCTTACGTATGTCTCCGGCGGCAAAGTCGAGGCCTGCGCCACACGCGAATATGGCCGTGCCCATTTGGACTGGATCGATGAAAACGATCCTTTGTTCAAGGGCGTCAGACTGCAATCCGTCGTATGGATGAGCCATGGCGATACGATTACCGATGTGCCCGGAAATTTCCGTCTGATAGCAAGCACGCAGTCTGTGAAATATGCCGGCTTCAGAATCGAAGGCGAAAAGACCTGGGGTGTGCAGTTCCATCCGGAAGTGTTCCATAGCGAGGATGGCAAGGTTTTGCTGCAGAACTTTCTGGCCGACATCTGTCAGTGCAAACAGGATTGGTCCCCGGCGTCGTATATTGCCACTACCGTGGCTTCGTTGAAAGAAAAACTGGGTGATGATAATGTCATTCTGGCCCTCTCCGGCGGTGTGGATTCTTCTGTTGCCGCATGTCTTTTGAACAGAGCTATCGGAAAAAATCTGTATTGCATATTCGTGGATAACGGATTGTTGCGGAAAAATGAGTTTGAAGACGTATTGGAAAGCTATAAATGTCTCGGGCTGAATGTAAAGGGTGTCGATGCCAAGGAATACTTCTACAGTCAGCTGGCGGGTGTGACCGATCCGGAACGTAAACGTAAGATCATCGGCGGAGGGTTCATCGATATCTTTGAACAGGAGGCCAAGAAGATTCCGAACGTGAAATGGTTGGCTCAGGGTACGATCTATCCGGATTGTATCGAGTCATTGAATATAACAGGCATGGTTATCAAGAGCCATCACAACGTAGGAGGCTTACCGGCTCGTATGAATCTGTCGCTTGTAGAGCCGCTTCGCTTGTTGTTCAAGGATGAAGTGCGCCGGGTCGGGGCAGAATTGGGCATTCCCAAGGAGCTTATCGGCCGCCATCCGTTCCCAGGTCCGGGGTTGGGAGTCCGTATTTTGGGAGATGTCACTCCCGAGAAAGTGCGTATTCTTCAGGAGGCCGACCATATCTTCATTAAGGGTCTGAAAGACGATGGCCTGTATGATCAGGTTTGGCAGGCCGGTGTGATTCTCCTTCCTATCAAGTCTGTCGGCGTAATGGGGGATGAACGCACCTATGAAAATGCCGTAGCTCTCCGTGCCGTTATCTCTACCGACGGCATGACCGCCGACTGGAGCCATTTACCGTATGAATTTTTGGCAAGAGTGAGCAACGAGATCATCAACAAAGTGAAAGGAGTGAACCGCGTGGTTTATGATATCTCCTCCAAGCCGCCGAGCACCATTGAATGGGAATAATATATCCGTGTAAATCTTAAAAAATCGTTTTTTCGCCTCGATTATGCTATTTTTGATTAATCGGGGCGAAAAAACTTTGATAGCTCAGGAAAAACATGCATATTTGCAACACAAATATTTGTTTATGAGAATTTCAAAAAGGCCTATCATAGCATTAGGCATTATTTTTACACTATCAATTTCAAGCGTATTTGCACAGGATCAGAATCCCAGTAATCTAACCAATTCCCCGTATTCCCGTTACGGCATGGGAAAATTGGGAACCGTAGGCAATACTACGACAAGGGCGATGGGCGATTTGGGTATAGGGTTGAGAAATTCTCATATCACCAATCTTTCAAATCCGGCATCTTATACCTCCATCGATACGCTGACTATGCTTTTCGATATCGGCGTGAGTGCCGATTGGGCAAGTTTTGAGGAAAACGGCATCCGCTCTAATGACTGGAATGCGGGCTTCTCCTCTTTCTCTTTCCATTTCCCGTTGTGGCATAATTTTGCTATGGCGTTGTCCTTATCCCCTTATACCATGGTCGGCTATAATTATGGAAACACCGGAAAGGAACCGATCGAGGGCGGCCTGACCGCCACCGATACTTTGATATATACCAATATCTATAACGGTAACGGCGGACTCAATAAAATTATGGCCGGTGTGGGTTGGAAGGCCGTTTCTACACCCAAGATGGAATTGAACGTCGGTGTGAATGCCAGCTATATTTTCGGCACGGTATCGCATGGCGGTTCCCTATATATTTATAGCGGCCAGGGACAGAATACCATCATTACCCGGGAATTTACGGCAAGAGGGTGGGAGTTTGTTCTGGGCGCCCAGCTGACGCAACGGATTTCCCCGAAAAAATCGCTGGTTTATGGTTTGACGTTTGCCCCCAAGACTCCGCTGTCGGTTAAATCGGAGAATCTGAAATATTCCAACAACGATACGACACAGTTTAATAGTGATGTGACATTGCATACTCCCTTGAAATTCGGGGCTGGCGTAACATTTGTTGAAGATCGTAAATGGATTGTCGGAGCCGAATTTTCTTTTGAGAATTGGTCAAACGTAAGCGGTTTGGATGCAAATCTGCAAAAAAAGGATGATATTTATAAAAATATTACTAAATTTGCAGTCGGGATGGAGTATCTTCCGAGTCTCTATAGTCCGAATTATCTGAAAGCTGTTCGCTATCGTGCCGGTGCTAATATAAAAACTTCTTACATCGATGTCTACGGTAGTCAGAATAGGGAATATACGGTCAGTGTCGGTTGTGGTTTCCCGGTAAATAAACGCAGCATTATTAATTTCGCTACGGAGTATACGCATGTCCAGCCTTCCAAGAACGGATTGATGTCAGAAGACTATATTCGCTTTTCATTAGGTCTGACTTTCAATGAAATCATGTTCTTTAGGAACAAATTAAGATAAATTGGAATGTAATAAAGTAAAAATAATAAATTAAAATCTATGAAAACATCTATCAAGTTAATGCTTGGAGCCTTATTGTCTGCGGGTATAGCTACCGCCCAGGCTCAGGATTTTCCGGAAGAATGTACAACGAATAACAGCTTGTATACAGAGTATGCAAAGCAGAAAAATTATGCCGATGCCTATGAATTCTGGACTCTCCTTTATGCTCAGTGTCCGAATTTCAATAAGAACATCTATATTTATGGCGAGCAGATCCTCAAATGGCAGATACAGCAGAATGCCAAGGATCCGGCAAAGATGAAAGAGTTTGTCAACAAGCTTTTGAAATTGTACGATGACCGCATCACTTATTTTGGAAATGATGCCAAAAAGCCGGCTTCCTCTATTTTGGGTGACAAGGCTATCGCTTATCTTACCTATATGGGCAATGAGGTCGATTTGAATCTTGTTTACGACTGGCTTACCCAGGTGGTCGAGACGGAAAAGGACGCCGCCGATGCCAAGGTGCTTGTACAGTGGGTGAATGTCTCGTTCAAGAAATATCGTAAGGATCCCTCGTTCAAGCCTCAGTATATCGCCAACTATATGAAAGGCTCCGAGTATATCAACGGTTCTCTGGATAAATATCAGATTCGTCTGGAGGCCGATTTGGAGAAGGGCGAGGATGCTGCTGCCAAGAAAGATGCTGATATTGCTTCCAAATTCATCGAGTATATCAAGCGTCAGAAAGTGGCTATGGTCGGCCAGTTTGCCAATAGCGGTGCTGCGGATTGCGAAACTCTTGTCGAGTTGTTTACTCCTCAGGTTGAAGAGCAGAAAGATGATATCCAGTTCCTGACGAACGTTATTTCTTTGCTGAGCCGTTCCAAATGTAAGGAGTCGGATCTGTATTTCCTTGCATCTGAAGCCGTATATAATCTTTCTCCCTCTATGGAGTCTGCAAAAGGTATGGCACAGCAGGCCGTGAAGAAAGAAGACTGGGACAATGCCCTTAAATATTTCGAGCAGGCTCTTGGTTTTGCCATTCAGCCGGAAGACAAGAGCGATATTCTTCTGTTGATGGCCACAGTACAGTACAAGTATAAAAAGAACTTCTCAAAGGCCAGAGAGTTGTGCCATAGTTCTTTGAAGTATGACTCAAAGCAGGCGGATCCGTATATTTACATTGCAGATATGTACCGCCAGTCGGGAGCTATGGTTTTCCCGAACGAGGATGCGGTAGTTCGCTCGACCGTTTATATGGCCGCCGTGGAAGAGTTGCAGAAAGCCAAGGCCGCAGATCCTTCTCGTGCAGCGGATATAAACAGTATGATTGCCTCTTACAAGAAAGCCTATCCGGAGAAATCGCAGCTTTTCATGAAAGGTATGCAGTCCGGTCAGAAGTTTAATATTCCCGGCTGGATGAATATTACTATCACAATTCCGGAATAATCGTAAATCTTAAGGAAAAAAGGCGGGGCCGTAGCGCAGCCCCGCCTTTTTATGTTGTTGAGAGGCCGATACCTTTTTCAAACGGTTATGTTTTTGCAGATTGTTTTACGGCTGAAAATAGGTACAAAAAAGTAAGCCGGGTTCATCGGCAAAGTAAGTTAACTTCGTTGGCCAATGAAGTTAACTTACTTTGCCGATGAACATATGTTCGTGAAAACGGGCTATTTCCCGGCGGATTATGCCTTGATTTCATTGTCCTGATCGCTGTTCATCTTTCTAAGTCTTTGTGTGCCGGTATGAGGCCCATCCTAAAAGACTTTACAGGAACAGAATCTATTTCCTGATTGGGTTTACACCGGCAAATGTATTGCTCCGGGGCTGTCAGGAAAATCAGGGTACCATAGCGGAGGTTGTCTTGGAGCTATGCTATAGGTCCTCAGATTTCAGGCTTTATATTGAGGGGGCATGTTCTTGCGGTTTCTATATCTTTTTTATCGTTGCATAGGTCGATGATGATATTCTTTCATCGGGCATGTCAGATATAATAGTAATAGAAAACCGCTTGTCCTATTCTGTATTTTTCCAGTATTTAAAAGGCTATTATGTAGATTTGAAGATGGAAATTTTATTAATTTATATTAAATGATAGAGTCCGAATTTTTATTTTTTACATCTTTTATCATATCTTCGATTATTCTGCTTAAATTTGCCGTCGGACTCTTATTGCTTTGTGCCCGATCTTCCGTCAGGGA
>CAZMOE010000064.1:0-6347 GCA_964567855.1 uncultured Prevotellaceae bacterium
GATACATCTCTAAGGAAAAGAAGTATCAAAATTCTGGCTGTTTTTGACAACAAATTACGGTGAAATAACATGGGAACTACATCCAGAACTTTTATCAAACATCATTATAACTGCTTGAAATGTAATAAAATACACATTCTTGCAGGATTGAAAGAATTATCTCTGTATTAGAAACATGTCTGAATCGGAAACACAAGAGCGGAATTTCTGGTTTGTCATGCGCGACCTGAAACGGAGCAACGCCAAACTTCCGGCCTACCGGCTCCTTGCCGAGCGGGAGGTCCAGGTGTTTACCCCCATGACGGTCCGCTTGCGTGTGGAGAGGGGCAAGACAATCCGCAAGGAGCTCCCCTTTATTTCGGACCTCCTCTTTGTTCGCTCCAACCGTAAAATACTGGATCCGATCGTCTCCGAGATTCCGACCTTGCAGTACCGATGGTCTCGGGGATCGTATCGCGAACCCATGATCGTCGACGAAGAGTCGATGCAGCGCTTTATTTCGGCCGTCAAGGCCACCGATACTCCTAAATACTACCTGCCGGAAGAAATCACCCCATCGATGCATGGTAGGAGGATCCGTATCGTCGGCGGAATCCTCAACGGCTACGAGGGGAAACTGCTCAACACACGCGGCTCCAAGGTAAAACGCCTGTTGGTGGAACTACCCTCTTTGGTTGCCGTAGGTATAGAGGTAAGTCCGGAATATATCCGGTTCATCGAATAACATCCACTTCAAGGCTTGCCATTCATATAAAAAATCAAAATCGACATAAAAACCAGACATGAAAACAATGAATCATTGGCTGTGCTTGCTATGTATGCTCATGACATACTGCACGAGCGTGCAAGCGCAGCAGAAGCTGAAACTTTCGGTTGTAGAGTTTGCCGAAGACCCGTTCGACATGTCGGCACGCGACAAGCAGTATGAGAAAATTGACGGCAGCGGTTCGCGCTATGCCATCATCAAGGTGACGACCGACAACCCGAATGACAACCTCACGGACTATCGCTTCAACTTCGGACAGTTGCGCCACGAGAGCCAGTTGCACGACGATGTGCTTTGGGTGTATGTGCAAAAAAATGCCAAACAGGTGACGATAAGCCGCAACGGCTATACCACGATCAGCAAGTACGATCTCGGCATGACCATCGAGGCCGGCAAGAACTACACCTTGCAGCTGAGTGCCGAAGAGGAAAAACTCCTCACACAGATCGTGCAATTCCATGTCAACCCTGCAGACGCCAAAGCCGTAGTGACGGTAAAGAGCGTCAGAAACGAAAACAACAGCGAGTTATTCGGTACGACAGACGCTGAAGGCAACACTTCGAAGTCTTTGCCATACGGCACCTACCATTACACGGTCATGGCCGAAAACTACCACCCGAGCGAAGGCCGCATCACGCTAAATGACAAGGCGAATACATTCGTCGAAAACGTAACGCTGCGGCCCAACTTCGGCGACGTTACATTTACCGTGGATGCCCAAGCCGACATATATATAAATAATGAGAAAAAAGGCCGTCGCACATGGAAAGGCCGGTTGAAGGCGGGTGACTACCAGGTGGAGTGCCGCCAGCAGAACCATCGCCCCACCTCGCAGCGCATCACCGTCATGGAGAACGACAACCGCACATTCAATCTCATCGCTCCCCAGCCTATCACCGGTACCCTGGCCATTGTCTCCACCCCCGTAGGGGTCGACATCGATATCGACGGCAAAAACTACGGCACAACCCCACGGAATGTGGACATCATCATCGGCCGGCACACCGTAACCCTATCGAAAGCCAACTACCAGCAGGTGCAAAAGAGCGTCGATGTGCTCGAGGAACGTACCACCGACGTCACGGCGACGCTGAGCAGCATGGCCCGCATGACCATAGACAGCCGCCCTTCGGGCGCAACGCTCCATATCGACGGTACGGCGGTGGGCACGACTCCCTACACCGCCGACATGGCCTCGGGCGACTACCGCATACGCCTCACCAGATATAAGTACAAACCATTCGAACGCACCGTCCACCTCGATGTCTCCAAGCCACACGTGTCGTACAACTTGTCACGCCGATACTACAAACGTTCCTACATGTACATGCAAGCCGGCTTTCAGGTCGGCGGCTTCATGGCTCCCACGGCGGCTGTCGGCTGGTACATACGCAATGTGAACATAGAGGCTTTTGCCGGCTACGGGCTCGACAGCGAAGAGGTGTACGGATTAAGCGAGGAGGGATTCGAACCCACCCGCGGCTCCATGAACCCGCAGATCATAGGAGGCAAAATAGGTTATGGAGTGACCGTTGGCAACCGCTGGCGACTGACGCCTCAGGTCGGATACAGCGTGGTTTCTGCCGAAGCAAGCGATGTGGCCAAAATCTGCACCGGCAGCATAAACGCGGCATTGCGCATAGAGTTTGCCCTCCGCCCGCACATATCGATATTCGTCATGCCGCAATATCGCTCGGCCATGAACCAAGGCGATTTGTTCAAGACACTCGCAGAAGAGTCGTCTGCGATAAAGGCCTGGGGCAGCGGCTCGGATGTTGTCGCCGGTCTATCAATCAACTTTTAATACTTCCTTCCGACAATGAAACAGACTATCATATACACACTGACAGCATTGCTTTTGCCGTTCCTTTCGGCGTCGTGTACAGAAGAGGTGTACACCGACGGCTACGTGTCAACCGTGCCCCGGGCACTGGGGATATACGGCAGTAGCGGCTCTTTTCTTGTTTCGGGCGAACAGGACTTTGAGTTCGATGCCAATGAGATAACCGCCCAAACCCTTAAAATTCGTTCTTTATCAACCCCGTGGGAGATAGATAATCCTGCCCCGTGGGTACATCTGTCTTCCACCTCGGGCGATACGAATACCGATGTCATAATCAGCGTGGATAAAAATGAAAGCACGACAGAAAGCCGCATGGCAATACTGACCCTTTCATCCCAGCTACAGGAATACCCCGTAAAACGCACTATCAAAATCAGTCAGAGCAAATCCGCTACCTATATCACCCCTGCCGAAACCGACATTCCGATGAATGGGAAAAAGCAGGAGTACACGGTCGAAGTAGCTTCGAATGTAGACTGGACGGCAAGTTCCTCCGCCGCCTGGTTAGCGGTAAGCCGCTCGGCCGACCGCCTTCTCATATCGGCAGAAGAAAACACCTCTTCCACCCGCGTAGCCAGAATATATCTTTCAGGGGAAGACGCCTATGCGACTATATATGTAAAACAGGCCGAAGCCGGCGTCACATCCACGCTGAAAAGTCTGACATTTCCCGTAGACGGAGGCTCGCTCGATGTCCCCTTCGAGGCCGAAGCTTTATGGACCGCCACTACATCCAATACTTCCTGGCTCAATGTTTCACCCTCTGCCGGGAATGCCGGCAACCGCACCCTGAAGGTAACCGCAACTGCCAACGGATCGACTTTGCAACGTTCCGAATATGTATATATAAAAATAGGGGCCACAAACAAGCTGGCCATACCGGTCAGCCAAGACGGTATCGATGCTACGGCATCCCCCAAAAGCCTCGCATTTACGGCAGAGGCGGCAACGCAAACGGTACGGGTGACTTCCAATGTATCATGGTCGGCAGAGGTAGCGGCAAATGCAGAGTGGGTAAGTCTTAAAGTATCCAAGGGCACCGCAGGTGAAACCGCATTGGACATTGAGGTAAAAGACAACCCAAATACAACAAAACGGACGGCAGACATCCATATCTACACCGAAAACAAGACCATCCAATTAGCCACGGTGAATATAGAACAGAACGGCCGTACATTTGATGATATCGTGCAAAAACTCGAATTTCCCCGCACGGAATCGACGCAGACACTTGCCATCCAAACCGACGGCCGATGGACCGCATCGACCTCCGACAGTTGGATTCATCTTAATCCAAGCTCAGGCCAAGGCAACGGGACAATCAAGATCAGCGTGGAGGCCAACAGTGCTAAGGAGGAACGTCATGGGGAGTTCGAGGTGCAAGTGGGGCAGACAATACAAAAGGTCGCCGTCGTACAGGCCGGCATATATATGAATGTGCAGTGCCCCGATGCTTTCAGCACCTCCACTCCCGCGTCGATAAATGTGATTGTCAATGCAAACGTCAACTGGACGGCTTCCTCGGATGCCGATTGGCTCACGGTAACACCAGCCAGCGGTAACGGCGATGCCATCCTCACCGTGCATGCGGCCGACAACCCTTCCGTCAACTCGCGCACAAGCACCGTCACATTCACAGCGGGCGATGATTCTAAAAAGCTGATATTTACCCAGCCCGGCCGCACGTTGTCGTTAGATACCGAATCCCTCTCTTTCTCATTTGAGGGAGGGACCTCAGACCCGATAACCGTAACGACCGACGGCACTTTCTCCATATCGACCCAAGAGAGCTGGATCACGATACATAAGACCGGAGACGACACCTTCACCGTCGAAGCAGACAAACTCTCTGGCGAAATACCACGTACAGGAACAGTAGTCGTTTCGCTGACCGGACTACAACAAGGAGAAAGTCTCTCCCGCAATATAAAAGTTGAGCAGGCGCCCAGGGACAAAGATATCTCCTGCGACGACTATGACGAAGATGAAAACTGGGATAAAGTCGGAGCCTCCGAAACTGAAAACGACCTGAAAGCGGAAGACTATGATAAAGACGAAGATTGGAACAAATTTTAATAAACTAACATTTAAAATACAAACGATATGAAATACATACATTATTTTGTGTACACAGCAATCGCAATGCTTTTATGGTCGTGTACCGATGAATTTGAAAATCCGGAACCCGAAACATTCGATCTCTCGCAGGTGGAGGTGCGTTTACAACTTTCCATGAACGATTACTCGGACAACAGCACCCGAGCAGCGACATATAGCTGGAAAGACGGGGACGTTGTCTATCTACGCTTTTTTAACGGGAGTGCAACTCTCACGGGAGTCGCCAAATTCAATGCCGGCGCAGGAGATTGGAAAACAAGCATAACCGGCAGCGGATTGCTGAAAACCGAAGAAGAGGACAAGGTAGAGGCTACCTTGTTTGTCGGAAATGCAACCCCCAACATCAACAGCGATGAAGTGACCATCACTCCGACCACAGCCGTATATCAGGACCTGGCAGGAACTTATCAGTATTCCACCTCCAGCAAAATAATGACCATCAAAGCCAAACTGGCGCCCCTAATGGGCCGTTTGCGCTTCAAAGGAACGACCGGACAGGAAATCACTGTCGACGGTCTCACCTTTAATAGTTATTTCGATGTGAAAACAGCCCAGTTTTCCACATCGACGGATTTTGCCGATCTAAAGGTACAAAGCGATGGATATACACCCTACCTATATGGCTCTTTTACCTCCTCCACTCACAACCTCGATATAGACGTAGTGGAATACAAGAACAATCAGGATTATACAGTATACAGATTCAACACCCAATGCTATGACAATGTATTAGCAGTGGGTAAAAGCGGATACATGAACATTCCCACAGTCGATGACCATAACGGATGGATGGTAACTCTGCTCGAAGAAACAATCAACGGATATAAATGTATCAATTTGGGCCTGAGCGTCAAATGGGCCACCTGTAATGTGGGGGCAAGCACACCGGAAGGGTACGGCAATTATTACGCTTGGGGAGAAACCTCCACCAAGAGCAACTACTCGAATTCAACCTCCACCACCTATGGCAAAACAATATCACAACTACAGTCCAGCGGTATTTTGGACAATAACGGAAATCTGACCCCTGATTACGATGCGGCCAGCAAGAACTGGGGCGGCACCTGGCGTATGCCGACAAAAGCGGAAATCCAAGAGCTAATAGATAATTGCACCACTACATGGACCATACAGAATGGGGTATATGGCAGGAAAGTCTCCAGCAAAAAGAACGGAAATTCCATCTTCATACCGGCGGCTGGCTCTCGCGATGGTACGTCGCTCAACTCTGATGGTTCAGGCGGCTGCTATTGGTCTTCCTCGCCTTACGAGAGCAATACCTATTACGCCTACTACTTGGACTTCCATTCGAGCTTTTTCGACTTGTACTACTACTACCGCTATTACGGTCAGAGTGTCCGCCCTGTCACAGAATAAGCATCCGATTCCTTTAATACCTTAATTCCTTTGTCTGGGGCTTTAAGGCCCCAGACATTCATCTCAATACAGCCGAAGGCGGTCGAATTTTTTTCAACAAGCATGTCGAAATTCAAAGATCTTGTGGAATACGAAAACGCCAAGCCGGACAGAAGTATACGGCTGGTACGCTCGGGCACTTTCTATCGCGCCTACAACCGCAGCGCGTGGATATTTTCTTCACTCATATCCCAATATACCGTA
>CAZMOE010000065.1:0-5321 GCA_964567855.1 uncultured Prevotellaceae bacterium
TCAGAAACATCTTCCGGGGCTTCTGCGGCGCTTTCGGCTTTGGAGCGTTCCGGACTTGGAGAAAGCGATGTTGCCGAAGAACTTCGTCGGATGCAGGGGGATGAAGA
This sequence comes from uncultured Prevotellaceae bacterium, assembly GCA_964567855.1. Lineage (GTDB taxonomy): Bacteria > Bacteroidota > Bacteroidia > Bacteroidales > UBA3663 > Liminaster. The sequence continues at coordinate 108 of CAZMOE010000065.1, forward strand.
ACAGAAATCAGAGGAGACCAGCGAAGAGAATCGTGTGTTGTTCCAGCGAGGAGATGAGACTCTGATAAACGATAGCGAAGCGCGCCAATTGGCGACGGATGCGGTGTTTGGTGCTTTGGAAAGTGCTGGTATCGATGTGGAGATGGCTACTCCTGAGATGGTGGAAGAGGTGTTGGGAAGAGAGGACGCACGGTTAAGTGCGAAACAAAAAAGAGCACTTGAAACCGTCTCCGTTCAAAATAGTGATGAACATCAACAAACCGTCATTTCAAGTGCTAACGGTGCAAAGATATTGGAAAATCTCGATACTCTTGCAAAAGAATATGAGAAAAATTCACAAAACAATGAAAAAACTTTCATAGGAGAGGTTGCTAAGGCTCTTGGAATGAAAGATAAGGGGAAAAGCAGTCAGTATGCCACCTTTGAAACGAAGAACGGAAAGATAGTGACCATCCGTTTGAGTAACCATAGTGCGACGGTGTCCAACTTTGACAACCGTGGCGAGTCGGACGGTATCAGTATTGTTGTATCTCCGAAGAAAAGCGCTGGGATGAGGAATGACGGAGAAGCTCATGTGGTTGAATATTATTACGACTCAATAAAGTTGCGCAGGGCAGAAGGGAAGCCCTTGGCAGAAATAGTTCGGTCATTGCAGCAGGCACTTTACAGCGGGGAGTTCAAAGACAATACGGGTCTTGCGGAGCGCCAGGAGGTGAACGTAGGATCCGAAACCGGTCGGCCCCGTTTTTCATATTTCTCGAAAGAAGCTTATGCCAGAAAACGTGAATGGGCGGCAAATCGAATGGCTTCGAATGCGGAAATCGGCCAACGGAACGGATTATCGGAAGAACAGACGGACCTTCTTGAAGAACTGGCCTCTTTGCGTCATGAATTACATACCTCTCAAGATTCCTATATACATGGCAATAGTGACATATTGAGGAATCTTGTCAAACTGAATGTGCGCTTACATGAACTTGGCATTGAAATGCCGTTCATTCCTGTAAACGAAGATGATTATATAGATATAGACACTATTCCGGAGCTTTATGAAGTAGAAGATGTCCCTGAAGACGATGCTGCAAGGCAGGATTGGTTTGACAAAAATTATGATCGCATATATGACGAGCTGGAAGAACTGAATAAGAAGATAGAGGATTATTTAGGATCTATAGATGAAAAGTATGGCACCTCGTATCGACCGACGGGAAGAACAAGGGTGTTCATGCAGACCCCCCGGGGGAAGGTTTACGGGTGGACTGTAGGAGGAAAGATCTATCTGACGGATTCGGGTCTTAATCCCAATACTCCGGTTCATGAATATACGCACCTGTGGTCTGAAGCGATGCGGATTCGTAATCCGAAGGGTTGGTCGAGCGTGAAGGATTTGCTTAGAGGGACTCCTGTTTGGGACGAGGTGCTGGGTGATGAGAATTATTCTTCGATCCGGGATAATGATGATGAAGTAGCTAGCGAGGCATTGAGCCGTCTTTCTGGGCGGGAGAATGCGAAGAAGTTGGAGCGTGAGGCGGAGCGGATTCTCGATTCAGGTGCTGGGATGACAGATAAGGTTAAGTCTCTGGCGTTGCTTGGTCGGATGCGTGAGGCATTGAAGCGCTTCTGGCGCTGGGCGGGGAAGAACCTGTTCGGCATTGAGAAGTTCGGAAGTATCGAGGAGGTTACGGATCGGGTGCTTTATGATTTGGTTAGCGGTACGGACTTACGGACTGGAGAGTCTGCAAGCAATATCGAAACGGTCAACGAGAGGTTCAATGAGCAGCTGACGGGGCTGAGTGAGGAGAATGCGGATACCGTTACTTTCGATCTTGGCAGACCATCTGCAACACTTCGTTCTGCCGGCGTGGAAGACAAGCCGATGAAACTGTACGGTAACAAGGTTATCAAGAAGATGAAGAAACACGGTTTCGGGTTGGAAGAGTTGCGTGATTTGCCTCGTGCGGTGAGCGATCCGATAGCCGTGTTCAACAATTACGGAAAGGATGGAAGCCGTGCGATCCTGACGGAGTTGAGAACAGAGAAGGGGAATTTTCTGGTGACGCTTGATTTGGGCAAAGGTAAAGATGATGTTGATTTTAATATAATTTCTTCCGTATTCGGAAAAGGCCAAGGTAATATCATAGATTGGTTTAATACGGGGAAAGCTACATATATAAATAAAAAGAAAGCTCTTGATTATCTACATCACTCCGCACTCAGCGCGGTAACCTTAGACAATGAAGAACTTTCCCGTGCTGCAAATGTAATAGAAAATTTCGAGAATCCAGTTATTGAAGGAGAAAAAAATGTGAAAGATGATGAATCGGAAGAGGAAACCATAGTCAGGCGTGCCAAAGAAGACGGAAGTTACATGAAGGCACCGAACGGAGCTCCGACACGTCTGAACGAGCGACAATGGGTACAGGTACGCACGAAGTCGTTCAAGGATTGGTTCGGGGATTGGGAGAATGACCCGGAACATTCCTCTAAGGTCATTGATGAAAACGGGGAGCCATTGGTGGTTTATCATGGGACATTGTCCGGATTTACTGTATTTGACCATAGCAAGAGCATTCGTGATGGATTCTATTTTTCAAATAGTATTGAATTTTCTCGGAAATTTTCAGGAATGAATGGTCACGTCTTGGAATGTTTTTTAAATATGCGTGATCCAGATCGCAATGGATTTGATGGAAGCGGAGCCGAAATGTCACGTCCTGAACCATGGTCACCTCGCGATGGAGGTATTTTCACTAAACGCAATAGTGACAGGTATGCAGAAAAGGGTACGAGGGAATTTATAGTTTTTAATCCTAACCAAATCAAGTCTGCGACGGATAATATAGGCACGTTTTCGGATAGTAGCAATGATATCCGTTTCAGTATCGTATCCGAGGCTGCATCTTCACTGATGTCAGATTTAGATGGAGTTGTTGACGATGCAGAGAAGTTGAATGTTGTTCGTCGCCGGATGGCGGATTTTATAGGGAAGCATTTGACAAGCGAGGCAGGAAAGGAGATGTACAAGTCAGAGATCATGCGCCTGATACGCCAGGTTTCCAATGCCCGGAGCGTTGCTGATGCGGAGATGTATCTGAGGCGTTTGAAGACGGTTATGAACGGCGCAGAGCTTCGTGAATTGAGCCGTTCGCTGGAGAAGCTGACTCACCAGCGTATGACGACGAAGACGGATAAGGGAGTACGTCGAGGGAGGTTGGTTGACGACAGGACGCGAGGTTTGATAGAGGGTATCCGAGAGACTCTTGGCGATTTGATGGCGACGGGTGTCGATGAGGATATCCGAGGTATACGCAAGGAGTTGAAGGGTCTGAAGCCTGCGGAAGGTATGAGTGCTGATGATCTTGCTGCACTTGAGTCGAGGCGCGCTTCTCTGACGATAGAGCTCCGTGATCTGGAGAAGAGGCGAGATGATTTGCGGCGAGTGAATCTTGAGGAGACAGAGGAGGCCGTTTCAGATGCGATCTCTGAGCTTGAGGATGAGTTTTCTGAGCGTGGTTATCTTGGGGAGTCGAAGCAGGCCCGTTATGAGCGTCTTTTGATGAAGCGCCGTTATCTTGAGGTCCGGGATCGTCTTTCGGGTCTTTCTGAGACGGAGGCGAGTCAGAAGCAGGCTGCCGGAGAGTTGACGGCCCTTCGCTCTCAGTTGCGAGAGGATCGTGGTCGTGGAGATGTTGATGCTGTATCTAAGACATTGGCTGATATATCCCGGGTTCAGGGTTTGCAGGAACAGCTGGAGTATGAGTATCTGTTGCGTCAGGAGGAGGCTATTGAGATGACCCGAGAGCTTCGTGATATGCTGAAGGATCTTTATGATACAGGCCGGTCGTCTTTCCTGGAACGTCAGCGCAGGCGTGGAGAGCGCCGGTTGGAGATCGTCCGGATGGGTATCCGTGCGGCGGATACTGGGAAGCCTGACCGAGGGATCAATGCTCGTGGGAGCTTTTGGGAGCGATTCTTTATGTCGAACAAGTTGGGACATTTTCTTTATTCCGGTTACCGGACGGTTCTGTTCAGCCCCCTGGAGTCGTTTGATTATATGCTTCAGTCGATCGATGTGAATCATTCTTCTGGGACGGGGGATCTTTATGCTCATTTCATGCACGGGGAACGCGGTGCGATAGCATCCAATGACCGTTATCTGGATGGTCTGAGGAGTTATAATGAATCGGTTGAGGGAAAGATACGTGAAATTTTCGGTGTACGTGGCGGCCTGGAAGGTTTTCTACGGAAGAGTAATGATGCGTCGGATATGCTTGTGCTGGATGTTTCGGATGACAGGGGGCATGTCAAGGAGACGCCGATGACGAGAGGGCAGGCTACTTTTACTGTAGAGAGGATATGGAATGTTAATAAAAATCCTATCACATAGCAGTCGAATGAAAATAATCGACTAAATTTGCAGCGTCATCGGGGGTCTGTGAACTTGAGGTATTCCTCTTCGGACACATTTGATGAATCATTCATCTTTTGGGATAAAGATGTGATATGTTCTCTACAAGCATCGTTAGAGAGAGTCGCAAACAATTAAAAAAGGAGGTTTAGAAGAAAAAGATAGGAAGTCCACAGGATGGAAATGGATACTCGGATGAGTGGCATTCCGCAATTACAGACAGCCATAAGAGCCGTATTACGGTTGGAAATGGTATCATTGAGATAGCGGAAATTGCGTTTTCATTCAGTACTTATATATAGAAATTGAGCTTTGGGCTCTTGTTCTCTTCATATCGAATACCGCCAATCATTCGCACATTGAGAACAAGCAGACTGAGGGTTCACGCTCATAAGGCGTGGACTATTCAGTGCTTGTAAATGTGCAGGTCACTTGGCGGTAACCGGATATGAAGACAAGTAGTGAATGGTTGACGCCTTTTCCAATTTAATTTATGATTTAAAAACGATATTAGAAAATGAGAACGTTCAGAAAATACATTTTACTTTTACTTGCAATGCCGTTGTTAAGCAGTTGCCAGATCTATAGTCTTATAAAGGATGCGACAGACAGGGAAGAAGGCCGCATTATCATGAAAGACGGAACCGAATATGCCGGTCGTGTAAAGATGCCGAATTGTAACACCAAAAAGATCCGTATCAAGACAGAGAACGGCGAGAAAATGAAATTGCAAAATACCGATATCGCCTTATTGGGCGTGTGGAAAAAGAAGCATACGGATAAATGTCATTATTTAGTCTCTTTGC
>CAZMOE010000066.1:0-4950 GCA_964567855.1 uncultured Prevotellaceae bacterium
GAAGTTTCCGATGTCATTATGATGAATGCCTATGACATGCAGCAGTTGTATAAGGATAATGATGCGGATCGGGTTTACCGGGATCACGTACGCTTTTATAGTCCGGTCTTTATCGCGGAATGCGGCGAGGCGGGCATTTTTCTGCGGACACCGGCCTGTCGCAGGGATTACCCTGCCCTTGCTTTCCCTGAATGCCGTAATCTCCTGGGGGTAAATGAGGCCTTTCATGCCGGGATATTGCATGCCCTGGAACGCCGGAAAGTTTCCAAGGAAATGTTGTCTGCTCTCGGCGGGGAGGTTTGGGATGATGTGATTCTTCAAGGTCGTGAATTTGCTGCGCAGGTAGCGGCCCGTGACGAGGCTTTCGTCGACTTCGTCCGGTGAACCGGAATCTTTTTCATTTCTGATATCTTTATTTATTACGCGGATATGTTGCGCCCCGCAATAAGCCTGTTTCCGGGCTTTTGCGGGGCGCGATAGGTTCGTCGGTAGCAAATCTTTATCAGATGGGACAACCGCAGTCTTATAATTGCTGCATGTCGTTGAGGCGTTTGTAGTATCCGTTCAGCGCGATGAGTTCTTCATGCGTGCCCCGTTCGACGATTTCACCCTCATACAGAACGCAGATTTCGTCGGCGTTCTTGATCGTACTCAGTCGGTGGGCAATGGCGATTGTGGTACGCGATTTCATCAGCCGTTCGAGCGCTTCCTGCACCAGCCGTTCCGATTCCGTATCGAGAGCCGAGGTCGCTTCGTCAAGAATCAGGATCGGAGGGTTCTTCAGGATAGCCCGGGCGATGCTGATGCGCTGACGCTGGCCGCCGGAAAGCCTTCCGCCGCGGTCGCCGATGACGGTATCGTAACCGTTTTCGCTTTCCATGATGAAGTCATGGGCATTGGCGATCTCGGCAGCGGCCACGACCTCTTCCATTGTGGCATTTTCTACCCCGAAGGTGATATTATTGTAGAAAGTATCATTGAATAGAATCGCCTCCTGGTTTACGTTGCCGATTAAAGAGCGGAGTGCGGCAATGGAAAACTCTTTGATGTTTTTTCCGTCGATGATCAGTTCGCCATCCGTTACTTCATGATAGCGGGGCACAAGATCCACGAGCGTCGATTTGCCCGAGCCGGATTGGCCGACAAGGGCTATGGTCTTGCCTTTGGGCACGCACAGATCGATGTGCTTCAGGACATCGGTTGTGCCGTTATAGGAAAATGATACGTCGCGGAATTCGATCTTGTCCGTGAATTCCTTGAGCGGAGCGGGATGTTCCGGATCCGTTATGTGGTTTTCCGCTTTCAGGATAAGGTCGATACGATCCATTGAGGCCAATCCCTGCGGAATGTTGTAGAATGCTTTTGAGAATTCTTTCAGCGGATTGATGACGCTATAGAGGATTACCAGATAGAAGATGAACATGGCTGCATCGATCGGGGAATGATTTTCAAGAATGAGCCATCCGCCGAACCACAGGACGATGACAATGACCGTTGTGCCGAGAAATTCGCTCACCGGATGGGCGGAACTCTGCCGGATCACCATTTCGTTCATCGTTTTTCGGTATGCATTGTTGATTTTGGTGAATCGGGCCAGCATTTTGTTCTCTGCAATGAAGGCTTTGATGATGCGCAGGCCGCCGAGGGTCTCATCCAGTTGCGCGGTGATCTCTCCCCATTGGCTTTGGGCGGTGGCCGACTTGCGTTTGAGCTTCCTGCTGATAGTGCCCATGATCCAGCCGCCGATTGGCAGAATCACGAGTACGAAAAGCGTCATCTGCCAACTTACATAGAACAGCGTGGAAAAATATATGATGATAGCGATCGGATTTTTCAATAACATGTCCACGGAACTGGTTATGGAGTTCTCGACGACCGAAACGTCGGCGCTCATACGGGCCATGATATCGCCTTTTCGCTCTTCCGAGAAAAATCCGATAGGTAAACGGAGCACTTTGTTGTAGACTTCGATACGGATGTCGCGGACAATGCCGGTGCGGAACGGAACCAGGATGGCCGAAGAGGCAAAATAGCCGGCGGTCTTGAGAAACGTGAGCAAGATCAGGGCGGATCCCATCATGATGAGCGTATACAGGGCCCCTTCGTTCCTGATGATTTCGCTGATCCAGTAATAGGCGTTGTTGATAAGGATATCCTTATTGAAGTCGGTCCAGTCCATCGGAATGTATTCGTAGACCTGGGTATCTATCTTGAAAAGAATGTTCAGGATAGGGACAAGTGCTGCGAAGGAAAAGACATTCAGCCACTGGGAAAGGAAGTTGAGAACGACTGCCCAAGCCAAAAATTTACGGTATGGCCTGACATACCGCTTCATTATCGAAAAAAACTGTTTTATCATATCGAACGGATTGAAAAAGTGCGACAAAATTACGACAAATCCATGAGATGGGCAAGTGACCGTTTGTTTTTTCTTCCAGCCGCAAAGCTATGTCGGTAAAAATGATTAGATTTGCAAAATTTTAAACGATAACGATATGAAGAATAAGCAATACGACTATCTGGTTGTCGGCGCCGGGCTCTTTGGTGCCGTTTTCGCCTATAAGGCCAAGAGCGCAGGCTATCGCTGTCTTGTCATCGACAAGCGGCCGCATCTCGGAGGCAACCTTTATTGCGAAAAAACGGCCGGAATCAACGTCCACAAGTATGGCGCCCATATTTTCCATACTTCAGATAAGGCCGTGTGGGACTTTGTCAACTCTTTCGTGGAATTCAACCGCTATACCAATAGTCCGGTAGCCAATTACCGCGGCCGGTTGTATAACCTGCCGTTCAATATGAACACCTTCTACCAGATGTGGGGAGTGACGACTCCGGCCGAAGCCCGCGCTAAAATCGAGGAGCAACGGGCTGAAGCTGAAATGAGGATGAAAGCGGCCGGCATTACCGAACCGCGCAATCTGGAGGAACAGGCGCAGTTGCTCATCGGCAAGGATATTTATGAAACCTTGATCAAAGGCTATACCGAAAAACAATGGGGGCGTCCGTGTACGGAGCTTCCGGCGTTCATCATCCGCCGGTTGCCTGTCCGGTTTGTTTTTGACAATAACTATTTCAACGACGCTTATCAGGGGATCCCGGTCGGCGGTTATAATGTGCTTATCGACCGCTTGCTGGAGGGCATCGAAACCCGTACCGATTGCGACTTCTTCACCCATCGCGCCGAATTGGAGGCCGCCGCGGACAAGATCGTCTATACCGGAGCCATCGACGAATTTTACGATTACCGCTTAGGCCGCTTAGAATATCGCACCGTTCATTTTGAAACCGAAGTCCTCGATGTCGCCAACTGGCAGGGCAACGCGGTTGTCAATTATACGGAAAGGGAGATCCCATATACACGCATTATCGAGCATAAACATTTCGAGATGTTCGGGGCGCAGGTCGACGCCTGCCCGCAGACAGTGATTTCTCGCGAGTATTCGACCGAGTGGCACGCTGGCATGGAGCCTTATTACCCGGTCAACGATGAAAAGAATTCCGCCCTCTATGCCCAATACAAGGCCCTGGCCGACGCCGAGCAGAATGTCATTTTCGGAGGGCGCCTGGCGGAATACAAATATTACGACATGGCCCCTACGGTGCAGAAAGCGCTGGAGTGGTGGAAGTAAACAGAGGCTGCGCACGGGCATCCCTCTTCTTTTCTTAGTCTTTTGTTTTCATTTTGATATTGATTTTTGAGGCAAAGGCCTTTCCCTTACAATATTTTATCGGATAAGGGCAAAGGCTTTTGCTTTTTGTTTTCTGTCTGGTTTCTCGTGGCGGCTGGTGAGCGGGGGCAAAGGTGTGGCGGGGGGTATCTGTATTGATTGTGGCAGGGCCGATTGTCAAAAAAATGATATTTTTTTCAATGAAAGGGAATAATACAAAGTTTTATTTGGCAAACGTTTGATTCATAGACTGTTTTAATTAATACTATATCCCTTCCTCGGGTGTGGCGATTGGCCTATTCAGTATCTTTGCATTTGAATTTATGACAAACAATAGTGTGACAGGATTGTTTAATCATAAAATGTAAATGTAAATGAAAAAGAATACGAATGGTGGAATTTACAATTCTGCGGCCGGGAATGGTAAGATCAATGGCTATGAATATGTTGACCTGGGACTGAGCGTAAAGTGGGCGACTTGCAACGTGGGCGCTTTTTTCCCTTCCGATTATGGGGCCTATTATGCCTGGGGCGAAATTTTTACCAAAAAGGAATACATCGGAAACAACAGTGTCACTTATAACAAGTCTTTCGGCGATATTGGCGGTGTTCCGCAATATGATGTTGCCCGTGCTGACTGGGGCGGTAGCTGGCGGCTGCCGACGGAGAGCGAATTTCGTGAACTGGTGGATGAATGTCATTGGACATGGACGAATGTAGACGGGGTGAAAGGTTATCATATTGTCGGTCCGAACGGCAATTCTATTTTTCTTCCCGTTGCCGGCTATCGTTATGGGGCATCGCTCGGTAGCGCCGGTTCCGGCGGTTACTACTGGAGCTCTACGCCTCATAAGAGCAATACCGACGGCGCCTACGGTCTCAACTTCAACAGCGGCAATCCCGGCGTAGACTGGTACAGCCGCAGCGGCGGGCGTAGTGTGCGCCCCGTCTCGGAATAAAAGCACGTCGGTTTTGCTCATTTGATTTGTTTTATTTTTAGGCAGAGGCCTTTCCTGCATCCTGTTTCGCATGATGTGGGTGAAGGCTTTCGCTTTTTGTGTTCTGCCTGGTTCCCCGAGGCGGCGGGTAGGTAGGAGGAACGACCTGTTTCGTCTTGCCTGCATGAATTGTGAAAGGAGCAACTGTCAAATAAGTGCTGTTTTTACTCCCGAAAGCACATAATACGGAGTTTTATGTGCCAAATGTTTGATTTGTAACCTGTTTTTAATTAATACAATGAAGCATTCTCGAATATAGCGATAGGGTTATTCAATATCTTTGC
>CAZMOE010000067.1:0-4316 GCA_964567855.1 uncultured Prevotellaceae bacterium
TTCGAGTGGGCGCAGATATACCAGAAGAATTTACCATGACGTTCAATGCACTGCGCCGCCCAGGCGCGGTCGTCGGCCCAGGAAAAGGATTCGAGGGCGAGTGGAGAGCCGTGATCGGTCCAATTGACCATATCGGTTGTCGAATAAACGCGCCACTCCTGCATCCAGAAAAAGTCTGCCTTGTCTTCATCGTGGCCGGTGTATACATAGAGGGTACCATCGTGCTCCATGGGAGCCGGATCGCTCGTGTACCATGTTTGAACGATCGGGTTCTGTGCTTGCACCGTTGTCAGGGCTGAAAGCATGGCCCAGCCGCCGGCCAGTGCGAGTTGATAGGATTTGTTCATATTGCTTGTTTTATATTGGTGATTATTTGATTCTGTGATAAGGACTTTCCTGCAGATTCAGACGGCTGGGAACGTCGCTGCCGCAGTCTACGATGATTTTGTGAAGAACGATGGCCGGGCCGAGAGGGCGAATGGTGATCGTGTGCTCTCCACGTCTGATAGGGGAGCCGGTAAATGTGATTTTGGATTCGATGATTCTTGCCGCTCCGGCGGGATACATTTTCGAGTAATTGTTGGCCCAGGTCAGTTCGGAGTTGAAATTGATGACGTGTTCATCTCCTCCGTCGAGGCTGATGGCAAAATTGTGGCCGCCGGGGACAAATGGCAGCGTGCTGTCTAGAATGACACGCACCGGCAACCGCTCATGGTCTGAGGACAGCTTCATTTTATAAGTGATGGAGGCCCCTTCTATAGGACGCCCGTAAGGCATCAGCGTTACCCCTGATAAGGTGCGTCCCAAATCCGGAATGACGGACCAGCCGCATTCCTTGCCTGATGTAGAGGTTGCAAAACGTTCGGCTTCCATTACAACGACCCCGCGGCCCTGTTCTTCATATACGTAACCGCCGAGCCGGTCGTTTTCAGCCACGCGGGTGACTGCGGGCATGATATTACCTTCCTTGGGTTCGTCCCAGCTGGTGTAGCCGATATGGGTCTGGTCCATGATGTGGTTCCATTTTCCGCCGGCAAGGATATGGTTGTAGGTGGAGCACAGCCGGGCGTCGCGGCTGAAACAATATTCGATCCTTTCGGCCCAGGCGTTGGCGCGGGCATCGCCCTCTTTTGCCAGTTTTCGGTTCATGGCTGCGGCGTAATACATTTCATACAAGTTGGCCATGGCCTGCACGGGAAACAGGATCAGTTCATAATAGGCGTCACGTCTATCGGCGGGAATTTCGTCGTATTGACGGAGAGCATAGGCCTCCAATGCCAGAAATTCGTCGGTAACGGCCTTAAATTCGCCGTTGTCCAGATTATAGGTATTGGCGTCAAGCATTTCTGCGGTAACGCGGGCGCAGTATTTACAATATAAATTGAGAATGCGTGCCGCCTCTTTGGCATGTTCGGCACCGAATTGCTGGGCGCAGTAGTCTTCCGTATATCCGGTTAGGTTCTTCGAGGTGAATTGTGACGGATCCCATGCCATTTTCAGGAAGAAATCTGTCGGAAATTCATTCGGCTTCAGATCGCCGACGTTTAGAATCCACATCTTATCCACCCCGTAGGTGTAGGTAAGATACAATTGCTCCCACATGTGCTGGATTTGTGTCATGTTCAGCCATTGATAGGCCCGCGGGGCCCCGTGCAGATCTACATGATAATACATGCCATAACCTCCGGGATGCCGCTTGCCGTTCAGGTCGGGCAATCTTCGTACGTTGCCCCAGTTGTCGTCGCAAAGCAGGATCATCACATCGTCCGGAATCTTCATCCCTTGGTCATAATACTCCAGCACCTCGCTGTAGAGGGCCCATATCTGAGGCGTTTTGTGGGCTGGCTTGCCTGTAACTTCTCTGATGATTTCGCGTTGCCTTTTCACAATTTCTTCGAGTGCCCGGGTGTCGGTATCCGGCCCCATCGGCTCGTCTCCGTCGCCTCTCATGGCGATAGTGACTACCTCCTCTTTGCCTTTCATCCGCTCGATGCCCTCCCGGAAAAAACGTTCGATGCCTTCGGGATTCTGCTGATAGTTCCATGGTCCGTAAGCAGAGCGGTTGCGGGCATATTCCTGATGATTGCGTGCCATGGGCTCATGGTGCGAGGTGCCGATAACGATTCCCATCTCATTTGCCAGACGGCTGTTTTCGGGATCGTCGGCATAGAACGCCGCACTCCACATGGCGGGCCAGAGAAAATTGGCTTTTAGGCGGAGTAACAGATCGTAGATGTGAACATACATTTTGCTGTTGAATCCGCCGAATTTCTCGGTCGTCCATCCGCCCATGCAGGGCCATTCGTCGTTGATAAAGATGCCGCGGTATTTTACGGCCGGCTCTCCGTCGGTGAACTGCCCGGCCTTTACATACAGGGCGGAGTGTTTTTCTGCCGGCACGTCGGCCCACCAGTGCCAGGGTGAAACGCCGATCTGGCGTGACAACTCGTAAATTCCGTAAATGGTGCCCCGTTTATCGCTGCCTGCAATAATCAGGGTCTTCTGTTTTTCATTGCCGATGGTGACTGTGGCCGTTGTGATGATGAATTTTTCGTTTTTGTTTTTTAGTTCGGAGGCATCGAAAGCTCCGTTCCTGGCAAGCCGGCGGATGGCAGGGCTTTTGTCCCAGGTGCCGACGATGATGCGGACCTTTTCGCTCTCTGTTTCTACCAGCCGGGGGGCGAAGGCTATTACTTTGAGGAAATCGTTTTGCAGGTTGCCGAGAGCAATTTTCACTCCGGTGTGTTCCGTCGGGTCGTATAGGATGGCGAATTCATCTTCGGGGGAAGCCGCCAGCGTCATGGCGGTTTCTTGCTGATGGAAGGATATGAATCTTTCTGCTGCGCCGAGTTGCAACATACATGCCGATAGCAGAATAATGGTCGAAATGAGTTTGATGAATGTTTTCATAGACGAAAAATAATACGTGATGATTTATCATTGTCTTGTTGTAACCTCCCGCGGAAAAGGAAGCATCATCCGACAGCTGCAAAGGAATATATTTTTTGCGGAATCGTGTTGCGATGATGTTTCAAATGCTTTTCATTTCGTAACATTCGCTGCAGACAGGATGCGTAGAGGCTCCGTTTGTGCGGCAAGGGGCTCTGTGTCGATAGGTGGTCGTTGCCGTGTGGCGGCAGGGGGTATTTATAATATAGGAGATGTCGAAATTTTCCCGGATTGATACCATTTGTTACATTTTTGGTATCCCGTTAGGGCGGAAAGCGCTACTTTTGCAGCCATTAATCATAAATCCGCATAATGACATGAAAAAGATTTTCTCATTATTATTAGGTGTTTTAATATTCCTGTCGGGCAGTTGTTTTTCATCTGCCAAGGCAGAATCGTTTACGGCCGATGACATTGTGGCAGCTCCCATGCGCCGCCCCATTTCGCCCGAGCAACCTCTGTGGCTCATCCACATCGATACATGGAACTATCCCGATCCTCAGAAAATCATCGACCTGGTTCCGGAAGATATCCGGCCGTTTGCTGTGATGAACATCTCGCTTTCCATCAGTCACGACGAAGAAACCGGAGAGATGCGTGTCGCCAACAACGGTTATGAAATAGCCAAATCGTGGTTGCGGACGTGTGCGGAGAATCGGATGTGGGCCACAGTGCAGTGCGCCAGCGGTGGCTTTAGCCATTTTTCAGAATATGATTTGAGTGTTTATGAAGAATTTTATCGTGACTACCCGAATTTCATCGGCTGGAATTTCGCCGAGCAGTTCTGGGGATATGATGATAAGTTTTCCTGTTCCTGGCTGGAGCGCATGGGACTGTTTGCGCAGTTGATGAAAATGGCGCATCGCTATGGCGGATATCTGATTTCCAGCTGGTGCGGTGCATTCTGGGGCGCCAATCTGAATCCTATCGCCATGATGAAGCGCAGCCCGGAGTTCGCTGCCGAGTGTGAGCGTTGCTCGGAACATTTTATCCTTTGCGAGAAGTTTACAATGACTTCCTGTTTTCACGAAATCGAAAGCACCTGTCTGGGAACCTGGCTTTCCGGTTATTCCGGCCATTACGGTATTCGTTTCGACCATTGCGGCTGGCATGAAACGTTCGGTACTTATCCGGAGGCCGCCGGCGCCATTCCGGTGCTCAGCCACATGATGCTGACCGGCGAAACCGTTACCGACGGTCCTGAACTTATCTGGCAGCAGGATTTCCGCGAAGCCTGGGCCTCCACTACAGCCGACGGATATACCGCCCGTCGTTGGGAGCGTTTCCCTCAGTTCGATAACATCAGTATCGACCTGTTCCGTAAGATTCTCGACGGCTCTGTCCGCATTCTTAGCCGTAAAGAGGTG
>CAZMOE010000068.1:0-4114 GCA_964567855.1 uncultured Prevotellaceae bacterium
CTATGAGCCATGAGGATACAGCAATGGCTAACACGGTTTGATATTGATGCAATCGGGCTGAGATGCATCGGTCAATCAACCGCAATGGCAGAGTTGCGCCATAACTGTTCAATCCCTTGCGAGATCAAAAGGATGCCACAATGGGCGTAGTGGGAACAATACGAGCCAATGAACGTCACAACAGAGCGCAGTGTGTATAATCCTCATCATGAGATGACGGGCGGAAGTATATTGCTCCGCTATGATTGCACGAGTTGTCACCACAATTTCTACAACCAAAAGGATGTTCAAAAAGTTCACCCGATGCTCAAATTTTCTTCAAATGTGTTTTTTTTACCGCAAAAAGTCCGACATTCGTCTGGCAAATCAACCTATACGAACCATGTGCGCCTGCAAAATTCAATGGCAGAACCGCAGAAGATACTCAACAAGCATAGTGTTTTTCGGTATTACAAGGTCTAAAAAATGCTTATCATCCGCCAAATCTACCGATTTAAGCCACTTTTGGCGGATGATAACGATGTTTTTTCTCTTTCAGGGCACTCCACACTAAATTTTGCTGTTGATTTAATCTATAATTTAGTCTATCGGTTATTCTATCAACTATGACACAATAAATCTTTGTGCCAACTGCTTTCATTTTGACCTCATCCCGACTTTCTTGCCAGTTAGTAGATAAAATCCTCCTAAAAAGTGCTATAATCCCCCAAATCTATGGTTTTTGAACTACATTTGGGGGATTATAACATAGTTTTGGACTGTCAGACTTAGACACGGGTACAAACATTTTTATTATGCCATTTAATGTGTCATTTATAGTGCCAATGTGGCACTATAAATTATGCGTGGAACAATATGTTTATTAAATATCAGAATTTTCCAAGGTTTAGAAATATTACAGCAACATACTGGACTCCAAACACTTAAAATGTAATAGTACGACAATACCATTATTTCTTAAAATGATGTCAACTCACTATTATTTGCTAACATCCCCGCAACAATTATAAAATCTGGATCAGCACATGCCCCCTTTATAGCATTGCCTGACTTTGAGTAATGAATGCCTGCATGATATGGATTCTTCTGACTCGGATGTGATAGTACATCTACCATAATATCTTTATACGTGATATTCCTACAGATACCCACATTGATTAAGGCATAGCCATATAAAGTGTTGCCATTGGGTACTCGAATCATAGAGACATTTTCAGGCGTAGGTATTATGTAACTATGGCGAAGAACAGACACGAAATCTTCCGGAGGTTTTAAATCTCGAAGAAAAAAAGCAGATGGAGAGACCTCATCGTCTTCCACCATCATTGGAGAGAGAATTACACGTGCAATATTCTCTTCATCAGTAATATTATGTGGAAGAGGCAGCATTTCAGACATATCCTAAAATTCTGTGAATTTGTTTTAATGCGGACTTAAATGCCTGTTCAGTAAACGGCTCCTTCCCACTTATTTGCTTATCATCTGATACAAAGGCAGCATAAGAAAATTCATCATTTCCAATACTTATTCCGGCAATTGATTTATTATTAGGAGAAAACAATAACGTACCATTAGGATTGGGAAATAATCTCCAATGCCTAAGCATTACACTGGGTGTGCTTTTGATAGCTGCCTTAGTATTATTATAGGCCTTTTCTTCAATCGGACAATCATCCTCGCCATTCCAATTTTCACTTAGGGACTCTTTTAAAGTTTCAAGTTTCTGGAGTAATTTAGCCTGTACCTCATAATCATTACCCAAGGCAACCACAAGTTCATTTTGAAATGACTCTATTCCAACAAAAATAGGCTGATACCTATCTTCTATTACATGACAATCAACAGCTACCATTGACATAGCAACTGATAATGACGCGGCAGCAAATGACATTCGCCTACCAGTTGAAGCTGAGAAAGATTGATTAACTCGCTTCTTGTCAGATTGGCTTTGTCGAGTTTGAGGCTCTAATATTTCGAAAGAAGTATTCATGATAAATTCTCTCTGCACATTAGATTTAAAATATTATCCGAAATAGTTTCAATAAACCCTTGATAAATCACGTCATTTAAGACAATCGCATCAGAAAGCAAATCATTGATGCCGATATTATTCACTGAAGCATTTAAAACTAATCCAAGATTAACTTTTTCTTTTGAAACAACTTCAGCAGAAAGAATGGCATCTACATTTGCGTTTTCTGCAATTGCATTATTCGATGTTTTTGAAAGCCTAACAGGTTTAGGATCTTCATCAAACTTATATGATAACATATCTGACACACATCTTTCCTTGAAAGTGTATTTAATCATATCTGTAAAGTTTGAGAAAGCGTTCTCCGACTTTATTGGCCATATATTTATTTTAACGATGTTTATTTGTTCCAAAGTTTCCACTTTTGCAACATCGCTAATAAACCGTAACAACATCCCTATCATAGGGATTGCCGTTTCCGCAAATGTTGTGTAGCTCTCAGGTCCAATAATAAATTTTGCTTGATCCAAATCAAAAATAAATTTCTTCTGCTCATGATCAGAGGATACTTCAGCATGGTTTGCATCTTTATCTGCCTTATCTGACAAATCTAAGTTAAAAACTGATTTAAGAAAAGGAAGCATTCTATCATGAAAATCCACATCAAGAATGGCTGGGGTAAACCTTATGCTTACCTCAGTTTGTTGGAGAAACGTTCTTTTGAATACACGATGCTCCGTTGTTGGGTATGGATTCTTAATTGCCATAATATATCACGTTGCAAAATTAATCATTTTCTTTAAAAGAAACAAGTGTTTGGGCGTCAAAGTTGTATTCTCACACATCTAATTACTTAAGTAATTAGATGTGTGAGAATACAACTCGAATATGACTACCGCAGTAATATATTGATTTTAAATAAGTTACACAATTACCACATATCGTTCTCTTTCTTCGACATGGAGGCGATTTCATCGGCAATCTCTTCGGAGGATAGCTTGATGTAGTCCATGAAAGTCTTTTGGGTCTTATGACCGCTGACGTGCATCATCTAGAGAATGGTATACTTGTGGCTCAGGTACATATTTGTGATGCCTGTGCGTCGGGCGGTGTGGCTTGTGACGCAGTCATAGCGTGGAACTATAACATTGCCATTGAGGTCTGTTCCCGGCTCAATCTTATCCCGGTGCATTGCCTCCTTCTGCTTCATTGTAAGTTTTGTCGGTACTTTTTCTTTCAGTGAAGGAACAGCTTCCGACAAGTCTTTAAGGATATTCTTTATATATCGGTTCAAGACCTGTTCATTGGCTTTCGGTACGTTATAGTCGTACTTTTCAAAGATGGCAATCAGATTGTCGTTAAGAATCGGGATTGTCACCTCTGTCTTTGTCTTCTGCTGAATAAGCCGAATAATCCGTGTGCCTTTGCGAGTTGTCTCGAAATGGTCTTTGTTGAGATTATTGTAATCACTGACACGCTGACAGGTATAGCAACCAATGAGAAAAACATCTCGGATATAGTCGTTCTTTCCTTTCAACGGCATTTCGTAGAGCGCCTGTAACTCTTGCTCAGTAAGATAAATTTCAACAGCCTTATCACGGTCTTCAATCTTGTTCTTAACAATCAGCGATGCTGCACGTTGGTTGTCATGCACACCGTCAATGAATGCAGCGTTAATAAGAGCCTTGAGATTTGTCAAATGCTTGTTGACGACCTTAGGCATATAGCCGTGATTACGCAGATAGTTGATATAACGTGTTACGAAAGCCCGGTTAATGTCTGCCCAACCGAACTGATGTAACGGATCGAAACCGTCATATACACCAATGTAACTTTTCCAAGCCTTACAGGATCCAGCTGAATAATCGGTGCTACCAATCTTACGCGCACCACTTTTGATGTCATCAACAAACTGAACGAGGAACGGCCAGATAAGACGGTTCTTCTCATCCTCTTTACGTTTCTTTTCCTCGGCTTTCAAACGCGCCTTTTCTCTCGCCGCTTCACGCTTAGCAAGAGCCTTACGCTCTGCTTCCGCAGCTTCCTCTTTAGCCTTACGTTCAGCCTCTACCTTTTCAGGCTCAGAGATATATCGAATATCCATATCAAGAGCCTCGCGGTCAAAGTTGATTTTCGCAAGAT
>CAZMOE010000069.1:0-3574 GCA_964567855.1 uncultured Prevotellaceae bacterium
TGGAGCGACATCTACTGTCTCCGGAGCAGAAGGAGTTTGTAAGATTTCCAACTCATCGTCATTAGAACATGAATACATTGCCCAACCGGCAGAAAGAATCATCGCAGTAGCGACAGAAAAAAAGATTTTTTTCATTTTTGTTTGTGTTTAAATTGTTAATATTTTGTGTTTATGAAAAGTCATGGACAAGGAGCTAGCATCTGCGTCCATTTCCTTTATTTTTATTCTTGTTTATTCGGCATCGAATTCTCCGGAATAAGTTCCCGACTCGGTTTCTATGACCACCGTCTGTGTGCCACTCTTATCCGATATATCGATAGTGGCCGATGTATCGGCAACATCACAATCCTCTCCGCTAATGGAGACATTCCAGATCATTTCATTGGAATAGATGCGCAGGGTATCGCCATCTTTTTCCACGGTGACGGGTACTTCATATAAAGAAGGTTTTCCTTTCACCTCATCTTCTGAACTAACTGGAACCACTTCCGCTCTAAGAAGATTTTGTCCCATACATAAAAGCAATAAGCATGTACCCGTCACGATTTTTTTGTTTTTCATTTTGTGTTTTATTTTTATGTTTAAAATTTATGTCTCGACTTTAGACTTTGTATCGGCTTCAGCCTCATCTGTCCTTTCGTTGACGGTGCAAAGATAGAGGGGCAAACGGCAGGGATACAAAGAAAAAACATAACAACCGCGTAACGGAAAGATCTGTTACGCGATTGTTATGTTTTATCCCCCAAAACGGGGTTTTAAGGTCCTCTAAAGGGGATTATTTCCCGAAAAAGAAGTCAAAAGCCTCCGGTTTGATACGCTTTTTGATGCGGTATTTTCGCTGCCGAACCGCCTCTTCACTGTTCCCGGTCAACGCGGCACATAGTTTTGTACCGTAATTCATATAACTCATCAGACAATAAAGGCAGTCCTGGTTATTCAGTGTCGGATATTCCGACAACAATTCCTGATAAACGTCGGAAAACGCATTCACGATGGCATTCACCAATAGGTCCCGTCGTTCATTCGTAACCACCGGCGACGGATGAACCCGCAGCGCTTCCAACTCGTCGTATTCCGGCCGGCGCTGCAACATTTCCGCACATAGTGCGATCTGATGTTGTTGCAACTCCAAAATTTCTTGGGCCAACATTGCCGTTGCAGCCGCATCCTGTGACATAGTTTCGGATACCGCTTCGCCGGAAGGGCTTTCTACCTCCATTTTCCTTTCCTCTTCTTCCCTCAATGACGCTACCTCTCCCTTTAATGCGACGATTCGGGCTCGTAATTCCGACAACTCCTGATTTTTGGCCAGCATCTTCTTCTTGCTCCTATTCATCATGAATAAATAAACCACTACAACGAGCATAACCAATCCTACTATAACAAAACTTATAATATAATAGAACTGTTCCTGCTCTTTCCGGCGCAACGCGTCCCGATGTGCGACTATCAAATCCTTTATCTCCTGACTATGGTCCTCCTCACTTAACAGCTTTCGATAATAAATAACAGAATCCGCATATATCGAAGCTTCTGTGAAATGACCCGTATTTTTTTCCAACTCATACATTTGCTGATATACATCATATTTCAGCTGTGGGAGGGCACCATTCAATAAGTCTTTTAAATAAAAAAAGGCGGAGTCCCGTTCTCCCAACTGCACATATAAGGCCGAGCGACTAAAAAAGAAGGCTTCATCTTTAGCAATCCCTTTCGGATAGAACAAGAATGCCTTATTACTATAATGAAGAGCGCTATCATACTCACATTTTACCCGGTAAAAGGCACTGAGATTATGATAAGTACTAGCGAGAGACAAAGAATCATTCAATTCAATAGCAACAGATAATGCTTTATACCCAAAATATAAAGCTGAATCCAATTCGTGCTGTATACCATAAGACATCGCCAATTCCTTATACATCATTCTCACTTGGTAAGTATCATTTAAAGCCTGTGCAATATCTAAAGAGCGGTATATACTTTCTTTTGCCTCCTTATTAAGATCTTGATCCCAATAACAATCACTTAAATTACTATAGGTCATCATCCCAATCCGGCTCGGAGCCGTTCCCTGATACTCCAAACTCTTCAAAAATCCAGCAACGGCGTCTTTCGGACGTCGGTTTGCCATATGGGCGATGCCCGTATAATAATGCACCAACGCCAAAGTGTCCCGATACCCCTGCAATAGGCCGTCAAGATGATCGGCGGCCGACTGCATTTCGTCGGGCCAGGTTATCGGGCGATGCAACTTGTCGCAAGCGCGGGTCCGAAGATAGACATAACGGGCATGGTCCGTTTCCGTAAGTTCTGAGGCATCGATGCGTTCTATCATCCCCAAAGCACTGTCCGGGTAAGTATTGATGATACGCTCTGCTTCCGTCAATTCCGCATTCTTAAAGTCTATCCCACGGCAGGACCCCAAAAACAAAAGCATGAAAAAGACAGACAAGCTATAAACGCCGGTTAAATTTGTTTTCATTGTCATTGCTATACTATTATTATATGTGTAATCAAATCTATAAAGCACTATTTTTCTTCAATTCCCGAAAAAAAGCTCGAAAGCCTCGGCACTGATACGCTTCTTAATGCGGTATTTTCGCTGCCGAACCGCCTCTTCACTGTTCCCGGTCAACGCGGCACATAGTTTTGTACCGTAATTCATATAACTCATCAGACAATAAAGGCAGTCCTGGTTATTCAGTGTCGGATATTCCGACAACAATTCCTGATAAACGTCGGAAAACGCATTCACGATGGCATTCACCAATAGGTCCCGTCGTTCATTCGTAACCACCGGCGACGGATGAACCCGCAGCGCTTCCAACTCGTCGTATTCCGGCCGGCGCTGCAACATTTCTGCACATAGTGCGATCTGATGTTGTTGCAACTGTAATATTTCTTGCGTCAACAATGCTGTAGTAGATACTTCTTGTGTCGAAACTGCGGCTCCCTCTTCCTGTGGTTGGCTTTCCCCTGCTATTTGCAGTTCCTCGTCTTCCTTGGCAGCCGATACCTCTCCTTTCAAAGCCACTATCCGCGCTCGCAACTCTGCCAACTCCTCATTTTTTGCCAGCATCCTTTTCTTTCCCCTATTCAACATATACAAATAAACTACAACTACCAATAGAACTAACCCTACCATCACAAAACCTATGATATAATAAACCTGTTCTTGTTCTTTCCGGCGCAAGGTTTCTCGATGCGACGCTATCAAATCCTTAATTTCTTGACTACGGTCTTCTTTAGTGAGCAACGTTTGGTAATAAATAACAGAATCCGCGTACATTGATGCTTCTAATAAATGACCCAATCCTTTTTCCATATTATAAAGTTGTTGATAAACATCGTATCTGGATTGTGGTAGTGTATCCTTCAACAATTCATTATAATAAAAATAAGCAGAATCAGACATTCCTAATTCCTCAAAAATCAATCCACGAGTAATTAATAACCCTATTGTTAGTGACTCTCCTACAGGATTCATTCTAAAAGCATAATCATTATAATATAAAGCACTATCAAAATTTGATTTTAAACGAAAGACAATACTAATCGTATGAGCCACATC
>CAZMOE010000070.1:0-3410 GCA_964567855.1 uncultured Prevotellaceae bacterium
GGCGGTTGGACGTCCAGTTTTATAACAATGACCTTCCAGGAGAGCGGTATGTGGTCATCGAGGGCGTGGCCTTCGATGGCAGGCCGGTGAGGGTCGAAAAAATGCTGCGATAAGCGAAGAAAAGAGGTTTGAAAGGAGTGGAATAATATAGCTCGGCACTATCTTTATAAAAAAAAAGGCGGCTCCGGATAAAGGAGCCGCCGTTCCATCAATATTGAATATCCTCCCAACCGGGCGGGTCTATTCCCATCAGGTGCCTGACGAAAAAGTCGTAGCGTTTGTGGTCTCCGTAGGCTTCGCCCATGGTGTGGCGTGCTCCCGGAATGACTACCAGTTCAAAGGGCTTGTTGGCTTTGATGAGTGCGTTGGCGACCTGCATGGTGGAAGCGGGATCCACATTGTCGTCCAGCTCGCCGACGACGAGCATGAGCGGTCTTTTCAGCAGGTGGGCGTTGGCAACGTTGGAGCATGCCTCGTAACTATCGTCCACAGGGTAGCCCATCCACAGTTCGTTCCACCATATTTTGTCCATTCGGTTGTCATGACAGCCGCAGGCGGAATATCCCGCCTTGTAGAAGTCCGGATAGAGCAATAGGGCATTCAGCGACTCCTGGCCTCCCGCCGAGCAGCCGTAGATACCGAGGCGCTCCAGATCCATTTCCGGATACACGGCCGCTGCGGCCCTGATCCATGCCATGTGATCCGGCAATCCGGCATCTTTCAGGTTCTTGTAGCAGACATTTTCAAACTCCCTGCTGCGGAAGGAGGTAGACATGCCGTCCACCATGACCACGATAAAGCCCAGTTCGGCCATCGGCGTCAGCCAGTGGTTATAGGGAATGAACGATTTGGGAACATGCTGGTCGCCCGGCCCCTGATATATGTATTCTATCACGGGATATTTTTTCGAGGGGTCGAAATGGGACGGCCTTTGGATGATTCCCCACATCAGGGTTTTTCCGTCGCGTCCCGGGGCGGCGAAGACCTCCGGCGCGCGCCAGCCGTTGGCCCGGAGCCGGGTGATGTCCGCCTGTTCGAGGGGCATGAGGGCTTCGCCGGTGGTCCCGTCGCGAAGTGTGGCGACGGGGGCTTCGGCCGGAGTGGAGACCACGTCGACCAGGTATTTCATGTCGGGCGAGAAGGTGGCCTTGTGGTTTCCCGGCGATGGGGTGAGATCGGTCATTTCGCTTCCATCGAAACGGATGCTGTAATATCTTATATTGTAGGGATCCTCTCCGGGGTTCACGCCGTTGGCAGAGAAATAGATTTTGCCGTCGTTTTCGTCCACTTTCAGCACTTCGCGCACGTACCACTCGCCGCGGGTAATCTGGTGAGAGGGTTTGCCTTGCGTGCGGTCGTACATGTACAGATGATTCCAGTTGTCACGTTCGCTCATCCAGATCATGCGCCGGCCGTCCGAAAGCTTATGTCGGAAATAGCGGGTGTAGTTGATGTATTTGTCCGAAGTCTCCTCTACGAGTGGCCTCACGGTTCCCGTTTCCGCAGACAGTTCGAGTACGCGGTATATTTTGTGTCCGCGCTGGTTGTAGTCGAACACGATTCCCTTGCTGTCGGCGTTCCATTCCGGATATGTCAGGTCGTATTGTTCGGAAAAAAGTTCCGTGGAGGGGATGATTGCCTGCCCGGTTTCCGTATCGAAAATACACGGCACCTTAAAACGCAACTCATCGCCCGGCTTGGCATATTCCAGCTTATGAAGTTTGGGTTGCCGCTGGTCTGCCGGAGAGGATTCCACATGATATATATACCTTTTCTGGGCCGGCCGGATTTTGCAGACGGCCACTTTGCTGCCGTCGGGGCTCCATTGGATCCATGAGGAGTAATAGTTGCCGTCGGTCCCGTCGATGCTGAGCTGTTTTTCGGCTTTGCTCTTCAGGTCGCGCACGTAAACGTTGGAGTTTTTGATATATGCCTCTCGTGAGCCGTCGGGCGAGACGACGGGGCCGCCGCCTTTCTCGTCATTCTCCGTGGCCCAGTGGGGCCGTGACGGAGGATTGGGGATGGCGCCCTTATCCGTAAGGAGGTTCTTCCTGGAAACATATTCCCAGACCCTGCCGGCTGTGTTGAAGCGGAGGGTATCGCCGTTTCCGGAGAGACGGAGATGCCGCAGATGCAGCTCTCCGGGCCGGATGGGGGTTCCGGTTTCCCGGGCGATCTCTTTCGCCAGCTGTTTGTGGTCGAAGAGGGGCGTGCGTTTGTGTGAAAGGGCGTTTACCATCACATATTGGCGCCCCTCAGGCGTTTCGCGAACGTACCAGAACGCCGGTTTTCCGGAGAGCCAGACCGCATCGACGGTGGAATAATACACATTTCCCGCCCCGAAATCCTTCCATGACCTGTAGACCCGGTTATAATTTTCCAGAATGTCTTGGGCGGATACGGGCAGCGCCGTCAGGGCCAGCGCAAAGATTCCGACTGCCGTTTTAATCGTAAGGATGTTTTTCATAATTCTATTTATTTTGCCGCGTGGAGCAATCCGGCCGACGTGGAGGCGGTTTTCATTGGAAATGTAGTCCCGCATTTTTGCCGGCGTGAGGCTCTTGCCTCCCGGGTTGTTCCTCCCATGATGGCGCAAAGATACGGACTTTGCTTAAATCTGCCGTAAAGTTTCCCGCGTAAATCGAAAACGGTGTGGGAGATCGTGGCGGAATGGCGGCTTCGACCGCAGCGCGGGTAGGTGACGCTAAAAGGATCGGGGGGAGCGCCGCATAGACGGTGGAACGCCGTATCTTGCCGGAAGCAACGGCCGACCATGCCGTGAGAACCGTTTCCCGAAAATTTTTTTCCTTTAAAAAGGCTATGGAAGGTTGTTTTTGTCGAAATTGGACCATTATTCAGGGTATTTTTGATAATATCGCAGAAAATTTAAGAAAAGCATTTCCATTTTTCACAGTTTGAAATTTATTGTGTATATTTGCCACTACGAATTTACAGGATTACTCATGGAGCATTTCTATTTTTATCGGAATGAAGTCCGATTATTTTTTCAGTCATTATTTGCATAGGTGTTTCGGGTGGTAATCGCTCACAAAAAAAGGAGGTCGCAAACAGACAGAAGATGAAAAAATAACATGGGAAACGGCATGCCCGGACGGGGCAGCGTCCCGCAGGAGAAATCAGTGAATGCTGTGCCGGAAGGTGCAGCGCAATAAAAAACGAAAAGGCAATACTTTCATGAAATATGAAGTTCCGGATTTTTAGCTCTTGTATCATCTCTCGAATATGATTTTATTTTCCGAAACAGGATGACAGATCTCCCGGTTGAAAACGGCAGCATGAGAAAATGGCAGGTCAAATCCATGAGCGTCTTTTCTATAACTTAAAAATATGATGAAGCATATCTACAACATTCATAAACAGCGGGCAGGGGCCATCGCGGTTCTGGGGTT